>CAZBLT010000023.1:0-41521 GCA_964492745.1 uncultured Anaerolineaceae bacterium
TGATCCGTTTCCAGTCCAGGCCGCCAGCCTGTGCCCCGTTCGGGGTACCTGCTACCGGGCCTCCTGGCAGTTACCCGGGCCGGACTTCCACCGGCTGGCGACGACGAGCTTGTGCGTCGGTTCGGTTCACTCCATGTTCACCTCCAACGGCGCTGGGCGCACTCTCATATAGTGGTGTAAATATGAGTTGAAAAAGTGGCCATCGGGTGGTGCATCCCTAAGCAATCGGACAAATCACAAAAGGAGCACAACGATGACCGATCCAACTATGACACTACTTGAGTACCTTAGCAAGATCGGGATTAATTTGGACGGCGATTTTCTTCAGGAAGGAGCACGACTGGTTGCCCAGTTGGCGATCGAGCTCGAAGCGGAGGAAAAGATCGGTGCTGGACGATACGAACGATCGCCGCATCGTAAGAACCACCGCAATGGGCGTCGCGAACTGGTATGGGAGACACGAGTGGGTGAAATCCCTCTCCGGATCCCCAAACTGCGCGAAGGCAGCTACTTCCCGGGCCTGCTCGAGCCACGGAGAAGGGCGGAGAAGGCGCTCCTGGCGGCCGTACAAACAGCGCATGTGAAGGGCCTCAGTACTTGCAAGGTCGATGATCTGCTGAAGGCTCTGGGGCTCACCGGGATTGATAAGAGCAAGGTTTCCCGGATCTGCAAAGAGCTGGACGAGCTTGTAGAAGGCTTTCGCAGCCGTCCGCTGGAAGGAAGCTATCCCTACCTGTGGTTGGATGCGCTGTATCTGAAAGTCCGTCAAGACCACCGGATCGTGAGCCAGGCGATGGTGATCGCTATCGGAGTACGTGAGACGGAGGAAAGGGACATTCTGGGCTTCTCTCTGGGCGCAAGCGAGGAGTACGCTTTCTGGATGGATTAACTTCGAAGCCTGGTTCGCAGGGGGTTGAAAGGCGTGCAGCTGGTGACCAGTGACGCCCACGAGGGGTTGAAAGCGGCGATCGGTGAGGCGCTGACCGGCGCCACATGGCAGCGCTGCAGGGTGCACTTTATGCGGAACGTGTTAGCCAACATCCCCGAGGGCAGCAAGGCTGTGGTGGCGGCTGCCATTCGGACGATCTTCGCCCAACCCGATCGAGAGGCAGCCGGGCAGCAACTGAACGAGGTGGTCAGGGCCATGCAACCCAGATGGCTGAAGGCGGCCGAGGTAGTGGCCAGGGCTGAGGACGATGTGCTGGCGTACATGAACTTCGGACACACATCTACTCAACCAACCCGCTAGAACGGCTCAATGAGGAAATCAAGCGGCGGACGAATGTTGCGGGCGTATTCCCGGACGAGCCTTCGGTGATCCGTTTGGTTGGATCGATCCTGATGGAAACGAGCGACGAGTGGCAGGTGGGGAGGCGCTATTTCAGCAAAGAGTCGATGCGGAAGCTCATGGAGCCTGACAGGGTGCTCGTCGCAGAGCCAGCCCCTCTCCGATTGGCTCCCGTTCGATGATTCTAGGAGGATCCTGAGACTCGAAGAAGCCAAGGATGTACACGAAATTTACACCACTTGACAAGACGCAAACCGCGCAAATCGACCCACGGGCAATTCTCCCCCGGCCCTCCCATTGGCCAACCCGATGCTAAGGGATTCTCGATCTCCATCGCCAGATGGACCACATGATGCCCCTCCCCTTGGGGTAGATGATCCAGAACTCACCTTGTGCAAATCCTATAGCCATCTTGGCCGGACTCTCCTTCGAAGCATGTATGCCTTCGATGTCAGGTGCCCACTCACACTAAAGATACATATCTGCGACTGGACAAGCCCCCGCTATCTTCTCCCAGAGCACAGAACACAACCCTCACAGCGATCTCCAATATCAAGCCGTGCCCTTGGCAGCCGAATCGATCATCTACAGCTCACGGCAGCACATCGTCAGCAATTCGACACGGCCATGCATGGCTGCGATCTGCGGCCAGTAGGCGCAGACGTCCCCATTATCCTTTAGGGTGGCAATAGCAAATAATCCCCAGAGGGACGGCGCTGAAATACTGGCCCGCTGGATGTAGATGCTCGCCGCCCGATGAAGCCCGCTCAGGCAGGGCCTCGTCAAACGGGTGCGCCGAGGAGATTTGATTTAGTGCGGGGCTCGCGAGGATGGATCGGTCATCATGGGAGTGGGATGTGTCGTTCGCAGCGGTACTCCCAGGTTAAAGATATGGTGATGGCGATTCTCTAATCACGTCCAGCCGAAAGGTCATGCACTCCAAGCGCATCACCGCAAACCTTTGCGGTCACGCCTCCGGCGTTGCCATCTTGGACGGCAGGATCGTACCATGGCTCACACCGTGGATCATATTACAGCGAGCTTGCAACCTGAGCGCCAGCATCCACAGCCCAGCTCCCGATCACTATGGCGGATATTTCCTTGCGAGGGTGCCCCTCAGGCAGGGACTCATCGAGCAACTTCGCGCTTCCTAGAGGCACATCCTTCGACGGCTCGGCTCATACGGGTTTTCTTGGATGAACCGCTTTATGGGCGGTCCCCTCAAGACCTGGAGGAACGCACCACGCTCCGCACGCGTATGAAATGCTTAGGCTATCTGCCGGGTCGCGGGACGCCGTTCACCGCCGAGCACAGGCCGGGCCGCTTGGCCCCGCATCCACCAGCCCGGGGTCGTCGATAACGTCTTCTCTCAGCCTTCGGTCTTAAGCAGCCAATCGGCCAGCGCCGACAGCGACTCGACTTCCACATCCGGCGCATAGTCCGTCGTTTGGGGCTCGGCCTGGAAGTGCAGCCCTTCCGGACGGCGCAGGCGCACCGCCCCCATGCCGGCCGCGCGGGCGCCCTTGAAGTCCTTGGCCGGATTATCGCCCACATAGAGTGCCTGCTCACCCTCCAGACCCATCCGCTCTAGCAGCAACCCAAAGGGATAGGGGTCGGGCTTCCAGCGCTCACGATCTTCGAAGCCCAGGATCACGACCGCCTCGAAGAAGTCCCCCAGGCCGAGCGCCTCCAGCTTGTTGCGCTGCGCCCTCGCTGGCCCCTCCGTGACCAGCCCCAGCCGGAACTTGCCTGAGAGCCGCTCCAGCGCGGGCACGGCATCCGGGAAGGGCCTGATCTTCGGTCTGTGCCCCCGATAGACCTCTATGGCCTGCCCCAGCCAGGACTCAAGCGGCAGATCGTGCGCGGCCAGCCAGGCGTTGAACACCCGCCCGCTCCCCTCCTGCTCGAAGATCGCGAGCATCTCCTCCAGGCTCTCGGCGGTGTCCAGGCCCAAAGCCCCCTCCCCCCAGGCGGCCACGGCCTCGAAGCCGCTGCGCACGAAGTCGCGCTCGGCGTAGAGCGTGTCGTCCAGGTCGAAGACGACCGCCTCAAACCCGGTCCAAGTCTTCATCGGTGAGAAAATGGGATTGGTCGAAGCGGGTGAGATACAGGCCGCGCTGATAGGTCCCCAGGGGCGGAACCTCGACCGGCAAGCCAGCCGCCTGGCGCAGGTACCATTCGACCGAGGGCACGCCGGCCTGGAGCGTCAGCGGATGACCCCCGCCGAAGCGGGTGTTGATCTCAGTGAACAGGAATTCGCCATCCCGCGCCATGCACTGCACCGTGATCGGGCCAATCGCCTGAAGCTCCTTGGCGATCTTCAGGCAGGCGGATTGAATCTCGGGCTCGAAGATGGTCACGCCCTTGGCGACCTCTCCCCATCGCACCTCGATGCGCTGCCGCGAGACCACCGCCCAGACCTCCCCCTCCAGGCTGCAGACCACGTCGGAGGTCACTTCCGGGCCCGGAAGGAACTCCTGCACGATCGGATCGGCGACATAGTCGAGCAAGAACTCCAATGCCTTCGGATTGTCGGCCCGGAAGGCGCCTTTGCCGGCGCTGCCGAAGCGCGGTTTGACGAATAGCGGAAACCCCGGCGCCCCGCCCTCGAGCTGCTCCGGCAGCCAGGTCCGCGGCGCGGGAACGCCCAGTTCGTCCAAGAAGGCATGCGTCTTCCATTTATCGCGAGTGAGATCGGCTGCATCTGGAGAGACGACCACCGCCTGAGCCCCGACGGATCGGAAATCCTCGGCATGGCGCGCCAGCAGAGGGATATCTGGATCGATCAGCGGGAAGATGAGTCGGATGTCTTCCTGCTCGCAGATTTCGACCAGGCGCCCCGGCAGGCGGGGGTCGTCCACCCTGGGGACCAGATAGGCCCGGTCGACATTCTGCAGCGCCGGCGCCAGCGGGTCGATATCCGTCGCCACGAGCCTTCCCTGCAAGCCCAGGCGGGCATAGGCCGCGCGGAAAGCGTTCATCAGCTCGACCCTGCGGCCGACGCTGGTGAAGAGCAGGTTGATCTCGCTGCTGGAGGATCCAGAATCTCTCATCGATGACCGCTTCTCGAGGAAGACTTCCCTGCCCGGATGGCTCCCCTAGGTTCCCACGATTGCCACGAATCGCGCAAGCTGCTCAAGGGGATATCGGGGGCGCGACGATGGCTTCCAACAGGGTTTCCAGCTCTTGCGCCAGCCGCCTGCGGTTGAAGCTCGTCTCGACCGCTGCCCGGCCACGCCGTCCCATCGCCGCCGCCGCTTCGCGATCGGCCGCCAGCTCGCGGATCGCACGGGCGAGCGCCGCCCCATCCCCAGGAGGCGCCGCCACGCCTGCGCTCTCGCGTTCGACCACCTCACGAATCACGCCATCGATAGCGAGCACCACCGGCTTGCCTGCCGCCATGTAGTCGAAGACCTTATTGGGATAGGTCGTGCGATAGGCCTCGATCGGCCTTAGGATCGCCAGGCAAGCATCGGCGGCGGCCAGGACCCTTGGGATCTCGGCTTTGGGCACTGGCGGCAGGAAGAGCACGTTCCGCAGCCCCTCCTGCTCCGCTTCCTGAACCAGTCGAGGCTTTTCTTTCCCATCTCCGATCAGCACCAGCCGGATCTCGTCGTCACCCCGCAGGTGTCTTGCCGCTTCGAGGGCGACGTCCAGGTCATTGGACATGCCATGGGCGCCGGTGTACACCACCAGGAATTTGCCCTCGAGGCCATGAGCCTTGCGGAATTCCGACCCATCCGCCTCCGGATCGAAGGCCTGCGGGTCGACGCCGTTGGGGATGAGATCAACCCATCGCGCGCCCCGCGACTGCACATGGTCCAGAAATCCAGGGGAGTTGACCAACACCCGGTCGGCGTTGCGCAGCAGCGTCCGTTCGGCCCACTCCGCCAGCCTGATCAGCAACGGCTGCCTGAGCACGCCCACCGCCACAGCGAAATAGGGCCAGAGATCGCGCACCTCGAACAGGAAAGGCAACCGCCGCATGCGGGCCACAAACCACGCCGAGAGGCCCTGGAACAATGGCGGGGAGGTGCCCCAGATCAGATCTAAGCCCTTGACCCGCAGGCCGAGCCAGGCGGCCGAGAGCATGAAGGAGATGAAACCCAGGGTTCGGGTCAGGAAGTTGCGGTGGACTCCGCCCAGCGTGAAAGCCCGCAGGATCTCGAATCCGGGCTCGATGATCTCTCGCTTGGGTGCCTGGATGGGCTCGCCTGTGAGGTAGCTGCGGGATCCGGCGATGACGGTCACCCGATGGCCGCGGCGGACAAGATGCCGGGCGAACTCGTAGTGGCGGGTGCCACCCGCGTCTTGCGGCCGGATGAAGATCTGGTGGATCAGCAGTATGTGCATCAGGCCCAACTGTCCCTGCGCCTGCAGCGGGGAGTCTCTAAGTGCCTGTCCGCCGGCGCCAGGGCCGAGCGGATTGTACCATGCGGCTCCGCCTCGCCAGAACTGGCGATCGAGAGCACGCTGCCGGGCCTCGAATTCGTCGTCCGCAGCCTGCAGGTCGGCAACATGAAGGTGAAAGTTGCCGATACGCATCTTTGGCAGCTGGGGAGCAGAATGGCGGAATGGCAAAGGCCGGCCGTGCCCCGGAGGCGTTGCGCGGAGGCAGCCTAATGCAAGAGCAGCAGGTCCGGGTCTCCGGTGCCAAGCACCACCACGCCTGCCAGCTGGTGACGCGGGCAGCCCCTGCACCCGCTGATAGAAAGGGAGCACGTGATGCAGATTGCAGACGATCAGAGCCACACCACCCGGCGCGGTCCTTGGATCCAATCGAAAGGGTTCCCTCGAAATCTGTTCCCGGTCCTGCAAACCCAATTCGATTCTTGATGGGCGCGGGTTTCCATGCGCAGCCGCATACACGGCTTTGCTCCGTTCCAAAACTTACTTGGCCGGAATTATAAACAATCGCGAACGGGAGCGCCCAGGAAAGCGCTACTGTGCTTGCCGCAGCACAGCAAAGCTGTTGCCGGACATGTTGGCGATGAGCGCTTCGAATTCCTCGAAGTCCAGCTCGGCAACCGGGCGGCGGCAGACCATGAAGACTGTATTGCCATCATTGCCCAGCGAGAAGTGGCCGTAGCCGCTCACGAAGTTGTTCCACTGCAGGAGTTGCTGCATGAACGCTTCGCGGTCCTGGCCTGGAACCGGTATGAGCCCGATGCTTATCAACAAGTCCATCCCGGAATCGTCCATCTCGATGAGACCTACCTCGATTTTTAGATTTTGGTAGGTCATAGATGAGAATCCTACATTCTCACCCGGTTTGAAGGCGACCGCCGCCGCTGTCCGGTCAATTTGCTTCATATAGCCGTTGACAAGATTGGCGCTGTCTTCCCGATTCATGCAACACATCCTTTCTGCTTAGAGGGGAGCGGGGCTACCTAAAAAGAACAGAGCGTCCGGCGGGCAATAAGCGTTTGTGATTATCCACTCAAACAGGGACGGTGGCAATGGAAATATTAGCCGCCCTTCCACTTGCATTCCCATAGCGGCTCTCCTCCTCCTTACAATCGATTTGCAGTCCTCCCACATCCAGCCCATGTCCCTGTATCCTAGCCTTGGACACATGATGGGCAAGGGCGAGGCCTCTCGGTAGAAGGCCCATCTTCCTGACATCCAAGGCAATCTGGGGATCCTGAGAACAGTCCCTTGTCGCCCGGGAGAAGCTATATGAGGAAGCTACGCAGACTCATGCAGAAGGTCAACCAACGTCGCAGGGGAAGGCGATCACCGCGCCTGCCTGAGCGACACTTCCCGCTTGGAGCCACGCCGGCACCCGTCCCCATCCCCTCCGGCAGGAGGCAGGCCTGGCCTTTCCGCCGCTGATCAAGCATGCAGGCGAGGATAGAGAGAAGATGATCGACAGGGCACTAAGACGCAGGCTCGAGGAGCTGGGATTGGATCCCAACCAGCCGCCTGGAAAGTTGGAGTGGCAGACTTTCCTTGGTTGGGTGACCCGTGAGCTCCAGGCGCGTGAATACAGCCCCCCTCCGGCCGGCAATCATCCCGAAACAGCGCGATACATCGATGAGGCTCTTCGCCAGTCCGAAGCCAACTACCGCAGCATCTTCGAAGGCGTCCAGGATGCCATCTTCGTCCAAAGCATGGATGGCCGTGTGTTGGATGTCAACCGCCGGGCTTGTGAGATGTATGGCTGGACGCGGGAGGAGCTGCTCTCCAAGCGCGTGAAGGACCTCGTGCCTGAGGGGCATCCCTATGTTCTCCCCGCAGAAATGGTCGCACAAGGACTTACAGACCAGATCATCGAAACCACGAACATTCGCTCGAATGGGGAGACTTTTCCGGTAGAGATCTCCGCCAATCTACATTTCAGGGACGGTGAGCCTGTGATGTTGGTGGTTGTCCGCGATGTGACCGAGACCCGCCAAGCTCAGCAGCGGGTCCAACTGCAGGACCGGCTGGCGGCGGTCGGGCAGCTCGCGGCCGGCATCGCCCACGACTTCAACAACATCCTGGGAACCATCATTCTCTACAGCGAGTTGCTACTCGAAAGCGCCACGCTGATGCCCAAGGATCGCAAGCACCTTGCCACGATTGTCAAGCAGGCCCAGCGGGGCTCGACGCTGATCTCGCAGATCCTGGACTTTGGCCGACGGTCCGTGATGGAGCGCCATCCCATGGATCTGGCACCCTTCTTCCATGAGATCGAGATGCTCCTATCCCGCACGCTCCCCGAGAATGTGAAGATCAGCGTCAAGTTCAACGGACAGGACGCCTACTACATCGATGCCGATCCCACCCGCATGCAGCAGGTGATCATGAACCTGGCAGTTAACGCCCGCGATGCCATGCCCAAGGGCGGCGAGCTGCGCTTCGAATTGGATGAAATCAAGCTGCATGCGCCCTACCTCCCCTTCCCAGGAATGGACGCCGGCCGCTGGGTTCGCATCCGCGTGACGGATACCGGCGTCGGCATTCCTCCCAAAGACTTGCCCCACGTTTTCGAGCCGTTCTTCACCACCAAGCCCCAAGGCAAGGGCACCGGCCTCGGCCTGGCGCAGGTCTACGGCATCGTGAAGCAGCATGACGGTTACATCGATGTCGATAGCCGGCCCGGGCAGGGCACGACCTTCACCATCTTGCTGCCCGCCATCGAAGAGCCCTCCGAAGCACCCGGCGTCAGTGATATCGAGGAGGCGCGGGCCGGCTTAGGCGAACCTATCCTGGTCGTCGAGGACGATGAAGCCACCCGGCTGGCCATCTGCGAAATCCTGGAATCGCTGGGGTATGTCGTCTCCGGGGCCGCCGACGGAAAGGAGGCCGTGCACCTCCTGATCGAAACCCAAGGCAGCTTCGATTTGATCGTCAGCGACCTGGTGATGCCGAACATGGGAGGGCAGGAGCTCTACGATATCGTCACCGAGCAATATCCCCAGGTGCGGCTGGTGCTCATGACGGGCTATCCGCTGGGAACCCACACGCGCGAATTGCTGGACTACGAACGGGTAACATGGATACAGAAGCCCATCACCTCGGACACGCTATCCCAGGCAGTTCGAGCGATGCTGCGTCCTAAGCAAATGCCCGCCCCAGCCGAGGGTTAGTCCCCCGCAAGGACCGCGCCCCGAGGACGCTTCGAACCCACACACTTAAGGATTCGGGAACGATGGCCTGCTCTCGCAGTAGGCCTTGTAGGCGTCACCAACAGTCTCGATTTCCCATGCTCGTTCAAGCGGAATGGAAAGCCCCAGCTCTTCGAGCCGCAGCATCATCGAGGCCAGTGCCAGCGAATCCACCTGGAGGTCTTCGATGAAGGCTGCCCCCTCTTGCAAGGCATCGAGGGGCACGGCGAGTTCCTCTGCCAGGATTTGCCGGAAGGCGTCGAAGCTGAGCAATTCTGTGGAGGGTTCATCGGTCATCGGCTCGCTCCTGTGTTGCGATCTGCCGCAATCGGTATTTCTGCGCTTTCCCTGATTCGGCTCGAGGCCAATCCTCGACGATACGCACCTGATCGGGCACCTCGTGCGCCTCCAATCCCTGCCTGCAATGGGCGAGGATCTCGGAGCGGCCCGGCGCTGCCCCCTCCTCCGGGATCACGAAGGCCCAGACGGTTTCCCCGAGCAAGGCATCCGGCACGCCCACCACCGCCGCCTCACGTATCCCGGGCAATTGGACAAGGTGATCCTCAATGCGTTGAGGATAGATGTTCTGACCCCCACGAATGATCCTATCGCTCATTCGTCCCAGGATGCGAAGGAAGCCGCGCGCATCCATGACTGCCAGATCTCCCATGTAGTACCAGCCCTTCGCGTCCCGCCGGTCGTCCTCCATCCCCTCCCCACCCAGGTACCCGATCATCAGCCCAGGGCTGCGGCAGGCCAGTTCGCCGGCCTCACCAGCGGGCAGTGGACGGCGGGCCTCGTCCACGATGCGCACCTCAATGCCAGGCATGGGCTGGCCAACAGTCTCGGCCTGAACCCGGGGGGCATCATCCAGCACGGTGGCGGCAATGCCACCCCCTACCTCGGTGAGCCCGAAGCCGATATGCACTGCGCAGCCGAAGCGCGCCTGAATCTCCCGCGCCAGCTCTGGCGGGCAGGGCGCCGCACCCGTAGCGCAAATAAGAAGTGAGGGAATCGGATTGCCGGCGGCCTCCTGGCTGCGGAGCATGGCGACATAGGCAACCGGTGGGGCGATCAGAACTGTCGCCCGCTCACGCATGGCCAATTCCAACGCCCTCACCGGGTGGAACCGCCGCAGTAGAACCAGGCGGTCGCCAAACAGGAGCGCTTGCAGCATGGCCTCCAGGCCCGAGATCGTGTGCATCGCCATCAGCGAAAGCAGCACCTGCTGCCGGCCGGCCGCCCGCAGCAGCCGCATGCCATAGCGTGCCAGTGCCCGCACCCAGCGCCTAAGCAAACGCGGGCTGGGGATTCTCTTGAGCCACATTTCCCGCAGCCTCAGGCTGGCTACCACGGGGGAGATCAGGCTGCGGTGGCTGTGCACTGCGCCTTTCGGTTCACCCGTGGTTCCCGAGGTATAGAGCACCGCCAACGCATCCAGCGGAGCCACCTCTTCGGCTGGAAGGGTCTTCAGGCCGTCTTCGATCGCCAAGGCCGGCTCACCCGCCTCGTCCTCTGGGTCCATGATCATCATCCAGGAAAGGCCGGGTATCGCTCCCGGCAGATGCTCAAGCGTCTCCCTCCCGCCCTCCACCTGTGCATCCGCAGCGGAAACAAACCCCACAGGCGCCAGATCCCGCAGGTACTGCTCTAGGCGGTGCTTGCGGATGCGCGGCGGGAGCGGAGCCACGACGGCCCCGATCGAGGCAGCCGCGAAGAAGCCATAGACGAAGGCCGCCTCAGACCAGAGCAGCATGGCTAGCCGGTCACCCTTCCTCACTCCTCGCGCCTGCCATGCCTGAGCCAGCGCCTGGGCACGATTCACGACTTGCCTGTAGGTCAGACGCGCCTCTCCCGTGACCAGCGCCACGCGATGCGGGTATCGCCTGGCGACCTCCAGAAGCGCCTCCCAGAGGGTGAGATTGGGGTGGAGCCAAGCAGCATCCATCGGGAAATGCCCTCAATCGGCGGCGAAGCGCATCTGGTAGATGCGATAGTGCTTGTAGCGCTCGGCGCCCATGCGCTCTGCGAGCCGCCAAACGACGGGGTTGTGGTCGGCCGTAAGCGAGCCGTCCAGCCAACGGTACCCCTTGCGGGCCGCCTCCCGCACGGCGTCGAAGTACAGCAGCAAGTCGATTCCTTGGCGCCGGTAGCGGGGAAGCACGCCCAGCAGCTTGAAGCTCACGCGGTCGATGCAGCGCCGGTACCACAGAGCCTTCAGCCATCCAACGGGGAGCAACCGACCTTCAGATGGAGAAGCACGGTGTTGAAATCCGGGATCGCCACCAGATATCCGACCGGCTCCCCATCCACCTCGGCGAAGCGCACCAGGTCTGGATCCAGCAAGGGTCGCAGCTGCCGGGCGAAGCGGTCGAAGACCTCCTTGGGCATGGGCACGTGTTCGGGGCTGGTCACATGCGCCGCGTTGTAGAGCCGCAACGTGAGCGCCGCTTCCTGCTCCCAATCCCCCATGCGGAGCTTGCGGATGCGCACTTCCGGGCGCCCCTCAGCCGCGGTCAGCACGCGGTGGAATTGCTCGGGAAGCCGGGCGAGGATGCTTTCCAATTTACCGAGATCGACCCGCCAGGCGAAGTTGTCGAAGCGCTTGACCATGCCGTATCGCTCCAGGAAAGGCGCGTAATACGGTGGTGAGTGTGCCTCGAGCAAGGCCGCCGGCGCGTCGGCGCCCTCGAGCAGCACGCCCGGCTCATCGTTGATGCCGAAGTTCGTGGGTCCGATCACCCCTTCCATGCCCCAGGCAAGCAGCCGCTCTCGTCCGGCATCCAGCAACGCCCGGGCAACCTCGAAATCTTCCACCACTTCAAAGAAGCCGAAGCCACCCATACCATCCTGGAAGTGCTGGAGCCGCAGATGGTCCACAAAGACCGCCATTGTTCCGAGCGTCTCGCGGCCGCTGCGGGCGCGCAGCAGCCGGACATCGGCGTGGTCGAAGAAGGGATTGGATTCGGGATTCAGGCGGCCCAGGCGTTCCGGGATGAGAGGCGGCACCCAGTTCTTATCGCCGCGGTATACCCGCCATGGGAAGCGCACGAAGTCGAGCAAGTCGCTGCGACCGGCGACCTCTTCAATGCGGACTGGAGCGCGCATAGCACAGTCCTTTCCGAACCCGGCGGGCGTGGAAAACAGATTAGGTTCTATTCAGCTTAATACACAGGGTGTCCTGGGGTTCTGACCGGGTTGACCCCAGCGTGCAGGATCGCATCCCCGGCGACC
Organism: uncultured Anaerolineaceae bacterium; assembly: GCA_964492745.1. Lineage (GTDB taxonomy): Bacteria > Chloroflexota > Anaerolineae > Anaerolineales > E44-bin32 > E44-bin32. The sequence continues at coordinate 12,115 of CAZBLT010000023.1, forward strand.
ACTCGATCTGCGCCGGAGGTCGAACCCGGCACCCGACCCGTCGGCTCGAACGGGGCTAGGGCCAGGGGATCGTCTTGGGATCCGTGTAGCCGTGTTTCTCGACGGTGTAGACAACGCCGTTCGATGGACGGCCGCAGCTCTGCTCATCCGTCACGGTGTAGGATGTCCCGTTAGTGTGGGCTAGGAAGTCGATCAGATGCCCGTTCTGGCAAACCTGCAGCTTGAGCATATAGCCGCGGTCGTCATCTTCGGTCATATCCACCCGCGTCCAGGAAATCGTAACCTGATCGCCCTGGCGGTCCGCCCAAACCTTTCGCGGCGGGCCATAGAGCGTGGATTTGGGCAAAGGATGGTAATACTCGACGACGGTGAAGACATCCCCTACCACATCGACGACCGACGCCGAAACCCAGCAGGGCCATTCCTGCTTATCCCACTTGACCCACAGCCAGGAGGCATCGCGATTACGGTTCCACACCAGCCCGTGGTCCCCAGGGTAGAGGTCCCCGGCGTGCAGATAGGCTGTGTGTGGTCCGTAGCGGCAATGTGCCTGAACCCGGGCGGTGACGTCGGGAAAGTCGAAGGTCGGCGTAGGGGTGATGGTGGGCGTTGGAGTGATCGTAGGCGTGGGCGTTAGCGTAGGTGTGGGCGTGGCCGTCGGCGTCGCCGTGGGGGTTGCCGTCGGCGTTTCAGTTGGCGTCACGGTATGCGTGGCCGTCACGCTCGGCGTGGGCGTTGCGGTGGGGGCTGCCAGCAACGGCCGATTGCATGCAGAGAGCGCCGCGCCCAGCGCCAGCCACAGCAGCGCGATCCGCAGGGGGGAGTTCGTCATGTCCGAAGAGTGCAGTTCCTTACGCATTCATGCGGATTGTAGGCGCTTGTCCTGGGGGCATCAATGGCTCCCTAGGACCCCCCAGCTTAGGACTATCGAGGCCGCACGATCACTTCTTCCAGCCAGTCCGGCGTCTCCGGGATGGCGATATCCGCCAGAGCGAAGGCGCGAATCACCGCTGCTTGGGTCAGAAGGTGCCGGGTGACTTGTTCCGTCCGGTAGCGCGATTCCCCGCGGGCGAGGGCCAGGGGCAGCAGGATCTGGTCCGCCAGATAACGGTCGACGGCTCCATCGCCGTGCAAGAAGGCCCAGAAGGCGCTCACGGCCTCATCTGCCACCCGCTCCGCCGGCTTGCCGGGCGCGCCAAGGCCGGCAAAACCCGCTATGCTGTGGTCGAAACGAGCCTGAAGGCAAACTGCAGTTCCTTTGCCCGGCGAGGGTGGCTGCTGCTCCTCGATCTCGATGGGCACTTCCAGCGAGGCCAGCATCTGCTCTGCCCGGCGCCGTTGGCGCTCCGCGATGTGCCGGGGAAGATTGGAAACAAGCGAGACGCCCTCCACGCGCCGGAGCTCGCCGCGATCCCTCAAGTCCAGGGGTTGAATCGGACCGCTGGGTTGGATCCGCGCTCTGATCTCGCCACCCCCGGCGGGGTAGTATCCCGCTGAGGACCATGAAAGCTCGGCTTCCAGGCCGATCCGCCGCATCATCGGCAGCCAGACACCGGCCAGGTAATGGTAGCTGGGGCTCCAAGGAACATGCGTCCCACCCGTGATTGTCACCTGAGAGGGCGAGTTCCCAAGCGCAAGCGGCAAGAATATGGTTTGCAAGACCAAGGAGGTCGAGCCGGCCGTGCCCACCTCGAAACGGTGCTCCCCTCCCTTCACTCCGCCAGGTTCGAAGGTCAACTCGCGTGATCCCAGCGCATCGCCCGTCAGGCGCGCCTGGCCGATGGCCGCCGCAGCCCGTGCCGCGGCCAGATGCTGCGGGCGCAGCCCGGGCTTCTTCCTGCCGGCCCGGATGTCCGTGATGCGGATCGTCTTGCCCGTCACCAGCGAGAGCGTCAACGCGCTGCGCAAGATTTGCCCGCCCCCCTCACCCATCGATCCGTCGATCACAATCATTCGCTGCAGCTCCCTCGTGCATTCACCCAAAGACGACTTCGTCAGTTGCCCATCTTATCCCAGAACATACCACAACCCAGATTCTCTCCTCCTCGCGCATCCATCCGGGATCGGACGCTGGGGGACTCCCGCGAGTATAATCGCCCTGTTTGCAGGACCCACCCCCACATGTCAAGTGAGTGGCTTTGCCTCTGGACGGCGCGGATATGGGGTTTCACCTGGCTGGCGAAAGAATATCAGCTCGCTGCGATCGCCCCGGAGGTTTCCGGTGAGGGCGCAAGTTCTGATCGTACTGCCCGGCAACCTGCTGGCCCTATGGAGCGGGCGCAGGCCATCCTGATCTGGCCCAAGCGTATTCTGCGTGGTACTGTCAGGAATAACTCTATGTCCGGAAGGAGTCGTGCCCGGTGCATACTCCAATTCTGAAGCTCTTCCCCCCTCCGAGCAAGGAGAGGCCCCTCGAGGGAACCTACTTGGACCCATCTTTGCGAGAACAGGCCACAGCACGGAATCGCCCTTGGGTCATCGCCAACTTCATCACCAGCCTCGACGGCCGCATCGCCGTGGCGGCCGAGCCGGGGCTCCCGCCTGTCATCCCTAAAGATTTGATGAACCCAAGAGACTGGCGGCTCTTTCAAGAGATTGCCATTCAGGCCGACCTCTGGCTCATCAGCGGGCACTACCTGCGGGAGCACGCCGAGGGGGCGGCCCAGGAACTGCTGCAAATTGAACGCGAGCCTTCCTGGTCCGAGCTGCTCGCGTGGCGCAGCTCGCGAGGGCTTCCGCCTCGACCCGCCATCGCCGTCCTGTCTACGCGCCTGGATTTCGATGTCACCGACCCGCTCCGAGAGTCGGGGCAATCGCCGCTGATCCTGACTTCTGAGCGTGCACCCAGGGGCCGCGTGGAAGCGCTGGCGTCACAGGGCGCGGAAGTGCTCATGCTGGGCGACGATGGGATCGAGGGTTCGCGCCTTCTGGATACGCTACATCAGCGCGGTCACAGCCTTATCTGCTCCACCGCCGGACCCCGCATCGCGCATATGCTGCTTCGCCAGGGTGTGCTCGACAGGCTCTACCTCACCATTGCGACCCGCATGCTTGGCGGGGTGTCCTTCGCGACCATTCTCGAGGGGGAGCGCCTTATTCCGCCTGCGGATTGGTCGCTCCAATCCCTCTACTTCGATCCTCATGCGCTGGACGGCGCCGGCCAGCTCTACGCCTGTCTTGACCGCCGCACCGCGCCTTAGCTGGCCAGGAGAACCTTCCATGCTCCGTCGCTTCCGCAAGACCCTGGCAGAATACCCCCGCCCCTTCTGGGCCCTGGTGGGTGCCGGCTTCATCGACCGCCTGGGCGGCACGCTGATTTTCCCCTTCTTCGCTCTCTACGTCACCGAGCGCTTCGGCGTGGGCATGACGGAAGCCGGCATCCTTCTCGGCATCTTCTCCATCTTTGGACTAGCTGGAAGCATGGTGGGCGGGGCGCTGGCTGACCGCTTCGGCCGACGCAGCCTCCTGCTCTTCGGGCTGGTCATCAGTGCCCTCAGCTCGATCTCGATGGGCCTGGTGGACAACCTCGCTGCCTTCTATATATTGGCGGCTTTCGTCGGGCTTCTCTCGGATGTTGGCTCCCCGGCGCGGCAGGCGATGGTCGCCGACCTCCTGCCCGAGAAACAGCGCTCGGAAGGATTCGGGATCCTGCGGGTCTCGGGCAACCTGGCCTGGATGATCGGCCCGACCATCGGCGGCTTCCTGGCCGCCCGTTCTTACCTACTGCTCTTCATCCTGGACGCCATCTCGAGTATGATCACCGCCGGGATCGTCTATGCCATGATCCCTGAGACCAAACCGGAGACGGCCGAGGCCGGCGAGCCCGAATCCTTCCTGGCCACCCTTGGCGGCTACGCCACCGCCATCCGCGATCTGGCATTCCTGGGTTTCGTCCTGGCCTCGATGGTGTTGACAACCGTCTATTTGCAGATGTACAGCACCTTGTCGGTGTACTTGCGGGACGTGCGCGGGCTGCCCGCACAGGGATTCGGCGCCTTGCTCAGCGCCAACGCCACGATGGTTGTGCTCTTCCAATTCTGGTTGACCCGGCGGATCAGCGGCTGCCCCCAGCTCTTGATGATGGCCCTCGGCGCAGGCCTGTACATGCTGGGATTCACCGCCTACGCCTTCGTGGATGGTTTTGTGTTCTTCCTGGCGGCCATGCTTATCATCACATTGGGCGAGATGATCGTGATCCCGGTGGGCCAGGCGCTGGCGGCTCGATTTGCTCCAGAGGCCATGCGAGGCCGCTATATGGCCTTCTTTGGCCTATCCTGGGCCGTGCCCTCCACGATCGGTCCTCTCGCCGCTGGCCTCATCATGGACCACTACGACCCGCGCTGGGTCTGGTACATTGGGGGAGTCCTATGCGGAGTGGCGGTGCTGGCTTTCCTGGGGCTGCATGCCCGCACTCAGGATCGTCTTGAGCAGCCTTCGCAATCCGAGCGTGAGGCCGCGCCGGATCACCAATTTCTTGTATAGGGAGCCGGCGGCGGGACCTTCGCCGGCTTGCCAGCGGCGGGCAGCGCCGCCTGGGCGATCAACGCGCAGAGCAAGAACAGCGCCCCCGTCACGCTGAAGGTAGCCCGCAGGCCAATACCAAGCATCACCCACGAACCGACCATCGGCGCAACCGTTCTGGCTGCGGCCCGGATGGCGTTATCCAGGCCGTAGACCGATCCCTCCTCCCCGCCGCCAGAGTAGCTGGCAAGCAGAGCGCTGATGGTGGGGATCACGCCACCCATGGCGGCACCCACAAAGACGCTCAGCAGCAGCAATTGCCAGACCTCGCTGACGAACGTCTGTGGGATATAGAGCAGCCCCGCCATGAGGGCGCTTGCCGCCGCCACCTTGCGATAGCCCAGCCGGTCCCCCAGGCGGCCTAGCAAGATCGAACTGACGGTCGTGGCCGCAGAGGCGCCGCCAACCACCAGCCCGGTGTAGCTGTTCACGCCGCCGGCATCCTCCGCCAGCATTTCAACGAAAAGCGGCGCGACCGGCACAACCATCATGCGCCCCAATTGGCTCAAGAAGCGTAGTAGATAGCCGATCGATACTCCCCGTTGCGTGAGCAACCGGCGCCAGATGCTGAAGAAGCGCTCTCCAGAGGCCCTGGGTTGGAGACTCTCGGCATCCTCATGCACCCAAACCAGCACCACCAGCCCGGCCAGCGCCAGCATGATCGAGGTCACGTAGAAGGCGGAGGCGTAGCCATAGGCGTCCGCCAAGGCCCCTCCCAGCATGGGTCCAACAGCCAAACCGGCCCCAAGCCCCACCTGGAGCATCCCCATGGCATACCCCATCCGTTCACGGGGTACCTGCGCCGCCAGCAGTGCGCTGTTGGCGGCCACCGTTCCGGTAATCAGTCCCTGGATGGCCCGCAGTAGGACCAATTGCTCCCCTGTGCGCACGTAGGCCATCATCAGCAAGAGCACCGCACCACCGAAGCTGGCCCTCACCGACATCAACTTGCGGCCATAGCGGTCCGCCAGGCTTCCCCAAACCGGCGATGCCAGCATCATCGTCAACGCCTGCGCCGAGAAGACTAGCCCCGCCAGCAACTCGATGCTCAGCCCCATGCTCGAGCCCAGACTCTTGACGTAGAGCGGCAGGAAGGGAAAGATGCTGGAGAACCCCACCGCCGTGGCCAGCTGCGCAAAGAACAAGATCGAGAGCGTGCGGCGCCAGTCCTTGCCTTGGTTGTCTGGCCGGCGCAGACCCTGGAGGCTCTCAGGGCCCTCGCCTGGGCCTCCCCTGGTCGATCTTTGCAATTCCGCCTCCTGAAGCTTATCCAGGCCTGGCAACTTGTGCGCAGACCCACATCCATCCGTCAATGGCCTTCAATGCTACCCTATTCGACGGCATTTGGCCCCGGCGTTCTTCTCCCCCCCATGCGCCCTTGCCTTTGCAGCCTTCCCGCAGCAGAATAGGACCCCGATCCCAAGAAAGGAGCCCTTGGAAAGATGACAGATCCCCGCATCCTCAATTTGGCAAAGATTCTGATCCGCTATTCCACCCGCGTTCAGCCGGGGGACCGCGTGGTCATCCGCGGCTTCCCGCTTGAACCCCAGGCCGCGCCACTGGTGACGGAGATCTATCGCGAAGTGCTGCGCGCAGGGGGCTACCCTCACACGCTGATCGACCTGCCCGGGCTGCGCACGCTCCGCATGCGTGAGGCCAGCGATGAGCAGCTCCGCTATATCTCGCCCTTCATACGCATGGTCATGGAGGAGTTCGAGGTGGAGATCCGGCTCACCAGCCTTTCCAACACCCGCAGCATGAGCAACGTGCCCCCTGAGCGCCTTAACATCGTTCGCGATGTCTACAAGGAGCTGGTCCAGACCTGGTTCCAAAGATCGGCTGAAGGCCATTTGCGCTGGGTGGCCACCCGCTTCCCCACCAACGCCCTCGCCCAGGAAGCCGAGATGAGCCTGAGGGAGTTCGAAGATTTCTTCTACAGCAGTTGCTTTGCCGACTGCGAGGACCCGATTGGCGAGTGGCAGGCTATGCGCCAGGAGCAAGAGCGCATCGCGCAGTTGCTGGAGGGCAAACGCCATCTTGAGCTGCGCGGGCCGGATATCGATTTGCGGCTCTCAATCGAGGGCCGCCGTTTCATCCCCTGCGCAGGCGAGTCGAACATGCCGGATGGCGAAATCTTCACCGGGCCGGTCGAGGATTCGGCCGATGGCTGGGTCCGCTTTTCCTACCCTTGCATCTATCAGGGCTATGCTGTGGAGGGTGTCGAGTTGAAGTTCGAGGCCGGGAAAGTGGTCGAGGCCCGCGCGCAGAAGAACGAGGCCTTCCTGCACCAGACCTTGCGGGCGGATGCCGGCGCCGCCTATCTGGGGGAGTTGGGGATCGGCACCAATCCCAATATCCAGACCTTCACCGGTGTCATGCTCTTCGATGAGAAGATGGCCGGGACCCTCCATCTGGCCCTGGGCGCGGGCTACCCAGAGTCGGGATCGCGCAATCAGAGCAGCATCCACTGGGACATGCTGGTCAACATGCGCGAGGGTGGCGAGATCTTGGCTGACGGGGAACGAATCTACGAGTCGGGAAGGTTTCTAGCCAAGTAGCGCTCGGCCCATCGCACCTTTGCGAGCCACGCCGCCCCCAGCCGGACACGGGCGCGATCTACCAGGTCTCAGTGACCTTCGTGAGACCCGGCGGTTGATCCGGATCCAGGCCGCGCGCTCGCGCCAGCGCCAGGGCAAACAGCTGGCCGGGCAGGACCGTCAGCACGGGCGAGAGCCATTCGGGGACGCCGGCGGCAATCGGCATGGCAAGATTGGCCTCTCCCAGCAGCTCATCTTCATCGCCAATGAGTAGCAACTCGGCGCGCAAGGATTGCAGCCGCCGGATGAGCCCTCGCAAATCCTCGAAGACCGCACCGGATGGCGAGATCACCATCACCGGGAAACCCCGATGTATGAGCGCAATCGGTCCGTGCAGGAAATCGGCGGAGGAATACGGCTCAGCCACAGTCTGAGTGAGTTCCTTGATCTTCAGCGAAATTTCGAAGGCAGTAGCGTAATTGAAGCCACGACCGATGACGGCGCAGTGCTCCATGTAGCGGTAGCGCTCTGCCGTCTGAAGCACCACCTGGTTGGCTCGCAGCGTCTCTGCAACCTTGGAGGGAAGCGCCTGGAGCGCGTCCAGCCTAGGGGTGTCCTGCGCCAGATGGGCCGAAAACAGCGCCATTGCGGCCAGCGAGGCGGTGTAGGTCTTGGTCGCCGCTACGGCCTTCTCTTCTCCAGCCCGCAAGTTGACCGTGTAGTCTGCGGTCTCCGCCAGGGGCGATCCGGGCTGATTGGTGATGGCCAGCGTCGGACAACCCTGCTGGCGGGCCTCGGCCAGGACCGACACGATATCTGGCGGCCGCCCGGATTGCGAGATGCCAATCACCAGCGCACCCTCCATCGATGGAGGTTGCTTGTACAGTGTAAAGAGCGAGGGTGTGGCAAGCGCCACGGAGATCCGGTTGTGCGCGCCGAGCAGGTATTTTGCGTAGCGGGCGGCGTTGTCCGAGGTGCCGCGGGCCGCGATGACCACATAGCGGAAGCGGCCGCGCAAGGCCGCGGCGATCTCACCCACCACGCCGCCTTCATCCTTCAAGAACGATTCCAGGCGGGCAGGCTGTTCCAGAATCTCTCGCTCCAGGATTTCTCCGCTCATGGACGAGGCCTCCTTTGGCCTGCCTCGGGGCTTGACTTCCCCGCTTCTTGCCACTCAACTCTCAAGCGCGGCCTTCCAGGATCTCCTTGCGCAGAACCCAAGCCAGACCATCGGAGTCGTGCGAGGGTGCCAACAGGTCTGCGCTTGCGCGAACCTCCAGCGGGGCATTACCCATCGCCACCGAGCGCCCTGCGAATTGAAACATGCTCACATCGTTGTGAGAATCGCCGATTGCCAAGATTGATGTGTCGGGGATACCCAGGTAGGTGGCCAGCCTGCGAAGTGCGCTGCCCTTATTTACGCCCGCACGGGTAACTTCAAGGAACCGTGGGCCCGAGGATGTGCAATGGACCGGAAAGGGAAGAGCCCCCAGATCTTCAGCCAGCCTGAGCAGCGTTTCCGGCTCGCCCACCAGAGTGATCTTTCCCGGCTCCGAGGCCCCCTCTTCAGATAGGATATCCTTCGCTCTTCGGAGAACCTCTCGAGGAACCGAAGGTGTATGCTCCAGAATGGACGGATCGCCTTCGTAAAGGATCTGCTCCGGGCTCTCGAAGAATATCGCCACGCCATACTCGCGAGAGCGATGAACAACGGCCTTTGCAGCCAGGCGCGGCACCGGCATATGTGCAAGAACTCGCCCCTGCTGGGGATCGTAGATATACGCTCCGCCGGAGCTGATATCCGGATCTTTCAAGGAGAGTGCCTCCAGGTAAGCTCGGATGCCGCAGCGAGGCCGCCCAGAGACGATGCTTACCTTCACTCCTCGCGCGAGCACTTCCCGCACCATATGCGCGGCGCTTTCAGGAAGCTCCTGGCGCGAGTTGAGCAAGGTGCCATCCACATCGATGGCTACCAAGCGTATGTCGTTGGTTCGGTGATCCTGCTGCATAACTCGCATCTGCATGTCCATTTCAGGTGAAAGACCCTCGCATGGATCCTAGGGCAGGACAACACACCCATGGCATGCGCCCCAATCATACCGCGAACAGGTGGTGCTCTCTATGTGAACCCTGATTGCGATCCTCGGGGAAAACAGGGGGCCGATGCGAAAATAGTTGACAATGGCCTGTTGCGGGCATAGTATAAGAGTACCAGTCGAACAGGATGCAGTGGGGGGCGACGAGAAGCTTGCGTCGCCCTCTGTCACCTGCCTGCAGCCGTGAACATCTTTCGGACCGAGGACGGACAGCTCAGCCAGTGACCTGGATGGGCACACCGTGTAGGGCAGAAATGCATCGGCGCGATCGGTCAGCCACTCTGATGAAAGGCCAGCCAAGCCTGCCCCGGCCGGGCATGCGCCCCGCCGCTGTATGGGACTTTCGGCTGGCCTTCAGTGATAATCCTCATGCAGACTGTCATTCCGCATAGGCGTCAACGCCCCCAGCCAGGGCAACGCTCTGGCGCGGGCGATGGGATCTTTGATTGCAGGAAAGGCGGTTAGAAAGGTGGTGAAGCTATCGGACTGAACCCAAGCGGCACGCCTTGACACAGACGTACATCTCATCTTGCAAGGCATCACCTATGGAGGAGGAAGCACATTATGCTTACAGCCTTACTCCTGGCTATCTGGGCCTACTTATGCATCTATGACATCTTGGGCCCGGTCTTCTTCCTGGGATTCAGACCCCTGATTGCCGGCTTCGGCGCAGGTATCATCGTCGGCGATGTCCAGACGGGCATGCTGATCGGTGGTACGCTGGAGCTGATGGCGCTCGGGGTCTACACCTATGGCGGGGCGACGATTCCCGACTTCACCGTAGGTGCGATCCTGGGAACCTACTTCGGCAGGGACGCGGGCTTTGAGGTGGGCATCTCGCTGGCCATTCCCGCCGCCCTGCTGCTTACGCAGGTGGACGTTCTGAATCGTTTCTTGAATTTCATCTTCGTTCACCGGGCGGATGCATATGCCGAGGCGGGCGATGAACGCGGCTTCATGCGCATGATGATATGGACCAGCCACCTAATCTGGGGCCTATCCCGCGCCATCCCCGTGTTCCTGGCCGTGGCTTTCGGCCAGCCGGCCGTGGAGGCCGTCTCTGCCTTCTTCGAGAATAACCCCTGGTTCAACAGGGGCATCTCCGTCACCGGCGGCATCCTTCCGGCGCTGGGCTTCGCTATGCTGCTGAAGATCCTCCCGGTCGATAAGTACCCCGCCTTCTTGCTCATCGGCTTCGTGCTCTTCGCATACCTCAAGGTCCCGCTGGTGGGCATCGCGCTGGCTGCGCTGGCCATTGGACTGGTCTATCAGCAGCTGAAGTATCGCGGACAGGAGGCCTGAGATGGAGACCACTGCAGAAAAGAAGCTCACCCGTAGCGACCTGATGAAGTCTTTCTGGCGCTACCTGTTCCTGAACCAGCTGGGCTGGAACTACGAGCGCATGCAGTCCGTCGGCTACTGCGCCGCGATCCTTCCGATTCTGCGCAAGACCCGCCCGGACCCCGAGGAGTTCAAGGAGGCCTTCCTCACAAACCTGAACTTCTTCAACACCAACCCCGTTGTCGGCTTCCCGCTCATCTTGGGCGCGCATATCGCGTTGGAAGAGAGCGGGGCCTCGCTTGAGACCACCGAGGGCCTCAAGGTGGGCCTGATGGGCCCGCTCGCCGGCGTTGGCGACACGATTGTGTGGGCGCTCTACAACAGCATCATCATGAGCATCGGCTCGGTGATGGCCCTGCAGGGCAATATCATGGGCCCGATCCTGGTGATCCTGCTCGTGCTGATCCCCTATTTCGCCGTGCGATACTGGCAGTTCTTCTGGGCCTACCGTCAGGGGACCAACCTGATCGCACAGTTGGGTAGCGGGATGATCGCCCGCATCACCGAGTTGGCCACGCTTGTCGGCCTGATCGTCATCGGCGGCTTTGCTCCCTCTATCGTCCGGCTGACCACACCGCTCGAGTGGTCGCGTGAGGTCGAGGTGCGGGGCGAGATGACGACTCAGGTGGTCAATATCCAGGAGCAGCTGGATGCCATCCTTCCCTACATGCTCCCGCTGCTCGTCACCTGGATGGCCTATGCACTGCTGAAGCGCGGCTGGAGCCCGATCCGGGTCATCATCGTGCTCACCGCCATCGGCTTCATCGGCGGTGCCCTGGGCATCCTCGGCTGAACTCCGCCGATTGGCATGGATCCCTGGACGCAGCAGGGTAATTGGGTGTCTACCCTTCCCCAATTACCCTGTCTTCTTATCTTGAAAGCATAGGAATGGAGCGGAGGCCAGATATGTTTGAGCAGTATTTTGACTTCGCCATTGAACGGCTTCAATGGCTGCGCGAGAACCAGGCGGACGCCATCCGCGAGGCCGCCGGGATCGTCAGCCAGGTCATCGCCGCCGACCGGCATGTCTACACCTTCGGCAGCGGTCATTCTCAGCTCCTGGCGCGCGAAATCAGCGAGCGCGCTGGAGGCCTTGCGCCGGTATTCCACCTTCCCGATCCCGTATGGGGCATGGCAGAACGCCTCGAGGGGTTCGGCGAAATATTGCTGCAGCAGTATCCGGTTCAGCCCGGGGAGGCCATCTTTGTGATCTCCAATTCGGGGCGCAATCCAGAACCGATCGAGGTGGCATTGCGTTCCAAAGAGATCGGGCTTCATGTGATCGTGGTCACCTCCCTGGCCCACTCCATGAGCGTGACCTCCCGCCACTCTAGCGGCAAGAAGCTCTATGAATGTGGCGATGTCGTGCTCGACACGGGCACGCCGATTGGAGACGCGGCGCTGACATTCGAAGGACTGCCGACGAAGGCGGGCGCGCTTTCGACCCTGCTGGGCGCGGCCCTGCTCAACGCGGTGATGGCCGAGGCCATCCAGACCCTACTGGATCAGGGAATCACACCGCCGGTCTTCATCAGCGCCAATGTGGACGGCTCCGATGAGCACAACGCCGCGCTGATGGAGCGCTACAAAGAGATGGCTTGGGCGCCACGCTTCTTCTTCTGAGCCACACAATTGCAGAGCAGGGCCCCCGGCATGAAGGCCACCCCTGGATCCCTAGGGGCGGCCGCCTGGAAGAGTATAATCACCACAGGAGAACGAACCGTGGTCGGGATCATCCTGGTAACTCATGGAGAGATGGCGACCGGTCTGCTCGATGCCGCCCGCATGATCGTGGGGCCGAAGGAAGGCATCGAGACGATTCAGTTGCGAGAAGAGGACGATGTCGAAGGCTTGATGGCACGCATCGAAGCCGCCATCCAGAAGGTGGACGATGGTGAGGGTGTGCTCATCATGGTCGACCTGCCCGGCGCCAGCCCATTCAATGCCAGCGCCCGCCTGGCGATGACGCGGGAGCATGTGGGGCTGATAACCGGCGTCAATCTACCTATGCTGGCGGAGACACTCGTGCAGCGAGACGGAAAATCCCTGGAAGCATTGACCGAGATCGCCCGTGAGGCCGGCTCGTCGGGGGTAAAGACTCTCTCGGATATCCTGAATCGCTAGCCCGATTCTGAGGGCACGATCACGAAAGGAGGCCGTGGCATGCCTGTGGCACACGTCCGCATGGACAATCGTCTCATTCACGGACAGATTCTGGTCAGTTGGAACGCAGAGTTCAAGATTGACCATATCATCGTCACCAATGACAAGGTGGCGGCCGATCCGATCCAGGTGACCCTCCTGCAGGCAGTGGCGCCGATCGGCGCCAAAGTCTCGGTGCTCTCGATCGATGATACCGTGAAGTACTGTCAGAGCCCGGAGGCGGAGAATGAGACGATCTTCATCATCGCCAAATTCCCCGAAGATGGCGTGGCGCTGATCGAACGAGGGCTGGACCTCAAGGAGATCAACTTGGGGAACCAGGCCTTCGTGCGGGGATCGAAGAAGCTCTCGAACACCGTCTTCCTCACCAAGGAGGGAGTCCGTGCCCTGAAGAAGGCCCACGACATGGGCGTGAAGATCACCTGCCGCATGATGCCCGCTGACCCTCCGAAGGAATTTTGGCCCACCATCGAAAGCAACTTTCTCGAATGGGTCAAGGAGGACGAAGGCTCCTAGGCTTGGCGCCGCCGGTCCAAGGCGTGCCATCCCTGGAGCCTGGCCTCCGCGGTTTGCCTGGGCAGAGCCCGGATTTCTAGCTCCTCCCGCAGGCCGGCCCTAGAGAAGGAGTCACCTCCATGCCCGACCCGGTAGAAGCCTATGGGGATGCAATCCTGCGCATCCTGCAAACCATCTTAAGAGAAGAACACCAGCCCATCCAAGAAGCCGCCTCGGTCGTGGCCGAGACGGTGGCCCGTGATGGCATCGTATATACCTTCGGCACCGGTCACAGCCACGTCATCGCCGAAGATATCGCCGCGCGCGCCGGCGGGCTGGCACCAGTGGACGCCATCCTGGAGCCCAGCCTGACAGGAAACCAGCAAGTGGTCAAATCAGAGAAAATGGAGCGCGTGGAGGGCATGGCCGAGATCATCGTCGAGTACTACCGCCCCGAGACCCGCGATTGCTTGATCATTGTCTCGAACTCTGGACGCAATGCGGCTCCCATCGAGATGGCAATGCATGCCCGGGCCCGGTCTGTCCCGGTCATCGCCGTCACCTCCCTGGCCCACTCCAAAGGGACCGCCTCCCGCCATTCCAGCGGGAAGAAACTCTATCAATTGGCCGACATTGCGATCGACAACCACTGCCCGCTTGGTGATTGCACCCTATCGTTGGAGGGGCTCCGGCAGCCCGTCGGCCCAGGCTCCGGCGTGGCCGGCATGTTCATCCTGCATGCCATCGTGGTGCAGGCCATTCAGAATCTGCTGGACCGCGGCATCGAGCCGCCGGTATTCATGAGTGGAAACCTCGATGGCCATGAGGCCGTAAACAAACCGCTCCAGGATCGCTATTGGGGACGGATAAAGATTTGGTGAGGCCATGACGAAAGACGGGCTACGCGCAGCCGCGGTCGAGATCGACATCACACCTCCCGTGGGTGTTGCCATGGAGGGCTACGCCGCCCGGCAAGGTCGCAGCCAGGGAATCCACGACCCGCTTCGAGCTCAAGCATTGTTGCTGGAAGCCGGTGATAGACGCTTGCTCTTCTTCAGCCTGGACCTGCTGGGGATAAGCCTGGAGATCACCGAAAGTCTTCGCCTGCGCCTGAAGGACGAGTTGGGCCTGGACCCCGCAGGCGTCATGATCGCTTGCTCGCATACCCATGCCGGCCCGGCCGGTTTCCTGGCCGATGTCCCCGGCCTGCAAACGGCGCCGGATCCGGTCCTCAGGGAAATGCTGGAACGCAAGCTGGCAGGCGCCGCGCTGGAAGCCGATGCCAGGCTCGCACCGGCACGGCTCGCCCTTGGGCACGGCCAGGTTCACGGCTTGGGTGCCAACCGCAACGATCCCGAGCAGGGCCCTTTCGACAGTGAACTCATCCTGCTTCGCGTCGACGATATCAACGGGCGCCCCCTCGCAGTCATCTTCAATTTTGGCTGCCATCCAACCGTCCTCGGCCATGAGAACCTGCTCTTGAGCGCCGAGTTCCCGGGCGCAGCGCGGGCCGCCTTGCGGCGCATCTACCCGCAGACCATCTTCCTCTTTGCCAACGGCGCTTCCGGCGACATCAGCACGCGCTTCACTCGCCGGGAGCAAACCTTCCGAGAGGTCGAGCGCCTCGGCCACATCCTCGCCGGCTCGGTGATCGCCGGAATGAACCGGGCGGAGCCCATCCATATGTCACCGCTGGGCGCGGCGCTGCGGACCCTGAGCCTCCCACTTCGCCGCTTCCCGCCGCCAGAAGATCTACAGGCCACGATTGATGACCTGGCCGCCCGGCTCGAAGTCCTGAAGGCCCAGGGCGCCAGCCATGGAGAAATCCGCCGGATATTCACGCAGTGGCAGGGCGCGGTCGGGCAGGCTCAGATGGGCGAAATGCTACGGGGACGCGAAACGCTCAAGACGCATCTTCAGGCGTTTTGCATCGGTCCCCTCGCGATAGTCGGCTTCCCCGGCGAGCCCTTCACGCGCTGGGTGCTCGACATGAAACGCCGCAGCCCCACCCAGGCCACCGCCGTGATCAGCTACTGCAACGACGAGAAGGGCTACTTTCCAGACCGCCAGGCCTTCGACCGCCAGACCTATGAAGCGCTCATCAGCCCTTATGGACCCGATGTGGGCGCATGGCTGGTCGATCAGGCCGTGGAGCTCATCCAGGAGGTTTTCCATGCCTGACATCGACACCAGCGCCCTGCTCCGCATCCTGGGGCTCGGTTTCATGCTCGCCTGGGCGGCGGTACGCCTTGGCTACTGGAAAGGATGGTATTGGCGCACACGTGGCGGCGCCTACGCATACCTGCCGCTGGGCGTGCTCTTCATCCTCTACACTTACCAGGGCCAGGCCAGGGAACTTCCCGGAGCGGGCCACACGCTTTACCTGGCACTGATGGTTCTCCTAGCGGGGGTGTGTGTCTGGTGGTCGGCGCGCCCGCCCGCCTTCGTCAAGCCCGCCTGGATCCGCTGGATCGAGCTCCACCCGGCCAAAGTCCGGCAGGCCATGGCGCAGGCTGTGGAGGCCGGCGAAGCTTGGGAACCACATGTGCGCAGCCAGGCAGACGTAGACGCCTGGGCAAAATCCCTTCGAGGGCGGGCATCGAAGGGCCGCTAGCCTCCTATGTCCAGAGAGACCTCGCTCGTCGTCTTGAGCGACTTCGACGGGACCATTACGCCTGTCCAGACGATGGAATTTCTCTACAGCCGCTTTGCGGCCTGTGGCCTGGAATTCGCCCGCCGCTGGGATCGAGGCGAGATCAGCACGATGGAGGAGATCACCTCCACCTTCGCCACCGTGCAGGCCTCCAGGGAGGAGATGGAGCAGGCCATGGATACGATCCCCCTCGAGGATGGCTTCCTGGAGTTCTTCCACCTCTGCCGGGAACTCGGGCACCCCTTCGCCATCGTGAGCGACGGACTGGAGTGGTATATCCGCCACATCCTCCAGCGGCACGGCCTCGAGCAGGTCCCCGTGTACGCTAACCAAATCCACTTCGGGGAAGATGGCTTTCGTTTCACCTTCCCGTGGTCACATCCGGATCAGCCGATGCGGGGTGTGAGCAAGCCGCGGATCATCCGAATGTATCATGATCGCGGCTGCCGTGTGGCATTCATCGGAGATGGGCGCAGTGACACCGATGCGCTGGACGTCGCCGATCTGATCTTCGCCCGAGGCTGGCTGGCTGAACATTGCCGGGCGGGTGGCATCCAGGCCGAGTTCTTCGAGAAGTGGCAGGACTTGAGTGCCCGCTGGGCGCAGATCTCCCGCGGTCCCCGGCTCTCCTAGCGCCACCGTCAAGTTCGCTTGTCGGACGGAGCCTTTCGGCGCTGCTCGCCTTCCTGTCGGCCGCGGGCCCTGGCCTCCAAGATCATGCGAACCGGCAGGCGCGAGAGAGCCCCCAAGACGAATGTCCCCAGCGAAGCCAGGAGCACGCCGACAACAATATAGGGGATGCCATAGCCCATGCGGTAGATCCAATATCCGAACAGCAGGTAGGCAGGGTAGGTCAGCCAGATCAAGAAACTGAGCGGGCGGTATAGCTTGCGGTTGAAATAGAACTGGAAGAGGCTCTCCAACAGAACCAAGACTCCAACGCAGGCCGCTATTCCCACTCGCAAATCCACGACCACGGTCACCAGCACCAAGACGAGCACGGCGATATCATGCGGAACCGCCTGCCAGCCAACCCGCTCCTGCTGGTAGAGCTTTGCCTCGCGCACCTGGCGGAGAACGTCGTCGAATTGGGCCTGGCTCAGGCGACGGTATTTCACCCGTAGATCCGCAATCCGTTGCTCATCAGGCCGCATCAGCTCCGGCAGAGTCCATTCAAACAACTCCCGGGCCAACTGGCGCCCGTGCTCTATCCGCTGGTTCTTGGACCCTGCCATGCTCTTCGCCTCCCGCCCGCCGCGCCATGCTTGCACGGGTGAGCCCTGATCAGTGAGAGGTCTCAATCCAATAGCTAAGATTTGCAGGTCGGTCCGGATCGAGCCCCATCTTCATCGCGCGATAGTAAGCCAGAAAGTGGACTGGAGGCAAATAGAGCGGACCCATGTGCTCATCCTGCACGAGGGATTCGGTATCCAGCAAATGATCTGCCATCGGGAAAGCGGCCGAAACCTCACTCCCAATCACCCAAATCCTGGCACCCAGGTCCCGCATGTCCTCTGCGAAGTGGATTTCTTTGCCGCGGCCGCGCCGGGCCGATAGCACCACAAGCAGGGTATCCTCCAAGACTGTCGCCTGGGGGCCATGCCGGAAATCCATGAGCGGATAGGCCTGCGCCTCCAAGCGACAGGTTTCCATGATCTTCAATTGGCACTCACGCGCCAGGCCATAGGATGGGCCATTCGCCACGAATGCCACCCGTTCCCAGGCCTGTTGTTCACCCAGCTCCCGCGCCTGCTCCTCGCACAATGCCATCTGCGACCGCAGGATGTCCGGAAGCCTCTGCAGCTCATCGAACACCTCTTCCTGGCCCGCGGCCAATCCGCAGACGCATTGTGCGGCAAGCACCATGCCCGTGAAGGAGCGGGTGGTAGTGATGGCCTCTTCCGTCACATGCTCGAGAAGCAGTGTCGCATCCGCGCCCTCGGCCAATGGGCTATCCCGGGTGCAGGTGATGCCAAGCACCTGGATGCCGCGGGTCTGTAGCTGATCGAGCGCTTCCACAACCTCGGTGGTCCGACCCGAGCGGGAGAACAGCACAACCCGCACCTCACGGGTCCGGGGGATCAAGCTTTCCGGAAAGAGCGTCAAATCTGCCGCCGGTGCCGCCAAGGCTGCTATGCCAGTCTGGCTTTGAAAAAGACGCGCGCCGTAGAGAGCGGCGTTCAGCCCGGAGCCGCAGCCTCCAAAGACGCCGGTCTGCACCCCTTCGAAGAAGGCCTGGATATCGCTACGCCGGCCTGCCAGTTGGGCAAGCAAATGCTCCCAGGCCTCAGGCTGGGAGCGGATTTCGGCATAAATGGCTTCACCTGGCATGTACGCGGAAGCGGTCATCGTGATCGGCGTCGATCCATCAGGCGTCGGCAGATTATAGACCGGCTGAGGATGGACGGTCAAGAAGCGATCTCCAGACCACCTCCGGACTTGTTGCCGATGGGGGGCTGCAAGCGCAATCGCTTGACGCTTGAACAACGCCGGCGGTAAGATGTACTTACCTCAACAACCCAATTCTTGGGGCCTCCCCTTGCTGCCCTGGCGCTCCAGTGAGAGGGCCCAAAAGGGAGCTTTATACCATGGCTACAACCCTCATAAACGCCAAAGTCATATCCCCCGAGAAAACGCTCGAGGGAGCCACAGTGGTTATTGGAGACGATGGCCGCATCGCCTATCTCGGGGCCGCCGAGGACGCGCCCCAGGTCGAGGGCCCGTCCTACGATCTGCGCGGGCGATTGCTGGTACCTGGCTTCATCGACATCCACGTGCATGGCGGGCACGGCGTCGCTTTCGGCCAGGGTGATGCTCTGAAATCCGATCTCGAGGAATATTCTCGGTGGATCGCCACCCGGGGCGTCACGGGTTTCCTGCTCTCGATCGCTGCCCCGGACGCCGAATCGCTGGTGGCGCTCATACGGCAGTATGCGGCCATTTTCAAGGAGGGGGTCCAAGGCGCCGAGCCGCTTGGCATCCACCTCGAAGGCCCATTCCTCAGCCTTGAGAAGAAAGGCGCCTTCAACCCTGCGTGGCTACGCAAGCCGAATCTTGAAGAAGCACAGGCCTATATTGACGCGGGCGAAGGTTGGATCCACCAAATGACGCTGGCGCCCGAGCTTCCAGGAGCCAAGGAAGTGGCGGCGCTCTTCCGAGCCCATGGCATCGTCGTCGCGCTGGGACATACGAACGCTGAATATGACCTTGCAAGCGCGGCGCTCCGGGGTGACTTCACTCATGTGACCCACACCTTCAACGCCCAGCGCGGCTTCAGCCACAGGGCTCCGGGCGTCTTCGGGGCCATCTTGGCCTCGGATGGGGTTACGGCGGAGCTGATCGCCGACACCGTACACGTCCATCCGGCTGCCATGAAGATCCTCGTCCGCTGCCTGGGGACCGATCGGGTGGTGCTGATTACGGATGCCATGGCCGCGGCCGGCCTGCATGACGGCACTTACAACCTGGTGGGCCACAAGGTGATTGTCCGAGAGGGCCATGCGACTCTCGAGAACGGCACCATCGCCGGGAGCACGGCCACGCTCGATCAATGCGTCCACAACATGAACGCCATCGTCGGTCTGCCCCTGCCGGAAGCCATAAAGATGGCCACCCTCAACCCGGCGCGGGCCATGGGGTTCGCAGAGCGTCTGGGAAACCTGGCCATCGGCAAAGACGCCAGCATGGCCGTCATCGATGAGCAGGCCAAGGTCTACATGACATTCGTCAAGGGCCAGGCCTTGTACAACCAGCTCTAGACCTCTGGCCATCATCTGGGGGCGATGGCCATTGCACCTAACTTTCATAGGGCGGCCTAGACGGCCGCCCTCCATATCTAGAAGAGCGCTCGAAGGGGAGAGTGTCAGATGGCCCCAACGCTGAACGTCGGCCTTATCGGCCTAGGATACATTGGCAAGGTGCATGCCACAGCTTACCGCAATATCCCTCTATGCTTCAGTCAGCCCGCGGCCCTGGCTCGCCTATCGGCGGTCCTGCGATCCCGCCTGGATACGGAATCGACCTTCATGGATGAGGCCGCCATCGAAGTTCGCACCACGGATCCGGAAGCCTTCTACGCCCAGCCACTCGATCTCGTGGATATCTGCACACCCAACGCCCTTCACCATGATCAAGCCTTGGCTGCCCTCGAGCGCGGGTTACCCGTGTACTGCGAGAAGCCACTGGCCCTGAACCTGGAACAGGCGCGCGCCATGGCCGAGGCAGCCCAACAGGCCGGTGTGCTGACGCATGTCGCCTTCGTCCTGCGATACCTGCCGGCCATCCGGCAAATGAAGGTGTTGCTTGCGAATGGGGCTATCGGAGAAGTTCTGAATTTCCGGGGACACATGTTCCACAGCGGCTATCTTGATCCGCAGCGGCCCATGTCCTGGCGGCTACGGTCTGCCGAATCCGGTGGCGGGGTATTCGCAGATCTCGGAGCGCACCTGATTGATTTGACACGTTACCTGCTGGGGGATATCCGGCGGGTGCGTGCCGAGACCCGCACTCACATCCAGGAGCGGCCATCCCCTCATGGAGGCATCGAACAGGTAGATGTCGATGACTGGGCCTTTTGCGAGATGGAGCTCGCCACCGGGGCCATCGGCTATATCGAGGTTACACGAATGGCTGCAGGCGCCTCCGAGGAAACTGCGTTCGAGATTTATGGACGCAAGGGATCGATCCTGTTTCACATACGGCAGCCGTACTCCATCCGGTATTTCGATCTGAAATCCGGCCGCTGGAGCGAGGGCCCGCTCTCAAATGCCGATCCAGAGGGCGAGAGGCCGCTCACGGCGATTTGGCCCAACCCCAAGATGTCTCAGGGTCTGATGAGCGATCTGCACCTTGCCAGCGCGTATGACTTCCTTCAGTGCATCCTGGAAGGAAAGCCCTCCAGCCTGGATTTCCAGGCGGGGCTGGCGGTACAGGAGGTCTTGGAAGCCGGCTATCGATCCGCCGCGGCCCCTGGCGTCCCCATCGAATTGCCCCTGTAAACGTTCCATCCCTCCAGCGTGCACGCTCCAGCGGGCTCCCCTTTGTCCCCGGATGGGTATCCAGGAAGCGCTTCAACTCCGATCCTCCTTGGGATTGAAGGTCACTTCGCAGGGTTCACCACCCGAACGAAGCCCTCCACCAGCTCCTGGGCGCGGGCCGCATCCTCCAGGGCGGTTGCGGGTCCGCACGCAATCGAGGCCCCCCCTCGAAGCCTCTCTCGACCAGATCCGGCACCCAGCGGCCAAGCCGTTCTGGGCCGATCACTTCTATTCGATCTTGGCGATAGATCATAAGGTCCCGGAATGCCTCCACCTGGAGGGCCAGGCCTCCGGCATGCAAGGACACTCGCTCCTGTCAAGCAGCGGCGCGGTTGCTGGCCAGCAGCCTCCCAAGCCCGCCCGAGCGGAGTCTGGCGAGGTTCATGGTGCCCAAGATGAGACCTCGGCGCATTCGAATTCGGCATGCAGAGCCGTGGCCTCGCCGCAGAAGAAGCGCAAGAGGTCGACCTAGTGAATGAGTCCCTCGAGGCACTTATTGCAGAGGTCGGCATAGAAGGCGGTGGGCCGGTTTTTCTCGAGCAGGCAGGTCTGAATGCGGCGGCCTGCCAGCACCTCCTGGGCCTGGCGATAGAGCAGCGAGAACCTGCGGTTGAACCCGACCATAGGCACCCGCTTCCCAACCTCAGCCAGGCGGGCGAGCTACCATGTCTCGCGGCTGGCTTCGGTCGGCGGCTTCTCAAGACAGACGTCGACCCCGGCCTTGGGTAGCGCTGCGGCGATCTCTGCGCGGATCCAGCGCGGCGTCGGGATGAAGGCCACCTGCGGCTTGCGCTCAATCAATTTGCCTAGATCTTCGGTCGCCACCTGGATCTCCCAGGCCGCGCCAGCGCTCGCGGCCGCCTTCAAGGTGCGGCTGTAAATGCCGGCCAGTTCCACATCCTGCTGGCGGCGAAGGAGGGGCAGATAGGCCCTCTGCGCGCTCCTCCCTTCCCTGACCACAATGGCCTTTAGCGGTTGGTTGCCCTGTTGCACAATCGCCTCAGCTCCTTTGGAGATCGGAAGATGAAGTCGGGGCCGAAGGCCAGCAAGCGCGTCTGATCTGCCGCACCCCATAGGGCGGCTCCGGTCTGGGTTCCGGCCGCTCTTCCCGATTGAAGGTCAGATACCGTATCGCCCACAACCATCGTTTCCTCAGGTAGCACGCCGAGCCGCTCTATTGCCAACTGGACATGAACAGGATCAGGCTTGGGCCGCGGTGTCTCATCCAGCGCAATCCACGTCTCGATCAGCTCATCCAAGGGCACGATGGACCGGCTGAAATCCAATTCAGCCCTGGTTTGCATCGTAACGCCGCCCAGCCGCAGGCCGGATTCTTTCAAGACCTGCAGCGCCTCCTGGATTCCCGGAAAGAACCGCAGCGAGTTCCTTGCCAGCTCCTCATAGCGCCGAGCCCACGCGGCCAGGAAGCGTTCCTGGCGATCGCCTGCCAGCCGGCGAGCCGTTTCCTGGGAGGAGACACCGAAGAAGGACGACAATTCATTTTCGGAGAATTGCCTGCCAAGCACCTCTCGCGCCGCTTCTGCCAGGGCTTGCAGGTCGATCGCCTGGCTGTCAATCAGCGTGCCATCCAGATCAAAGATGACAGCGCCCAGAGCCAACGATTCCATTCTCCAGAACCAACCTCCCGGAATGACCTCGCCATGCCTTTCCATATCCACGCGCGCAGGCACGGTCTGCAGCCCCGCCCATTGCGCCCATCTCGCCGTGTGGATTTGCCCGGCTTCGACAGGTGGTTCTATCATGGTAATGTCGGAACAGGCTCCAGGCAAACCAGAGCAACCGGCACCTGAGATTTCCGCCAGGCAGTCTAGGGCAATAGCTTGATAAGGAGCATCGACTTCTTTCGATCGCGGAGGCCGAAAGCATGGGCTTGGATGGTTGCAGGATCCTGGTCACCCCCACCTCTTTCGCCCGCTATGATCCTGGCTTGAGAGCCATGCTGGCGGATCAAGTAGGGGAAGTCGTGTATAACGATAGGGGCCGGCCCCTATCCGCGCCCGAGCTGCGGGCGCGAATTGGTGGGTTTGACGGCCTGATCGCGGGGCTGGATGAGATCGACGCCTCGGTGATCGAAGCTGCGGATCGGCTGAAAGTGATCGCCCGCTACGGTGTAGGCGTGGATAACGTCGATTTGGAAGCCGCCCGGCGTCGAGGCATTGTCGTGACCAATACGCCCGGCGCGAACGCTGGCTCCGTCGCCGAGCTCACGATTGGGCTCATGCTCTGCCTGCTGCGGGCCATCCCCACGGCCATCCAGGCAACCCGACAAGGAGCATGGCCTCGCTTGGACGGCGCCTCGCTGGAAGGCAAGAGCATCGGTCTGCTGGGATTTGGCGCCATCGGCAGGCAAGTAGCACGCAGACTTTCAGGGTTCGGCACGAAGGTGATGGCCTATGATGTCCGGCCTGACGAGCAAGCCGCCGCCCAATGGCAGACCAGACTTCTTCCGCTCGATGAAATGCTGCCGGCCGCGGACATCCTGTCGCTCCACTTGCCGCTTACCGAAGAGACACGCGGGATCGTGAACACCTCCTTTCTTGAACGCATGAAGCGCGGCGCCCACCTTATCAATACGGCAAGGGGCGAGCTGATCGATGAAACGGCCCTGCTTGCGGCTCTGAATGAAGGCCATGTGGCTGGCGCGGCGCTGGATGTGTTTGCCCTTCAGCCGCCAGACCCGCAGAACCCCCTTCTCTGCCACCCACGCGTGATCGTCACGCCCCATATGGGAGCTCATACAGATGCCGCCGCCAATGCCATGGGCTGGAGCGCCGTTGACGATTGCCTTGCAGTGCTGCGAGGCGAAGAGCCCCGCCATCGGGTCGTATAGCAAGATCGGAAGCAAAAGCCATGAACAAGCAAGAGACTTTGGAGCGAATTCGCCAATTGGGCCTTCTGGCCGTCTTGCGAGGCCCGGACCCCGAGTCAACCCTGCGGATGGTCAAGGCGCTGGTGGAAGGAGGGGTGCTGGGGATCGAGATCACCTTTACCACCCCCGAGGCAGTCCAGATTGCTCGCAGGATCAACGATCTCTACGGCGAGAGAATCCTCCTGGGGATGGGGACACTTACCGAACCTGAACACGCGGCTCTGGCCCTGGATGCCGGGGCCTGCTTTCTGGTCAGCCCTCACTTCGATCCCGATTTGGCTCAGGCCATGAGGGAAACCGGGCTTGCGGCTATGATCGGCGCCTTCACTCCCTCCGAGGTAATGCAGGCGAAGCGAGCCGGAGCGGACGCCATCAAGATCTTTCCGGGATCCTTGGGCGGTCCGTCCTATCTCAAGACCCTGCGAGGGCCCTTCCCGGACCTTCTGTTCATGCCAACTGGCGGGATAGATCTCGATAATATCCGAGCCTGGTTCGCCGCGGGCGCATTTGCCGTAGGTGCCGGCTCATCCCTTTGCGCCCGCGATCTAGCCCTTCAGGGGCGCTTTGATGAGATCATCGCCAGAGCCGAAGCTTTCACACGCGCCGTGGCGGATGCACGCTTGAGCCTCTGAAAAGGGCCGGCGCCATAAGCAAGGAATGAAAGGAGATCGCAGCGAATGCCTCGAGCAGGCACTTTGGCGCAGTATCCAATCGACCACAAACAGGTTCCGACTTTCTATTTCGTGGGCGTCACAACAAGCCAATCCTCCATCATGAGGGTGTTCCCTCGCTGGATGGAGGCTCTGGGAAGGCCCGAGATTGTCATCGAGGGCATCGACCACAAACTGCACGATGACCGCGATGCCTATCGCTCCACTGTGGCCCAGATTAAATTCGATCCGCTTTCGCTCGGCGCGCTGGTCACATCTCACAAGATCGACCTCATGGAAGCGGCACTGGACATGTTCGATGTTGTGGATGAAGCCGCCCGCCTGACAGGAGAGATCTCCTGCATTTCGAAACGCGATGGCAAACTTGTGGGTCATGCCAAGGATCCGCTCACCGGAGGGATGAGCCTGGATGCCGTGCTCGGAGATGGCTACTTCGGCCGGACAGGTGGAGAGGTTCTGTGCTTTGGCGCTGGGGGATCCGGAAAAGCCATCGCTTTGCACCTTATGACGAAACGAGATCCCGCCGACCGGCCGCGCCGAATGATCGTGGTCAACCGCTCACAGCCACGGCTGGACACCTTGCGACAGATGGTTGAAAACCTCAGGACCGATATTGCCTTCGAGTACATTTGCAATGAAGATGCTCACCGAAACGATGAAATCATGGGGGCCTTGCCGGAGGGCAGCGTGGTGATCAACGCCACCGGCCTGGGCAAGGACCGGCCAGGCTCTCCCATTACGGACGCCGGGAAATTCCCTCTACACGGCGTGGCATGGGAGATTAATTACCGGGGGCAGCTTGATTTCTGGCATCAGGCCAAGGCGCAGAAGCAGGAGAGGGACCTGATTGTCGAAGATGGGTGGCTCTATTTCCTTCATGGTTGGACACAGCACATCGCCGAGGTGCTGCACATAGAGATGAAACCTCAGCTTTTCGAGCTGCTTTCAAAGCTTGCCGAAAATCTGCGGCCCACTCGGTAATCCACGGAGACTTGGGCGAGGCACGATCCCCAGGCTGCATGGGGCTGGATTCGAGGATTGGCCGTTTCAGCTATTCCGCGCTATTTCGCGGCTCCGCGCCCCCGTTCAAGGCCCCCAGCTTGTCCCCCGGCAGCGTCGCGCCCGGCTGGCGGACGCCTTCCAACTGATCGCTGAAGCGGCCGATCAAACGCTCGGTCTCCTCGTACTTCTTGCGGGCATTCTCCAGGTGCGTCCCCAGCACTCCAAAGGTCTGCTGAAGCCTGCGGAAGTCGCCTTCCAGGCCGCCCCAGATAGCCAAGAATCTCCTTCGATTGCTGCTCGATTTGCATGCCCCGCAGGCCCAGGGCGATGGCCTGCAGATAGGCGTAGAAGCTCTTCGGCGAGACCGGAATCACATGCTTCTGCAAAGCGTGCTCGAGCAGCCCCTTCTCCTTCCCCAATTCCTCTTCGCGCAGAAAGGTCTCGTAATAGAGATAATGCAGTGTATTTTGTGTAAATGGGTGCTGCTCAAACGGACTGAGACACCAGAAGAACTCCGCAATCCCTTTATGAGGAAGGAGGTTCTGATGTCTCAAAATGGATGGGACCTTGCAGAAGGCTCTGGAGCAACATTTGGGCCCGCTGAAAGCAAGGGAAGATGCTGCTGTCTAGATGCGTGTTCTGCTTGAGTGATCTGCAGGAGCTTTTGGTCACGAGTTCAGTCAATTTCTGGGGACAGGGCCTTATGAGCGCAGCCGGGATCGGACGGGCTATCGAAACGGCTATTATCGGCGGGAGCTCTTCACCCGGGTGGGACAGCTCACGCTACGCGTGCCGCGTGATCGCGAGGGGCGTTTTTCGACGGAGATCTTTGAGCGCTATCAGCGCAATGAAAAAGCACTGGTGCTGGCTTTGCAGGAGAGCCATCTGCAAGGCGTGTCAACTCGCAAAGTGAGGAAGATCACCGAGAAGTCGAAGATCCCCTGGACTGGTAGAGCAGGCTGACCATGGCTCTGTTGGGCGCAGTTCAGCAAGGGCCAGGTCTCAGACATGGCGCGGGAGCTGGATGAAGAGCTCGAGGCCTGGCGATCGCGTTCGCTGGAAGTAGCCTATCCCTATTTGGTTGCTGATGCGCACTGCGAGTATGTGCGTAAAGAAGGCCAGCAGGATGGTCATGCAACCTCCCGAAGATGAGATCGCCCGCTGAGCGAAGGGAGCCACACAACGTGGCATGCCCACCCCCGCGCGATGGCCAAAGCCGGGTCTCGAACCGCTTGGCTAAAGCCCGCCGCTTCGGTGGCCTGAGCAGGTGGAAAGCCTGCCTACCCATGACCAAGCCTCCCAGCCATTCGAGTGAAGAAACAGAAGCCCATGCCGACGGGCTCGCCCATCGGCATGGGCCGATTATGTCCCCCGCAGCCCCCTATCAACCCCCAGGTTGCTCAGAAGCGGCCTCCACAAGGCCGACCCCTTCGCCCACCGCCGGCGCCAGTGTGGCGCTGATCAAATAGCGGAAGAAGTCTGACTCGAAGGGAACGACGATGATGTCGCCTCGCTTGAGGATGGTTCTGTAGGCTTCCAGACGCCGGGTAAAGGCGTAGAACTCAGGGTCTTGCTCCAGGGCCTGGGCATAGATGCTGATGGCCAGAGCCTCGCCCTCACCCCGCAGGCTCTGGGAGCGCGCGTAACCTTCGGCCAGAATGACCGTCCGCTCCCGATCCGCCTGCGCCCGCAAGATAGCTGCTTGCTCCTCGCCCTCCGCTCTGAAGAGCGACGATTCTCGTTGCCGCTCGGCCTGCATTCGCAGGTATACGCTCTGTTCGACTTCTACAGGCAGGTCGGCCCTCTTGACGCGCACATCCACGATGTCAATTCCAAACTCGCTGGCCTTATTCTCCGCCGAGGATGCCACCCGTTCCATGATGCTCTCCCGTTCGCGGGAGATGACTTCAACGAAATTGACCTTCGCCAGCTCCTCCCGTAGCTCGGAGAAGACGATATCGTCAAGACGAGCGCGGGCTCCCGCCTCTGTGCCCACGGCCTGGAAGAAAATCAGCGGGTCGGCGATGCGCCAGCGAGTCACGTGGTCCACGACCAGGCGCTTCTTATCCGTGGTGAGATACTCCTGTGGCGGCGCGTCGCTAGAGAGAATGCGCCTTTCAAAAAAGACCACATTCTGGATCAGGGGGATCTTGGTGGCCAAGCCCGGCGTGCGGATGATCCGGATGGGCTCGCCAAACTGGAGGACGATGGCCTGATTGGTCTCGTCCACGATGAAGAACGCCTGGCTTGCCAGGATGATCATCGCAGCCAGGAAGACGATAAAACCTCGAAGGATACGCATGGAGTTATTCTCCTCCTGATTCCGGAACAGGCCTGTCCAGCTCCCTCAGCGGCAGGAAGGGCAGCACTTGATTCCCCGAACTGCCGTCCAGAAGGATCAGTTCGACGCTGGCCAGGATGGCCTCCAGGGCTTCAATGTGCATCCGCTCGCGGGTCACGCCCGGAGCCAACAGATACTCCTGAAGGACGGCCAGGAAGCGCTCGGCGTCGCCGGTCGCCAGCAGCACCTGCTGATCCTTGAAGGCCTCGGCCTCTTCGATCTGCTTCTGCTTCTCGCCCCGGGCTCGCGGCACCACATCATTGGCATAGGCCTGGGCCTCGTTGATCAGCCGCTCCTTGTCGGCCCGGGCACGCACTACTTCCTGGAAGGCGTCGCGCACCTCGCTGGGAGGATCAGCCACCTGGAGGCGCACATCGGTTACCAGGATCCCCGAGCCATATTCCTCCAAAAGGCGCTTGAGGAATTCGCGGGTCTCATCCTGAACCCGTGCTCGCTCCTCAGTGATGACGGCGTCGATGGTCATATTCCCCACCGTGCTGCGCAGGGCCACTTCGGCGGTCGTGAGCAAGACACGCTCCGGGTTCTGCACGTTGAAGATGAAATCCCGCGAATCAGCGACCCGATACTGGACCAGCAACTCCACCTGGACGATGTTTTCGTCCTTGGTCAACATCAGGGCCTCATCCAGGATATCCTGCTTGGTCCCCTCCGGCGTCGTCCGGAACCCGATCTCCGCACGGCGGATGCTTTCAACATCCACAATTGTGACCGTCTGCATGGGCCACGGAAGGCGATAGTTGAGGCCCGGCCCGGCGGTCATCGTGTATTGCCCGAATGTGCGCACGACGCCCTCCTCGCCCGGCTGCACCTGGTAAATGCCGGATGCTAGCCAGAGGAGTACCACCAGGCTCACGACACCCAGGTAGAATGACCTCCGCCGGCGGGAAAGCCGCCGGAGCAGATCACTCAGTGCCCCGGTATCCCATCCCATGTTGCGATTCTTGTCAAATGACACTCTAGCACCTCCTAGTCAACACGCACTCCAGAGCCCGCGGGCAAGCCGATGGGCCGTCCGCAGAGACGGCTCTCAAAGGGCATAACTTCTCCCCGGCAGCCCATTGGCTGGCGAACGCACGAGACGTTCATCTGCCGCTGGCAGGGTCTCCTGCCATGCCTCCCCCTCCGCCAGCGGGCATTCAGGTTCACCCAACTAACCTGACCGGCGGTGGGTGTTGAGACATGGCGCATCGCACGGCGGGATCTCGCCGTTTGACCAAAGCCGGGATATTCTCTCTTTTCAGCAACCAAGCCTTGGGGGATCACATAGATCACGCGGCCGTTATGCTCGCGTAAATACATTCTACCACGCTGCGGCCCCGGGCCTCGCAGGGAATGGCGATTTCCCGATCCGTGTGGTATGAGGTGCCTCGCTTGGCGACCGAGGTTGGCAGGATGCTAAAGAATGGGCGGCGCCGATGCAAGATGACCGGCAACAGGGGCATCATCGCCCCAGGGGCCTTCCAAGGATGACGGCCTCGGCCCATGATGCTACACTCACAAGGGCCACAATCTGGTCCACTCGCATTCGTGAGTGGCAGGAGCCAACACCCGCAGGCCATTCCCACACACGGGACCGCGGAGGGCAGAATGATGGAAAAGAAAACCGGAGTCATGATCGTCGTCCCCACCTATTGGACCTG
>CAZBLT010000024.1:0-39580 GCA_964492745.1 uncultured Anaerolineaceae bacterium
CGGTGAAGACGATTTCCGAAGCCGGCGTCGCGCGCAGGTTCTGTGAGGCTCGCGCGAGCACTTCCATGAGCAGCGGATGGACCTCCTGCTCGCGCAGTTTCAACTCATGAACGACCAGGTTTTCAGGCTTTGTGGGCTGCACCGTGGCGTACACAAGCGTATTGAAAGTCATGGGCACATCAACCACATGCACGCTCGGGAATACCGTCCGGAGTGTCCCAACCATGGCTTCGATCAGCCTGCGATCATCCAGCGTCCTCCCAACGTTGATTGCCAGGACACCCTGCGGCTCTAGATGCCGGTGGACCTCCTCGAAGAATTCGCGTGTCGTCAGATGCCAGGGGATATAGGGCAGGCGGTATGCATCCACCGCGATGACGCTGTAGGTATATTGGCTATGCGCAAGGCCCCAGCGTCCATCCCCCGAGAGAGCATTCAAGTTTTGCTCCCGCATATCGAACCACTCGACTCCCACCCTCAAGATAGCCGGGTCGATTTCCCAGCCATCGATAGGGATGGGCCCAAACACCGCCGTGTATTGCTTGGCGATCGTCCCGGCCGCCAGCCCGATGATACCTAGCCGCCTTATCTCGATCTTCGTTTCCGGCGGGTAGAAGAACGGGGCGGCGAGAAAATAGTCCCAGGTCCCACCCGTCTCCAGGCTTTCTGGATCATATACCGAATGGATCCCCTGGCCCTCGTTGAGAAGCAGTTGCCGCACGCCATCCCGTTCGATGACCTGAATATAGTTGTAGGCGGACTCTTCCTCGTAGACCATCCCGGGCGTGGCCTTGATCGGCCCCCGCAGGGCCCAATAGCCAAGCCCGAGAAGCGCCACCGGCATCCAGAGGTAGCGCAGCAGGCCGCGCCGGTCATGAAGACCGAGCCCGAGCAGCGCCGTGCCTAGCAGCACGAGGCTGAAGGTCAAGAAAGTACGCGCCGTGCCGATTGCCGGAATCAGAACCAGCACTGGAAGAAATGTGCCAAGGATCGATCCGAGTGTCGAGAGCGCGTAGATCTTGCCCGAGGTCCTGCCTGCATCGGCGCGATCCTGGATGGACAGGCGGATGGCAAAGGGCGAAAGGCAGCCAAGCAACGTCACGGGGAGGCTAAAGAGCAGCAGCACAGAGAGGAAGGAGCCAAGCATCAAGGCCATTTCAAGCTGCTCGACCGCCCCCGCCGCCCGCAGCAGCACAGGCCTGGCCACGATCGGCACCAAGCCCGATGTGAACCCTCCCCAGGCAACCAGACGGTAGAAGGCTCCTTCGGTGGGCCATCGGTCTGCCCAGCGGCCACCCAGGAAGTAGCCGGCCGTCAGGTAAACCAATATCAACCCGATGATATTCGCCCACACAATATTGCTCGTGCCATAGACGGTGCCCAAGAGCCGGGAGGCGGTAAGCTCGATACCCAGGGTCGTCATCCCTCCCGTGAACACCGTTAGCATCAGTAGGAAGCGGCGCATGCTCAGCATTCTCCTCTTTCGAGGATGGATCAGGCTGCTCGTCCCAGAGGAATGGGGTTTATGCGCACACCCAAGGATTCGGCCAGGCGATCTCCATTCCGCAGAAGGCGAACCGGCACGCCGGATCGATTGGCGCCATCCGCCAGCGCGGCCGCGCCCTCAGGCCCGCCGAAGGATGAGGCCTCTAGCAATACCAGCGCGGGCTGCCGTCCCGAGTGCGATAAGCGCTGCACGGCCGATAACACCCGTGGCTCGGCGGAAGCCGTAATCAGAATCGCTGTCGCGTCCTGGGGAATGCGCGCACCCTCCACCTTCAGCACCTCATCGAGCCGGAGCTCCCCCTGCACCTTCAACACGGCCAAGTTCTCCAGCAAGCGGAAGAGCTGCGCCTGGCCCGTCTCCGGCTGGATGACATAGCGGGCATCGCCATAGGTGATCAACCCCACGGCTCGATCTCTCTGCAGAAAATGGTAGATGAGCGATGCGGCGGCGGCAATTCCGTATTCTTCGGTGGCGGGAGGCAGCCTGATCTGAGCCCCTTCGCCTGGTTCTGGCACGACCTCCTCCGAAAGACGGTAGTGATCTGCCGAACAGGCATCCAGCACGATCCAGATTTCCGCCAGGGGATCGAGCTCGAACTCCTTCACAATCAGCCTTTGCCTACGGGCCGTGGACTTCCAGTGGATGCGGCTGAAACTATCCCCCGGCATATATTCCCGCACACCCGAAGCGTTGGGCGTGACCTGGTGGGTCCTCCGGCGCAAGGCCTCGCCTCCAGGAAGCCGTCCGCTTGGCAAAGCGAAATCAGGGATGGCCTCGATCATCGGCAACACGACGATATGCTGCTCGCCCGAAACTTCGCGCTCCATCGGGAAGAATCCAAATGGATCGCCCGAGCGCAGCGTCAGCGGCCCCAGACGAAAACGGCCGCGCTGGGTGCAAAGTGTGCGCACGAGCCAGGAACGCGAGCGGAAGGGACCCAGACCCACCGTGACCGTCACGGCCCGATGGGCGCCGACCTGAGAGGGACCTCGAAAGCCCAGACCCACCGCGAGGGTCGTGACCCGGTAGCCAGGCAACTCCGAATCATCGCTGGCTTCGATCCATAGCTTGGGTATGCGGCTGGCATTGGTCAGGCGGAAACGCTCCACGAAGAGTTGCCCAACCTGCGCTCGATTCGAGCGGGGCTCACGCATGATCTGCACGCCACGGAGCGCCAACCGAGACCAAACGAAGGTCACAACCAGAAGCGCGCCCCAGGCGTACGCCAGGTTGTAGAAAAAGTCTCGGCCAGAAATCTGCCCCGCAACCAGGCTGATTGCAAAGAGCACAAATGCCACGCGGGCCCGGGAGGAGATCACGCCGCCTCCCCGCCCGGAACAGGCAGCCTCTCAAGCAGCTCCTGAACGATCTCACGCGCATCGACCTCGCGAATGCGGGCGGCTGAGCCCACGATGAGTCTATGCGCCAGAGCCGGGACAGCCATGCGCTTCACATCGTCTGGGAGGACGAAATCCCGGCCTTGCATACCCGCCAGCGCTTGGGAGGCGCGAAAGAGCGCAATGCTGCCGCGGGGGCTGGCGCCCAGGTACACCTCCGGGTGGGAGCGGGTGGCATCCACAAGGTCCACAATGTAGCGCTTGATATCGTCAGAGATCTTCACATGGCGGACGGCGCGCTGGGCCTCAAGCAATTCTTCTAAGCTGACCACCTGTCCGAGATCTTCGATAGGATGCCGGATCCGCTGCCCCTCGAGCATGCGGATCTCGTCCCGGTTCTCGGGGTAGCCGATGTGGATGCGCAGCAGGAATCGATCCATCTGCGCCTCTGGCAGCGGGAAGGTACCTTCGTACTCGATGGGATTCTGCGTTGCCAACACGAGGAAGGGCTCAGGCAGCGGATACGTCTGGCCGTCCACCGTGATCTGGCGCTCCTCCATGGCCTCCAGAAGAGCAGCCTGGGTCTTGGGTGTCGCCCGGTTGATTTCGTCGGTGAGCACGATCTGCGCCATGACTGGCCCAGGGCGGAATTCGAACTCATGGGTCTTCTGATTGAAGATCGACACCCCCGTAACGTCACTGGGCAACATATCGGGCGTGAATTGGATGCGGTTGAAGCTGCAGCCGATCGAGCGGGCGATGCTCTTCGCCAGCATCGTCTTCCCGGTGCCTGGCACATCTTCGATGAGAATATGCCCTTGGCAGAGCAGGCCGACAAGCGTCAGCCGGATGGCCTCAGTCTTCCCAACGATGACGCGTTCTACGTTTTCGATCACCTGCTCTGAAAGTCGCTGGATGCTGCCCATATCTGCTCCTTCGGCAGGTCTAATGGACACTCTCAGGCCTCCACTTAGGGGATTGTACCCGCGGATCCTTGGTCTGGGCGGAATAAGAGAGCACAGATCCTAAGGTAAGTACCATTTCAAGATGCTAGCGGTTGAGCAGGATAGCCAGCATGGCCACCCAGAAATAGCCCAGACGGAGCGGCCGGGGTGTCCCCTCGCGGCCGCACAGCAAGATGACCCCAAGCACCAGACCGGTCGCGAATCGAACCAGGCCCAGCGGCTCCCGGAAGGTCGAGAAGGGCAGGAAAAGGATCGCCAGAGCATTCAGCCCGAGCGCCCAGGCCTCGGCGTCGTCGAGTCGCAGGCGGATGTGCCCCGCAGCCCGAAAGAGGGCAAGCATAGTGGGCACAACGATCGAGGGGCCGAAGATGACCAGATAGAGTCCCAGGACGCGCACATCCACACTCGCAATCCGCCACAGACCCATGAACGGGATCCACTCAAAATCCGTGGCCATCGCACCCCCGCTGGCCAGGCCCAGCGCGCCGAAAGTCCGCCAGAGCCATAGTTGCCAGATGGCGAAGGCACTGCCTCCCCCTAGCAACGCGAGAAGCGCGGGCCGCCTGCACCTGCCTATGATCTCGGCCACGAGCAGCGCTGCCCAAAAGAGCACGGCGGTTTCCTTGGCAAAGAGCGCCGCACCAACCGCCAGGGCGCCCAGCACGGGTTGGTTCTGATCCCACAATGTCCAGCCGAGCACGATAAGACAGAAAGCCAGAGACTCATGCAGATCGAGACCCACGGCGGCCACAAGTCCAACCCAGAGCCCATAGATCACTGCGAACCAGCCGGAGAGGCCACGGCGCTCCAGCCAGGTCGCAAGCAAATAAGTGCCCAGCCCATGCGCGGCCCAATTTAGCATCAGCAAGGTCCAGGGGATCCAGGTGCGCTGCCCGAGAGCAAGCAGCCTGGCGAGCAGCGGAAGCAGGATGCGCTGATAGCGATAGGCTGGAACATCCAGACGGGTGGCAACTGTGCTGGGGTCGAGATCCATGGCCATGAACAGGGCGAATTGGCCGTCATAGCCCTCTGTGCCCTCCGGATCACCCTCGCTGAAGCGTGTTCCCACTTCGGCCAGGGCCGCGGGGTCCATCTCCCCCTCAACCAGCCG
This sequence comes from uncultured Anaerolineaceae bacterium, assembly GCA_964492745.1. GTDB lineage: Bacteria > Chloroflexota > Anaerolineae > Anaerolineales > E44-bin32 > E44-bin32. Next base: position 4,921 of record CAZBLT010000024.1, read on the forward strand.
TAAGCCGGCGTAACCACCGGCGACGATCAGCGCCAGAGCTGCCGGGAGCAGCCTCCTCAGGACCGCCGAACCCGCCATGCCCAGCCCGCACTCAGGAGAAGCAACGTCGTTAGCGTGATCAGGCTCCCAGCCAGGAAACTTGCAGGAGCATACCGGAGTGAAACTTGATGCTCGCCTCCCGGGACCCAAAGCGCCTGAAAGAGGTAATCCCCGCGATAGAGAGGGGTCTCTTGCCCATCGATATAGGCCTTCCAGCCTGGATACCAGGATTCGGAGATCAAGACCCAGGCCCCGGGGTGCGGTGCTCGCGCGACCAATGTGATCCGTTGGGGAGATTCACGGTTCAGTTCGAGGACCTCTCCGCCGGTCGCCCCCTCCCGAGCATCCCCCCTATCCAGGATCAGCACATTCTCGAGATCGAACGTCGGATCCAGGAGCAAGCCCAAGGCGGCCTCCTCCTCGGCGACCATGGCCCGTGCAAAGAAACGAACGCTCTCCGAATCCGAAACTGGTTGGTACTCCACACCCAGCGGACCACCCGCCCCCTCCACGGCCTGCCAGCCAACATCCATCAGGCGGAGCAGATCCTCCTTCCTGCCCTCGGGTGCCCCCTCGATAGCCTGCATCCAGGTTGTATAGCGTTCAGTCAGCAGAGGGTCGAAGTTATTTGCGGAGCGGATCCCATCCAGCAAGCTGGCATTCGGCAGGCCCACATCTCGTATCCGCCGCCAATCCAGTCCAATCTCAAACGCATCAAATCGGTGTGAGCGTTCGAATTTGACGCTCTCCTCGAGGCTGAGCGGCATGTAGATCCGCCGGTCCTCGCTGACCGTTTCAGCCAGCGCCGATGGACCGCGGTACAGGTCTATGGATGTGGATGGATTCAGCCCCCAGCCGGCCAGGAGCAGGTCGGCGAGCAGGATCCCACCGGCCAGCAGGTGCGCCCGCTCTCCGCGCTTGGGTCCAAAGAGCGTCAGCAGGCCGGCCAGCGTAAGCCAGAGGCTCATGATCCCGAAGGCACGGATGAATGTGGGTTCGATCTCGCCGAGAAGCCGTCCCCCCAGGACGCCTGCCAGGCCGATGGCACCGGCACCCGCCGTGCCCAGCCTCGTCCAGTAAAGCCCCCTCCCCTCGGGCGTTGACCAGCCCTCCGCTCCGATCGCTGCCAGCAGCGCCAATCCGAAGGTGGTCAACAGGTTCCAGCGCGCTGGAGCCTGAAACAGATCGAAGGTTGGCACATGCCGAAACAGGAAGGGAAATAGCGGAGTGTTCTTCCCCAACGCCAACAGGATCGAGATGAACACCACCCCGCCAAGGAACTTCCCAAGAGATGCATGCGGGGTCCTTTTCCGAAAGCTTCGCCAGAGCCCACTGAAGGCCCAAAGTACTGGCAGGATGCCGATATAGATGGCATCCTCCCAATAATTGCCATAGCCCCAGTAGGTACCTCTGGCAGGGTTGCCGAAGAGATCTGGGGCGAAGAGGCCCAAGAGCCGCCAGGGCCAGAAGGAATAGTTCATGGCAAAGGCAGGATGCAAGGACTCCGCACGGTAGCTTTCCAGCATATACTCGGCCGTGGGCAGGATTTGCGCTGCTGCAAGCCCGAGCGCAAGCAGCCCGGAGAGTGCCAGCGGCCAGGCCACCGTCCGCGAACCCCGCAATCCAGCCCATCCATGGGCCCTCCAGGCGGCCCAGACGAGGATCAACAGCAGGGAGTACCACGCCGTCTGAGCATGGCCCGCCAGCCATTGCATTGCCAGGATCAGGCTCAGGGCCATGGTCCAACGCCAGACTCCTCCACGCGGCCTTTCCGCGAAGAGACTCCCTACAAGCTGCTCCACTCCCAGGATCGCCCACGGGAGCCAGGCGGCCGCGTGGTTGATGCTAATGAACCATGCCCTGGCAACCATATAGCCGGAGAGACTGTAGGCCAGCCCTGCAGCAAGCTGCGCAAGTCTCCCCATCCCCAGCCTCCGCACAAGCAAGGCCATCCCCAGGCCAGCCCATGCTAAGTGAAGAGCCACCAAGAAGCCCTCGCCGTAGGCCGGGCCAAGCGGTGCGAGCAGCCAGTTAGGCGGGTAGAGCAGAGCCGATTGGTGATTGGCGAGCAGGGGCGCGCCCATGCCGAGGAGAGGATTCCACAAGGGAAACGCCCCCTCCCGGAGGACATCTAGGGCGTAACTGTGCCAGGGAACGAACTGCAATAGCGGCGTTCCCCAGAACAAGACCCTCCTCTGAATCAGCATCGGCCCGAATAGAAGCAAGGGGCCTGCAACAAGGATGGCCCAGACGGCGCTATCCCTTCTCATGGGGAGAACACCTCGTAGATTTCGTATCCGGCCTCGTCATAGACAAGGTGCAACGCCGCTAGGGAGGCAGGATCCCAGACTCCCAAAGACCGCTCTTCCGGTCCGAAGAAGACATATGTGACGTTAAACTCTCGCAGCAACGACAGCCGCTCGGAATTGGAGGGAGCCGGCCCAAAGAATGCTTCCACTCGAGGCTCCACTGTCTCTAACCCAGCGCTTTCGGGACCATGGCCGATGAGCACTCTGACCGGAGCCCAAGCCGGCAGAGCATTCCCTGTTTGGTAGCCTGCAAGCACCACCGCACCGCGCTCTGCCCTTGCCTCCAGCCATTCGAAGGCCTTGACCTTGGCTTGCGGCTCGAACACCGGCTGGCGCGGTTGGCCGGCGGCCATGACGCCGCCTACAAGAATGGCAGCTGCCGCCACTGATGACAAACCAAGCGTGAGACCAGCAGCAAGCCGCTTGAGCGCCGCGCTCACCCACCCGCCGGATAATCCAGCCGCTGCGAGAAGAGAAAGCGCCGTCCAACTCCCTTCCGGGAACCGGCGCTGCAACGCATGAGGGAAATAGGCCAGCACAGGTATTGCCAGCGCCCACCCCCAGGGCAAGGCCCAGCGCGCCCAATCCCCTCGCACAGCACGCCGCAAGCCCAAGGCCGCCCATGGCAGGACAAGAACGTACGCCAGCAGGTAGTGAGCGGGTGGCGGAGAGAGAATGCGATTCTGGGCGGTCCAGGCCTGCAGGAAGGGATCGGTCACCATACAGACCGCATACACGGCGGCAAGCAGTCCTCCAGGCAGGAGAGTGCGGACAGCCACCGGAAGCCAGCGATGCCGCCATGCCTTAATGCCTGCCCGCCCTTTCACGACCAGCCAAAGGCACTGATGGGTGCCGATCGCAGCAATTCCTGCTACCAGCGCCAGGGGCTGGGCAAGGCCCGCCGCCAGCAATGCCAACCCTCCAAGCCATCCCTTTCGAGATCCGGAGGCCTCCATTAGGTAGACGCGAAGAGCCAGAAGGAGAAGCCCGCGGCCGAGAGCGATATGCGGGAGCCCAAAGTAAGCCAGGAAGCCAAAGCTCTCGGGGGAGATGAACTCCAAAGGCGGCTGAGAGCCGTCGAAGGTTCGCCCGATGAAAAGCAGTATCCATCCCAGTCCGCCGCCCAGAGTGGCCAGCGCCGTAGCCCAAAGCCGCCAGACTGCCTCCGCAAGAAAGGCGGCCATGAAACGATAAGTCACGAAGAGAGCGAATAGGGTTGCCGCGAGGCGAAAGAGATGGAAGAGGCTGACCATTTGAAGATGGGCGGCGGGAGGAGAAACTAGTTTGCCCAGGATCAAGTAGGGCAAGAAGGCCAGCGTCCCCCGCTGAGGCATGGCCGTGTAGGGCGTGCGGAAGAGCCAATCCCCCTCCATGCCCAGTCTCATCTTTGCAATGTAGGAGTTGCCATCCTCGACCCCGAAGACGAAGCCGCTGAATACCCAATCATCGCCCTGCGTCTCGAACCCGATGACATAGGGCAGCGAGGTGATCAAGAGCAAGACGCCAGCATATGCCCAGAGGGCACGTCGCTCCCCCGGTGTCATCGCTGTATCCATAGCAAAGTGCATACCAGCAGGGTCAGCAGGGAGATCGCCAGACCCAGATAGACGCGCAGCGGCCGATACCGCATCCGGATGAGATGCTCCCCAGCCTCAAGGGGGATCGCCCGCAGCAAACCCTCTTCTTCATCGAGCGGCACCTCCTCGCCATCTACCGTGGCGAACCAGCCAGGATAGCTGATTTCCGCGAAGACCAATTCCCCCGGGCCGCTGGCCTTCACACGGATTTCATTCGGAGAGCGGACAAGAACCTCCGCCGGCTGCCAGTTCCCAACTCCTTCTGGGGAGACCGGCTCGACCCAAGCCCGTGGGCGCCAGGCTTGCGTTTCATACAGGAAGATGTCCCCCTCCGTTCCTGCAAGGCGCAGGCCTTCCGCCCCCACAGGGTGTGCAGACACTACATACCGAACTCCAAGCCGCTCAAGTTGCTCTGTCCGCAGCTCGAAATCCACTGGCTTCAAGGGCTCTCCACCCGTGAGCGGCGGCAGGACGACGCTATACCCGGAGGCGGAATAGCCCACGGCCTCAGCCATGTATCCCCAGTAGGAGGCCAGGATCAGTGGGTGAACCCCATCGGCTCGCTCCAGCCCCGCCCGGACGGCCTCCACGGGAGGCAGGCTGAGCGAGGGTGAGAACACCCGGTACCCGCCGCTCTGCTCTGCAAGCCGGTCGATCATGGCTGTAGTCCGCTCGAGCCGGCCGGTACGCATGTCCAGCATCGCCGCGTTCACAAACGCCAGCTCGACCGCCAAGACCGCCAGCCAAAGGACTTGAAGACGCTCCGCAGCCCATCGACCACCCCAGACCAGCCACACCCCAGCGACCAAGACGATCGTGATCAGGAGCGTCAGCGCACTTACCGCACCGGAGGGAGGGGGCGCCAGCGCCAGCACGCCAGTTTCCAGGATCACCCAGGCGCTCAAAAGCGCGGGCAGGAGCCATGACCGTGGTCGCCTCGGCCAGAGATCGGCCATCGCCCGGGCCCCCCAGCCTGCGCTGATTGCCAGCCCCAGCCAGGAGAGAAACAGGAAGCGCGCTGGCACCCGCAACCATCCACCCCCAGGGATCCCGGCCAAGACCAGGCTTGCGCCAGGCAGCCACTCTCCCATCGATAGCAGGCCAAACAGCAGCGTGGACGCCAACCAGAAGCGGCTCTTCCGCCAACGGAGACAGAGCCCGATCATTGCAAGCATTGCCGCGGCCAGACCAGGGTACACGAGCAATTCGGGCTCGCCCGGCGCAAAGCGGAACAGCCCCAGCAGAGCGCTTGGCGGCAAGGAGAAGACTGCGCGTTCTGCAGGCGTGAGATCGGCCCGCAGCGCCCGGCTCGCGAGCTCTTGCAGCGGCAGGGCAGGGCCCGCGGCAACGCCAGCGGCGATCACTCCGACAAGCAACCCCAGGCAAAGCACTCGCAGAGCCCATAGGCCCCCGGTGCCGCTCGCTTCCCGAAAGGAAAGCAGCGCCCCTATCATCCCCGCAGGAATCACCCAGCGGGGGTCGGCTAGAAAGATGATCCCCAGACTGAGGCCTGCAGGGATCCACAGCCGGGCATGCACTCTTCCGATGCCTCGTCCGGGCCTCACCGCATGCATCATCGCGAGCAGGAACCAGGGCGTCCAGCTCACAGCGCTCACCAGACCCAAATGCCCTAACGCAATGTGCGCGATGAACTTTGGCGTGCCGCCGAAAACGATGCCCGCAACCAGGCCCCCCAAGAAGTCCAGGCTCAGCGCGCGGGCGAGCTTGAAAGCGCCGAGGCCTGCCCATCCCAGGTGCAGCCAGAAGAGCAGATTGAAGCTCCACGCGGCGGGAAATGCGATCGCCAGCCAATTGGGCGGATACCAGATGCCAGAGAGCGGGTCGGCCGCGAAGGGCATGCCCGAAAGTTGGGTTGGATTCCAAAGGGGAATCTCCCCCCAGGACTGGATCGCCTGATGGGCAAACAATGCGTTGGGCCAATGGGCGAGCAGCAAGTCACTGAAGCCCGCACCGGGCCAGAAGGCAATACTATTGAGATGCCTGAGCAGGGGCAGCAACCAGAGCGCTGCCAGTCCAAGAAACAATAGGACAGTCGGCCACCAGGTATCCCTGCGTTCGTTCATGGTTCTGCAAGGCGGTAGATCACAATATCCTCGAACCGGGCCGCAGGCGAGAGGGCCGCCAGCCAGGAGGGTGTTCCCAGGGCACGCTCGCGCCGTCCATAGAAGACCCAATGGACCCCGAGGGCATTCAGTTCCTCGAGGCCTTGCGCTTCATCGCCCACCCAAGCGAAGAGCTCCCGGACGGTCTCCCGCCATGTGTCCGCATGGGGAGTCTCGAAGGGATGCCCGTAGAGCACGCGCACATCGGCAAAAGCCGGCAACCGGTTGCCGGTCTCAGGGGAGGCGAGCACCACCTCCTCTCGAGGAATGTTCATTTCGATCCAAGCATAGGCCTCGGTCTCGCCGGGCAAATGCACCAGCGCAGGATCCCCGCGGCGCACGCCTCCCAGTCCCGCGGCGAGGATCAACGCTTGGGATGGTATGCTGAACGCAATCAAGGTGGCCGCAGCCAGCCGGAACGACCGCCCGCCTCGCAGCCAGTGATGGAGACCCAGCGCCGAAAGTCCAGCCAGGGGAACATAGAGCATGAAGGAGAGCCTTCGCTGGAAAGGGAGCGGAGTGTAGAGTAGGAGCAAACCGCCAATCGCCCAGGCGATGAGCAGACGACCTTGTGAGCGCCCATGCACTTCAGGCCGCAGCGCGCCTGCCAAGGCCAGGGGAAGCAAGATACCCAAGCCAAAGATGTATTCACACAGGGGAGGAGACAGGGTCAGATTCTGTGCGTTCCAGGCAGATATGGCAGGGTGCACCCGGCTGATCCAAAGATCATACACCATCCATGGAGCTGCCCCCAGGAAGGCAAACGCCCCCAGCCGGGCCTTCTCCATGAGATGACCGTCTGGCATCCACACGCTGCGCCGCCCGCCTCCTGCACACCACTCCCACGTCAGCCAGCCCACAAGCAAGGCAGCCAGTATCACCATCACGAAGGGCTGAACGGCCCCGAGCAAGAAGCCCATTCCTGCCCCCAGCAGCCTTGATCCCTTTCGGCCCCTCTCCGGCCGGGCCAAGAGAGCCAGCAAGCCCAGAAAGGCCGCCGCCGCGAGCGGGAAGTGCGCGTTGGCGTAGGCGCTCAGAAAAGGCATCGACTCGGCGATCCACAGGTCGCTCGCCGTCTGGCCCCAAGCGAGAGCAGCGATCCACCCTTGCCCTGCCCCGAAAAGCACCAGCAGATAGGCCAGCCAGCAGGCGCGGCCAGCTTCCACCGTTCGCTGGAGAAAGATGAAGGCCACTGCGAACATCGCCGCCGCTGCAACCAGCCGCGCCGCATGATAGGTCGGCAGCAGCGAGGTCCCCAGCCAGCGGCTCAGGTGCCCTAGAAAGATAGGATAGATGAAAAGCAAGACCCCATCCCCCGGATCACTGGCATACGGAAGGCGGAACAACCAGCCCCCATCCGCACCCTGGCGCATTTTCGCCAGGTAGGAGAAGCCATCGATGGGGTTGAGCAGGAAGCCGGCGAAGCGGGTTCCCTCCGGCGCCCATCGCCATGCCAGAAGATAGGGCAGCCCGGCCAAGATCACCGCTGCAAGGCTAAGGAGTGCCACCCGCGTCCATACTGATCGGTCGCTCATGGTCCCGAATTGTACAAGCGCCGGGATGAGATTGCCATCTGTTCCTTGCCCCCGCCTTTAGAAGGCATCTATAATCGGCGCATGAGCCGCGTTTCGAATCTCTATCGTCTGCAAGAATTGGACCTGGAGCGTGAGCGGGCCCTAGCGCGAATGGAGGAGATCGACCGTCTGCTTGGCGAAGATTCGGAGCTCCGGATTGCGGAGCAGAATGCGTTGGCCGCGGAGGATCAGCTCAAGCAAGCGCAGTCCCTTCACAGGCAAGCGGAGCATGCATTAGCGGCACAACGCGCGAAGATCGAGGAGAACGAAGCCAAGCTCTATGGCGGCAGCATCACCAATCCAAAGGAACTCCAGGACCTCCAGCAGGAATTGGATTCCCTGAAGCGATTCCTGGAGACGCTGGAGGACCGCATGCTCGAGGCCATGATCGGGCTCGAGGAAGCCGAGGAGGCCTATCAAGCCGCTTCCCAGCATCTAGAGGACCTCCGCATCGCCCGCTCTGCCAAGCATCAAGACCTGGCTGAAGAGCGCGAACGGTTGCAGGCAGCTCTGGCTCGCATCCAGGATGAGCGTGAGGCAGCGCTGGCGGGAATCGAGGAGCAAGATCTTCGCACATACGAGCAATTGCGCACACGCTTTGGCGGCATAGTCCTGGCTTTGGTAAGAGATGGAAGCTGCTCGATCTGTGGCGTGGACCTTGCACGTTCAAAGCTGCAGGAAGTCCAAGGCGGCGGCGAACTGATACGCTGCTCGCAATGCGGGCGTATTCTATACGCAGGCTAGGATAGGCAATTATGGCGCAATGGATACGAAATCTGTTGGCCGCGCTCTTCGGCTACTTCTTCGACCTCGGCGAATTCATCGCAGGAATCTTGCTGGGACTCCTGCTGGCCTGGGGGGCCCGCCGCCTTAGCCCAACGCTCGATCTCTTGACGGAATGGTATGGAAATCGATCCCGAGCCACAGGCAAACGCAAGGAACGACAGACGTTCGATCGCTACCGTGTCGATCTGATCGCGCAGGCCCAGAGCAGGCACCTGGCGAACCCACTCTTTGCGCTGGATGAAATCATCGTTACGCCCCGCCTGCAGGCACCACCCCTGCCGGAGGATTCCGAGTCAGGCGAACACCCCACTGACGACACGCTCTCCGTTATCCCAAATCTGCCTGACTGGAATTTCCTTTCCGGGATCTATGCCGCGCCGAGCATCACACTTGCAGACGCGCTGGCCGATGGAGCCAATTTGCTTATCACCGGACGCCTGGGAAGCGGCAAGTCTACGGCCTTGGCCTATCTGGCGATCCGCATTGCCATGCGCGATTCAGCCGCCGGCGCGCTGGTGGATTACACACCCGCCTTCATCCATGCCGCCGACCTTGTCCTAGATCGCGGCGCACTCAAGGAGCCACTCAAGCCTGTCGTTCAGGCCGTTCAGCAGGGGGTTTCGTCTGGCGTGGTTTCGCGCGTACCCGGCCAGCTGCAATCGGCGTTCAAACGCGGCCAAGGTGTGCTGCTGCTCGATGGGCTGGATGAGTTCACCGCCGACGAGATCTCCGCTGTCTCCGACTGGCTGGAGGCCTTCATCCAGGCCTATCCAAAGGCCCGCATTCTGGCGGCCGGCCCGGTAAGCGGCTATGATGGCCTGGCCCGGCTGGGCCTGGTGCCGATCCCCATCGCCGCCTGGACCGAGCAGGACCAGCGCGTGTTCCTGCGTCGCTGGGCCGCTGCCTGGCAGGAGCACATCGCCCCCACTCTCCCCAAGGGCCGGCTGGCCGAGATCGACCCTGCGCTCATCAACGGATGGCTCGCAGGCGCCCTGCGCGGCCACACGCCTCTCGAAATTACTCTTCGCACCTGGGGTGCCTACGTCGGTGATCTTCGCGGCGGCCGGGCAAGCGACGCGCTGGAGGCCTATATCGCCCGCTTCCTATCGCCGGATGAATGCCGGGCGGCGCAGGCCTCGGCGCTGGCGTGGATCAAGCGGCGGTCGGGGATCTTCACAGAACGCGAGCTGCATCGTGGAACACCCGCCAGCGACATGATTGCTGCCGGGCTCCTTCGGCGCCATGTTCAGAACCGGTTGACCTTCACCCAACCCTCTATCGGTGCCTACCTCGCCGCCCGCAGCCTGTCCGAATCGGGCTGGGACGAGACTGCAGCCCACCTGGGCTGGCTGCCTTCTGAAGCGACCCTGCGGTACTATGCCTCTTTTGGTGATCTGCAGGAGCTGAGTCAGCGTGTCGTCGCAGATCAGGCAGACCCGCTGCAAGCGAATCTACTCACGCTTGGGAGTTTTCTGCGCGATTCACCGCCCAAGATGCCCTGGCGCGCCGAAGTGCTGCGCCGCCTGGCAACCATCGCCACGGATCCTAAACGCGCCTACGGGTTGCGGCTCCGGGCCGTGCACGTGCTGGCCAGCTCCCAGGATCCCTCCGTGGCGGTCTTCTTCCGGCGGCTGCTGGCAGCTGAGAATCCCGGCAGTTGCGTGCTGGGCTCCTTGGGACTGGGGGGGCTGGGCGATCCAGAGTCGATCAAGCCGCTGCTTGAAGTCATCGAGAAGAGGCGGAGCCTGCACACCCGCCAGGCAGCCTGTCTGGCACTGGCCGCCATCGCAACCGAAGAGGCGCTGGAGAGCCTGGGACGGATCCTACTCGAGGGAGATGAATCCGTTCAAATCGCCGCCGCCGAAGCGCTGGCCTGCAACCCCGACGAGGGCTATTCCATGCTCCGGGACGCCATCGAGGTCCAGAATCTGCTGACTCGCCGAGCCGCGGTCTTCGGGCTGGGCCGCATCCGCGAGGAATGGGTCACAAAGATCCTGGAGCAGGTTCAGTTGGAGGATGAACAATGGGTGGTGCGGGGCGCCGCTGCGGAAGTGCTCGAACGGCGCCGCAATCCCCCGTGGAAGGTTCGCGCGCCCATGCAGGAAATTTCCCAGTTGCCCTGGCTGCAGGATTTCGCGGCCCGTGAAGGTCTTGCCGTGGCACCTGGACGGGCGGCTCTCGAAATGGTCCGCAGGGCACTTAACAAGGGAAAACCCGAGGAGCAAATCGCTGCGCTCGAGGCGATCGCCTGGATGGGTGGTGAGGAACTATCACTCGAACTGTTCCAGGCGCTGCGTTCCAGTGAGCCCCATCTCAGGGATGCCGCCTTTGAGGCACTGTGGCAGTTGAGCGCCTCGGGCGTGGACATCGCCTCTCTTGCCCCAGCCTAGGGATCACCTGGCATGGATCAAATATAAACGCCAGCGCTTCCAACGCGCTGGCATGGCGGAACCGCTCTTGAAGATCGCGGTCATTATTCGGATGGCAGCCAGGGACGGATTTTCTCTTCCACTTCTTCGGCGCTCATGCCGACCACCGACAGGATCTTGTCTAGCCCCCGCTCGCCAGCCACAATCTCGATCCGGTTCTTTCGCACGCCCAAGACCTTTGCCAGATAGTTGATCAAGGCCTGATTGGCTTTGCCCTCAACAGGCGGCGCCGCCACCCTGACCCGGAGCGTGCCGTCTTCGAGCACTCCGCCAAATTGGGTCTTTCGCGCCCGCGGCGTTACCCGAATCGTCAAGGCCGCGCCGCGCTCGCCATTGTGCAATTTATACTCGCGCGATCTCGACGTCTTCCTCACAACACCAGCTCCAAGAGGATGCGCCCCATCAGCTCAATCAGGATGATGAGGATGAGTGGGCTGAAATCGAGCGGGCCTGCCTGCGGCATCACGCGCCGGATAGGCTCCAGCATCGGCTGGACAATCGCATCCAGGAACCTGCGGATGGGATGGTAGTGGTCCAGGAAGTAACCCACCAGGACGTCGGCGATCACAAGCAGCGTTAGCGCTCTCATCAAGAAGAGAAGGGTAGCGGCAAGTATGGACAACATTCCTCTCCGATCTTCGCGGCCGAGATAGGCTGCGGCATAGCTTCACCGGGGATTGATAATCCCGGCGGCAATTGTACACCAATCCCCTCAAATACTGCCTCGCGGCCCGAAGATCGCTCGCCCAATGCGAACCATCGTCGCGCCTTCTTCGACAGCGTAAACGTAATCATCCGTCATGCCCATGGAGAGTTCGGGGAGAGCCACATGGGCATTGTCTTGCAGGAAATCCCGCAATGCCCTCAATCGCCGGAAGGTCGTTCTCAGCACAGACTCCTCCGGAACCCAAGGCGCCATGGTCATCAGGCCTCGAACCTCAAGGTTGGGCATAGAGGCGATCAGGCGCAATGTCTGCAAGAATTCGGGCCAGTTCTCCCGGCTGGCAAGAGGCCAGCCGGATTTCGCCTCCTCACCCGAGACGTTGCATTCGAGCAGGATGGGAAGCCTCTTCCTGGCCTCACCGGCGAAGCGGTCCAGGCGCTGCGCAATCTTCATGCGATCGACGGAATGGACCCAATCGAAATTCGGCGCCACATCCTTCGCCTTCCGGCTTTGGATGTGACCCACCATATGCCATTGCAGGCCCTGCAAATCGCTCAATTGGGCCATCTTTGGGAGCGCCTCCTCCACCCGGTTCTCACCGACCTGCTGGCAGCCCAGTTGGTAGATGGCGCGGATGGCTTCGACCGGCTGGGTCTTGCTGATGGGGATCAGCGTGACCTGTTCGGGCGGCCGTCCTGTCCGCAGGGCAGCCTCGGCGATCTTCTCGCGCACAACCCCCAGATTCCGTTCGAGCAAAGCCAGGTTTATCCCAAGTTGCATGCCCGTCCTCAGCCCCTCAAAGCGATCGCCGCCCCAAAGCGGCCGGTCCGGCCCGCCTCCGCTCGGTGCGAATACCAATCCTCGAGGTGGCAGGCGGTGCAGATCGCCGCGGATTCGATCGTGACAACTCCCTCCCCCGCGAGCAGGGCACGATTGGCCGCCCACAAATCAAGATGTACCCGGCCATCCTGAGAGTGCATGAATGTCTGTGCGGCTTCTCCCCATTGGTCTCGAAAAGCGCTCGCGACATCCTCGCCAATCTCATAGTGGTCCGGACCGATGGACGGCCCCAGGCAAGCGATGAGACGAGATGGTTGCGAGCCAAATTCCTTCACCATGGCGCGCACTGCCGCCGCGGTAGTGCGCCGGAGAGTGCCTAACCAGCCCGCATGCGCCAACGCGATGGCGGGGATTCCCGGATCGAACAGCATCAGCGGCAAGCAATCCGCAAACCGCATCAGCAGCGTCACAGCCGGCTCGCGAGTCAGCAGAATATCTGCCTGTGCCAAGGGGGCCTCGCCTCGCGGCTCATCGGCCACAACATACTGGGCGGAATGTACCTGCCAGACTTCATGGAGCGATTCAGGTCTCCTCCCTAGCGCAGCCAAAAGCCGGCGCTGATTTTCTTTGACCCTTGCGGGCCGGTCACCCACCGTACCACCCACATTCAGGGTGGCCCAGGGAACAGGACTGACCCCCCCATGGCGCGTGAAGATGCCATGGGTGATCTCGGGCCGACTCAGTTGATCGAATTGGAAGTATCGTAAGCCATCTGTGCTGCAGAAGGGCATGGCGAGAGTCTACCATGGAGCTGCAAGGTTTCGGCAGTCGTCTCCTGGGCCTCAAACCTCCCTGGCGGTCAAGACCCCGGCTGCGGCCAGCTTGGCGGCGACCAAAGCCTGCGTGTCACGCATGGCTTCCTCCACATGGGGGTAGGCAAGCCAAACATTCATGATCCCGAACAAAGCTCCAGTCAATGTGCGCAAGAAGGGTGTGCTCTCGCGGATTGGCAAATCCAGAATCGGGATGAAACGCAGGAACTGAGAACCTCCGTCAAGGGCGATCGGAAGGACACCCGCCAAGGCCCAGAGCCAGATCGGGATCGGCCTCATGCGCCTCCGGAAGAACCCAAAAAGCAGCCCAGCCAGGAGGATTCCTCCGTATATGGCGACGTCGCGCTGGCAGAGGGCCACCTTATATCCCACCAACGGGTTTCCTAAGAAGGCTTTCGCATCGAAAAGATCATCAGGCGAAAGGCCTGTAAGCTCCTCGTAGGATGGCCCCTCCAGACCGGCCCACTCGGAGGCATAGAAGGGCCGTTCTCCGAAAAGGAACCAGCTCCGGTAGGCGAGTTGATGGCAGAGCGGCGAGTAGATGGAATAGATGATCCTTGCTGGCCGTTCTGCGCCTGCTCGCATGAGGACCGGCGCGACAAACGGCAAGGAGAGGTAGAGGAATACAACCAGGTTGAAAACCGCCAACCAATGCCGGGCGAACCAAAGCAGCCCGCGATTGAGTGTGACCGCGGCGCCCCCTACAGGGCGGCGAGGGGATCCACCGCGCCTCTGTCCATCCAGCGCAGCCTTCAATGCCACCCGCAGATGAATCTCGTCAATGGGAGCTTCCAAGGTATAAGGTCCGACTTTCACGACCGGAATGCGCGCATGATAGCGCCGGATGAGTTCCTCATCCGCCTCGATATCCACCTGGCGCAGGCGATGAGGGATCTCCGCCTCCAAGCGCCTGAGCATAGCGCGGACCTCATCACAGAGTCCGCAACCCTCACGAGTGTATAGCACCACCTCCAGCATTATTGCAGCCCCATCTGCGCCAGCGAGCGGTCCAATCGGCCTTTCGACAGAATCCCGACATGCACGAGCCGTACCACATCTTAGCGGTCCAATAAGATGCTAGTCGGTTAGCCCCGGATGCGGTATTGGCGCTGGACAATCTCTCCCGGGTCGAGCAGCACGGGAAAGGTCAGCTCCAGCTCCTCGGCGAAGGCCTCAACCTGCTCGAACTCCTCGCCGGCGTTCACAGCCAGAGAGGTCAGCCCTTGATCTATCAAGGCCGTGCCGATCAGCAGGTCGCCCACAAGCCCCATGGCTGAGATCCACCGGCTGCGCATCGCTCATAGCCCGAAGTCAACAAAGAGGCCGAACCGTGCGAGCCTCTCGAGCGTCCCGGTGAAGAGCATCAAACCGACGATGACTAAGATCACGCCGGTCGCGATCGACACATAACGGACAGCTTTGCCATACTTGCGCATAATCTCGGCCATCCTGCCGACGCCCAATGCGGCCAGCAGGAAGGGAATCGCGAGCCCAATCGAATAGGCCGAGAGCAACACCACACCCTCGCCAATCCTCCCACCGCTAAGCGCCAGGGTGAGGATGGCGCCCAGGACCGGCCCCACGCATGGCGCCCAACCGGCGGAGAAGAACACACCCATGAGCGCAGAGGATAGATATCCCAGCGCAGGATCCGGCCGCTTCTGGCGGCGCGTATCGTAGTCGAGGAAGGGGATATTGATCAGACCGGTGGTATGCAACCCAAAGAGGATTACGACCACGCCGCCGATGCGGGCCAACCAATGCCGCAGGTCATAGAGCAATGCCCCCAACGCCGAGGCGGCCGCGCCCAGGATGACGAATACCACACTGAAGCCCACCACGAAGGCGACCCCATGGGAAAACGTCCGCCAGCGGTTTTCCACCACTTGCCCGGTGGGCGATACCGAGCAGCCCCCCAGATATCCAATATAGGCGGGCACGAGCGCCAGCACGCAAGGCGAGAGGAAGGAAAGCAGGCCGGCCAGCGCCGAGAGTCCGATCCCGTAGGGGCTTACCGTGATCGCGCCAATATCCATGCTGTGATGTCCTCCGTGAATGCCGCGGTCTAACACCGGATAGGGAGTTCACGGCCGCAATCGATGGCTGGTTCAGGGGGCGCTCAGGGCAGCCGCCGGGCTTCCCGTATCTTCACCGGCCGGCTCCACCTCGGTCTGCATCTCAATACGCAAGCCCCGTAGGCGCAGGCTGTTTGTCACCACGAAGATCGAGCTGAACGCCATGGCCCCAGCGGCGAGCATAGGATTCAGCAGGCCCAACGCGGCGGCCGGAATAAGCAAAACATTGTAGATGAGCGCCCAGAACAGGTTCTGACGTATGGTGCGCAGTGTACCACGCGAGAGCGCGATCGCGCGCGGGACCCCGCGGATATCACCGCTGAGCAGGGTGATGGGCGCGGCGGCGATGGCCACATCCGTGCCGGTTCCTATGGCTATACCCACATCCGCCTGCGCCAAGGCTGGTGCATCGTTGATCCCGTCGCCAACCATGGCGACCACCTCGCCCTCCGCCTGTAGGGATTGGATCACACGGGCCTTATCCGCCGGCATGACTTCCGCATGAACGAGCGGCCTGTCTTCACGATCCACCGCGGATATGCCGACCTGGCGGGCCATGGCCTCCGCCGTCCGGCGGTTGTCACCGGTAATCATGGCCACTTTCAGCCCCATCTCCTGCAGGCTCAGTATCGCTTCGCCGGAGCCCTCTTTGAGAGTATCGGCAACGCCAAAGGCGCCCGCAAGTTCCCCGTCCACGACAGCAAATACGGCCGTCTTGGCCTCAGCCTGAAGGGCTTGTACAGGCTGCTCCAAGCCGCCCAATGAAATCTCTTCCCTGGCCAGCAGCTTCGCCGAACCAATCATGACCTCATGACCCTCGACATGCGAGACAACCCCGCGCCCGGCGATGGCCTCGAAGCGGTCTGGGGCTTGGATCGGCAGCCCTCGCTCGTTGGCTGCTGCCACGATGGCCTCCCCCAAGGGATGTTCAGAATTGCGTTCGGCGCTTGCGGCGATCCGGATCAAATCCTCTTCGCTCCATCTCCCCTCCGACACAAGGACGTCCGTGACGGCCGGCTGGCCGCGGGTGAGCGTGCCGGTCTTATCCAGGACTATGGTGGTGAGCTTCCCTGCCCGTTCCAGGGCTTCGCTGGACTTGAAGAGGATCCCCATGCTGGCGCCCTTGCCAGCACCGACCATTACCGCCGTAGGCGTGGCTAGGCCCATGGCACATGGGCAGGCGATCACCAGCACCGCGACCATGTTGATCAGAGCCCGGGTAAAGGGCGTTAGGTCACCTGCGGGAGATGGCGCGAGGAAATACCAGCCGGCGAAGGTCAGCAGGGAAATCAGGATCACGAGCGGCACGAAGACGGCCGAAACACGGTCAGCCAGGCGTTGAATGGGCGCCTTGCTGCCCTGGGCTTCCTCGACCAAGCGGATGATCTGGGCCAGTGCGGTGTCCTTGCCAACTTTAAGCGCTTCGAAGCGGATGGCACCCAGCCGGTTCATGGTACCGCCGATGACCTCATCTCCCGGGCCCTTCTCGACCGGCATCGATTCGCCGGTGAGCATCGATTCGTCCACAGCCGTGCGCCCATCGACGACCACGCCGTCCACCGGGATGCGCTCGCCGGGCCGGACGCTCACCAGATCACCGACACGAACCTCCTCCACCGGCACTTCCAGCTCCTGTCCATCCCGCAGGATGCGGGCCTGGCGGGGCCGCAGCGCTATGAGTTTCTTAATCGCTTCGCTGGTCTGCCCCTTGGCGCGCGCCTCCAAGAATTTGCCGAGCACGATGAGGGTGATGATGACCGCGGCTGTCTCGTAATACACATGCCCATCCAGAAGCCCAAAGGTCACCGGCAAGGAATAGAAATACGCCGCCGAAGACCCCATAGCGATGAGCACGTCCATGTTGGCCGCCCGGTTGCGCAGCGCCTTATAGGCCCCGCGATAGTATTGCAAGCCGACGTAGAACTGGACCGGCGTCGCCAGAGCCAGTTTCAACCATGGCAACCAGGAGGCACTCGCCAGAGACTCCGAGAGCAGCCCGAAATCTCCCAGCATCGAGAGCAGGAACAGCGGCAAGGCAAAGACTGTGCCGATGATCAACAAGCGGCGCTGCCGGGCGATCTCGCGCTCACGCGCCACTCGCTCCACATCTTCGACCTCCCCTTCGGCTTCCACGACCTCGAAGCCGGCTGCCCGCAATGCCTTGCGCATGTCTGCCTGAGAGACGACGGTCGGCAGGTAGCGCACCCGCACCCTTTCCGTGGCAAGGTTCGCAGCCGCCTCCACCACGCCATCCAACGCCATCAGCACTTCCTCTAGCCGTCGGGCGTCGGTTCCATCCGCGATCCTCCGCAGCACAAAATCCCCCTCGCCGAGGGCGACGTCGTAGCCTGCGCGTCGGACGCGTTCGATGAGAGCTTCCTCATCCAGCTTCTGAGGATCAAACTCTACGCTGGCCCGCTCCGAGGCCAGATTGACCGTCGCGAACGAGACTCCGTCGAGCTTCTTCAGGTTGCGCTCGACGGTCGCCACGCAATTGGCGCAAGTCATACCCACGATGGGCAAGGTCACACTCTTCGTCTTATCTGTCATCGAAGGATGATCCGCCCGCTATGCTTTGGCTGGCGGGTAGTTAATCTCGATAAGCGCTGCGACGATGGCTTCCTCGGTCGCCGGGGGCTCAAATTCCACTTCCACCCGTCGGTCCGAGAGTGAAACCTCCACCCGCTTCACACCTGCGAGCTCGCGGAGCTCCATCTGAATCGTGTGAACGCAATGCCCACAGGAAATATTGGGAACTTCAAACTTCGCCAGTGCCATGATGCTCATCCTTTGAGAATCTGCTTTATCCGAATCTTAGACCTTCGTCGCTGCCTCGTAGACCTCGACGATCTCCTCGAGCACCCGCTCCCGCTCCTCGACGCTTTCCCCACGCACGGCGCTGAGCAGGCAGGAATGAAGATGGTCGTCGAGAATCTTGGCGCTGACCTTGTTCAGCGCCGCCTGAACGGCTTGAATTTGACGCAGCAGATCGATGCAATAGGCATCGTTCTCGACCATGCGCGAAATTCCGCGGATATGGCCCTCGATGTTCTTGAGCCTGCGCAGCGTCTCTTCCCGTTCCATGGCAGCCCCCGCTTTATACCCCCCCCTGGGGGGTAGGGTACTGAAAGTATATGCATTAGGACTAGAATTGTCAAGATCGCTTCTGTCCGTGTTAAAGGGGGTTACGGGCCAGAAGCCTGACCGCCTCGCTCGGCTATTTGAAGTAGGTCCTCGAGCGGCAGTGTGGTCAGTTCTTCCGGAGGCAGCAGCCGTACTCTCACCCTCAAGCGCTCCTGCCAGCGCCAGAGCGCCGTCAGGTCTTCTGGGAAGCGCTCCGGCCTGGCGCCGATATTCTCCCAGCGCAGCCCCTCCAGCGCGCGGGCCCAATCCTGCCAGCTGGCCATGTCGGGCGTCCGCGAGAGCGTGACCAGCGCGCTGAAAAGCACCGGCACGCCTCGCGGAAAGCGGTGGCGAAAGGACTGCAGGAATCTCAAGCTGTCGACAGTATTGAAGATCAGCCAAAGCGGAAGCAAGCGCGCCGCCAGCGCCATATAGGGATCGTATTGCGTGAAGATTTCCACTAGGACCCCCTGCGGACGCTGGCCCGTCCTTCGGAGGAGCGCCTCATGTGCCTCGTACGCCAGTGCGGAGAAACCATGCGGGTGATCCATGCGGATGCGCTCGAAACGGAAACCCCCGGATTTCGCGAAAGCTTGCAGCGCCTCCGCCAATCCTGGCTCGATGCCCCATTCTGATTCGGGGCCCTGCTCCAGCTCGCCCTCCCCCGGGCGCCAACCGCCGCGATGCGGAGAACCCTCCTGGGACAAGAATCTGTCGATGCGCCCACTACCCTCGATGAACTCCTCGGGGCCGATATCCCCCCACCCCCCAATCTGACACACCAGGCGCTCTCCGAGCCGGAAGCGCAACCAACGTGCCTGACAATCCAGGAAGAGGATGGTCCCTCCTGGCCTGAGCCGTTCAGCGATGAAACGGCGATATCCTTCCGGCAGCCCGATCAGCTTCAAACGCAGGTGGCTCAGGACGCCAGTCAGCCAGTGATCATGAACCGGATCGAAGTGGGAAATGGCCATGAGATTCGGGTTGCGCTCGAGGATGCCAGCAGCCACCGGCCTGGTCCTTGCCAGATGAGCCTCGACCTCATCCTGCAGGCTGCCCCCTCGCAGACCCAGGACGAAGGCCTGCGGTAGAAAGGGCGCCCCCAGCACGGCGGCCAGATGGGCCGTGGCGCCGCCGAGCCCGGAGCCAACCACAATGCAATCGAAGGGACCGGGCAGCTCCGCATAATCCGAAAGACGCTCCTCAACGAGATCAGCGGTCACCAGCTCCGCTGCACGGCTGGGCCGCAGCGCTGAGAGCCAGGTGTTCCAGCGCACGATGCGCTGCGCCATCCCGGGAGGCAGACGATTCAGAGCCTCCAGGGCCAGCTTTTCCCAGGCCTGAAATGGGAACGCCGGCTCCCAGCGGCCCTTCAGGGCCGCGGCCACAAGCCGGGTGATCTTTGGAGATGAACTTTCGGGGCTTTCATGCGGACGGCGAGACGGCACAGATTCAGGCTCCCCGGGACCCTCCCCATCGCTCAGCGGGTCTCTTCTCGATCAGTCTCTCAAGCGGGCCACGCCCAAAGGGGCTTTCGCAGCGAGCGTCAGAGGGCTTCCCCCGCCAACTGCGCCGCCTTCTGCCGATGAAGCTTCTCGACCTGTGCCCGAACGGTCGCCAACCGGTCACCATGCAGGGAGTAGCCCTTCAGGAGCAGGTATGAAACCAACGCCGCGATCGCAGGGATGAGCGAAATCATCGCCCGGATGCCCCATACGGCCATCGCCGGCTGCTCTGGATAGAGCAAACCCGGGCTCGGGCGGACATAGCCGGTGAGTGTGAGCACCGCCCCGGTGACCATCCCCTGGAGGGAGAAGGCGAAACGGATCACGAACCCATTCATACCAAAGAACATACCCTCACGCCGCACGCCCGTCTTCAACTCGTCATCATCGGTCACATCGGCGATCAGCAAATCGGGGAGCATCAAGAATCCAGCCAAGCTTAGGCCCAGCAGGGCCGTTGATGCAACACCAGCGTAGAAATCATCGGTGAAGAGCAGCAGCAGGGAGGTTATGCCGAAGCTCCAGCAGGCTGTCATCCAGGCGCGCCGCCCGCCCACGCGCTTGGCGTACGCCGACCAGATGGGCATGGCCGGCAAGGCGGCGATGAAGGCCGCTCCCAGAAAGATCGAGGTCTGAAACCCCACGTCCAGGCTCATTCCCAGAAGGCTCACAGGCTCGCGCAAACTCAAAGCGTATTTGGTGTAAAAGGGCACCGTGGCGGTGAGCATCGAGTAGATGAATTCCTTGGATAGGTTGGCGCCCAGGAAGTAGCGAAAATCGCGATGGGCGAGCGTGGCTCGAAGCGCCTCGCGAAAATCGAGCGCCGGCTCGTGGCGAAACTCGCGTTTCTCCCGGCTCCCAAGCAGGGAGAGGCCAAAGAAGAGCCCTGTAACCACTGCCAGCAGCGCCGCCATCGTGCTCCTGCCCGACCAATCCTCGCCCGCAAGGATCGGCGGAAGCGCCACCCCCACCAAAAGCCCAAGCAGGGAGAATACCTGCCGCCAGGCTGAGACTGTCGCTCGATCCTTCTCCTCGGGGATCATCTCAGGAAATAGCGCCGTCCAATTCATCACCACGATGGTCCAGAGCAGATCGAACAGCAGGACCATGCCCATGAAGTAGACGAAGAGTGGGATCCCTGCCCCCTCCGCCAGCGCTGAGGGCGGCACCCAGAGCATGTAGAACGTCAGCGTGAGTGGGACGAAGAAGGCCGCGATCCACGGAATGCGGCGGCCCCAGCGGGTGCGGGTGCGATCGGACCAGTAGCCGGCGAGCGGGTCGTTGATCGCATTCCAGACCCCATACACCGCCCAGCCGATGCCGACTAGGGCCGCTTTCAGCCCCAGAATGTCAATGTACAGAAACTGGATGTAGGTGCCGAAGGCCTGGTAGGACAGGGCAACCGCCAGCGATCCGCTGGCGTAGAGCACCTTATGCCCGTAGCGCAGCCCACCTCTTGAGCCCATAGCCGCCTCCCTTCCCTCGATGCCCTAGGCCTGGCGGAGGCCGCCCGGCGGTCGATGGCCTCTCTCCGCATCCGGCGATTCCCGCAGCAGCGCGACCGCATGGGGCAGCACCGGCAAGATCACATCCAGGTTCTCGGCCGCTGCGCGCGGGGAACCCGGCAGGTTCACGATCAAGGTCCGGGCCCGGATGCCAGCAACACCTCGCGAGAGCATGGCATGGGGCGTCTTTACCAGACTGGCAGCCCGCATGGTCTCCGCCAAGCCTGGCGCGAGACGGTCCAGAATCGAAAGCGTGGCCTCCGGTGTCTGGTCGCGAGGCGAGAAGCCGGTGCCCCCGGTTGTAAGAACCACGTCCGCTATATCCTGGTCGGCCCACGCCTTGAGACGGCCGGCGATCTCATCCGGCTCATCCGAAACCAACCCCACCGCCGCCACTTCCCATCCACGCGCCCGGATCATCTCTTGCAGCCGGGGGCCGGACAGGTCCTCGCGTTCACCGCGCGCGGCGCGATCTGAGATGGTGAGTACCGCCACTCTCATCGCAACACCTTTCCCATGACATCTAGGTCCATGCGCTCGCAGCCAAGCTCTTCATAAAATCGGGCGGCGGCGTGGTTATCGCGGGTTACCAGCAAGTAATACTTATAGCAGCCGAGTGCCCGCATTCGCTCTTCGAGCGCTGCCATTAGAGCTTTGCCGATGCCCTGGCGGCGGCGATCCACGGCCACCACCAGATGGTAGACGATCCCCCGCCGCCCATCATAGCCTCCAAGAACGGTTCCCACCAGCCGGCCGTCCTCTTCGGCGACGATGAACAACTCAGGGTCGCGCTTCAGCTTGTGGCGGATCTCCTCTGGTTCATCTGAGGGAGAGAGTTGGATGCCTGGGCCCGCTTGGGTCCAGAGCTCGCGCACGGCCTCGTAATCGCGGTCGAAATCGAAGGTTCGAAGTTGCATGGACACCTCAACGCAGGGCTGCGCGGCAGGCAGTTGCCGCGCAGCTTCTCGCTCAGATTTGGTCCTCGACGGCGATAAATCCCTGCGATCACCGCCAAGCTCTACTCAGTCTCCACGCCCACGAGCTCCTTCCACGCGCCGTGAATACCATCCTCGGTCACGCCGAAGAAGAGCCGGATGCCCTCCGGCGCTCGCTGTGCCAGGTCGTAGCGAACGCGGTTCCCGCGTCGCAATTCGCGCAGCACCCCCAGGTCACCCTGCCAGGCGATGGGCGCCTTCTCCAAATCTTCCGGGAGCTTTTGATATTCCGAGATCGCATAGTGCCAAAGCCGCCGGGCGGAGCGTTCGGTGACGTTCTTGACGACGTTGCCATTGCGCAGATCGCGCATGGTGTAATATCGGACGCCGTTGCGGTCCTCTACGGCGGCGATTTCGACCCCCGTTCGTGGGGGTTCGATACCGCTCTCCTCGTCAGGCTGTACCTCCTCCGGCTTCGGCTCCACCTCCCGCCGGCCCTTGCGGACCAGCCGGACGATCTCGTCCCGAACGGCGAGGCCGGTCTCAGCCTCGTCCCGCACATAGATCTTGTTATCGTCGACGGCATAGGGCGGGTCTTCACCACGGGGCACGAGAACACGCAAGACGGCCTTGCCGCGCGTTTCCTGGGTGTCCACCTCGCACTCCAGCGGGGGGCTGATGCGCTTGCTCAGCTCGCGCTGAAGCTTGGCCATGGCCTCCTTGGGCTTGGACACACCCACTGGCTCTTTCTTGGGATCCGCCGAGACCCCGATATAGAGCGTTCCACCGTTGGTATTGGCGAAGGCGCAGACATCGGCGATGATGGCGTAGAGTCGGCCGCCTCGAACCGTCATGCTCTCATGGAAGTCCTGGTTGATGCTGGGTCCCTCTTCGCGTGCCTGCTGGATGAAATCGAACGCCTTTTTGGTTGCCGGGAAGTGGGGGCGCGTGCGGGCAAAGTCATGGCTGGTGAACAGCTCGTGGAGGGCCTCGAAAGAGACTTCGGGGATCAACACTTGTGTGGGCCGATCACCCACGCCCAGATTCTTGCGGTTCCTGGGATCCGTCTTCAAACGGTGGGCGTCGGAGCCTTGAATGCAATGCATCCGCCGCGGGTATTCGGGCTTCGTTCCGCTAAAGAAGGAAGCAGTCGACCTGCGTCCCTTCTGGCCCAGGTCTGTCACTTCCAGTGCATGCAAATGGGGATCCTGAGTGTAGGCGATCTTGGTTTGCCCGCCGAATCCGAAGCCGCGCATCGCCACCCCATGGGTGGAATTGGCATGGGCCGCGATGGCCAGGCCGCCGGCCTCGTCGATGACCTTATAGGCCGTGAGAACGTCCGATGTAGCACCCACGGTGGAAGAGCCGTCATCCAACTGATCAGGGGGGATCCTCAGGCTCAAGAGCAGGTGCTCAATCTCGCGAATGTCCTTCTTCTCGGAAAAGATCCCCAGGATATGGAAGCCCAGCGTCGCCGTGAACTCAAATCCGGGGAGCACAAGGATCTTGCCCAGCAGCCGCCGGTATTCTTCCAGGCGCTCTTTCTCCGAATCGGTCAGGCGGTTCAGCTTCTCGAGCAGCTCGAGTTCTTCGATTTCCTCCTTCATCCGGCGGTAGCCGGCGACGGTGTTATGATCCGTGAAGGCGATGATTTCCAGACCCCGCTCTTCACTCCGATGCAAGATATCCAAGAAGCTCACATCCGGCTCCTGGTAATCGCTGGATGCCGGCGTGTGCAAATGTAGATCCATGAGGCGCCATTTCCTCGACGCCCCTTTCCCACGTCTCCTTGCCACGTCTAATCTGTCTCCTCATTCGGTTAAGGAGGCTCCGCCTCCCTGTTTATCGAGTTGCTGCTGGAGCACCCTTAGCAGTTCCGTTGGCTCGTAGGGCTTCAGCAGGAATGCGTCGGCGCCGAGGGCGGCGCACTGATCGCTCATATCCATGCCCGAGGTCATGATCACGACAAGATCCCGAAACTCGGGGGCCCGGCGCAAGTCTTTGAGAATCTCCAGGCCATCGGCGTTGGGCAGGATGCAATCCATAAGCAGCGCATCGGCACCTTCAGCCCGCACCCAAGAGGGTACTGAATCCCAGCGCTCTGCGCCCTTCACATCGTAGCCATCCAGCTCGAGAAGGGTCTTCAGTAGCGATACCATGGTGGGATCATCGTCGATAATGAGAATCTTGGGCATAACCGGATCGGCGGCCCTTCAGCCGCCAGCCTTCTTTGCCTTTCTGGCACGCGCCCGCCCGGGGGATTTCCTAGCCGGCTTGCCATCCTTGCGGGCCTTCCTGTCGGGCTCGAGCGCGGCTTCGATGACCTGCCGCACTGTGTCGGCGAAGATAAATGTCATCGCCTCGCGCACTTCCTCGGGCACATCCTCCAGGTCGATCTCATTGCGGCGAGGCAGGATCACGGTCTTAAGACCGAAGCGATGGGCGGCGAGGACTTTCTCTTTGACCCCGCCGATGGGGAGCACTTTTCCTCGCAGGGTCAGCTCACCGGTCATGCCTACATCGGACCGCACGGGACGGCCCATCGCCAGCGAGGCCAGCGCGACCGCCATGGTGACGCCTGCTGAGGGCCCATCCTTGGGCTGCGCGCCTGCGGGGACATGCAGATGGATGTCGTTCTTGGTCCAGAATTCAGGGTCGATACCCAACTTGTCGCTCATGCTGCGCACATACGAGAGCGCGGCTTGGGCCGACTCCTGCATCACCTGGCCGAGCGAGCCCGTGAGCTGGAATTGCTTGTCGCCGGGCATGGCGGTCGCCTCGATGAAGAGCACTTCGCCGCCGGTGGCTGTGTAGGCCAAACCGGTTGCCACGCCGGGGATGGAGGTGCGTTCCTTCAATTCATCCGGACCATAGAAGCGCGGCTTCTTGAGGTACTCCCGCAGGTTCTTCTGCGTGATTCGCACTCGCTTGACTTTGCCTTCGGCGATATGAGTGGCAACTTTTCGGCAAACCCGGCCAATCTCCCGCTCCAGATTGCGCACGCCCGCTTCGCGCGTATAGGATCGCACAATCTCCCGGAGGGCAGCCTCTGTGAATCGTATCTCGCTCGGCTTCAGCCCATTCTCCCGGATCTGCCGCGGAATCAGGTAGCCCTGGGCGATGACCACTTTCTCGCTCTCGATGTAGCCGGCCAGTCGGATAACCTCCATCCTGTCGAGCAGAGGGGCAGGGATGGTCTCGAGCCAGTTGGCCGTGGTAATGAACATCACCTGCGAGAGATCGAAAGCCACTTCCAGGTAGTGGTCCCGGAATTCCCGGTTCTGCTCCGGGTCGAGCACTTCCAGGAGCGCCGAGGCAGGATCGCCCCGGAAATCGCGGCCCATCTTGTCGACCTCATCGAGCATGAAGACCGGATTGCGGGTTTCAACCCGCCGGAGGGCCTGCAGAATGCGCCCCGGCATGGCCCCAATGTAGGTCCGGCGATGGCCGCGGATCTCGGCTTCATCATGTACGCCGCCCAAAGAGATGCGGATGAATTCGCGTCCCATGGCGCGGGCGATCGACCGGCCGAGCGAAGTCTTGCCCACGCCTGGGGGGCCCACGAAGCATAGGATCACACCCTCACGCTCCCGCCGAATGGCATCGACCACTTCCGTCTCGGCGCCGGCGCCGCGCTCGAGCCGAAGCTTGCGCACCGCCAGATACTCCAAGATGCGCTCCTTAACGTCCTCCAGGCCGTAGTGATCCTCATCCAGGACGGCACGGGCATGTTCAAGATCGAGGTTGTCCTTGGTGATCTTGGACCAAGGGAGCGAGACCAGCCAGTCGAGATAGGTGCGGATGACGCCGTATTCGGCGGCGGCGGTAGGCAGCTTTGCCAACCGGTCGAGCTCCCGGCGAGCTTGTTTCTCGGCCTCCTCCGGCATTGCAGCGGCTTCGATGCGCTTGCGAAATTCCTCGATCTCAACCGTCTGCTCATCACCTTCGCCCAATTCTCTCTGGATGGCCTTCAATTGCTCGCGCAAGAAGTACTCGCGTTGGACCTTTTCGATCTCCGTGCGGGCCTCCTGCTGGATCTGCTGGCCCAGCGAGAGCACTTCCACCTCCCGGCTCAGCAGGCCATTGAGGATGCGCAGCTTCTCGATGGCCGAGTCGACATCAAGAATGCGCTGCCCCTGATCCAGATCCATGCGCTGGTAGTTGGCGATGGTATAGGCCACGTGCAAGGGATCATCCAACAGAAGAATGCCGCCCACGATTTCGCGTGGTAGTGACGGCGCCAATTCGGCGATCTGCTGGAAGAGGTCCTTGGCAGCCCTCACCTGGGCTTCGATCTCCACGCCCTCTTCCACAATCTCGGGCCGCAGCTCGATCTTGGCCACCAGGTAGGGCTCAAGCGCAGTGAACTCCCCAAGCCTGAAGCGCGCCAACCCCCGGGCAATCAAGCGGATGGTCCCATCCGGCGCTCGGAAGAGCCGTTGAATGGCGGCCACGGTTCCATACTGATATAGATCCTCGGGGCCGGGCAAATCCAGCTCCGGGCGGCGTGAAGCCACCAGCCCAATCAGGCGATGGCTCGAGACGACATCATCCACCAAACGTATGGAGCGAGGCTGGCCGATGGTCAGCGGCGTGGCTGTATGCGGGTAGACCACCACGCCCCGTAGCGGCAAGATTGGCAGCTCATCGGGAATCTCGAGCGTCTCATGCTCGGAGAAATCTTGCGGCTGGCCTTCTTCTCCCGTTTCGGCCTCTTCGGTTACTAGGATCTTCGGCAAGAGGTCATCCATATCTCTGGTCCTTCCTGGGCCGGGTCCCCATTGTTCTGCGCGTCCTCAAACTTCTGCTTCCCTCCTTTCTTCGCTACTCTTGAATGGGGATCGTTCTCGGCGAGGCCTTAGGAAGGATCACACGCAAGAAACCATCATGATAGGTTGCCTCGATATGGTCGGCATCGATACGGTAGGTGATGCGGATTTCTGTGAGGAAGTCTCCGTAATCGATCTCCATTTGATGATAGGCGGCTCTGGGATTGGCATCTGCGCGGTGGCCGCGCACGGTGAGGACCTGGCGGTCGAAGGTGATAGAAAAATCCTCTCCACGCATCCCCGCCACCTCAACAATCACCATGATGGCGGCCTCGGTCTCCAGGACATCGGTGGGCGGGCGCCAAGCGTGCGAGCGGCGCTGGAGGCTCCAGCCCAGGCTGCGATAGGCTGCCGATCTCCAAGGGTCGTCCTCACCACCGGATTCAAGACGCAACCGTCGCCATTCTTTGAGCTCTACGTCCATGGCCATACCACCTTGCAAAGACAGGGGATCGAACATAAATCATTCTACCACAGGGCCCCATGGCACACTCTGGGCTACCTGGCCCTTCTGATGGCCCCGACAGCAACCGCAGGACTTGGAACGGAAGCCATCCTCCAGTACAATGCGTTCAAAGTCGCCGGCTTGATTCGCTCACGCCGGTTGCCAGAGAGGCCGAGATGGATCCGCCTACCATTCTCCAATCGGTTGAACTCTTCGAAGGGCTGACCAGCGAAGAACTCCGCGCCCTGGCAGAATTGTGCCATGAGCGCCTATTCGCCGAGGGCGAGGTGATCACGCGGCAGGGTGAACCGGGGGAAGAGCTATACATTGTGCATGAAGGTTTCGTCGAGGTTGTGCGCAATGCAGAAACCTCCGAGCGAGCCCCCCGGACTGTCGTCCATCTAGGCTCAGGCCAGATCTTTGGCGAAATGGCGCTGCTCGATCGCGGGCCGCGGTCGGCCACCGTCAAGTCGGCTTCCAATCCCGCCAGGCTGCTGGTGATCCATCGCGATGATTTCGAGCGCGCTTGCGAAGGCAATCACCACCTGGGATACGTCGTGATGCGCAATATCGCAGCCGACCTTTCGTTCAAGTTACGTCACCGCCATCTGACCGGCCGCTAGGGAACTCGAGATGGTCGCGATCTATAAAGTGAGCTACGTGGTGACGGGGGAAGACCATCCCGGCGCGATCCTAAACACAGAGAAGTGCCCCTTCCCGGGCGATCTGGTGCGGCTGGGAAGCCGCGAATTCCAGGTAGAAGAAGTTATCGAGCTTATCCCCCCGCGTGGTGAATTCCACTACATGCACGCCACGCTCAAGCCGGTCCCTGAGAAGGCCGATCCCTAGCAAGGCTCAAAGATCAAGTGTCATAAAATCTTCGGCCAGGTGGACTTCGCCGGAGAACATCTGGCGGGCCTGATCGACGGGCGAATCCGCCTGTGAAGCACCCGTCGGATAATGGATCAAGAAGAGCTGCTCGGCACCGGCTTCAGCCGCCACCTGCCCGGCCTGCGCGGCGGTGGAGTGACCCGGGCTCTCGCCGGTGGCCTCGTGAATGACGATGTGGGAGCCCTTGGCAAGCCGCACAAACGCTGGGCAGGGCTCGGTGTCGCAAGAATAGGAGATGATGTGCGCTCCCCGCCCGATTTCGATTCGCAAGCCGATTGTCGGGACCACGTGGCGCACAGGCGAAGAGAGTATCCGCACCTCTGGCCGCTCGAGCACGGTTACCATCTCTCGCTCAGGCAACCGGTGGAAGGCAACCGGGAAGAAATCGGGCCAATCCTCCCATTGATAGAAGCCCATCATATGCTCTACCCGCTCGAGACAATGGTGCAGACCATAGATGCGCAGAGCCCCCTCACGCCCAAGCAGCCACATATTCATCAGCAAGAGCGGCAAACCGCCGACATGGTCGGGGTGAAAGTGGGTGAGAATGATATCGCTGACTTCGTCCAGCTCAATCCCTGCTTCGGCAAGCCGAAGAGTCGGCGAGCCCCCACAATCGATCAGAATCGCGCCCTCGGAAGCGCGGAGAGCGATCAGGCTATTCTCATGATGAGGGTCCGGGACGGCGGCTGCCGTTCCCAGGAAAATGAGTTGAGCCACACGCCTACCTATGGGGCCACAAGCAGCCAAACGGCCACTCGGGGTGTTAGGAATACCTCCAGTGCCGCCGCGCAGATCAGCAACGGCAGGACCACGCCCAGCATGATTCGCACCCACTCGGCGAAGGCCGCGATCCAGCCCTCGCCCAGGGAGCCCCCTTTGGGCACGCTGATGGCCGCCATGCCCAGCTGCAGCATGGCGCCGCCCGCGATCACGGCCGCCGGGATTTCCAACACGCCATGCGGTAGGACCAAAGCCGCCAGATATCGCCAGGGATCCTGCCCGGCAAGCGCAAGGTTTCCTGCGAAGTAGCCCACGATCCCCAGCGGCGCCATAAGCAGGATTTCCGAAAGGATCCCAAAGGTGAAGGCGCCCAGAATGGTGGCCAGGATCAGGGCCCGCATGTTGACATACACCACGCGCAACCATCCCGTTGCGCTGAGCATCCCAAACCGGGACAGGACATCGAGCCATTCCTCCTGCCGGCCCTGAAGATCGAACAGCTCCGCAGGGAGTGTGAAGGGCTCGGCATAGGAGAGTCCGGCCAGGAAGCCCGCCGCCAGTGCCGCTGCGGTGATGAGGATCGGGAAGCGCATCCCCGGCATGGAAACCCGCAGGATCCCTGCATACCAATCGCCAAGGGACTGCGCGCCGGCCACGAAACGCCGGCGAAAGCTTCGCCAAATGCCCTGGAAATCCAGCACATCCAGTTCGTGACCCAGCAATTCCTCGCGGTTGAAGAGCCGAAGCCCCATGCGGATCAGCACCAGGGCGATAAGGCCCAACGCCGCCATGATCCACCAAAGGATGTGGTAGCGGCCCCAGAACATGATCATGCTCTCGCCGATGATCAACTCCGCAACCGGGATGATGATGAAGGAGGCCAGAAGGTTGGCTGCACGCACCGAGGTCGTCTGCGATGAGATGACCACTGCCCCGCTCACCATCACGATTGCTTGAATGGTCGTGATGGCGAGGATCTGCACCAGCAGGCCAACGGGCGGAGCCCAGCCGAGGCGCCAAAGCAAGCCGATCAGGTAGACCGCGATCCCCAGGTAGGCGGCACCAAGCGGCGGCAGCAGGGAGGCAATCATCTTCCCCAGGTACAGGTCGGCATCGGTGAGCGGAGTCGCAAGCAGAGGTTCGAGCGAGAGCCGCTCGCGCTCTCCTGCGAAACTCTCCAGCGCGATCACCAGCGAGATCGAGATGGGGAAGAAACCCACGACCATAAGCAGGAAGGGGATCAGGCGCTCGCCGATGATCGGCGCCCCGTAGCGCTCGACAAAGCCGACCGCTTGCTGAGCAGTGAAATTCATCAGTAATGGAAAGAAGAGCGTGAGCAGAATAATCGGCGTGAGAATGCGCCAGTCCCGTAGTTGGTCGCGGATCTCGCGTCGGGCCACGATTAAGGCGCTATGAGATCCCAGACGCCGTACTCCAGCCGCAAGCGCCGTCATGCATCCGCCTCCTGCTCCACGGCCCGCAAGTAGGCATCTTCCAGGCTGCGCTGGACTTCGGAGAGGGTCACGACCTGAACTCCGGAGTGGATGAAAGCCTCCAGCAGGCGGGCATTCTGAACCTCCGGATCGGCCACGCGAAAGCGCATCCAATCCAACCCCTTATCGAGGATTTCGACCCCCTGGGGGACTGCCTGCAAGGCGCCATCGAGCTGTCCGCGCACCCGCACTTCCATGATCGGATCGCCGAGCAAAGCCCTTTTGAGGCCGGCCACTGTATCCTGGCTTATAATTTCGCCGCGCCGGATGATGGCGATTCGGTCCGCCAGGGACTCGGCCTCATGCAGGTTGTGTGTGCATACCACGATGGCTCGATCGCCCTGCCTCAGCGCCGCGATGCTCTTGCGAACGAGGTGGGCGCTGGCAGGGTCCATGGCGGAGGTGGGCTCATCCAGCAAGAGTACTCTGGGGTCATGAAGCAACGCCCGGACAAGCACAAGCTTCTGGCGCATGCCCTTGGAGAAGGTCCCCAGGCGTTGGTCAGTTGCCTCCTCTAGGCCATACCGCTCGAGCAAGCGCTCCGCGCGCCTCCGTATCTCATCTGGGTGGAGCCCGTACACCCTCCCAAAGAACTCAAGGTATTCATGCGCCTTCATGCGGGTGTAGAGGCCATGATGTTCGGTGAGCAGACCCACCGCCCGCCGCACCTTTTCAGGCTCTTGGAGGGTGTCATGGCCGGCCACACGCGCCCATCCCTCCGTGGGCTGCAGGATGGAAGCCAGCATGCGGATGGTAGTAGTCTTGCCGGCTCCATTCGGACCCAGGAGCGCAAGGATCTCGCCCGCCTCAACCCGCAGCGAGACGCCCTTCACGGCCGTGAAGGTCCCAAAACGCTTGGTCAGTTGGCTGGTTTCAATCAGCACTGTCATGATCACTCGGCGCATTATAGCAAGTTCGCCGTTTGCAGTTCAATCAACCATCCTTCCCAGCGAAGCTGACGGGTGTCGCCGGACGAGCAGCGCAGGCCAATAGCAAGGCGGCGCCTGAGGCCAGGCGCCGTTGGGTCTTTCGAGTTTCAATATGGCTTTGCCAGATTCTGCCCAGGGCTACGATGGGGAGTGTGCGGGCTCACGATGCCTCATTAAAAGCCATATCGAGCATCCCAGCGCCACTAGCAGCATCACTGCCTGGTTGAAGTTGATCCCGAAGAGCGGCACGTAGTCCAAGCGGATGAACTCGAGCAAGAAGCGCCCCAAGGCGTAGATGCCCGCGTAGGCGATGAACAGATCTCCCTGCTTGAGGCGGCCCCGATAGCGGCGCCAGACCCAAAGCAGCACTGCCATGTTGAGCAAGTTCCACAGCGACTCATAGAGGAAAAGGGGGTGGAAGCGTTCGAAGGCGGCGTATTCCGGCACGCGGTTCTCGGGACGAATGTAGATGCCCCATGGCAGGTCGGTGGGCGGTCCGTATAGTTCCTGGTTCACGAAGTTTCCCCAGCGGCCGATCGCCTGAGCCAGTGCCACACCAGGCGCCGCCGCATCCAGCAGCATCGTCAGGTGATAGCCGTTCCGGCGGGCGTAGATATACAGGCCCAAGACGCCGCCGAGGATCGCCCCGGGCATGCCAAGTCCCCCCTCCCAGGTGGTCAGGATCTTAATCGGGTTGCGCAAGTAATCCAACGTAGTGATGCCTGAATAGCGGGAGGGAGTAAGCACATGGTAGAGCCGGGCTCCAATGATGCCAAAGATCAGCGCCCAGACAAGTGCATCCCAGACAACATCCGGGTCTTTCCCCTCCTTGCGCAGAATGCGGCCCGCCAGAATAGCCGCCATCAGCGCGCCGAACATAATGATGAGACCGTAATAGCGAATGTACAGGAATCCCAGATCTATACCATAGGGGGTGAACTGCATGAGTGACCTCGATCTAGCGCGCCTGCCGGCGCACGATGATGATGCGCTGGATTGCGGTGATGTTGGCCAGGACTGCAACGATGGCCAACCCGGCCCGCGGAAAGCCTAGAATCAGGCTGGGGATGAGGACCAGGAAGCGCTCAACCCGGGTGAGGATGCCGCGTTTGGCCTCGTATCCCAGGCTCTGCGCACGGGCCCGGATGTAGGAGACCATGACCGACCCTGCGGCCGCCAGAAAAACCAGTAGGCCTATCCTGGGCTCTCCAGCCGAGAGGTAATGGTAGAGGAGGCCGCCGTAGATGACCAACTCCGAATAGCGATCTGTCACCGAGTCCACAAAGGCACCAAAATCCGTGGGCTCTCCGCGCAGCCTGGCCATGGTCCCATCCAGCGCATCCAATGGCCCCATGATGAGCAGGATGATGCCGCCCACGAGGAAACTGCCCCGGGCCAGGAACAGTGCACCGATAAAATTACCAATCATCCCGGCCAGAGTGAGCGTATTAGGCGCGATTCCCAGGCGGTTGAGGAACGCCCCGACGGGGTCGAGGATATGCTTGAAGCGTATGCGCAGCAGCTCCGTGAAAGTTAGGCGAGAGGGCTGAAAGGCTTCGTTCACGACATCCCCATTCTATACCATACCCTGTTCACTGGCGAATGCTACCCGCGGCTTCACGCGGCGTCAAGCTTCCGCTTCGTCCTGCTCCTGCGCGGCGTGGGTCAAGGGATCCTCATCTCGATCAATGAGCACCTCGCGGGTACGGCCTCCGGATTGCGGCCGGCCAATCACTCCCAGCTCCTCAAGCTCATCCATGAGCCGGGCAGCGCGCGGGTAGCCGATGCGGAGGGCGCGCTGCAGCATTGAGGCTGAGGCCTCTCCTCTGCGACGCACGAGATCGATGGCTTGCTCGAGAATCTCATCACGATCCTCGAGGGCGGCTTGCCGAATGAGCATTTCTTCCCAGGGCGCCTCCTCCTCGTCCCCCTCATTGATCTCCTCTTGCCAGAATTGGATCAGACGCTCGATCTCCGTATCCGTCACCATAGCCCCCTGGAGTCGGATGGGCGCGCTGGCCTCCGGCGACAGGAAGAGCATATCCCCGCGGCCAAGCAGGGTCTCTGCACCCTGTGTGTCCAAGATTACGCGCGAATCCACGCCGGAGGCGACAGCGAATGAGATCCGGGCCGGGAAATTGGCTTTGATGAGGCCCGTAAGAATGTCGGTGCTGGGACGTTGTGTGGCGACGACCAGGTGGATTCCTGTGGCGCGGCCCATCTGTGCCAGGCGCACGAGGGTTTGCTCAGTCTTGTCTGGGGCCATCATCATCAAATCGGCGAGCTCGTCGATCAAGATGACCATGCGGGGCAGCTTCTCGGCACGCTTGCGGCGGCGGGACCGCTGATTGTAGGCGGCGATATCCCTGGTCTTGGCCGCTTCCAGCAATCGATAGCGGCGGTCCATCTCAGCCGTGCACCAACGAAGCACCCCGACGATGCGGTCTAATTCGGTCTCGACCTTGCCAATCAAATGCGGCAAACCATTGAAGCGGATCAGCTCGACCATCTTTGGGTCGATCATCACCAGACGCAGATCTTCGGGCAGGTTGTTCATCGCCAGGCAGACCGTAAGAGTGGCAATGCACACGGACTTGCCCGATCCGGTCGTTCCAGCGATAAGCAGATGGGGCATGGCCGCCAGATCGGCCGCCACCGGCGCGCCGGCCACGTCCCTTCCCAATCCAATCGCCAGGGGCGAATCGACGGATTGAAAGACCTCAGTCTCGAGGATCGCACGCAGACGGACGATGGCGGGCTTGCGGTTGGGCACCTCGATCCCGACATAGGCGTGGCCTGGGACCGGCGCTTCGATCCTCAGCCGCGGTGCCGAAAGTGCCAGCGCCAGGTCATTCGCCAGCGCAGATATTTGCGAAACGCGCACCTTGGATCGCCGGATTTCCCCATCCGGGCCAGGATGTTCGAGATAGCCTGGCTCGACAGCGAACTGCGTCACCGAAGGTCCACTGCGGAAATCTACAACCCGGACCGGAAGGCCGAAATCCGCCAGAGTCTTTTCGATCAGGCCGGCCGCCAGATTAATTTCCTTGGCGGTCACCTGCGCCAGCTTGCCGGCCTCCAGCAGGGTGAGCG
>CAZBLT010000025.1:0-34510 GCA_964492745.1 uncultured Anaerolineaceae bacterium
ACGAGCTGAATCTCGGGCGGCAGCAGTTGATCCAGGCCATGGCGTACGATGGCATGGGTTTGCCCGCCGCAGATTTCCATCAGAACCCAAGGCTGCGTGACCACTTTCCGGAGGCGGTTGAGCGTCCTATGGACCCTTTCAGCCTCGCGATATTCGCTGAGATGCTTCATGGCAGGTCCATCTCCGTCTCATCGTCGAAGGATGAGATCTCCTCCAGGAGTTTGAGGGTCTCGCGGGCCTCCTTCTCGCTGACCACGCTGATGGCAAAGCCGACATGCACGATCACATACTCGCCGACCCTGGACTCGGGCACGTAATCCAGGCAAACCTCTCGCACCACCCCGCCGAAGTCCACCTTCCCCATGCGCAAGCCATCGGCTTCATAATCCTCAATGATCTTTCCGGGAATACCCAGGCACATACAATCAACCCTCCTACAATCGTCGCTCTCTCGGGATTACTCAGGCCAGCCAGCCTCTCTGGGCTGCAGCGACCAGGGCCTGACCCAGGGATAGGCCTCCATCATTGGCGGGCACTTCCGTATGCCAGTACACCTGAAAGCCTTGCTCCAGCAGCGCCTCCACCGTGCCATGCAGCAATCGCATGTTTTGCCACACTCCCCCGCTCAAAACCACCTCATTGAGGCTATGATCCTTGCGAAGGGACAGGCACAGGCCCAGAATGGCATCCACCAGTCCCTGATGAAAACGCGCCGCCATCGATTCGATCGGGGCACCCCGCCTAATATCCTTCAAGAGGGCTTGCACCATGGGCGCGGGGTCGATCCTATCCCCATCGATCTCCAGGCGATAGCCCTCAGACGCCGTGGAGCCGGCTAAAGCTTCCCATTCCATCGCCGCTTGCGCCTCGTAATTGACCTCATGACGGACGCCCGCGAGGGAGGCCACTGCGTCGAATAGCCGGCCGAGACTCGAAGTCCTGGGTGTATTGAGGCCGCGCTCCAATTGCTGCCGCAGAATGCGACCCCGTCTTTCACCGGCCGCAGCCATGGAAGGGATCCAGGGCTCCCACGGCTCCCCGAGTGACCAAAGAAGCCCCAGGCCCAGGCGCCACGGTTCGCGCACGGCGGCATCGCCGCCTGGCATCGGGAAGGGCCTGAGATGATAGGCGCGCTCGAAGCTTCCGTACCCGGCGATCAGCACCTCGCCACCCCAGACAGTCCCATCCAGACCATAGCCGGTGCCGTCGAAAGCCAGGCCGATGACCTGGCGATCCGGCTCCAGCCCATGCTCGGCCATGCAGGCGGCGATATGCGCGTGGTGATGCTGGACGCCCACGGCCTCCAGCCCCTCCCGCTCGGCGCGATCCAGCGCGTATCTTGTCGCCAGGTAATCCGGGTGAAGGTCATAGGCAAGGAGCCGGGGCTCCACTCGGAAAAGGCGCTGGTAGTGGCAGATTCCTTGCTCAAAGGCCCGCAGTGTCTCGAAGTTTTCCAGATCGCCGATGTGATGACTCAGGAATGCGTAGCGGCCACGCACCAGGCAGAAAGTATTCTTCAGTTCCGCGCCCGTCGCCAGCAGGCTGGGCAACTCCCACCGCAGGAACAAAGGAAAGGGAGCATAGCCTCGCGCTCGTCGAAGCGGGTAGATGCCATTCCTAAAGCCTCGCACAACGGAATCGTCGCAACGGATCTCGATCTCGCGGTTGTGCATCAGAAACGCATCCGCCAGCGGACCCAGCCGTTCGCGAGCCTCCTGATTGCCGGTGGCGATGGGCTCTTCGCTCAGGTTTCCACTGGTCATCACCAGCACATCTGGCTGCCCGGCTTCCCGCTCCAAAAGCAGCTCATGCAGCGGTGTGTAGGGCAGCATGAAACCCAGGGTGGTCTGCCCGGGCGCCACGCCGGGGGCGATGCGGGCGCCCGCTTTTCGCTTCAGGATCACGATCGGACGCTGCCTCGAATGGAGCAATTCGCGGCTGGTCCTGTCCAATTCAGCCTCAGCCTCAACTGCGGTCTCATCGGTGGCCATCAACCCAAAAGGCTTATCGACGCGGAGCTTCCTGCGCCGCAGCTCATCCACCGCCCGCACATTGCGGGCATCGCAAGCCAGGTGGAAGCCACCCAGGCCGCGAATGCCGAGAATCTTGCCCTCCCGCAGTAACCTTCGCGCCGCCTGGATCGCCTGCTCCTTCTCGGCCAGGATCTCCCCATCCGCCTCAAACCAGACATGGGGACCGCAATCCGGGCAGGCAACCGGCTGCGCGTGGTAGCGCCGGTCCATGGGATCTTCGTACTCACGCCTGCATTCCGGACACATGGGAAACGACGCCATAGTGGTTTTTGGACGATCGTAGGGGATATCCCGGATGATCGTGAACCGCGGCCCACAATTTGTGCAATTGATGAAGGGGTAGCGATAGCGCCGATCGCCCGGATCCCATAACTCGCGCCGACAGTCCTCGCATATGCTGACATCGGGCGAGACGGGGATAAAATCGCCCTCTCGGGCTTCCGATTCAAGGATTTCGAAGCTTTCAAAGCCACCCGGGGCACAGAATTCCACCTCGCAAGAATCGACAACTGCCAGCGGCGGCGCCTGCTCTTGCAAAGCCTGCACGAAGGACTCCAGGTCGGCGCGGGAGCCATCCACAGTGATATCCACCCCGGCGGAAGTATTGCGCACCCAACCGGCCAGGCGCATGCGCCGCGCAAGGCCGAACACGAAGGGCCGGAAGCCGACCCCTTGCACGATGCCTCGGATGCGTATCTTGGCGCCTCGCCGGTCCACGACTAACCCTTGGATGGGCGCCCCTCTATCCTGGAATTCAGCCAATCCAGCCAGGCCTCCAGTCCCTCGCCTGTCTTGCAGGAGAGCGGAAACGTAACCAGGCCCGGGTTCAATATCTCGACGCCTGCACGGAATCGCTCCATATCGAACTCGATATAGGGCAAGAGATCGATCTTGTTGATGACCAGTGCATCCACGCCGCGATACATCCCGGGGTATTTATAGGGCTTGTCGTCGCCCTCCGGAACCGATGCGATCAAGATGCTGGCGTGGGTTCCGAGCGCGAAACTAGCAGGGCAGATCAAATTGCCCACATTCTCGACGATCAGCAGATCCAGCTCTTCCAGCCGAAGCTGGTCCAGTGCGCTCTGCAACATAACCGCGTCCAAGTGACATTCCCCCCCGGTATTGATCTGCACTGCCTTGGCACCCGCAGCCGCGGCGCGGTCGGCATCGATACTGGAGGCCACATCCCCATCCACCACGCCGATCGTCCGGGTTGGGGCTAGAGCCGCAAGCGTGCGCTCAATCAAGGAGGTCTTCCCGGCCCCCGGCGAAGCCATGAAGTTTAAGGCCAGAACGCCGGCCGCGTCCAGCCGTGCACGGTTATCCTCCGCAATGCGGTCGTTTGCGCTCAGGATCTTCTCAACGACCTGTATTCGGTCTTTCACCCTCCGCCTCCTCGCGCTTCAGGGTTCTCGCCGTCTGGGAAGTCTACCTCGATGGCCTCCACTTGGAATTCCTCCCCAGCCACCACACGGACCCTCCGGCTCTGGCATGCAGGACAGGCAAGCGCCAGCCCATCGGGCTGGTATTCGGCCCCGCAGGCAAGGCAGGCCATGCGCGCCGCCACCCGACGAAAATGCAGCCGGGCGCCCTCCGCCATCGTGTCCTTACTCACGAAATTCCAGTAGAACTGCACCGATTCATCCACGATCGACGAGAGTTGCCCAATGACCAGGTGGATGTCTGTGATACGGGTAGCTCCCGCTTGCTTTGCGTGGCGCAAGGCGATATCCAGGATCGATTCAGTAACCGGCAACTCGTGCACGACGACTCCCGGGCTTAGCATAAGCCCGCCATTCGTCTTTACGTAGTGGAGAACGTCATGCAATCATGACGATTTCGCTCCGAAACCATTTGCTGGCACTCTAGGTTATGGAACGGGTCAGCCGCCCAGACGGTGCACCCGGAGCTATGCGCGTGGGCTGCCCTTGCGGCTAGTGCGGTGGGTTACCTCTTGAGCGGGCAGCGGGCTACCGCAGACTATCGTCGGCAGCAAAGTAGGCGAGAATGGCCTCGATCTCGCTATCCGAGAGGCTAAAATCGGGCATGGCCGTCGGCCCTTGCACCGCTTCGGGATCTCGCAACCAAGCTCGCAACTCGTCCTCTGAAAGACGGGTCGTAACCCCATCCAGCGAAGGTGCGATGAAGCCTCCATACCCGCCGACTTGGTGACAGTTCCGGCAACCATAGCGATTGAGGAGCACTTCTCCCGTGCGCACGGGTTCGCTCAGATCAACCCGCTTGATGATGTTGATCCAGAAGCGCGGCGGCGCCAGCATGAACCAGAGGGAGAGCACCACGAGCGCCGAGAAGATCAGAACCGCCCATGGCATGCGGGGCTGTGAGCCACCCTGCGATCTTCTCATTCCCGCTTCTCTCCGATGGCCCCTCATCTTTCAAAGGATCGGACCCGATGCTCACCTGTGTCCTGGTCATCGGATCACACGACAAGTATACCCATCTCATGCCTTCAGGACGAGCCGCAAGCCTAGCGCTATGGTCCCCCCACCTGCATGTGCCACCCCTCCAACACAGGAGGTAAGGCGGACCAGCCGCCCCGAGATAAAGGGCGGCTGGTCGGCCCCAAAAAAGGAGAGAGGTGGGAAGCGAAGCCTGATCTAGGTCACGGCCAAACCCAGGCCTCGAAGAGTGAGGTCAAATCGCAGCCGCAAATATCCTCTGCCAGCAATTTGAAGCATTCAGCGGTCGCAATGCGCCAGGCATGCTCAGCGGCGTATCGTTTTAGAAACCGTTCAAAGGCCTCCGCGCCCATGGTGTCCCGAAGTTCGAGCAAGAAGAGCGGGCCCCGACCGTAGATGATGGCACCGTACTCGGCGCCTTCATACGCCCCCGCAGGCAACCCGATGGGAATGATCGCCCTGCCAACCCGTTCCCAGCGCGCCTCCCACGAGCGCCGGTATTCCTCGGCCGCCGGCCATGTAGAAATCTCGGGCCGGACCGGCCGCATAGGTCACAACCTGCTTCCCATCGATCGCGTCCCGCTCGATCTCCACGCCAGAGCCCACCAGCACGAGCGCCTCCGGGGCATGCACGCGGACCAGGTAATAAGAGGCATCATTGAAGGTCAGATCGCCGTTGGGCGCCGGCAGCTTCGCATGCCAACGGCCCTCTTCGAACACCGGAACCATCGGATAGAAGGTATCCAAGACCAAGACCCCCTCGAAGTAACCAAAGAGGCCATAATTCCCGGCCATCGTTCGGGGGATCTCGAGCTCGAAGTCGAGTGCCAGTTCGGATGCGTCCCCCCGTCGAAGAGGCGTTTGCAGCGGTACCCGCAGCGAGCTCCCTTGGGCCTCCAAGACGGGCTCGACTGGCTCGCCATCCACGGTGAGGTTCGAAATCACCAGCTCTCCACCGGCGATGTTGGGGAACAGGCGCAGGAAGATCTCGGTTGCCGGCTCATCGTCCCGATGGGTGTAGCGCAGCCGCTCCCGAGCCTGAAGCCGCTGCAAGTCTTCCGGGATCGTGACCTCCAGGCGATATTCGGTCGCCCCCTGCAACGCCGGAGGCCAGCCCCTTCCATCCTCCCGCCAGTCGCGGGTGTAGATTCCCAGCGTTCCCCAAGGCGTATCGAAGACATCCACCGGGGTTAACACCGTGGGAGACACCGATCCCGGTGTGCAGGCTCCAAGCAGGACCACCATCAACCCGAGAAGCAACATGGCCAGCGCGTAGTCGGCGCGATTTGCATGCAGCCGACGACTCTCTCGGGTGGGCGATTTCTGTGCCCTAGATATTAACGGCCACATGGCGACTCTCCCGCGGCTACCCTAAGTAGCGATAAGCGGGAGCCTCGGTTTGATTTGGAATGGGCTGGAATCAGCTCTCCCTCGAGTAAATCACCCTGGCGCCTGCGGCTCACCACCCCGGCGCACGCGAGCGATCATGACCGAATCTCGAGGGGCGTCGCTGCGATGATATCGAAGCATCAATTTAGGCGGCTGCTCCGCTCCGTTCTTAATTTTGCAGAGGCCGGCGAGGATCTCCATCGCGCGATCCAGGAGAATGCGATCTTCCGGTGCATCCCCGCAGGCGCCGATGTCTTCGTCGAAGGCGATCAGGCCGATCCTATCGCGCTGCTGTTCTCCGGCGTCGTGCGTGTCTATATGATCGGCGAATCCGGCCATGAGATCACCCTTTGCCGCTTCGGATATGGCGAATCCTGCATCCTCACCGTCAACACCATCCCGAGCCAGAAGACCTTTCCTGCCATCACCACCGTTGAGGAGCAGGCCGAGGCGGTCTTGATCCCGGCGGACATCTTCCGCGATTGGGTTCGCCGACATGATCTTTGACAGGAGTTCGTCTCCGACCTCCTATCAGACCGTCTCACCGCCATGATGACCATCTCCGAGGAGGTTGCCTTCAAGCGCATGGACCGTCGATTGGCGACCTTCCTGCTGGAGCGTGCCCAGCACCAGAACCCGATCGCCATCACGCACCGCGAGATCGCGACCGAACTCGGGACTTCACGGGAGGTGATCAGCCGGCTGATCGAGGATCTTGCCTTGGAGATGATCTTGCTTCCAGGTCGGGGCCGGATCGAGATCAACTCCCCGCAAACTCTTGAACGCAGAGCGAAAATGCGACTTTGTCACCGACAGGTCGGGCACAGACCATGATGCTTCTTCCTAAAGATCACAGCTAAAGGAGGAGCATCATTTAAGCACAACATGTCGAATCTCGATCGTGGCATTCGAATCCTGGTGGCGTCCTTATTTGCCTATCTCTATTTCGGCGGCGTGGTGACCGGTGTCCTGGGCATCGTGCTCATCGTACTGGGAGCCGTGTTCCTGATCACCTCGCTGGTGGGTTTCGGCCCGCTCTACGTGCCCTTCAAGATCAGCACTTTCAAGGGCTAGATCGCCCGGGAGCGGATGGCGCAAGCCTCCGCTCCCTTACTATGCTCATGGAACTTCAGGGATTCCAGCAGTGGCTGGAAGACACACGGGGTCCCGTTCCGGTGGACTTCTAGGCACCCTGGTGCACCCCTTGCCGGACGACGAAGCCCTTCCTGGAACATCTGGCCGAAGAATATGCCGGTAAGCTGACATTCTTGGCGATCAACGCAGACGAATCGCGCGAGATTGTGGAGCATTACACCATTTTCGGAATCCCCGCCATCATTCAGATCCAGGATGGGGATGTCATAGGGAGCATCACCGGCGCCCTGTCCGAGGCGCAGTATCGCCAATTCTTCGGGGCCGCGGCGGCCGGTCAGACAGCTTAACTGCTAGTGCATACCGTGGATCGCGTGCTTCGGCCTGGCGCTGGGTTCCTCCTGATCGGCGTGGACATAGCAACCTCTAGCCTAATCCTCGGTCTTCTAGGGGCCTTCGTGGCCTTCTTCGTCGTCTGCGATCGCTGTCCGCTCTGGAACCTCAGCCGCCGGCAGTGGCTCTCTCGAAAGACTCGCACCCCCTTCACGGCACCCCGCATCCCACACCGGACGGTTGCCGGGCTCCGTTCTCAGAAACCTTCGAACGCTCACGGTGTTTTCTTTAATGAGAGGCTGCTCTCGGCATCAGTGTGTCAGGCCGTTCGTTTCTTCTATTACGAGCGGCCGCCGTGGGGGGCTACAGTGCGCGTTTCTGCCTCGGCGGAGATGACAAGTTGCACTTCTGGCCGAACCATTCTCTCTGCTACGGTATGGAGTGGAGATGGCATGCAGTGGGATCTCCAAGGCCAGCTCTCGCTGCCACACAAGATCTTCCAAGGGGGGAGAGATTTCACCGCCGCATCACGTCGCAGCTCCCTTATCCAGCATTGCTCCGTCTCTGGCGAGCCTCTGGCCTTGAGGGCAGGCATGCCCTAGGTAAGGATGAGGGATAGCGGGAATCCATCCAATCCAAACTGACGCAGAAATCGGTTGCGCGCCCGTTCCGGTCGCTCAAGCCGTCATGTGCCGCATCCATAATGCGGCCTGGCCGTGACGCATCCCGCGTTCTCCCCGCGGAGATGTTCGACGGGAAAGGAGGCTCTATGGCAGAACCCAGATCGTGAAGGATGGATCTGGCAGCGATGGATCTAACCTTGGAAGGAGTGAGCATCGATGAATATCTTGATTATTCTGCTCTTGGCTGCTCTTGGTATCGCTGTAGGATACGGTTTCTACGCTCGTAGCATTGACAAGAACATCATCCAACCTGATCCCAACAAGGCAACGCCGGCGACGATGTACATGGACGGCGTCGATTTCACACCGGCGTCGCGCAACGTGCTCTATGGCTATCAGTTCAAATCGATCGCCGCCCTGGGACCGATCGTAGGGCCGATCGTGGCAGTCCGCTGGGGATGGCTCCCGGCGATCTTGTGGATCATCTTCGGCACCTTCTTCATCGGCTGGGTTCAGGACTACAGCAGCATCATCATGGGCGTGCGTGAGGAGGGCAAGACCTTCGGCGCATTGAGCTACAAGCTCATCTCGCCACGCGCCCGCACAATCCTGCTGATCTTCATCTACCTGTACCTGCTCTTGATCATGGGCGCGTTCGGCAAGATCGTCGGCTTCGACCTGATGAGCAACCCGGCCGTGCCACTTGGCGTTCTCATCGTCCTGGGCCTCGGTCTCTTGGCAGGACAGATGACCTACCGCTGGAAGATCGACATCCTGCTCACCACCGTGATCACGGTCGTGCTGGGCATCGTCGGCATCTGGCTCGGATCGCTCGGTCCTGTGAAGGACTTCTTCCTGGCACTCGGCGGCGGGGCCGAATCGCCGGTCATCTTCGGGAGCGTCACCTGGTCCAAGATGCTTTGGAGCCTAGTGGTGCTCGTCATCTGCTATTTCGGCGCCGTGCTCCCGATCTGGCGCTTCGCCCAGCCCATCACGTACGTGGCTTTCTGGCTGGTCTTCCTGGGCATCATCGGCGGGACGATCGGCCTGATCGTCTGGCATCCCGCCATCGACGTGGGCACCTTCCCGGCCTTTACCACTTGGAACGGGAAGATGGGCGAGCTTGGCGCGCTGGGTCCGCTATGGCCGCTGCTCTTTGTCACCATCGCCTGCGGCGCCATCTCCGGCTGGCACAGCCTGGTCTCCAGCTCCGGCACAGCCCGGCAGCTTGAGAAGGAGGTCGATGCCCTGCCGGTTGGCGGTGGCGCCATGTTCCTCGAGATGTTTCTGGCGACCATCTCACTGCTTGCGGCGGTGGTCGGCGTAGGCGGCGCCCAGTACGTCGAGCTGGTTGGCGCGGGTAAGAACGCGGGGGTCTTCGCCGTAGGCCTGAGCAACTTCCTCAGCCACATCGGCATCCCCACAAGTTTCGGCCTGCCCTACGCCTCGGTGTTCTTGGTGCTGATGGCTCTGCCGATCATGTACCTGGACATTCGCTTCATGCGGGTGGCCAGCGCCGAGTTCCTGGGAGACAGCATCCCAGCGATGCGCAACATGCACGTGGGCTCAATCGTGGCCCTGCTGCTATCCCTGCTGCTGATCTGGACCGGATTCTGGAGCTACATCTGGATCCTCTTCGGATCATCTAACCAGCTCATGGCAGCCCTGGCGCTCCTGCTGGTATCGCTTTGGCTGATGTCGAAGGGCAAGAACTATCAATGGAGCTTCATACCCTTCATCTTCATGTTCGTGACCACCATGGGTGCGCTGGTTCGCACCTCCTATGTGGTCATCAAGCAGGCGATCACGCAGGCCGCCACACTGCCCAGTGACAAGATCATCGGCAACTACATCGCCGGCGCGCTGGGCATCGTGCTCTTCCTGGCCGCGCTTTATCTGGCCTACGATGCGGTACGGGCCATACAAGCGCGTCTGGCCGAAGGGCGCGCAGAGGCAGCCACCGACTGAGCGGCGATCCTGGGGGGCGGGAGGTGGGGAGACCCTCCCGCCCTCTTGCCACCCGAGTCCGATCATGACACCAGCTCTGCTCGAAGCCATCACACCTATGCCGACTTCCTTCTTTCACTGTTTGCACTGCGAGCAGATCTTCAATCAGGCCGGCATCGGGCGGAAAACGCGCCAAGCGGCGCTCGAGCGCTACCCCGAGGATCTCCGGGAGGCAGCCGCCCGCCTCGATTCCTGGCTTGAGGAGGCGATAAGGCGGCATGGGGAAAGGCTCTATATTCGCTTCGTGGATCCTGCCTCGCCAGAGGGGCTGGCACTTTCCGTGCGCTATTGGGTGCGGAAGTATCCCACCTTTCTGATCAACCGCCGCCTTAAGGTGGTCGGATGACGCCATGAGTCGCTCTTTCAAGCCCTGGATGAGATCGTGGCAGGCCACCCGGCTAGAAATACCTCCCACGAGACCGACTAGGCCCGCCTGG
The DNA here is from genome assembly GCA_964492745.1 of uncultured Anaerolineaceae bacterium. Taxonomy (GTDB): domain Bacteria; phylum Chloroflexota; class Anaerolineae; order Anaerolineales; family E44-bin32; genus E44-bin32. Next base: position 10,338 of record CAZBLT010000025.1, read on the forward strand.
CCTCGTTCTCGTGAATACCCGCCGGCCTATAACAGAAACAGAGGGGAGGCATTCTTGAAACAGAACCAGCCATGGAGCGCAGGAAGGCCCCTAAGGATCCAGCACTTATAATGACCCAAACTTCCCGAGAAACTCGCAGGAGGATCGAAGACGGTCTTCGCACGGCTCTCAAGACGTTGCGCGAAATCGTCTACGGCATGACGGTCCATGATTGGGTCCACGAGTTGGAGAAGATGCGAGGTGAGCAGGAGCGGCTCTTCATCACCATCCTCTTCGGCGACCTGCTGGGCATCCCAATTCTGCCCCCCTACTACACGCTTCGCCTGCTACCGTACATCGTGCCCACCTGGGAGGCTCAGCGCCGATCCTTGTTGAGGGAGCGAGATCTCACCGATCTGTTCGACCAGGAAATCGGCTGACATGCCTGCACCGCATCCACAGGACAGGACTTGAACATAGAATAGATATGGAGGCGCAACCATGACGGAGGAAGAAAAGAACATCTTGAAGCGCTTCGGGCGTGCCATCCTCGAATATATGTACGGAATGGCAGCCCACGATATGACCCGCTTCGCGCTCAAGACGCGCGGCAGCATGGAGCATCTCTTCATCTTGATTACCATGGGGGATTTGCTGGGCGTCCCCATCCTTCCGCCCTACTACTCGCTGCGCTTGTTGCCCTATGTCGTCCCTCAGATTTCGACCTGGAAGCGCCGTATGTTGCGCGAGAAGGATCTGACCGACGCACTCGCCTAGGAGGAGGGACATGTCCCTGGAACGCATCTTCAAAGAACATCCTGAACGTCGCTACATCATGTTTGGCGGGAAAGGCGGCCTCGGAAAGACCACCTTCTCGGCTGCCACAGCCTACCACCTCGCCAAACAGGGACATCGCGTCCTGGTCTTTTCCGTCGACCCTCAGGCTTCCCTATCCGACATCTTCGAGCGGGACATCTTCGGCAAGGGGCCGGTTAAGATCGTGCCCAACCTGTTCGCACAAGAAATCGACGCCGATGTCCACATCCGCGCCTACCAGCAGGAAATCCGGCAGAAGATCCTCGACATGTACGGCCTTGAGGAAGTTCCGGAGGAGATCGAATCCTACATCCAGGCCGCGGCGGCCGAACCGGCCATGGAGGAGAGCGCCATCTTCGATCAAGTCGTGGACATCGTCGTCTCCGGCGAATACGACTACTACATCTATGACCTGGTGCCGCTGGGCCACGCCCTCTACTATCTCAGCATGGCCAGCGTCTACGATGAGTGGATCGATAAGATCACCAAGCTGCGGGAGGAGATGGAGGAATATCGCAAGGTGGCCTCCGTGATCAAGCGTGATGAGGAACTGGAAGAGGACATGATCCTCAAGGAGCTGCAAGATATCAAGTACCGCATCAACACCTCTTCGAGCATTCTTACCGACCAGGAGAAAACCGCCTTCTTCTTCGTCATTATCCCAGAGGAGATGGCGCTGATCGATACGATGAGGGCTGCCGAACTGTTCGCCAAGTATCGCGTGCCGCTAAGCGGCTACGTTGTCAATCGTGTGATTCCTGAAGAGCTGGCTCAAGAGCGCATCCCCGACTACCTGCGCAACCGGCTCGAGATGCAGAAGAAGCACCTGCAGCAAATCGATGAGCTTTTCGGCGACCAGGTACTGGCCTGGATCCCGGAGTTCGAGCGCGATGTGACCGGCCTGGCGATGATCGAACGAATGGCGGAGGTCATGTTCGGCGAGGCCACAGCCAAGCCCGCCCCCTCGGCCGCCGCTTCGTAAGGAGGTCTGACGTGATCCAGCATTCCATGCGCGATTTCCTGCAAGCTCACTCTTCCTTGAAATACAGCTTCTTCGGCGGGAAGGGAGGCGTGGGGAAGACGGTGCTGGCCGGCACCACAGCCCTCTGGTTCGCCAAGCAGGGCCGGCGGACGCTCTTGGCCTCTACCAACCCTGTCCACAGCCTCTCGGGCCTGCTTGACCAAGACGTGTTCGGCCAACCCACGGAAGTGACCGGTGTGCCCAACTTCTACGCCTACGAGATCGATACCCGTGATACGATCGAACGCTCGAAGCGCGAGATCCGCGACAAGATCAGCTGGTTTCTGAAATACGCCGACATCAAGACGAAGGCGGACGAGTTTGTCGAATCGGCTACCATGAACCCGGCCTTCGAAGAGTCGGCTATGTTCGAAAACATGATCGACTTGATGTTCGAGGACGAATACGAGGTCTATGTCTTCGATACTGCCCCGACCGCAAACGCCCGGCGCCTGCTGGGGATGTCTTCCGTGTATGAGATGTGGGTCAACAAGATGGTAAAGAGCCGGGAGGAAGCCCGCTCCTTGCGCGAGTTGCTCTCCTACAGCCGCAAGAAGGAAGAGAAGGATCCCCTCATGGATTACCTTCTCAGCTTCCGCGAGCGGATGCAGCACGCCAAGGAATTACTGACCAATCCCGAGCTTACGGCTTTCTTCTTCGTGACGCTGCCCGAGGCCCTGCCCATCGCGGTCATCAACCGTTTCATCCACTGGTTCGATGAATTCGGCATCCCGGTAGGGGGTGTGGTGGTGAACATGGTCATCGACAAGGAGAGCGTGGACGAAGAGGCGCCGGAGTTCGTGCGCAACCGGGTGGCGATGCAATCCGAATACATGAAGCAAATCGAGCAGACCTTTAATGGCAACGTTCGCGCCATCGTGCCACTCTTCGAGACCGAAGTGCGGGGTGTGGAGATGCTTGAGAGGGCAGCGGCGCGGATGTTCGCTCCCTGAGAACTGGCGTCGGCTCGCAAACGGACGGGGAAAGGCATGGAACCCAATCTACTCAATCTGCTCGTCGGCTTTGCCTACATCGTGATCTTCGGCGGTATGGGGTTGCTGCGCAAGGAGGGCGTGTCGACCCAATTCTTGGTCGAATCGCTGGGCCTGACCGCGCTCGTTGTGCTCGGCGGCTACCTGCTTTCCCCGGCGGCGAACCCCATCCTGTTCCTGATCCTGCTCTACATCTTCACCATGCGCTCGCGGCTAATCAGCGATCTGGCCAGCTTCCTCTCCACTCGCGGCCGCCAGCGGGATGCCATCAACCTGCTGCAAGTGGCCTTGCGGCTCCTTCCAGACAGGCCCTCGCGTCTGATCGTCCTGACCAACATGGGCATCGTCCAGCTACGGCGTAAGAATCCCGCTAGCGCCCAGGCGCTGCTTGAATCCGTGTTGCAGCAGGCCGAATCCGGGGGGTTGAGTCTACGTCACCGGGCGGCGTGTCACTACAACCTGGGAATCGCCTGCCAGCAACAGAATAGGCATGCCCAGGCCGCATCGCATTTCGATCGGGTGGCCGAGATTTTTCCCGGCTCGGAATTCGCACGCGCCGCGGAAAGGGCCATCAAGCAGCGGCGCGAGAAACATAAATAAAAGGCGCTTCCAGAAGCCATGGGCGGCCGCTGGGATCGGGAGGCCCCGCGGCCGCCTCCTTTCCTTCTCGCGGAGAGGCTGACATGCCTGACACCAAGGCGGAGGAGAAACATTTGAGGTTAGCAGTATTCGGCGCCGGTGGCGTCGGCGGCTACTTCGGAGGCCTCCTGGCTCATGCGGGCCATGAAGTCCACTTCATCGCTCGCGGCGATCACCTGCGCGCCATGCAATCGCATGGATTGCAGGTCCGCAGCCCGCATGGTGACTTTCTCATCTATCCAGTGTCGGCCACCGACAAACCCGAGGATATCGGCCCCGTTGCATATCTCATCGTGGCGGTCAAGCATTATCACCTCGAGGCCTGTGTGCATCGAATGCTGCCGTTGGTGGGCCCAAAAACAACTGTAGTGCCGCTGCTCAATGGCGTCACGGCGCACGAGATCTTGGCAGAGGCATTGGGCCGCGAGCATGTGATCGGCGGACTGTGCAGCATTGTCTGCATGATCGAATCTCCGGGCCTCGTACGCCAGGAGAGCCAGCTGAGGCGCGTCGTGCTCGGGGAGCTGGATGGCTCGCCAAGTGAGCGCGTTGAGCGCCTCGTCCGTGCCTGGCAAGAGACCGGCGTGGATGCCATCCACGCCGAAGATATTCACGCCTCTATGTGGTCGAAATTCCTTTTCATCGCCTCTTTCGGCAGCATCTCGGCCCTAAGCCGCGCCAACGCCGGCGCGATCCTGGCGGTGCCCGAGACACGAGACCTCTTCCACCAGGCCATGACCGAGGTGGCAGCGCTCGCAACCGCCAAAGGCATCCAGCTGCCGGAGGGTGCTGTTGACCAGGCCATGGCAATGCTGGATGGCTTCGAACAGACGGCAACCTCCTCTATGCAGCGAGACGTGGAGGCAGGGCGCCCCTTCGAATTAGAGGCCTTCAGCGGCACTATCGTCCGCATGAGCGCCTCGCTGGGCATCGCAACGCCCGTCCACTCCGCGATGTATGCTCTGCTGCGTCCCGCGCTGGATCGCGCCATGGAGGAGCGCCAGCCAGCCTAGCAAGGCCCTGCGCCGGCCCGCGCGGGGTGCGCAAGCCTTCGCAACCCCCTCGGAAGACCGCTGATTCCAGGGCAACCGCACGCGAAGCTCAGCGAACGCAGCCTGCGCGCGGCCCCGCTCTCATTTGGGGTATCATGAGGACGCCCGACATCGATCTCTCCCGGAGCAGCCCATGCAGACGATGGTCCCGGAGCTTCCTCCGATCCCCTCCCGCCGCTTGCGCGGCCGATATTTCCGTGTCCTGGCATTCTTCGCCCGCATACTCCTGCAAGTTATCTGGTGGGATCTCATCCTGCGCCGGGTCGGTTTGCGGAGCCTATCGCGCCGCACCGCACCCGAACGCTACCGGCGGGCTGCGCGCCAATTCCGCGCGCTGGCCACACAACTCGGCGGGGTTTGGATCAAAGTCGGCCAGTTCCTCTCGGCCCGGCTCGATGTGCTCCCAGAGGCCATAACTTCTGAATTGGCTGATCTCCAGGATGAAGTCGATCCCGAGCCGCTCGAGTCCATGCGACGGGTCCTCGCCCAGTCTTTCAACTCCACGCTAGAGCAGCGATTCGCCTGGTTCGATCCTGAACCCTTGGCTTCGGCCTCCTTGGGACAGGTCCATCGCGCCCGGCTTTTGCAGGGCGATCGGGTCGTGGTGAAAATCCAGCGGCCCCACATTCAAGACCTGATCCGCATCGACCTGGCTGCATTGCACAGGGTAATCGGTTGGCTGAAGCGCTATCGGCCTATCGCCCGCCGTGCCGACCTGGATGCCCTCTTCGATGAGTTCAGCCGGACGCTCTGGCAGGAGGTGGACTATCTGGCCGAGGCCGAGAACGCCCGGCGTTTCGCGGCCCTGTTCAAGAACGACCCGGAAGTGCGCATCCCCGCCGTCCATGCCAGCCACACCACCCAAGAGGTGCTGACACTGGAAGACGTCTACTTCATTAAGATCACCGATTATGCTGGGATCGATGCCGCCGGCGTCTCACGCCAAGAGGTCGCCGATCGGCTCTTCCGCACCTATTTGCGCCAGATCTTCATCGAGGGATTCTTCCATGCCGACCCGCACCCCGGAAACCTCTTCGTAGAGCCGCTGGAGGAGGGAGGCTGGCGGCTGGTCTTCGTCGACTTCGGAATGGTCGGTCATGTGACCCCCGAATTGAAACAGGGGTTACGCGATCTGGCCATCGCTGTGGGCACCCGCGACCTCGATCGCCTGATGCTGGCCTACCAGCGAATGGGCGTGTTGCTTCCAGGCGCCGATCTGGAACGAATTCGGGAGGCGGAGGCTGCCGTATTCGAACGCCTCTGGGGCAAGAGCATGCGCGATCTCATCCGCACCCACCCCGAAGAGATGCGGCGCTTCGCCCGCGAGTTCCGAGACCTGCTCTACGAGATGCCCTTCCAACTCCCCTCCGACCTGCTCTTCCTGGGCCGGTGTGTGGCGATCCTCTCCGGCATATGCACCGGCCTAAACCCCGACTTCAACCTCTTCGAAGGGTTGCGTCCTTTCGCCGAGAGATTGCTCGCCGAGGAGGGAGAGGGCTGGCTCCCGGAGCTCATCGACGCCCTCGCGGAACAGGGAAGGCTTCTGCTGTTCCTCCCCGCCAAGCTCGACGCCACCCTCACCCGCATCGAGCGCGGCGACCTTACTGTCACAGCCCGCGCCGCGCCTGAGCTTCAGCACCAGTTGGCCTCGCTCACCTTAGCCATTCATCGCCTGACGGGGGCGGGGATATTTGCCGCCCTGCTGATCGCCGCCAGCCTGCTCTATGCAAACGGACAGGCCCTCCCCGGACTCATCGGGTTCGGCATAGCCCTGCTCGCCCTTCTGATCACTTTAATGGCCCTGCGCTGAAACCGCCGCCATCCACATTCATAACAAAACACCCTGGATTGGGGAATCCAGGGTGCCGGGGCCGTTTCCTCGAAGAGACTGCCGGGGTCACTCGGTGCGTTCGATTGCCCTGTCGATCAGCGTACGGGCTGCCAGCAGGAACTCTCGCCGCGCCGCCCGCCGATGCTCGATGAATTCAGGCGGGAAAAGCGCCCGGAAGCTCTCCCGAAGCTCGGCCCGGGCCGTCTTGAGGTGCTCGCGGACCTCCTCGGGCGGCCACTTCTCATGCTTCGCAGCCTTCGTCTCTTCCGCCATGCCAACCTCCAATGATTTAACCGACTTCACTTCCATTATATCGATGATGTCAACGGATACACGCCCCAAACCCTTCAGCGGGTTGCCTCCAGGCTTGCCCGGCTGATCCTCTCGGGGGTATTGGGCACCTCGTCGTAGAATCGCAGGAAGCGCGCCGCCAGGTCGCCGGCCTCGTTCCTCAGCTTCTCGGCCCAACGGTGGCCGATGGACTGGTAGACCAATTCCACCTCCACTGTGTATGGACCCGTTGCCCCGCCCAAATCCACCCGGTAGGTAACTCGATCGCTGCCACCCACGAAATCCTCGTCCCCAAAGGCGTCCCCACGTACGGCGATGTCCTCATAGGGAGCCGACTTCTCGAAGCCAGCAGGCAGCAAGCGGTTATCCTTGCGGTAGCCGAGAGCCCGTAGAAGGCGGGTCGTCACCTGCCCCTCCGTATCCTCGAGGATGGCCTCATAGATCTGGACCTGCCCAGCGTCAGAGATCGTATCGTAATGGGGCTCGAACGCAGTCGCGTCTGCGTCGTTGGCATTCCCGTGGATGATACCTTGGGCATCATAGCCACCTGACTCGAAGATCACCCCGCCGGCGGCATCGCGCACTGTCAGGTGCAACCAGGCTCGCCGAGAGGGATACCCGGCCGGGAACTTGTGTCCCACCTGGTTCCGGACATCGACATCGATGATCATCCGGTTGGCGAAGATGGCCACCTCGGCAATCTCTACCTCGGCAGTATGCTCCTGAAGTTGAACGCGCGTGCGTTGGATCGCCTGGGAGAACTGCTCCGAGGAGGCTGTCACACCCAGCTCGCCCCCAAAAGTGTCCAGCATTCTGAGCATATAGGCATTCCCGCCCACAAAGGAATGGCGAGAGAATGGACTCCGCATGACCTCGGCCAGGTTGGAAATGCGCACCCCGCCTTCCACCTCCGGCATGTGGCAATCCTGGCAGGTGCGCTCCTGGCGGAAGCCGCTGTAATACCACTCGAAGAAGATCATTTGTTCGGGGAACTCCCCTACTGCGGTTCCATCCGCGTCCAGGGCGGGGGTGTAGAGTGTGTGGCAGGTGGCACAGAGGCCAGCCGAGGAGAGATGCGGCCCCTTGGTTGGGACGAAACCCGAGGCCGAATTCATCAACGCGGCCAGCTTGCCCTCGCTGGTATAGGGCCCAAAGATGCGCCGCTCGGGCTTCCGCGTTTCGAGATCCACCTTGTAATCCCCGCTAAGGGTGGCCGCGCCGCCCAGGCCGGTTTCCAGAATCTGATGGCACAAGGAACACGAGACCCCATCCATGGCCAAGTCGGAGGACGGGTGTTCCGGATCCAGCAGCCCTCCGGAACCCAGGATCGGCGCCGGCTCGCCCTGGCTGGCGAGGGCGGTGCGGGCCATAGGCATGTGGCAGGTGGCGCAATTATCCCCGATATCGTCGGCTAGGTCAGGGAAACCGTTGATCTCAGCCTGCATGGAAGCCTGCCAGTAGGGATCGCGGGCGGCGTTGGCCATCATCGTCGCGCGCCAAAAGCTATCCAGCGAGACATCCTCGCCCTTATCAGTTTTCAGGTTGGTGTGGCAAATGGCACAGGCGCCAGATGCGGAGAAGAAATCACCGGCGAAGTTGGAGAGCGGAGCGCCTGCCCGCGAAGTCTCGCCGGTCGCAGGGATGGCGGCTGTGGGCGCAGGCGTCGCGCTAGGCGGCGGCGTGCGAGTGGGTGGAGGTATGGGAGTCGCACTCGGCGGGGATGTCGTCTCGGTCGCCCTCCCGGCGCAAGCCGCCAGTGCCAGCAGCGCGGCGGCTGCCAGGCCGGGCAATATCGCGCCCCGGATTGGATTCCAAGGCCTAGATGATGAAGTGGCCATCCTTATAAACGAGTTCTCCGTCGACCAGGATTTCTCCGCCATCTCGCATATCGGTGATCAGATCCCAGTGAATAGCGGAGGTGTTTCTGCTGCCGGTTTCGGGGTAGCCGGCGCCCAGGGCCATGTGGATCGAGCCGCCGATCTTCTCATCAAAGAGGATGTTCTTGGTGATTCGGTCGACACCATAATTCAGCCCAAATGCAAATTCGCCTACATAACGGGCGCCCTCGTCGGCTCCCAGCATCTGATCCAGAAAGGCTTGGTTCTTGTCCGCCTCGGCTCGGGCGACCCGGCCCTCCTCAAATTCGAGCCGCACGCCCTCCACCTCGTTGCCCCGATAGGCGCTGGGGTAACTGAAGTAGACCCAGCCCTCCAGCGAATCCTCCACCGGGCCGGTGAAAATCTCGCCATCAGGCATGTTGCTCCTTCCAGCGGCATTGACGAAGGTGCGGCCTTTGATCGAGAAGCGCAGGTCGCAATTCGGCCCGCGGAGCTCCATGCGCTCCTTGCCCGCCAGAGCCTCCACCAGCCGTTGCTGGTCCTTCTCGATCCCAAGCCAGTAGGCGATCGGATCTGCATCTGGGTCGTCGACATGGCAGGCTTTGAAGACGAAAGCTTCGAAATCCTCCAGGCTCATCCGCGTATCCTGTGCGTAGGCACGGGTGGGGAAAAGCGTCGTCACCCACCGGAAACTGCGGTCCCGGCCTCGCCGCAACTGCGCATCGAGGACGCCCTTCGTCGCCCGCTCACGGCGCGCCAGGCGGGCTTTGTCCGCATCGGATAACCGCTTCGTGTTGCTCTCGGAATGGATCCGAATGCGCGACTCGAAGTTTTCGTATACCAATTGGTAGAAGGTGGCCGGATAATCAAGTTGCTCCTCGCGAGCATACTTCAGGAAAAGGTCATCGATGCCCGTCAGCGTGGTCTGGCCGTTCAAGGAGATGAACAGATGCGGGTGGCCACCGGCCTCCAGGATCCGCTTGAAGCAGGCTCGTACCAGGGGCTCGGCTTGTGGCTCGGCCTCGATAAGGACCCGGTCCCCCATCCGGATTTCCGCCGAGTAGTCGACAAGCACTTTGGCCATTTGTTCGATGCGTGGGTCAGTCATGATGGCTCCAGTTAGGTGATTGGGATGATTTCCCTCATGGGAGCCGCGATTATACCGCAGCCATCATTGCCACACCGATGGAACCAGGGCCAAGCCCGAGGAGGGACAACCCCATCCCCTTGGAATCGGGGTTCGCTGTGGCAATTCGGGCGGCCCGGTTGCTGCCTGGCACCCTTGACCCCATTCGGCCTTTCGCGGATACTGGTCCCATGCTCCGCAAACGGATCGCTACTTCGGTCATACCGCTGATCTTGGCCTACGGTTGCTCGGCGCTCGGGCTTCCGGGCGCACAGCCGGCCGCGACTCCGGTGCCTCCCACGATCGAACCGCAACCGACGTACGTTGCGCCCACGCTTCCGCCCGCCTATACGCCCACACCGACCCCGACCCGCACGCCGACGCCCCCACCATCGCCCACTCGCTTTGCAGTGATCACCGAGGAAATCCCCGCTGAGGATGTGGCTGAGGGCGGGCTTGCCGTGGTGACGCCATCCTTCTTCTTGGGCGGTTGGCGACCGTTTGAATCCGAGCGACTAGGCGTGCTCTTTGATATCCCCCAGATCCTGGAGGCGCGCGAGGTGGGGCGCACCATTCACATCGCCAGCCCGGAGAGCGCCCAAGATCCGATCCCCCTCGAAGTGAGCATCGACGTGGACCCGGCAGGCTCCTTCCGTCTTCCGGAGGGCATCAACCCCGGCGATCCGCGCACCGTTGTGGAGGCGATGCTGCAGGAGCTGGAGGAAACGCAAACCGAAGTGATTCGAATCCGGAGCCTGAATGACATCATCATCCAAGGCCAGCCGGCCGCGGAGGTGGCTGTCCGAACACGTCTTATCCAGGAGGATCTCGAAGAGAATTCCATCTGGTATCTGGCTTGCATCATTAAACAGGAGACCGTGGTCCGCATTCAGGCCCATTCGCCTGCGGAAACGGGCGGCGCCTATCTACCCCTGGCCGAACGCATGGCGGATTCATTCCAGTTCATGCCTGAAGCTGCACCCTAACCCCTGTCGCCAGCCATGAACCTTCCACCCCCGCCCCAGACCGACGCCCCGACCAGCCGGGATCGCGGCGTGGCACGCGCCGTCTGGGTCGGTTTGCTCGCCAATGTACTGCTGGCTGGCCTCAAGACCGCCATCGGCATCTTCGGCCACAGCCAGGCGCTCCTGGCCGAAGGCATCAATTCAACCTCCGACGTCGCCTACAATCTGGTGGTGGGTGTTTTTACCCGCTTGGCTCGAAAACCCCCCGATGAGGAGCATCCCTACGGACACAGCCAGCTCGAAACCATCGCGGCCCTGGCGGTTGGAGCCTTCGTCATTACAACCGCCATCACCATCTTCTGGAACGCGATCAACAACGCCTACGACCTGATGACCGGCGAGCGCCAGGCCGAGGCTGCCTCGGCGGCTGCCTTGACCGTGGCTGTATTCACCGTTGCCTTGAAAGGTGCGCTCACAACTTGGACACGCCGGATGGGGGATCGCACACATAGTCCGGTTGTACTTGCGATGGCGCGGGATCATCGCAACGACATTCTCTCCGCCCTGGCCGCCACGGCGGGCATCGCCTTGGCCCGTATGGGCTATCTCTGGGTCGATCCGCTCGCCGGCGCGCTGGTCTCGCTCGTGATCCTCGGTACCGGGATCCAGATCCTTCGCGAGGCCTCGGCCGATTTACTAGGCTCCCGGCCGGATCCAGAGTTCGTCGAGTTCGTGCGCGAGCGCGTACTGGCTGTCCCCGGCGTCGACCATATCGACGATCTCACTTTTCACCAGTTCGGGCCATACCTGATGCTTAATCTGACCATCGGCGTGGACGGGGACCTCAAGGTGGCGGAAGGCGATGCCATCGCCACCCGAGTGGAGCAGGCGCTCTTCGATCAAGTTGAGTTCCTTCGAGGGGTCCACATCCACTACCATCCAACCCCCGACGGCGGGGCGCACGCGGGCCTCGCTGGCGGCGCCCCTGCCCAACACACGTGTCAACCATCCCAGGAGAACACATGATTCGGGAGACGACCATCGGTGAGGTGGTGCGTTTCGACCTGGCTAGGACCCTGCTCGGTCGAGGCCGCTATTGGACCTCGGCCTATCTTGTGGGCGACATTTTGATCGACAGCGGTCCCGCGCACACTGCCTCCGAGATCGGCGCGCTCCTGGCCCCACGCCCCATCCGCTTGCTTGTCAACACGCACACCCATGAAGACCACATCGGTGGAAATTGGGCCATCATCAAGTCCCACCCAGAAGCCCGGATTCTGGCCCATCCGCTCGCACTCGACGTACTGGAATATCCCCGCCAGCGCCAACCGCTTCAGTTCTATCGTCGCCTGTTCTGGGGCTGGCCGGTGCCCTCGCAGGGTGAGCCGCTCATGGACGGCCAACTCATCGAGGGCCGCGGTATCAAGCTGCAGGTGATCTACACCCCCGGTCACAGTCCTGATCATATCTGCCTCTTCGAGCCGGACCGAGGCTGGCTCTTCACTGGCGACCTCTTCGTAGGCGGGAAGGACCGCGCCCTGGGAGCCGATGTCGATGTGTGGGGCATGCTGGCTTCGCTCAAACGCTTGGCTGCCCTGCCCGTGCGGATTCTCCTCCCGGGCTCGGCCCGCGTGCGCGAGAACGGCTCCCAGGCACTGCGCCAGAAGATCGATTATCTCGAGCGGGCTGGCGAGCGAGTGTTAGACCTGCGGCGGAAGGGCGTTCCGGGAAAGCGCATCGCCCGCGAGGTCTTCGGTGGGCCTATGATGGTGGAACTGCTGACAGGCGGCCACTTCTCCCGCCGTAACCTGGTGCGCTCCTACCTGCGCGACGCCCGCCCTTCGGACTGATTCCTGAGCATCTTCAGGCCATGCCCCGGCCCACAGCCATGCGGGATACAATGGCGCAGGGGTCCTCCCTGCCCGAGGGTGCACGGGCTCACATCGCAATATGCCGCAAGAGAGTGTGTATCATCATGCCGAAATCACAAGACGTCCTCCCTGTTGTGCTTTCCATTCTGATCATCATTCTGGTTGCCATCCTTGAAAAGCAGAGCAAGATGCTAGCCGCCGTGACAGCCACTATGCCTCTCGCCGCGCCGCTGACCCTTTGGATCGTACATGTTTCCTCGGGCGGCGATCAGTCAACATTGGAGCAGTTCAGCCGCGGACTGCTGCTCTGGATCCTGCCCACGGTGGTGTTCTTGGCCACGGCCTGGCTCACTACTCGCTCCGGCAAGCGCCTGAATCCCACCCTGCACATCAGATACGCTGTCTGGAGCCTGGGCGTTCTCGTGTTCATGCTCATCCGCAGGAGACTGGGCCTCTCCTGGAGGTGCGGCTTCCCCGAGTGGAACATGGCGGCATGCGGCAGAGGACGTGGAAACTGAACTGTAAACTAGCCGGAGGTGCTTCAGAATGAAAACGATCGTCATCACCGGCAGCACTCGCGGCCTGGGGCGGGCCCTTGCTGAGGCCCTGCTCGAGCGGGGTTGCTCGGTGGCCGTCAGCGGCCGCACGGCCGAGGTGGTCACCAGGGTCCATCAAGAATTGTCTTCCATTCACGGCGCGGATCGTGTGATTGGCGTGACCTGCGACGTTCGCAGGCCAGAGCAGTTGCAGGGCCTCTGGGAGCAGGCCCTATCCGCTTTCGGCCAGGTGGATATCTGGGTTGAATAACGCCGGCATCAGCAACGCCCCAGCGCCTCTTTGGGAGTTGACTGAAGCACAGGCTCGCGCGATCATCGAGACCAACCTGCTGGGCGCCATCTACGGCTCACAGGTCGCCATCCGGGGCATGCTTCTCCAGGGCTATGGTGCACTCTACAACCTCGAAGGCATGGGCTCGGATGGCCGCACCCACGAAGGCATGACGCCCTATGGAACCAGCAAATACGCTTTGCATTACCTCATGAAGGCGCTGGCGAAAGAACTTGACGGCACGGGGGTGATCGTCGCCTCGTTGCGGCCTGGCATGATCGTCACGGACCTGGTCACCGGACCCTATCGCGGGCGGCCCGAAGAATGGGAACGAGTCAAGCCAATTTTCAACATCATCGCCGACCGGGTGGAAACCGCCGCACCCTGGATGGCGGACCAAGTGCTCGGCAACCGCCGCAACGGAGCCGTGTTGAAGCGCCTTTCCATGGCCACTCTGGCGGCTCGGTTTTTGATGGCTCCGTTCTGCCGCAGGGACCTGTTTGCAGGGATCGATCCCAAGACCCAAGTATGAGTCTTGGCGTCCCCTCGGGAGAAAGGGCATGTCTTGGCCGTTGCGGCCAAACCCTCCGTTGAAGCCTGCCTCGCTGCGCTACCCACCTCCGCAGACACGCGCTGGAAAGTCTCAGAGCACTCATCCAGGAGATAGCCGCGGAGGCGGAAGAGAGCATGCGCTACCGGATGCCGGCCTAGGAGGGGGCGGCCTCTGCCGCCGGATATGTCTCTGGCAGCTCCCTCCAAGGGCCAACTCGAGCAAACCTTGCCTACGCATGCTAGACCGAGGTGCAGCATGTCAAAACCAAAGGTCTTTGTCACTCGCAAGTTGCCTCAGCCTGCGCTGGATCACCTCATGGACCAGACCCAGGCTGAGATATGGTCCGGCGAACTCCCGCCGGATCGCGAATCTTTGCTGCGCGGGGTGCGCGGCGCCAGCGGGCTTCTATGCTTGCTCACAGACCTCATCGATGCCGAGGTGATGGACGCCGCTGGGTCAGGGCTGAAGGTCATCAGCAATTGCGCCGTCGGATTCGATAACATCGACGTCGACGAGGCTTGCAGGCGGCATATCCTTGTGGGCAACACTCCGGGCATCCTCACCGAAACCACTGCCGATTTCGCCTTCGCGTTGCTCATGGCAGCCGCCAGGCGCGTGGTTGAAGCCGATCACTTCGTCCGCCAGGGCCGCTGGAAGACCTGGGGGCTGACGCTCCTGCTGGGCCAGGATGTCCATGGCGCCACGCTAGGGCTGGTGGGCTTCGGCCGCATTGGCAAGGCCATGGCCCGCCGCGCCCAGGGTTTCGACATGCGGGTCCTCTTCTACGACCCAAAGCAGGCGCAAGACCCCCATCCTGAGCAGTATGGGGCCCGAAGCGCAGCCCTGGAAGGAGTTTTGCGCCAGTCGGACTTCGTATCCCTGCACGTGCCGCTCACCCAGGAGACCTATCACCTCATCGATGAGGCCGCTTTGCGGCTCATGAAGCCCACAGCGATCCTGATTAACACCTCAAGAGGTGGCGTGGTCGACCACAGTGCGTTATGCACCGCGCTGCTGGAAGGACGCATTGCCGGCGCGGCCCTGGATGTCACCGAGCCCGAGCCTCTTCCTGGGGATAGTCCACTGCTCAGCTTGACTAATGTGATCCTCGCGCCGCACATCGCCAGCGCCAGCCAGCATACCCGCGTCAAGATGGCGAACATGGCCGTGGCAAACCTGCTGGCCGGCCTACGCGGTGAGCGCTTGCCCTATTGCGTCAACCCGGAGGTCTATCAGAGGGATCAGGATGCGTAGCCTCCCATCTCTCCGTGGGCCTTTGCGATCCAGGCCGTAGATTTCGAGTACAATGCGCCCATGCAGCAGCAAGGCAACGCCGCGGAAAAGCACAATGCCGCTGCGAGTTCCGTGCCTGCGGCGGTCTTCCTGACCGCCGTCAAGCTCATCGTAGGCCTGGCCACCAATAGCCTCGGCATCCTGGCGGAGGCCACTCATTCGGGGCTGGACCTGGTAGCCGCCCTCGTGACCTGGTTCTCTGTCCGCATCTCCGATCGGCCTCCGGACGGGGAGCACCCTTATGGCCATGGCAAGATCGAGAACCTCTCAGCGCTCTTCGAAACCCTGCTATTGCTTGCCACCTGCGGTTGGATCATTTACGAAGCCGTAGCGCGCCTCCTCCTCAGGCCGGAGCCTGTGAACGCCACCTTCTGAGCCTTCCTGGTGATGATCCTATCGATCTTGGTCGATTTCGGCCGGTCGCGCGTGCTCCATCGTGTGGCTGTGAAGTTCAACAGTCAGCCATTGGAGGCGGATGCGCTGCACTTCAGCACGGACATCTGGAGCTCGTCCGTGGTGCTCCTGGGGCTCCTCGGCGTGCTGATCGCCGAGCGCCTGCCAATGTTCTCCTTCCTCATCCATGCGGATGCCGTCGCTGCGCTGGGCGTGGCCATGATCGTGATCGTGATCAGCCTTCGGCTTGGACGGCGCTGCATCAGCGCGTTGCTCGATACGGCGCCGAGCGGCCTCGACCGGAAGATCCAGCGAGCAGCCGAGTCGGTGAGCGGGGTCGAGGGCATCCACCAGATACGGATCCGCACCTCCGGCCCGCGGATTTTTATCGACATGCATGCCACGTTCAGCGGCGGCCGCTCGCTCGAGGAGGTGCATGACCGCAGCGAGGCCATTGAGCGCGCCGTCAGAGCTGTGGCGCTGGACGCGGATGTGACCATCCACATGGAACCCCATCTCGAGCGGCAGGACGACAATCCAGGGTCGTGAGACCTGGGGCTTTCAGCCCAATCCATCCTGGTGGAGCATCTGACGCGCCGTCCGGCGGGCGATCTCCACTGCGAAATTCGTGCCGCGGTCCCAGGGGTAGACTTGACTCATGCTCGCGAACCATAGGCCAGGGATCGGGGTGCGCACATCTGGGATCGCCTTCGAATGATGCAGACCTGGGACAGGCTGGGCGTATGCCGTGCGGAACAGCCATGATCCCTTCACCCATTCTGGTTCGAAGCGGGGGTTGAAGCGTTTGAGCGAGGGTAAGAAGCGCTCCAGCAATTGCTCTCTGCTGAGATGGAAGTATTCATGATCCGGCTCGAGGTAATCACCGAGGTAGACGATATGGTCTCCCCCGAATTTCTCGGCGGGGATGAAATTCGTGTGCTCAACCAGCGAGAGAAATGGGAAACCAGCCGCCTTGGGCAGATTATGCCAATAGAAGCCCTTCTGGGAGAGCCGCTCTCTGAGCGCCAGCACCAACACCACCGCCCCCATCGAGCGCAGCGCGTGCAGCTTCTCCAGATACGCCGCGGCCAGATCCGGAGCCATGTTCGCCAGCGCCCGCGGCGAGGAGGTCACGAGGCAGTGGTCGGCATGCAGCGCACCGCCCGTGGTTATGATCCGGAGGCCCTCCGCCGCAGTCTCGATGCGTTCCA
Source organism: uncultured Anaerolineaceae bacterium (assembly GCA_964492745.1). GTDB lineage: Bacteria > Chloroflexota > Anaerolineae > Anaerolineales > E44-bin32 > E44-bin32. The sequence continues at coordinate 27,037 of CAZBLT010000025.1, forward strand.
CCCGGATGTTAAGGCGCAACGCCACGCCTCTGTCTTTCAACAGCGATGCGAAGGAATCCATGAAGGTCTGGAATCCGCCCTCGAAGGTGCCGAGCCGGGGGGTGCGTGCCTTGATGCGCGCCCAGAACCAGGCCATGTTCACCTTCCGGTAATGTGGCCCGAACTTGCCCACCAGCAGCGGTTCCCATACGATCTGGTAGGTCCGCTGCCCCAGCCAGCGGCGCAGCCAGTCATGGGCTGTGGTTCCCTCGAGCGGCCGCCAATCCGCGAGATAGCGTAGATAGGCGATGACAAGACCCATGCGGAGCCGCTCCGCCAGGCTGATGGCCGGGAAGCGCAGGACGTTGAGGGGCGAGTCCAGCGCATAGAACTCGCCCTCGTGAAACACAACGGTCGTCGGATGGGGGAAGATCACCCGTTCCTGCCAACCCAATTCCTGGATGAGCCCCATCATATGGCGGTCGCTGGCGAACCAATGGTGGTAGTAGCGCTCCACCGACCAATCCCACCCCGGCTGTTTGAACCCGGAAGCTAGTCCACCCACTTGGTCCTCCGCTTCCAGGATGGTCACATCGGCGCCCCCTAATGAGAGGTCATAGGCCGCGGCCATGCCCCCCACGCCTGCCCCGATCACTACGGCTTTCATGCCTCGCCTTCTCCAAGCTCTTGCTGCACCCGCCCCCAACTGATGCTCTCCCGCGCCATGTAGAAAGCCCCCAGGAGGGTAATCGGGAGCCACAGCGCGGCGTGCAACACGAGGGTGTAGCCCGCGGCAAGGGCCTTATCCACGGCAAAGGCTTCGAGCACGGCGATCCCCGGCCGGTCGAAGGTGCCGATGTAACCCGGCGCCGATGGAATGGTTGTCGCCAAATTGACGATGCCATTCATGAGCATCAGCGCGAAGAAGTCGACTTCAAAGGGAAATGCGTGCATCACAAACCAGTATTTCCCCGTCTCGAGCAGCCAAATCACCACGGAGGTGGCCAGCACCATGGCCAGCCCTCCAGGCGAGCGCAGCGCCGCCAGCCCCGCAACAAACCGGGCCGCAACCGCTTCCACGCCGGCGCGGAAGCGCCTCGGCACCAAGCGATTTGTGAACCAACGGATGGCCGCCTGTGCGCGCCCGGGCATGACCGCCATGAGCAGGAATACCAGCGTTGCGCCGAGAAACACGAAAGCCCCGCCGATCGCCAGCCCGCGGATGCTGCCTGCAAAGCCCGAGGCGCTGTTCAGATCAGCAAGCCGGGGAAGGTTGAGGAAGACGAAAGCCAACATGACCAGGCCATCCAGCGCCCGCTCGACCAGCACCGTCGCCAGGGAAGCAGAGATCGAGACTCCCTCACGCCGGCGGAGCACATAGGCCCGCAGAAGCTCACCTGCCCGGGCGGGATAAATGTTGTTGCCCATATAGCCGATTGCCACGACAGGAAACATGCTAGCGGCGGGGATACCCTTGAGCGGCCGGAGCAGATAATGCCAGCGCCAGGCACGCGCCCACACTGCCACGAAGTAGACCACGACGCCGGGGATCAGCCATACATAGCGGGCACCCTGGATCGCGGCCCAGACCTCCCCCAGCCGCAGCCCTCGAAGCGCATCCCAAAGCAACGCTCCGCTGATGGCCAGCCCCACCCAGAATTGCCAGCGTTTCAGCAAGAGTTCCTCCACGAGATGGCAGCGGGGCTGCCATCACCGGCCGCATTCTACCATGGGGTTAATAGGCAAGCCGGGCGCGCGACCCTGCACGCCCGGCTTGCCTCCAAGGCGAAGGTGCCCTAAACGGGCTCCTTCATCGGGGGGAGCATCCCTTCAAGAATGCGCTCGAGAGCCATGGAATGGCTGCACACACCGCGGCTGAGGAAGAAATCGCAATCGCAGTGCCAGCTTCCATCCCGAAATTCAACCGTATGGGGGTTATTGTCACCGTCGAACGTCGCCCGCAACTGAGTGAACACAATCCGCTCTCGCTCAGCCGCGTACCGTTTGGCCTTCTCGATCTTACCGATCATTCCATAATCCATCGTGCCTCCTTGCCTTTGTGCCTGAAAATCAAAAAGGCACATGGGCGCGTGTCCCAGGTGCCTTAGGGCGGGTCAATCAACCTATGGGGTGCAACTCCGCTCATGGCGGGGCTTTCCTCCTTCGGGTTCCCTTTGATCAAAGTATAGGCGCGCCCCCCTGGATAGTCAATCTACGCCTCCGATACGTTTCGCCCACGCCCAGCTCCGCGCCGCGCACACTACAGATCCGCGGAGCTCAAGACCTGCCCCTCACGGGCTGGGAAGAAGCATCGAGCACAACGCGCTTACCCTGGGGATGACCAGACAATCGACCCGTTGGTAAACCCCCTTGGGATCGATCAGCACAGGCGTCATCCCCGCGCCGCGAGCTCCGAGAACGTCGGCATGGTAGTTGTCGCCCACGTAGACCGCCTGCGAGGCCTCCACCTGCAACAGCTTCAATCCCCACTCGAACACCCGTGGATCCGGCTTATACCAGCCCACTTCTCCCGCCGCGAGTGCCAGGTCAAACAGACCGGTCAGTCCAATTTCCTCCAGCGTGTCATCTAGGGGGCGGCTCCGGTTCGAGATCAAACCGACCTTGAAACCTGCCCCCCGGAGTGCCTCCAGCGTCGGCGGAACATCCTCCGGCACGCGGTCCACGGGTTCATAGGCGTCCCGCATGCGCAGGGTGATGGCTTCAGCCAGCTCGGCCGCGGCATCCTGCGGAGCCCCGAGCGCTTCGAGATGGCGGCGGGCATGATTCACCCAAAAAGGCCCGTTCTCACGCCAATCCCCGAAACGCAGCAGATCTTCCTGGAGCTCGGGTGAATCCGCCCAATAGGCGTTCACCCAGCGCTCACCAACCCGTCTATCCGATTCGCTTGTCTCGAACCCCAGCTCCGCCGCCAGGGCATAGAAGACAGCCAAGGCAGGCGGCTCGCTATGCCGCAAGGTGCCATCCAGATCGAATACAACCGCTTTCACATCTCGGGGGAACCTCTCCATCGCCTCCGCACCTTCAAGAAGAAACAAAATCAGGCTTGCGCCTGCGGTTCGAAGCATCATTGTATCAAATTGTAAGACAGCACGGCTTTGACTTCAGGGGACTCCTCCGCCCCCCCCCGCCGGGAGGCTAGCCTCCAATATAGGACATCTCCACCTTAGGCCCCCCCGAGGTCTTGGCGGTGCGGAGTTCTGAATAACGGTCGGCGCGGCTCGACCAGCATTCAGCGATCGCGGCGGCGATGGTGCCGTCATCCGCGTCCTCCCTGATCAGGCGCTTCAAGTCATGTCCTTCAGAGGCAAAGAGGCAAGTGAACAACATCCCGTCGGCCGACAGGCGCGCGCGGCTGCAATCACCACAAAAGGGTTGTGTGACCGAGGCGATCACGCCGATCTCGCCCCCGCCGTCTCGATAGCGATAGCGGCGGGCCACTTCGCCCCGATAGTTCGGCTCCAAGGGCTCGAGCGGATGCACAGCGTCGATGCGTTCCACGATCTCCTTCGCCGGCACCACATCTTCCATGCGCCATGCATTCGTTGAGCCCACGTCCATGAACTCGATGAAGCGCAGGATGATTCCCCGGCCACGGAAGTGCTCCGCCATAGGTAGCAGGCTATGCTCATTGACGCCCCGCTTGACGACCATGTTGACCTTGATAGGCGTCAGCCCGGCGCGCTCGGCGGCCTCTATGGCCTCCAGTATCTGCGACACTGGCACCCGCGCATCATTCATGGCCATGAAGGTTTCATCATCAAGCGCATCGAGGCTCACCGAAACCCGGTCAAGCCCGGCCTGCCGCAGCGCTTCTGCCTTGTCTGCCAGCAGGGCCCCGTTGGTCGTCATGGTTAGGTCAAAATCGCCCACGCCCCGCAGCATAGCCACCAGGCGTTCGACCCCCCGTCGCAGCAAGGGCTCGCCCCCGGTGAGACGGACTTTTCGCACGCCGAACTCTCGAAAGAGCTTCGCCAGGCGGGTGATCTCCTCAAAGCTGAGCAATTCCTGGCGTGGCAAGAACCTATAGTCCGGGCCGAAAACTTCCCGCGGCATACAGTAGCGGCAGCGGAAATTGCAGCGATCGGTGACCGAGATACGCAGGTCACGCAGCGGCCGTCGCAAGGTGTCGCGTACGTCTTCCAACCCGTGTAGGTTCGCCATCAGATTCAGGGGACGGTCTCCTGCTTCCTTCCTCGAAAGCCGGCAGCTCTCAATCAAGACCCAGAGCGTAATGTAATTTTAGCATAACGCTCTGGCCTGCACTGGGAAAAGGAATAATCAAGGCGAGGCCGGCGATCCTTCATGGCGTTTCGATGCTAGGGGTTGTGAGCCTACGCGTCTGAACCTGCGCGGTCGGCGGCGCCGGCGTCCAGCGCCTCGCCCGTCAGATCATAGACGCTCGCGCCGGTGATCCGAACAGGGATCAACTCCCCTATAGGACACGTCCCCCGGATGAGGACCATGCCATCGATTTCGGGCGCATCTCGGTAGGACCGACCGATCGAGATGCCATCGCCGGTCCCCTCGATGAGCACTTCCAGCGTGCGCCCCACGAAGGCCTGATTCCGCTCGAACGAGATCGCCTGCTGCAGCGCCATCAGGCGCCCGCGGCGCTCTTCTTTGAGCGCTTCGGGGATGGGGTCTCCCAGCGCCGCGCTCGCGGTTCCCGGCTCATGGGAGAAGGTAAAGACCCCCAGGCGGTCGAAGCGGGTCGCTTCCACGAAATCCAGTAAGGTCTGGAATTCCCGCTCGCCCTCGCCGGGATAGCCCACGATGAAGGTTGTGCGCAGGGCGAGATCGGGCATGGCCGCGCGCATGCGGGCCAGTGTGCTGTGGACCCAGGATAGATTGGCAGGCCGCTTCATGCTGCGCAGGACACGGGGGTGGGCATGCTGCAGGGGCATATCAAGATAGGGCAAGATGCGCTCATGTGAAGCCATCACCTCGATCAGCCGCTCGGTCACATATCCAGGGTATGCATAGAGCACCCGGATCCAGTCGATCCCTGGCGCCTCCTCCACAAGCCGTTCAAGCAGCGTGGCTAGGCCCTCCTTCATGCCTAAATCATGGCCGTAATCGGTGGTATCCTGAGCGATGAGAATCAGCTCACGGATCCCTTCCGCCTCAAGCACCCGGGCCTCTTTCAGGATCGTCTCTATGGGCCGGCTGACGGCGGTGCCCTTGATGAGTGGGATGGCGCAAAAGGCACAGGGACGCCGACACCCATCGGCGATCTTGAGATAGGCGCTCCCTCCGCTCACCGCCGCCCTGACGACACCCCTTTCGTCTCGGCCCACGGTGGCGGCCTCCGGAAGATGATAGAGCGGCTCGGGCATGGACCTGGCGCGTACCCGCTCGACCACCTCGACGATGTCCATCCACCGGCGGGTCCCCAACACGGCATCCAAGCCAGGGACCTCGGCCGCCATCTCCTGACCCAGGCGCTGCGTCAGGCATCCCGCGGCGATGAGGTATTGGCCCTCCCGCTTGCCCGCGGCTAGCTGGCGCAAGGCATCGAGCGATTCCTCCCGGGCCGGGCCGATGAAGCCACATGTGTTGACGATGAGCACTTCGGCTTCCTCGGGCGTCCCCGCGGCCTGCTGTCCTTCCTGCTCCAGCAGGCGCGCCATGGAAGCCGAATCGACGGTATTTTTGGCGCAGCCGAGCGAGAGGATGTGAAAACGCAGCCCGCTCATGCTCACGCTCCCGTCGGGCTCTCGGCAGTTTGGGAGGGCGTAGGGGTCTCGGTGATATCGGGTGTCTCCGTCGGTGTCATCGTCGGGGTCGGTGTGGCCGTCTGCATGCCGCGCGGGCTCCAGAGGCGCTGTACCACTTGGCCCACATCGCCCATCAGGCCCTGATCCTGACCATGGAAGAAGACCCGTAACCCGCCCCCATTGCCCGTCAGCACTTCGACTTTCTCCTCCCCCTCAAAGGATAACCTCTCACCCGGGCGCAAGCGCCCTTCGAAGGCAAGTTCACCATCCACGGCCACGCGCACCCAGGCACCCCGTTCCGCCAGGATTTCCAGCGAGACAGTATCAAGCACGGGCAGGATCCGGGTGGGCGTTGGCGTTGCCGTCGGAAGCCCCGGTGCAGGCCATCCCGGCTGCAAGCTCGCCGGCGCAACCGTCGTCTGTTCTGAACTGCTCTCAACCCCCTGGCCCTCAGCCGCGGGACCCTCCTTCTCAGGGATGGCCGTTCCGGAGGCGTTCAAGAGCGCCAATCCTCTCCAGCCGCCCCAAATCAGGACCGCGGCCACGCCAGCCGTGACAACCGCGGAAAGCAGCAGCTCACCGATCGGCCTGCGGGCCTTGGCACTGGGCCTATCGATTGCCGGTCCCATACGGGAAGGCATCCGCCGCTGGTTCCGACCGCCGGCACCTGCGTTGCGGGCTTGATCGTACTGGCGGAGCACATCTTCCGCATCCAGATTCAGAAAGTCGGCATAGTTGCGCAGGAAGCCCCGCGCCTGGACTTCGGAGGGCATGGCCTCGAATTCGCCGCGCTCTAACGCCTCAAGGCGCGGGACGCGGATGCGAGTCGCCCGCTCGACTTCCTCCAGTGTGAGGCCCAGCGTCTCGCGGCGTTCACGCAGTCTTCGCCCAAGCTCTTCCATATATTCCCCGATGAAAGAAGAAGCCACCGGCGTGGTCGCGATCGCGCATTGCCGGTGGCCAGGTAATCCGTATTATGCTTCGGGGGATTCCTCGGGAGGCACAATCTCCTCGGCGGCGCGTCCTTCGGATTCCTCTGGAGCCACCTCGGCCTCCCCTGCCTCGATCTCTGCTTTTTCGGCCTCCGCCGCCATCTCCGCCTCTTCGGCCTCCAGCTCCGCGGCCAACTCCACAAACTGACCTGCCGTCTCCGCTTCCACCTCTGCCTGTTCCGCGGCTTCATAGGCTGATTCGGGCGGCTCGCCCTCGCGATGCACGACGACCGTGATTTCGGGTATCAAGTCGATCGTCAGCCGGATGCCTATCTTGTGGACGCCGAGCATCTTAATCGGCTGGGTGTCGATCTGGCGGCGTTCCACGCTCGCGCCGGTCTCGGCTTCGATCGCTTCGGCAATCATCATGGGCGTGATCGAACCGTAGAGCTTCCCCGTCTCGCCGGCCTTTGCGGGAAAGGTCAGCGTCAGGCCATCCAACCGCTCAGCCGCGGCGCTCAACTCCTGATTCAGGCGTGCGCGCTCTGCGGCGGCCTTCTCGCGGATGCGCTCGACCTGCTTCAGCATGCCGGGAGTGGCGAGCGCCGCCAGGCCCTGCGGGATCAGGTAATTGCGCCCATAGCCATCTGCGACCTTCTTGACATCTCCGGCCCGGCCCAACTTGTATACGTCCTTCAGCAGCAATACTTTCATGATCTCAAGCCCTTTCTTCAACATTTGAGCGCCGCATGCGGCGCTCAGGACGAAGGGTACCACGTCCAGCGGACGGATTCTACCAGAGGTAGAGGAGTGGGTAAAGGCGCC
>CAZBLT010000026.1:0-33991 GCA_964492745.1 uncultured Anaerolineaceae bacterium
CCGGGATGTACGCTTCAGGTGACCGCGGCAGGACTCGAACCTGCAACCTACTGATGAGCGCGCGGCTTAGGCCCGTGATTCGGTATCGGCAGATTCGTCATCTTTGATTGAAACGGCGATACGATTCACGGGGCTATAGGGCCGCGCATCCTCGGCCGAAAGGCCCGGCGAATAGGTTTCCACGAGGGAGAGCGTCTTCAGCCGCAGAAGCATCTGCGCCACCCGCGTGGACCCACCCTGCTGGAGTATCCACGTGCCGCATGTCCGGCGCAGGTCGTGGGGGCTGAAATGGATGCCCGCCCTCTTGCCGAGCGCCCGAAAGATGGCGCGCAGCCCATCCCTTGTGATAGGGGTCCCGGGCTTCGCTCCGCCGATGCCCACGAACAGCTCTTGCACGTCGCGAGCGGCCACACTGGGGCGATAGGCGAGCCAGCTCTCCAGCGCCCCGGCCGTATATGGGCTGAAAACGGCCACCTCCTCGTTGCCCCCTTTGACGATTACGTAGAGACGCCGGCGCTCGAGATCGAGATCGCGCAGCCTGAGCCGGCAGACCTCTGAGGCCCTGAGCCCCGTATCGAGCATCAGCAGAATCACGGCGGTATTCCGGATCCCCTTGATGTTTGAGGTGTCAAGGGCTCCCAGGATGGCCTCTATCTGCTTTGGTTCGAGCCATCGGTGCTTCCTGTGCCGGCGGGGTGGGCGCCGCAGCTCATTGGCGGGTGACCGGTTGTCGCCCACCGCCCATCGGAAGAATCCCCTTGCGGCGGAAATGGCCACGTGCACGGTAGCGGCCCGCCAGCCCGTTTGATCGAGCCAGGCCCGCAAATCTTCCGTCGAGACATCCTGCGCTCGGCGAATGCCCCTCTCCTCCAGCCATCTGCATAAGTGGTCGAGGTACCAGGCGTAGCGCTCAATGGTTTCCGCAGACCACCGGGGCGCAGAAGCCCGGATGTATTGCGCAATTTCAGCTCTCATGTAGTCCTCCCTTTCCTCTCGCTGAGAGGGCCGGAGCAAATCAAGACTCCTGTGACGGTTTATCCCCAGTCCCCTCCGGTCCTCTCAGGGGGATGCAAGGCGCAGCGCCCCCCTCTTCTCCTCCTCTCGGGCTGGCCCGGTCCAGGCGGTCGGGCCAGCCCACGGCGGAGGGGCTCTTATGGAGATTGTAGGCAGCGAGGCAGGATCCGTCACAAAAAAGGAGGCTGAAATGTCACCGCAAAAATGGATTCTGCTGATCAAGTGGGCCGCGATCGGCATGGCGATTCTGTCCCTGATCATGCTGATTATGCTGCTCTTGCAGTGAGGCGCGGCGCGGGAGGAGAGATTGATGACGCTTGAGACGCTCACTTTCATGATGTTCGTCCTTGCGGTGGCCACTGCGTATGCGGCCGGCCGCCTGCACCAATGGGTGCAGGATGTGGAGAAATCCCAGCGCAAGGGCGTGCCGTATTTCTGGCGCAACTTCGTCGAGGACACGATCGTCCCTAACATCCGCACCCGGGACAGCCTGGAAATGTTGCGCAGACTCGTGAAGCAAATCGAGCGAGAAATGGAGGATGCCTACGAGGAGCTCGAAATCCAGTCCGCCCTTTTCGATCAGTACCGCAACGGCACGTATCACAAGGAGCAGCCGGCGCGGCCGAGACGGTCACGGCGTATCCAAGAGTAGACGCGAATCTCAATCCCCCCTTGGGGGGAACTGGGAGGGTGATTCATGGGCGTGAAGGAGACCTCGAGGGCGGCCTACCAGGAGCACGTGAGGTCCGGCCGGGCCAAGACGCAGCGGGAAATCATCCTTGAGCTTCTTGAGAAGAAGTGGGTGCCGCACAATCGTCGGCAGATCTCGCTCCTGACGGGCATTCCCATCAATGCCGTGTGTGGGCGCGTCAATGCGCTGCTTGAGGACGGCGCTCTGCGCGTGGCCTACGTGGACGAGGATCCGGTGACGGGCAAGCGTGTGGAATATCTCGAGCCGGCGCCCATGCAGGCAAGGTTGCCGCTATGAACCCTGAGGTTCAGCCGGTTCTGATTGCCGCGCTGGCGGTCTGTTTGCTGGCGGCGCTTCTATGGGACCGAGAATGATCAAGATCTGTCCTCGACTGCATCTAGTGCGTCTGGTCGTGGCTGACCCGGGCCGGCGCAGAAAGCGGAAGGCGCTCGTCTGGAGCCCGGGCGCAGGTGACGAGCTGGCCAGGCAGATCTGGGGCTGTCTTTCAAAGTGCCGACAAGTGGCCGGCGGAAACAGGAGCCGCGGGCGATGGGTGTCTTGATAAGGTGCGCGGAATGCGGCGCGGAGATGTGCGTCCAGCCGTCGCGTAAGGATCGCAAGAAATACTGCTCGAGGGAATGCATGAACCGGGCGCTCAGGGGCCGGCGGAGGTCCCCGGAGACGGAATTCAAGCCCGGAAATCGTCCCCAGACGTGGGTGCCGGTAGGCACGGAATCCAAGATGAAGGGCGGCTACGTCAAAGTCAAGATTGCCGACCCGAATGTCTGGCGTCTCCGGGGCCACCTTGTCTGGGAGAAACATAACGGGCGCCCGCTTCCTGAGGGCTGGATCATTCGCCGACTGGACGGCGATCCGGCGAATGACTCCCCCGATAATCTCGTGGCCATGCCCAGGAGCAAGCATGTCCAGAAGACGCTGGAGGACCCCGAAATCCTGCGGCGCTGGAAGGAGGCGACCTCGAGGGCCGCGCGCAGGCGCTGGGAAATATACCGGCTCGCCCAGCAAGCCCTGGAGGAGCTCCGATCGCACACAAATGGCGAAACACCTGCGCTGGTCTCGGATCGACCCGAATTTGAACCCGATCAGGTGGGCTGTGAGCGATGCGCCATGAAAGATCAATGCCAGCAGCGGCTCAGGGACGATCCGGCCGCCTGGGTGATGTGCGAGATCCCGGATGCTCTCGACCTTGCAGTCGTTGGGAGAGCGGGAAACCTTCACGAGATTCTATTACGGCCACCGGCAGGGGCCGCGGGTAAGCCGGTGAGATCACAAAAAGGTTGAGAGGAGTGGCATCCCCCGCGGCCCCTAAATAGACATAAGGCGGAGGGGCAATGAGCAGTGAGGTCATGGCCCTCGTATTGAGGGCGGAAATCGGAAATGCCGCCAAGAAGGCCGTGCTTGTGGGCCTGGCGGAGCACGCAGGCCCGGATGGGCGCAACGCCTACCCGAGCGTTGAGCGCCTGGCGATATATGCAGATCTTGGCGAATCAACGGTTCGGGAGAAGCTCGCACAGCTGCGGGAGGAGGGCCTGGTCTTCATCATCGAGGAGGCCACACACCACAAGCCTACAAATTACGGCATCGACCTCAAGCGGCTGAGGGAGCTTGAGCACCCCAAGATACAAGAGTTGGCGGCCAGATGGCCCAGCCCCCCCATATCTGGGGGTGAGGAGACCTCCAGCTCCCGGAGGTCTAAGGACGGAAGACCTCCAGCTCCTGGAGGTCTGGACAAAGGAGACCTCCGGCTCCCAGAAGGCAGGCCTCCAGCTCCCAGCAAGGAGACCTCCAGCTCCCAGCAAGGAGACCTCCAGCTCCCAGAGGCTAACCGTTCTATTAACCCTCAAGTTAACCGTCCAATTAACCGCGAGGTAGTCCCCCCCCCTATATCCCCCCCCCACGACGGCGACGACGCCGTGCCAGACGAACGATTTGCAGAGCTGATCAAGACCTGGGAAAAGGCCGCGGGGCCTCTCACGCCCATCATGGCTGAGAACCTGCGGGATCTGTGCGATGAAGCGGAAGCGCACCGCACCGGGCTGCCGGCGGGATCCGCTGGCCATGATGCAGATGGCTGCCAGTGGGTGATCGAGGCCATCCGGGAGGCCTCGAGGTCGTCCACGCGCGGGGCGATCTCGGTGAAATTCGTCGATGTCATCCTGCAGCGCTGGATGCGGGAGGGTTTCAAAACGCCCTACCGGCGTGCCTCGAGCTCGCTGAGCGTGGTGGACGAGTGGCTTGCGGAGATCGAGCATGGCGACTGAGCGTTGTGTGGCCGAATGCGTTAAGACGCTCCTGGCGGCATTCCCGAATGCGCCTCGCCTGGAAAAGGATCAGCTCTCGGAGTGGGTTCGCTTGCTGGCCGATGTGCCCGATGACCGCCTGCGCATGGCCACCGACCAGATCGCGTCAACGGCCACCTATTTTCCGTCCGTTGCGGAATTGAGACGAGCTGCTGGCGGTCCCGGACAGACGGACGAACTCGCCAGGTGGCGCCGGGAGCTCCTCGAGCGAGCCTATGCGGGAGATCTCGACCTGCGCGATTGGGCACGGTTCGTTCAGCGCTGCGAATCGCTAGGCAGGCTCGAGCTGGCGGCCTGGGCTCACCGATGGCTTAAGGGTTGGACCAAGCAGGAGGGTATCGAGCTGGAGGCGGCGGCATGAGTGCGGCGATCAAAGATTGCGGGCTCTACGTCAAGGTCACATATCCAGGGCTTGGGAAGGCCTACGCGGCCAAGTTCCCGCATTGGGCGTGCGATTCCCGCCGGCTGCCCGTGGCCAGGCGGCTGCATGCGCGGGCGCGCGAAGCGGTCCTTTACCGGGCCATGGTCCTGGCAAGACTGAAGAATCTGCGGAAGGCGGCGGCCAAGGCCGATGGCGCGGATCCTGAGAGACCGGGGGCCGGCGAGGAAGTCTCATGAAATTCGAAACGAATAAAGAGACGGAGATCTCTTGCCCAAAGTGCGGCGCCAGGCTCCTCGTGAAAGAGAACCGCTACACCGGCCGCCAGTTTTTGGGGTGCCCACGGTGGCCCGACTGTGATCACACGCAAGAGATCCCGGAGAGCATGATTATGCGGGCCACGGGGCAGCGGGAATTGTTCAAGTGAGACCATGTTCTCTGCGCTTTCTTGCCGAGGATCTCGGCTGGCCGGCCTGCACGCCGTGGCACGATCGCCATCATGTGCTCAACCGGTCCTTCCTGAAGGGCAACGAAGAGGCTTTGGCCCTTGTCGAAGGCAAATATGCGCATCTCTTCATCAACCCGGACATCTGTACAGCCCACAACAGGGAGCGCTATGCGGACACAAAGATCGGCAGGGCGTATTTGCTGATGCTGCACCCAAGGCATCTCGTGGAGCCGGCCCTCGAGGAAATCGCCGCCTGCTATACGGGTGGATACCCGGAGCTGAATTGGGAGGGGTTGACGATGCCCTATCGGAAATGGCTGCTGGAGAGGGATCGATGAGATACCTGAGAGAGGGCCGCCTCTGGCAGATCGAGGCCAACCTGAACGTACCGGAGAACATCCGCCAGGGGCTGAAATATTTCACGGAGATTTACGGCGAGCAGTACTCCGAGGTGCGCCTGAAGCCCTTCTACCGCGAGCAGATCAAGGCAGAGATGTTCCAGGGGCTGAAATTAGTCGCGGATCTTGCTGTTCCGAGCGGCTGCATCTTTTTCGTGAGGGAGGGCGATGCGCCGGGTGAAGGTGATCTATTGCCCTGAGGATCTATACCCGCGTGGGAACCGGTTGCCGGAATATGACTTCCGGCGCCATAGATTCAGCGCAAGTGCCGGCATGCTGGACGAGGGTCTCTGGCCTCCGGGCATGGTCATCGAATTCGAGGATGGGCGCCGGTTTGTCGTGAGGGGCAACGAGGGCATTCGCCCGGACGACCCCGAGGATGCATACGAGCCGCAGTGGCTGGAGCCGTGCGAGGAGCTCGTCCGTGGGTGATAGCGTCGCAGAAGATCTTGGGTTGAGAGTGGCGGATGAAGCGCTTGGCGAGTGGCACCACCAATGCCGGCGGGGGCCATTCAAGGGCGCCTGGTGGACTTTGGATGCAGAGACTTGTCCGAAGTGTCCATATTGCGGAACGCATTGGACGGATGGCGAGGAACTACCGCGGGCGTTCAGGCCCGTGAGGGAGTGGGAGTGAATGAGCTACGAGGATGTCTATTGGGGCGGCCGGGGCAACTGCCCAAGGTGCGGCAGGTTCGTTGGGCAGATCACCGGCACCGTCAACGGCCTCGGCCAACTCGTCAGGGTCACGGGCGTGTGCAAGCACCACGGAGAAGTAGATCTCAGCGAGCAGGCTTGGGATTACGATGACTTTGATTATGGGGGGGATGAATGATGGACCACGAGCATCTTGTTAGGCGTGCCGCCAGATGGCTTGCAAGCACAAAGCGATGCTCAGTCGTGGTTACAGAGATGGCAGGCGGAGGCGAGGAGCCCGATGCTATTGGCTGGCACTTGGCGCATTCAACGCTCGTTGAGTGCAAGGCCACGCGCTCGGATTTTGATGCCGACAAATGGAAGGTCGGGCGCAGAAGGGTCGAGGCCCTGGGCAAAGGGAATGAACGCTACTACTTGGTGCCACCGAACTTGCTGGATTATGCCCTGGCAAATGCACCCGAGAAATGGGGCGTGCTGGTAGCATACAAAAACAGGGTGGAGATAAAGCGGCGAAGCGCCTATTTCGAGTCTGCGAAAGCAAATGAAATGGCAATGTTGATTTCCGTCATCCGAAGGATAGCGCGAGAAAAGCAGCCTCTATCTGGGGTTAATGTCGCATGTTACACCATAGAGGGTAGCGAGCGCCCGCGGGCGACGCTTGGGATTGCGCCGGCCAGGGAGGATGAGTGATGGACGAGAAAACTGAATGCGGGCGACCTGCTATTGGTTATCTGATTTGGCCTGGCCAAGAGCCTATACCGATGTGTGATTATCACAAGGAGGGGCCTTTGCGGCTGGCGGCAATGATGGGATGGCCGGTGCAGTTTGTCGTGAACGAAGCGGCTGGTACCTGCCAAAGCCACGATCCGCACCCAGAGGACGAAGAGGGTGAACGGGCCTGACTATGCCATGCTTCCGGCCCACATGCGGGGCGGAATGCGCAGATACATTGAGCGGGGCATCCGCCCCGGCGATTTCCTGATGGCTGTGTTGCGCAATGACTTCGTGCGCGCGCTTATGCTCGCCGGCCGGAAGGCCCGCCAGCGCATATTCGACATTGCGGAATTCCTCTACTATGAAGCGCCTATCGCGTGTTGGGGGAACAAGGATGCCGTCGAGGAGTGGATAAAGCTAGGCGGGCTCGAGGGAATACGAAAGGCCGAAACGCAATGGGTGGACGAGTGAGCGAGAAGCAATCCATCACCGAAGTGCTTGTTCCTGGCTGGAGCATCGTAAAGACGAGCTATGGGACTGGGCCATATCGCATTGTCCATATGAGCCGGCACGACCGCTGCTTGTGCGACTGCTTTGAATGCTTCTGTGGACGACATCATGATGGCTGTGATATTCACGAGGTGTGGAACCTTACCTGTGTCGCGCCTGATGCGATACCGCGAAGAGATGGAACATATAGCGAGCGCGATTTCTGCTATCTCAACGGCTACTTCGTGGCCGATGGGGAGCTCCGCAATAGGGCTGGAGACAGAATCATCCTCTTGGAAAAGGATGAGCCTCCGCCGGCTCCCATCCAGCCTTCGCTGTTTGCGCAGGGAGCATGACGCAAAAAATGGGCAGCGAAGTTAGCCGAATTTTGGCGAATGTGGATGCCAGATGGCTTGGCAGGGATGAGCGATGGGCAAAACGACCGGCATAGAGTGGGCGGATGCAACCTGGAACCCCTGGATGGGATGCACGAAGGTCAGCGCGGGCTGCGCGAACTGCTATATGTTCCGCGAACAGCGGCGCTTCGGGCACGATCCGACCGTGATCCGCCGGAGCAAGACGACCTTCGAGGATCCGCTGAAATGGAAAGAGCCGAGGCGCATCTTCGTCTGTTCGTGGAGCGACTTCTTCCATCCCGAGGTTCCCGGAGAATGGCGTCTGGAGGCGCTAGAGATCATGAAGTGCGCCCCGCGCCATACATACATGATCCTGACGAAGAGGCCGGAGGAAGGCCGCCACCTAGTGCCGGATGAGTTCTGGCGGGCGAACCCTAATATATGGCTCGGCATCAGCGCGGAGACGCAGTACGACTACGAGGACCGCCTGCCATTCCTGCTGACCTATCCGGCGCTAGTGCGCTTCATCAGCATCGAGCCGATGCTTGGGCCTATATGTTTGGCGCTTGAAAACCTGATGGGGATGTTGGGCATCGCCCCCTTTGATTGGGTGATCGTTGGCGGAGAGAGTGGGCCGAACGCCAGGCCGATGAAACCCGAGTGGGTCTACGACATCCGAGACCAATGCGTCGAGGCCGGCGTCCCCTTCTTCTTCAAGCAGTGGGGAGGGACGAGTAAGGTCGATGGAGCGTGGGGAGGCCGTCTGCTTGATGGCCGGACCTGGGACGAGTTGCCGCGGGCGTTCAGGCCTGTGGAGGAGTGGTGAATAGCGGATGAGGGGTGTGGCGGCGACGGCATCGCTTGATGACCTTCTCTCCCTTGAGGAGAGCCGCGCACTGGCCGAGGAGCTGGCTGCCGTCTATGCATCGGGATACGGCAGCGTCACTATTGAGATCCGCGGCGGCAAGATTCGTTTTATCCGCTCTGAGCGTTCTCGGGATGTGCGAAATAGAAATGGGGGCGTGAAGGAGCTATGATGCATAGAGGGCCGTAGCCAATAGATGAAATTGCAGTCCCCCTAACTTCTTATTGCTTTGCGCCTTGTTCAGCTGCTAATATAGAGTCGGCGCGAGCAAAGGAGGGACTGCATATGAAGTACGCACTTGCCGCCATCCTCGTTCTACTGCTCCTGGTGTCATGCGGCCCAAGCGCTGAAGAATTGGCCAGCACCTATACTGTCCAAACGCTGACCGCAGCACCCACGCAGGTCATGCCAACTGACACAAGCGCTCCGACATACACGCCGACGCAAACACCCACTATCACGCGCACGCCCACGATCACCTACACGCCCACCATCACTCTGACACCAACGGAGACGCTCACGCCGACGGCTACGTTGACGCCCACGATGACACTGACGCCTACGATGACGTTCACCCCTACCCCGAAGATCCCAAGCGCCGCGGGCACGAGCTGCATCCCGAGGGGCACCAAGAGGGAGATCGGCACAACCTACAGCGTCATCGACGGGGACACGATCAAGGTCCTGATCGACGGCAAGCTCTACACAGTCCGGTATATCGGCATGGACACGCCCGAACAGGGCGAGCGCTACTTCTACCAGGCGACCCAGCGCAACGTCGATTTGGTGCGAGGCAAGACGGTCACGCTCATCAAGGATGTGTCTGAAACCGATCGCTATGGGAGACTGCTGCGCTACGTGATCGCGGATAGCGTCTTCGTGAACTATCAGCTCGTCAGCGATGGATACGCCCAGGTCTCAACCTATCCGCCCGACGTGGCCTGCTCGGGCACCTTCGTGAACGCACAGAGCAACGCGCGCACACACAAACGAGGGCTGTGGGCGCCGACGCCTACGCCTCCGCCGCCACCGCCTCCTGGGACCGGCGGAGGCAGCAACTGCTCGCCCTGCTATTCGGTCTGCATTCCACCGGCGCCGCCCGATTTGGATTGCAAGGACATCCCTTTCCGGCGTTTCCGCGTCTACTCGTGCGATCCTCATAGGTTTGACGGCGATAACGATGGCATAGGATGCGAGAGGTAGCGAAGACATTCCTGACTGGGGCGCGACTCGGAGGGAAGAAACGGGGAGGGAAGGGAGGCCGCGGTTCAGAGAATAAGGTTCCCGTTTCGGCATTGGTTGAGCGAGGCGGCAGGGTTCAGGCCAAGGAGGCTGCCAATAAGGAAAAAGAATAGCCGCCCCCGGGGAGCGGCTATTCTCGGTTGCTCATGCGCTAATCACTCAGCGGCTTCGAGCATACCCTTCGTAAGGCTATCTGAATTATATGGCATAAATCCCGGTTTATCAAGGAGAAATGATCGAGATCAGTGGGAGCCCCCGGCGGGACTCGAACCCGCGACCTAACCTTACGAAGGGCCTGCTCTATCCACTGAGCTACGGGGGCTGACCAATTCTAACATGCGTTTCCGAAATTATATCTCGTAGTTTCCCGGGATGCGCGGTGCCAGGTGCATTCGGCTGCCATCTTGAAAAGGATAGAAAGGAGGTGATACCCAATGGCTTTTTCGGATGACGTGGTCCGACGTGCTTGGAATAATGCGGGCGGACGGTGTCAGTGTCGAAGAAAGAATCACAATCATCTGTATGTGCGCTGCAACAAGCAACTTGTTTGGGCTAACCGAGGCAGATCGGGCCGGGGCGCATGGGAAGCACATCACCGGGTGAGTACCCGCGGCGATGGGCTTTCTAATTGTGAGATTTTGTGCTGGGATTGTCACAGTCGCACCCTCTAGCTCCCGACTGTGCTGCCTGTTTCCAATTTACGGCTAATAGTCAATAGCACATGCTTCAGCGCAAAGCTCAGGGCTGCCAAGAAAGGATTGTGATAGACGGGACCAGGGGGTAATTCTCCCCCTAGCTGGTCGGCCATGTCTGCTTTCACTCAAATCAGATCCATCCCAATAGGAAAACCAACAGCCCATCTATCCCCTGGTGGCCAAGGAAACTTGAATAGCCATACCCCACGACTTCTAGACTTCCCATACCGAATCCACTTCAACGTCATTCTTGGATCTTTGAATCCGTTGAGTTTTGCAAGACCCTAACCTGACACGAGGACTTGCAATAGAACAGAATTTCTTGTAGAATGCGCGTGAAATCGGAATAATCCGCTTTCTTGCCCGTCAGCGTGCGCGTCCGACCACCGGGGCGAGCTACTTAGCTCGTCCCGGCTTTGCGTTTAACGAGAGAGATCATGCCAAGACGAAGCCCTCGAGGTTGTGCCCAGCCGGGGTGTCCTGAGCTCGCATATGACGGTCGGTACTGCGAGGAACATCAGCGTGAGAGGGACAGGCGCTACGACGCCAAGCGAGGGTCAGCCGCGAAGAGGGGCTATGGTCGGCGCTGGCGGAAGCTGCGGAAGATGTTCCTGAACGCGCATCCGCTGTGCGCAGACCCCTTTGGCGTTCATGCCGCGGCGGGCGAGATCGTGCAGGCGACGCAGGTGGATCACATCAAGCCGAAGCGCGCCGGCGGACGGGACAGCTGGGACAACCTACAAGCGCTGTGCGATAGCTGTCACTCGCGCAAGACGGCGCTCGAGGATGGGCGATGGGGGTAGGGGGGTGAAATCTTTGGGGCCTGCGCCGCGTAGACCGCTTCGGGCAGCCATGCGCACACGGTCGCGAAATTGATGTCGGGGGTTACGGGTGAGGGGTAGGAAGCCGAAACCAACGGAGCTAAGAAGGCTCGCAGGCAATCCGGGGCGCCGGCCGTTGAACGATGCCGAGCCTCAGCCACGGCGCGTGATGCCGCGCTGCCCGCGAGGCCTGCCAGACGCCGCAAAGAAGGAGTGGAGGCGGCTCGCGCCACGCCTGTTTGAGATGGGCGTGCTCACTGAGGCCGACGACATTGCCCTCGCGCAGCTCTGCATCTTATGGGCTCGGCTGCAGGAGGCGGAAAGGCGGATCGTGGAGACTAACCTGATCCTGCGCACGAGCAATGGCAACTATGTGCAGAACCCCCTCGTGGGCATCAGCAACACGGCGATTCGGGAGCTGCGCGCGCTGCTGGCGGAATTCGGGATGACGCCCTCCTCGCGCAGCCGCCTGAAGGTGGGAGCGAGGGAGAACAAGAGCCTGGCTGAGATGCTCTTCGAACAGGCGGCCAATGAGCGAGGAGGTTGAGTATTACTTCGACGAGCGGGCCGCCGATGTCGCGGTGGCCTTCTTCGAGAAGCTGCTTGTGCACACCAAGGGTGAATGGTACGGAAAGCCGTTCATCCTGCAGGACTGGCAAGAGAAGGTCGTTCGCCCGGTCTTCGGGTGGAAGCGGAAGGACGGGACCAGGAAGTATCGATGGGTCTACATCGAGGTTCCACGAAAGAACGGCAAGTCGAGCCTTGCGGCGGGGATCGCCCTGTGCCTGCTCTATGTGGACGACGAGCCCGGGGCCGAGATCTACAGCGCGGCGGCCGATCGAGAGCAAGCGGCCATTGTGTTCGACACGGCCAGGGCGATGGTCGAAGAGTCGCCGCCACTCATGGCCAGGTCGGAGGTCTACAAGCGCTCGATCGTCGTCCCCTCTACCCGCAGCGTCTATCGGGTGCTGAGCGCGGACGCTTACACAAAGCATGGGCTGAACGCGCACGGCGTGATATTCGACGAGCTGCACGCGCAGCCCAACCGGGAGCTGTGGGACGTCCTGACGACGAGCACGGGAGCCCGGCGTCAGCCGCTTGTTGTTGCCATAACGACGGCGGGCTACGACCGAGAAAGCATCTGCTGGGAGCAGCATGAATACGCCCGGCAGGTCTTGGAAGGAGTAATCGAGGATCCATCCTATTTCGCCTACATAGCGGCGGCGGATGAGGATGATGACTGGCTGGATCCCGCAGTTTGGGAGAAGGCCAACCCGAGCCTCGGGGTGACGATTAAGCGGGAGTATCTGGAGAGCGAGGCTCGGAGGGCGGAGCAGGTGCCGGCCTATCAGAACACGTTCCGGAGGCTGCATCTGAATCAGTGGACACAGCAGGAAACGCGGTGGCTGCCACTGGAGGCGTGGGATCTGTGCTCGGCGCCCGTTTCGGCGGAGGAGCTCAAGGGGCGGAAGTGCTACGGCGGGCTGGACCTGGCAAGCGCCATAGACATCGCAGCCTTCGAGCTGGTCTTCCCGCCCGAAGACGAGGATGAACCTTACCAAACGCTCTCATTCTTCTGGATCCCGGAAGAGAGCATGATTGAGCGGGCGCGCAAGGACCGGGTTCCCTATGACGCCTGGGTGCGTCAGGGGCTCATCAAGGCGACCGAGGGCAACGTGATCGACTATCGCCGGATCGTTCAGGACATCACGGAGCTCGGCGAGGCCTTCAACATCGGCGAGATCGCCTTCGACCGCTGGGGCGCCTTCCAGGTAAGCCAGCAGCTTGAGGGCGCGGGCTTCACGATGGTGGCCTTCGGCCAGGGCTATTCGTCGATGAGCGCGCCGACGAAGGATCTTCTGCGGCTGGTCCTGGATCGGAGGATCGCACACGGGGGCAACCCCGTCCTCCGGTGGATGGCCGACAACGTGGTCGTTAGCCAGGATCCCGCGGGCAACCTGAAGCCGAACCGGGCCAAGAGCAGGGAAAAGATCGACGGAATTGTGGCTCTCATCATGGCGCTGGACAGGGCGATGAGAAACCAGGGCTCAAGATCGGGATCTGTCTATGAAGAGCGAGGCATACGGGTATTGTGATCGATCTATACGACGTTATGGCGGCGATTGGGCTTTTGCTGATCGGGGTGGGGCTCTGGCTGGTCTCGCCGGCAGCTTCGTTGACGGTGGTGGGGGCCATTCTGATGGCGCTGGCGGTTCTGGGCGCATCGAGGCCGGTCAAGCGGAATAGGAGCAGCGGCTGATGGGCATTCTCTCTCGGGCATTGGAAAGCCGGTTCGTGCTCTCGCAGGATCCGCCCGAGTGGTACATAAAGGCGATGGGCTGGTCGACGGGCGGCGACATCACCGTCAACGAGAAGACCGCGCTGGGTATTACGGCCGTGTTTTCGGCAGTGCGCATTTTGGCCGAGACGGTGGGGTCGCTTCCGCTCATTCTTTACAGGCGGCGCGAGGACGACGGCAAGGAGCGCGCCACGGATCACCCGCTCTATCCCATTCTGCACGAACTGCCTAATCCCGAGATGACAAGCATGGAGCTGCGCGAGACCCTCATGGGCCATTTAGCGGCATGGGGAAACGCTTACGCGTACATAGTCTTCGGCTCCGACGGTTGGATCCGAGAGCTCTGGCCGTTGCGGCCCGACAAAATGCAGGTGAAACGGGAGCAAGGGGAGCTCATATATCGCTATCAAATGCCAGCGCAGACGGGTGAGGGAGAACGCATCCTTCCTGCCTCGCGGGTGATGCATCTGAGGGGTCTGGGCTTTGATGGGGTCAAGGGCTATTCGCCGGTGGGCATGGCGCGCCAGGCGCTCTGGCTGACCATGGCTACGGAGACCTTTGGCCGGAAATTCTTTGAGAATGATGCCCGCCCCGGTGTGGTTCTGGAACATCCGGGCGAGCTAAGCGAGAAGGCGGAGAACAACCTGCGCAAATCCTGGATGAAACAGCACGGTGGGCTTGATAAATCCCACCGCGTGGCAATCCTCGAGGAGGGCATGAAGCTCAAGGAAGTGGGCATCCCGCCCGAAGATGCGCAGTTCCTGCAAACCCGCAAGTTCCAGGTGACGGAAATCGCCCGGCTTTATCGCATCCCGCCGCACATGCTGGCGGACCTTGAAAGGGCGACTTTCAGCAACATCGAGCACCAGTCCATTGAGTTCGTCATGCACACCATCCGGCCATGGCTGGTGCGCTGGGAGCAGGCAATCCGCAGGGATCTGCTCTCTCGGGAAGATCGCAAGCGCTATTTCGCCGAGTTCCTGGTGGATGGGCTGCTCCGCGGCGACATCCAGAGCCGTTATGAGGCCTATGCGACGGCCAGGCAGAATGGGTGGATGAGCGCCAATGACATCCGAGCGCTGGAGAACATGAACCCGATCGACGGCGGCGATGTCTATCTTGTCCCGCTGAACATGGTGCCGGCGGGGAGCGCGGGCGAGATGCGGGATCAGATCTCCCGGGTGGAGACACGATCCGCGGCGCGAGAGCAGCGGGCGGCCGCCCACCGTCGAAGACTCGCGCAGGCGCACATGCGGGTGGTTGAGGACGCAGCGAGAAGGATCCTGCGCCGCGAGATCAACGATGTGCGGAATGCGGCCAGGAAGCACCTGCGCAAGCGGGATGCCGATTCGTTCAGGAATTGGCTCAAGGAGTTCTATGACGAGCACCATGGCTTCATTCAGCGCATGATCCTGCCCCCGCTCATGGCTCTTGCGGAAGTGATCTCCGGAGCCGCAGCCGAGGAGGTCGGGGCAGCAGGCGAGATGACCCCCGAGCTCGAGCAATTCGTCTCAGAGTACACGGAATCTTATGCCAGTCGTCATGTGGGTTCGAGCATCGGACAGCTCAAGAGCCTGGTCGGCGAGGCGACGATAGCCGGCGAGGATGCGCTGCCGGCTATTGAGGGCCGGCTGGATGAATGGGATGAGACCCGGGCGGAGAAGATCGCCCGCAGAGAAACGGTGCAGTCGGCGAATGCTGTGGCCCGCTTTGTTTTCGTGGCTGCCGGGGTCATCTACCTGCGCTGGCATGCGTTTGGCGAGAGCTGCCCTTACTGCAAGGCGCTGAACGGCCGAGTTGTGGGCGTGAAGGAGGCGTTTCTCGAGCCGGGGATTGAGTTCCAGCCCGAAGGGGCTGAGCGGCCCCTGGTGACGAAGGTATGGGTGAGGCACCCGCCCGCACATGACGGTTGCGATTGCGTGATCACGGCGGTGATCTAGGAGGTTCGAGATGGGAGCGATCAAGGTTCATCATACGGAGACCAGCGACAAGAGCTGGGACGGGCCGGCCAACGAGACGAAGCTCCGGAAGGACGAATCGGAGGCCTATTACCGGAAGGCCTATGCCTGGCAGGATCCAGAGAAGGACCCGGAAACGAAGGGGGCGTACAAGTTCCCACATCATTTCGTGGACGGCGACGGAAATATCGGCGCCGCATCCGTCAAGGCCTGCCAGAGCATCATTGCGATCCTGAACGGCGGCATGGGGGGTGCCAAGATACCGGAGGAAGACCGCAAGGGCGTCTGGCGCCATGCGGCGGCCCACCTTGAGGATGCAGATCTGGAGCCGGCGGAGCTGCGCCGGCTTAGCGGCAGCATCGAGCAGCGCTCCTACCCGATGCACGAGGTCCGCGTGGACGAGAAGGACGGAAAGCCCCGCATGGTGGGATATGCGGCTGTTTTCGATCAGCTCAGTGATCCGCTCTGGGGTTTCCGTGAGCGCATCCGCCGGGGTGCGTTTGCAAAGACGCTCCAGGAGGCGGATGTGCGGGCCCTCTGGAATCATGACCGCAATTACGTCTTGGGCCGCACGAAGAGCGGCACCTTGAGGCTGTGGGAAGACGATCACGGTTTGGGTGTGGAGATCTTCCCGCCCGATGCCGTGTGGGCGCGGGATCTGCTGGCCTCCATGGAGCGCGGGGACGTGGACCAGATGAGCTTCTCGTTCGAGGCCGTGCGGGAGAACTGGTCGACGGAGGACAATGCGCCGGTGCGAGAGGTGGTCGAGGCGAAGCTGTATGACGTGTCCCCGGTGACGTTTCCGGCCTACCCGCAGACAAACATCAGCGTTCGTTCCGCTTTCGGCATGGCTGCCGATGAGTTCGTCGGCGCGTTCCACAGGCTAGAGGCTGGAGCCATGACCGAGAGCGATGTGGAGAAGCTGACATCGATTCTTGAAGCCGTTCAATCCAGGCTCACCGCCGCGCCGGCCGAGGGCGGCCACCCGGCGGAATCAGGCGAAGACGGAGCGCTCCGGCGGGAGCTTGCCCGGATTCGGCTGGAGCTTGTGAAGCGAAAAACCAATTAGGAGGTAATAGCCATGGACCCTCTCATGGAATTGAAGCAAAAGCGATCCCGGCTCTTCGCTGATGCCGAGGCCATCTATAAGGCCGCTGACAAGGAGAAGCGGTCACTCTCCGCGGAGGAACAGGAGAAGTTTGATGGCCTGATGGACCAGATCGATGAGCTGGATAAGGACATCAAGCGGCGCGAGGCCCTGTTGGGGCACCGGGTGGAGGATCCGATCCTGCCCGATCCCGAGGAGACGCCCGCGATCGGTATGTCCGACAAGGAGGTCAGGCAATACAGCCTGCTCCGGGCCATCAACGCAAAGCTCACGGGCGACTGGAGCAAAGCGGGGCTGGAGCGCGAGGCGAGCTTGGCTGTGGAGCAGCGCGTGGGGCGCCCGCCCGACGCCAAGGGCTTCTTCGTGCCCTATGACTGGATGGTGGCCGAGCGCCGCGATCTGATCAAGGGCACGGCGGCCCAGGGCGGCTACCTGGTCGGCACCGAGCATCTTGCGCAGAGCTTCATCGAGATGCTTCGGAACAAGATGGTGGTGCTGCAGGCCGGGGCCCGGTTCATGGGCGGCCTAGTCGGCGACATTGCCATCCCCAAGCAAACCGGCGGGGCGACCGCCTACTGGGTGGATCCGGAATCCGCGAGCGTCACCGAGAGCCAGCAGGCCGTCGATCAGCTGGCGCTCTCGCCGAACACCGTGGGAGCACTGACGGACATCAGCCGCAAGCTGTTGCTGCAGGCGACGCCGGACGCCGAGGACTTCGTACGCGATGACCTAGCCAGGGTCGTGGCCCTGGCAATCGATCTGGCAAGCCTGCACGGCTCTGGCTCCGGCGCGGAGCCCACCGGCATCGCTAATACCACAGGCGTCGCGACGGTGGCCATCGGGGCCAACGGCGGGGATCCCACCTGGGATCACATCGTTGACCTGGAGACGGAGGTTGCGCAGGACAACGCCGACGTGGGCGCGCTTGCCTACATCACCAACGCCAAGGTGAGGGGCAAGCTCAAGCGCACCATGCGGACGGCGACCTACGGCGACATCCCGATCTGGGATCCGCAGGCCGGGGATCGTCCTCTCAACGGCTACCCCGTCTACGTCACGAATCAGGTGAAGTCGAACCTGACGAAGGGCTCAGGCACCAACCTGAGCGCCATCTTCTTCGGGAACTGGGCGGACCTGATCATCGCGCAGTGGGGAGGCCTTGAGATCCTGGTCGACCCCTATACCGGCGGTGCCAGCGGCGCGGTGCGCATCATCGCGCTGCAGGACGTGGACATCGGCGTGCGGCACCCCGAGAGCTTCTCGGTGATCCTGGACGCTGTGACCACGTAGCCGTGAGCCCGTTTGGAAAATCTGAGGGGAGGGGCCTTGTGGCCTCTCCCCAAAAGGAGATGAACATGGCTGAGAAGAAGGTCAGAGTGCGCATGCTGCGTGCGACGATCGTGGAAGGCGAGGTGGCGCCTGAGGGCAAGGTCGTTACCGTCAGGGATGCGGACGCGCGCATGCTGATCAACGCGGGAAAGGCGGAGATCGTCAAGAAGGCATCGAAGCGCGAGGCCGCGGTTGTGGAGCCTCCCGAGGACGCTGCAGCGCCGGAGCCGAAGGCCAAGAAGAAGAAAGGCTGAGCTGAATGGGGCTTGTCCTTGTCACGGACCCGGCCGAAGAACCCGTTTCGCTTGCGGAGGCCAAGAGCCACCTCAGGGTGGAAGTGTCAGATGACGACAGCTACATCACCAGCCTGATCCAGGTCGCACGGGAGATGGCAGAGAACATCCTGCGACGGGCGCTGATCACGCAGACCTGGAAGCTCGTCCTGGACGAATTCCCCTCAGGGGATGACATCGAGCTTCCGCTGCCGCCTCTTCAGAGCGTCTCGAGCGTGAAATATACGCCCAACGGGAGCTCGCAGCAGACATTCGATGCGGGCAACTACATCGTAGACACGGCCAGCGAGCCCGGGCGGATCGTTCTGAAGTCTGACAAGAGCTGGCCGGGAGACACCCTCGAGGCGGCGGCCGGCGTGGAAGTGACGTTCGTCTGCGGCTACGGTGACGCGGGCACCGATGTGCCCCAGGCGATCCTGCAGGCGATGCTGCTGATGATCGGCGAGTGGTACGAGAACCGCGAGAATTCGGTGCAGCCCAGGAAGGTCGAGATCCCGCTTGGGGCGAAGCGGCTGCTATGGCCCTACAGGGTGTTCTGATGCGCGCAGGCGAGCTCAGACATCGGGTGACGATCCAACAAAAGAGCGTCGTGCGGGGCACTTACGGCGAGGAGGATGTCACCTGGACGGATGTGGCTACGGTTTGGGGCTCTGTCGAGCCTCTACAGGGGCGGGAGTTCATCGAGGCCAAGCAGACGCAGGCCGAGATCACTACCCGGATCCGGATCCGTTACCGATCGAGCATCTCGCCTGAAATGCGGGCTGTCTGGGACGGGCACATCTACGACATCGAGGCCGTAATCGACGTGGGCGGACGCAAGCGCGAGCTGCAGCTGATGTGCACGGAAGTGACATGAAAGTCGAAGTGGACCTGAAGGGCGATAAGGAGCTGATCGCCGCGCTGAAGAAAACTGGCGCGAATGTGGATGGCATCCTGGTGCAGGCAGTCGTGGCCGGCGCCTCCGTCATCCAGGGCGCCGCCAACGCGAAAGCGCCCGGGCCGCACATCGAAATCAATGCCCATCCAAAGCGACGGGGCAAGATCCGCGTGGACATCGGGCCAGACAAGGATCACTGGTACTACATGTTCTTCGAGACCGGAGCGACGCCCCACCGCATAGGGCCGAAGAATCGCAAGATGTTGCGCTTCTACGAGGGCGGCGAGCCTGTCTTTGCTCATGCCGTGAGCCACCCTGGCATGCCGGCGAGGCCATACCTGCGGCCGGCGCTCGATGAGCGAGAGGGAGATGCCGTAGATGCGGTCGGCCGGGTCATCCGGAGGGTGTTGCCGAGATGAACATCGAGGAAGCGCTCTACGCTCACGTAACCGGCGATGCGAGCATTGCGGCCCTGATCTCGGACCGCTTCTATCCATTGCGGGCCCCACAGGATGCCGCGCTGCCCTACGCGGTCTATCAACGGATCTCGACGCCGAGGATACGGTCGCAGAGCGGGCCGTCCGGCCTGGCGCGCCCCAGGTTTCAGATCACCTGCTATGCGTCCTCCTACAGCCAATCCAGGCAGCTTGCGAATCTCGTGCGCATCTCGCTGGATGGCTTCAAGGGAACGATGGGCGGCGGTGTGAGCGTGGGGGCGACCTTCTTGGAGAACGAGATGGACACCTACGAGGATGAAACCGGGGCATTCGGCACGCCCATGGATTTCATCATCTGGCACCAGGAGGCGACGGAATGAGCGGAGACGTAGCTGAAATCAAAGAGCTCTATGAGATGGGCGAGTGGAAGGGCCTGCCGCAGTGGCGCTGCAAGCTGTGCCCGTTCGACACGCTGGCCGGCGAAGCGGCGATCGTGGATCACATCATCCGCGCGCACTTCCCGCCTCCTCCGGTGCCCAAAAAGACGGAGGTGCTCAGAGCGGATCGCTTTGGCAATATCGTCGAGCCGCTCCTCGAGCATGGTCAGGTGGATGTCGAGGTTCCGGACGTGAGCGGGCTGAAGGTGGAAGAGGTCCTGGAGAAGGTGGACGCCGGCGAGATCTCTGCAGCGGAAGCGCTCATTGCCGAGAAGGCGGGGAAGAACCGCTCGACCCTCATCCAGGCACTGGAGGAAAGGACATAGGCCATGGCCAGAACCAGCTTGACACCTATCAGCGTTGTGGGCCCTTACGCGTCGGATCTAGCATCGATCACATGGACCGCGGCGGACCCCACGAACAAAAACCAGTTCGTGCTCACGGGGCGCGAGCTGATCCTGATCCGCAACAACGACGCGAGCGCCCACAACGTGACGCTTTCGAGCGTCAGCGATCCCTACGGCCGCACGGGAGACATCACCAAGTCGATTCCCGCGGGCGCCTATCGGGCATTCTGGGCCGGCGCAGTCTTGGGCTGGATCCAGAGCGACGGCAAGTTCTACCTGGAGGCGGACGACGCCAATGTGGAGTTCGCCATCCTGAAGATCCCCGGCTAAGCCAGGGCGACACTCGGACTAGGAGGTAAACCCATGAGCGAAAGCGAAGCAATCTCTTCGTTCGGAACGCTGCTCAAGATCGGAGACGGCGGCGACCCCGAAAACTTCACAACCATCGCAGAAGTGCAGGACATCAAGCCGCCATCCCTTGAGCTGGGCACGGAGGAAGTGACCCACCACGGCTCACCGGGCGGGTGGAAGGAATACGTCGCCACGCTGCTGGACGCCGGCGAGGTGAGCTTTTCGCTGAATTTCATCCCGTCGGACGCCACGCAAGGCTACAGCACGGGCCTGATCGCTGACATGGTGAACAAGACCCTGCGCAATTTCCAGCTGGTCTTTCCCGATACGGGCTCGACCACCTGGAGCTTCGCGGCTTTTGTCACCGGCTTTGAGCCGGATGCGCCCGTCGAGGGCAAGCTGAGCGCGGATGTGACGCTGAAGATCTCCGGACAGCCCACGCTGGCGTGATATTCGAGCCGGAAATCATAGCGCTGACAAACGAGATATGGAGGCGACGCCGTATGGCCAAGCTGCTGGGACGTGACGAGATCCTGCAGGCGAAGGACCTCAAGACGGAGCGTGTGAGCGTTCCAGAATGGGGCGGCGATGTCTTGGTGCGGTCCATGACCGGGGCCGAGCGGGATGCATTCGAGGCCTCGATCCTGGAAAAGCGCGGCTCCGATTATGACGTGAACATGCGAAACCTACGCGCCAAGCTGGCCGCCTGGACGATCGTGGACGAGGAAGGCAGCCGTCTCTTCTCGGAGGACGACATCAAGGCGCTCTCCGAGAAGAGCGCCGGCGCGCTGCAGCGTGTGTTCAATGTCGCCTCCCGCCTGTCGGCCATCGGGCCCGAGGACGTGGAGGAGCTGGCAAAAAACTCAGAGAGCGCCCTGAGCGGCGCTTCTGGTTCCGCCTAGCCCTAGCCCTGGGCTGCACCGTTGCGGAGCTGCAGCAGCGGATGAGCAGCCGGGAGTTCGCCGAATGGCTGGCGCTCTACGGGATGGAGCCCTTCGGGGACGCCCGGGCCGATCTGCGCAGCGGGATCGTGGCGAGCGTGATCGCCAACGTGAACCGCGATCCAAAGAAGCGCCGGCGGCCCTACAAGCCCGAGGAATTCGTGCCCCGGTTCGAGAGCGAGAGGCGACAGACATCCTGGCGGGAGCAGCTGCAGTTCGTGGAGATGCTGAATGCCGCGCTCGGCGGGAGGGATTTGAGAAAACGTGGCGACGCTGGCAAGCCTGGTAGTTAGCCTAGTCCTGGATTCGGCGAAGTTCGGGAAGCAGCTCGACGAAGAGATCGGGAGGATCGAGCGCGTGCGCCGGCGGCTGAAAGACACGGGCGCATCGATGATGCGCGTCGGCGGCGCCATGACGGCGGGTATTACCCTGCCGCTGATCGGAATGGGCGCGGCTGCAGTAAATGCCGCCTCGGACTACGAGGAGTCGCTGAACAAGGTGCGCGTTGTGTTTGGAGACGCCGCGGCGCAGATCGAGGAGTTCTCCAAGACCGCCGCGACGAACCTGGGCATGAGCAGCCAGCAGGCCCTCGAGGCGGCGGGCACTTACGGGAACCTGTTCACGGCCATGGGGATAGGAGTCGACACGTCAGCCGAGATGTCCACTGAGCTGGTACAGCTTGCGGCCGATCTCGCGTCGTTCAACAACATGGATCCGACCGAGGTGCTGGACAAGCTGCGCTCCGGGCTGGTTGGCGAGGTGGAGCCGCTCAGGACGCTGGGCGTGAATCTGAGCCAAACGGCGATCGCCGCGAAGGCCTTGGAGCTAGGGCTCATCGATGTTGCCGAGGGTGAAAAGGTCAACGCAACCGAGCTGAGCGCCGGCGTGAAGGCGCAGGCCGCCTACGCCATCATCTTAGAGCAAACGGCGACGGCCCAGGGGGATTACGCGCGCACGGCGGACGGCCTGGCAAACTCGACGAGAACAGCCAGGGCAATGATCCGAGAGATGGCGATTTCACTTGGCCAGGAGCTGCTGCCCTTTACGCTCCAGGCCATAACGTTTGTGAAGGGGCTTATGACGCAGTTCATGGCCCTGGATCCCTCCACAAAGCGCATCATCCTCGTCGTGGCGGCGCTGGCGGCAGCGGCCGGGCCTCTCCTGGTGGCGCTGGGGGCGATTGTCTCCGCAATAGGAGCGCTGATCAGCCCGATCGGGCTCGTGATTGTGATAGTTGGGCTTCTGGCGGCTGCCTGGGCGACCAACTTCGGGGGCATCCGGGATATGCTCACGAACCTGTGGGCCAATACGCTGCAGCCCATCTTCAGCAAGCTGGCGACCTGGCTGCAGAAGAACATCCCCGTGGCCCTTCAGGCCCTGAGCAGGTTCTGGAGGAACGTCCTTCTCCCAGCCATCAGGGCCGTCTGGAATTTTATCTCGAAGGTTCTCTGGCCGATCCTGGTTGGCATTGCGGACATTCTGTCGGCGGTTGTAGGCACGGCGGTGAGGGCGCTCGCGGGACTCTGGCAGAACGTGCTCTACCCGGCGCTTCAAAAGGTTTGGTCCTGGCTGTCCGAGAAGCTCGGGCCAGCCCTGAGAACGATCGGCTCTGTGGTGGCAACATGGCTCGGACCTAAGCTGCAATGGCTGAATGACAAAATCGTCCAGCCGCTCATACACGGGTTTGGGGGCATTGTGGACGCCGCCCGCCGCGTGAGGGAGTGGATGGGCAGGATCGCCGACAAGATCCGAAGCCTGAAGCTGCCCGACTGGCTGACCCCAGGCTCCCCGACCCCCTTTGAGCTCGGACTGCGGGGCATTGCCAAGTCGCTGAAGCAGATCGATCAGATAGGCATGCCCTCCTTCATGCTGCAGCCAGCCATGACCAGCGTTACCAACGTGACGAACGTGCCCGCTGCTGGCCGGCGTGGCGATGTGTACATCACGGTGGACGGCTCGAGGGATCCGCAGGCGACAGCCCGTGAGATCATGCGCCAGCTGCGCTTGCAGGGAGTTGTCCGATGAGCTATCCGGACGACCTCTCCATTGCGGTCACCCTGGACGGTGTAGATATAACGGATTATCTGCGCGTGGGGACTCTGCAGATCGAAAGCGTGCTCACTCATCAGGTCGACACCTGCAAGCTGCGCCTGCTGAGCTCGGTCCCAAAGACACCCGAGGACTGGATGGAGATCGCCGTGCAGGATGGGGCGACGAAGCTATTCGGCGGCTTTGTCCAGGTCGTGCGCAAGGAAGAGCTTGGCCTCGGCTATGAATACACCCTGGAGTGCGCGGACTACGCCTGCCTGCTGGATCGGATCATCGTCAAGGCTGAATACGAAGACATGACCGACGCGGCGATCCTCGCCGACCTCTTCGCTGATTATCTTCCCGAGATCGACGCCTCGACCCATGTGACCGCCATCAAGACCCACACGAAAATCCGCTTCAATCGCATGACGCTCAGGGAGTGTGTGAACGCGCTGGCGGATTATGCCGATGGCGATTGGTACATCGACTACGATGAGAACCTGCACTTCTTCCTCGGGGAGAGCAACAGCGCGACGTTCGATCTGAGCGATTCCCCGGACTATTCCCAGACCTACCCGTTTTCGGACCTCGAGCTGGAGCTGGATGGAACCGGCGTTGTGAACCGCGTCGAGGTCGTTGGCGGGAACTATCTGTCGGACGATCAGACGATCTACCTCGAAGGCACGGGGCAGGACAATCGCATCACGATGCCGTTCAAGATGCACGAGCCCGCGGCCGGCGGGGGGATCCAGGTCTACCGCAACGACGGCACGGAGTCATCCCCCGTCTGGACACAGCTGACGGTCAAGGTGGGGCACATCGATAGCCTATCTGGCGCCGACGAGGCGCTGCACTACTTCCAGGAGCAGGTCCTCGAGCAGCAAAATGCATGGCCCAACCTTCCCAATGCTGTGAAGGTCATAGGGCGCTATGAGGTTCCTCTCAGGGCCCGCATACGGGATACCGAGAGCTACGCCCATTACGGGCGCTGGTTTGATGACACAATCGTCGATTCCGACATCACCGACAAGAACGCAGCTCGTCTTGCCGGAAAGGGGAAGCTGGCTCAATCGGCGCTTGCGGCGACTGCGATCACGTGCAAGACCCGGCAGCCTGGGCTCCGATCGGGGGAGGTTGTTCACCTGACGAGCTCTCGTTTCGGCATCGATGCTGATTATCTGATCCAGAAGGTTTCCATGAAGGAGACCTCCAAGAACCTGGCCGAGTTCGCGGTTTCCCTGGGCACCTACAACCCGGATCTCATCGACATCATGGCCAGACTTGCACGCCAGGCCAAGCCCCGGCCTCTCTGGCGAGAGGACGAGGTGCTGGACGAGCTGCTCGAACATGCAGAATCGCTTTCTCTGGCCGAATCTTGTTCCGTTGCAGCCACCAGCGCCCCATATACATGGGGGCCAGGCGGCGCCAATGATTTCAAATGGGGGTTCGGCGTATGGAGTTGACCCAGTCTGAATTCCTCCCGCTAAGGGGGCAATCTATCCTGAGGGCGTGGACGCCTGGCATTCTGCCCGCGCTGATGGCAGAGGGCATGAGCCTGAGAGAGGCGCAGGATGCAGCCCGCGCCAGGGGGCATTGCCTATTCGAGGGCAAGGTCAGGAATCTGATTGTCTCGGCCGGCAAAGAGCTTGTGGGCGACATTCTGGTCGACCAGGAGACCGCTGGCCTTACCTGGCATGCGATAGGAACAGGGTCGACGACACCCTCCGTTAGCGACACGCAGCTACAGACGGAAGTGAAACGCAAGCAGTGGACGACGCGGGACCGCTCCGGGAACGTTCTGACTCTCAGCGTCTTCTACACGAGCGCGGAGTGCACATATAACCTCCAGGAGGCCGGCGTATTCGGCGGTGCCGGAGCATCGTCAACGCCAAATTCGGGAACGTTGTTCAGCAGATACCTTCAGGCCTACGACAATTCGGCGGGGAACGTCGATCTGACCTTCGACTACACGCTGACGATAGGGTAGGGTGAGCGATGGCGAATAGCAATCCGGTTTCGGCGGGAGACCAGGCGACGGCTCAGCAATATAACGATCTGCGGGATGATGTTCTGGATCCAACTACGGGCCATGCGCATACAGGGGCTGCGGAAGGCGGCAAGCAAATCGCTACTTCCGATTTGACGGGCCACGACAAGGCTGCCCATGACGCCCTGGGGATCGACGCGGACACCGTTGATGGGTTTCACGGGCACGATGGCACAAAGGCCGCGCACGACGCGTTGAACATCGACGCCGACACGGTGGACGGGAAGCATTGGTCGTCCATGAAGTACGGCGGAGCTTCGATGGTCGTGGGCAACAAGGATACTGTCCTTGCGAGCGGTGAGCAGGTTGAGATTGAGGTCCCATACGCCTGCACTTTGAGGGAACTGAAGGCCAGGGAGGTCGAGGGGCTGAGCGGGAGCGCCACGCTCACGCTGTCCTATTATTCGAGTATCACCGATACCACAGCGGACTGGACGGAGGACATCAGTCTTTCGAGCCAGTCCTATCGTAGCAGAACCGGGTTGTCTCGGACGCTGGCGAAGGGTGGGTGGCTGCGGCTGGCCGTCAGCGGCACGCCTAGCACCGTGAAGAGAGTGGCGGTTTCGGTCGTGGTGGAGAGGACATAATGGCGGGAAGCATCTTGGCGCAGGCGGCGGAGGTCTGGACGCCAGCGGACAATAACATCCCCATTACTGTCGCATCGGGCTATCCTGCGAGCGTTCTGGTCGTCATGGTGTTGAACAAGAAGGACAGCGGCCACACGAGCGACATAACCGATGTGAGGTGGCCCGGATCGGGCGGAACCTCCTTGACCAAGGCGAGAGATGGCGCGAGCGGGCAGTATACAACCGTTGACATCTGGTACATATTCAATCCTTCGGCGGGAAGTGGGAACGTGTGGCTTGATCATACGGGGGCGAACGGCGGCGGGTTTGCGGCGGTTGTGTTGCACATCGACGGCGTGGACACGAACAAGTCCCCCGTGACGTGGACCGACGCCCATACCACCTATGACACGGCGTGGGGCTGGTCCCTTTCGGGGGGGCCTGATGGTGGGGTTCTGGTGGCGATGCACGGTGGGAAGAACGATTCGGCAAGGGCCGACGCTTGGGATGAGTGCACCCATCTTTACCATGGCGCCACCCCGTCTAGGTCGGATAACGAACTGGACGCCTTCTACGCTTGTGGATGGATCCCAACCACCGACACCACACCGGAGGCTGGATTGACGATCACGGCGGCGAGCAAGGGGGCTAGGTCTGCCATCGGGTTCTATCCTAAGCCGGTCGGCGGCTCACAGGCGATTTGGTTCTGGTTCGAGCGAGCGCGCCGTTTCTTCGACGACCTGCGCAAGGGGCTGATCCCCTTGGGCGATCTGGAGCGGCGCTACCGCGAAGTGATGATCTAGGGAGGAAGATATGGCTGAGGTTTCGATTGGGATTTCGAGACAGATCACGGTGGATCGGCTGGTTTGTAGGCGCTGGATCGTAGATTTGGAAGCCGAGAAGGTCACAGCAGAGATTGTGGAGGCAGACCCCACGGGTGCGGAGGTGGGGACGTTCGAGGTGACGTTCTGGCGGAATGCTCCCCCGGGGGAGCCGCTTTACGATGATGAGGGGACACAAATCGGGGTGGCTCCCAACCCCGAAACGTGGTTCGACCTTCCGGCAGCGCGGGCGACGCAGCTGCTAGACCTGACGGATGAAATCCTCGCTGCGGTCAAGGCTCGCATGTATTGAGCAGGTGCGTCATGAACATCCAGGCGAGCGTCTGGCGGCCGTGGTACACCGCAGTATGGGGCAAGCATAGCCTCGAGGAGCAGATCGCCCTGGCGAAGCTGCTGCAGGCCGATACCATCTCCATCAAGGGCGTGAACGGCGTCTACGTGTATGGCGCGGAGGAGAATTTCAGCGCCCTCTCGCCCTATAGGGCTCATTCGAACGACGCCATGGAGCGGGCCGCGAAGGATGCCGGCCTCGAGGTAGATCTTTGGTGCTGGGTGGACTGCAAGCAGCCGGCGGCCCAGGCGCGGGCGATCCAAGACGCCGCGAAGCGCTGGAACCCCAGACGCGTGAAGCTGGACGTGGAGGGAAACGTCGCCAAAGCCTACGCCCACAACACGGGTGCTTTCCTCCGAAGCCTCGGGCGGCTCAAGAGACATGACGGAACGTCCGTTCGGGTCTATCTGCAGAGCTATCGAAGACCGGATCTGCACCGCGAAATCGCCTGGGAGAAATGGCTCACCTACAAGGCCGAGGGCGAATTCATCCTGGCCGGCGTGGCGCCCCAGGCCTATCCGATGGGCTCTCAGGACTTCGTGGGTGATTATGGACGCATGCTGGAGGCCTATGCGAGCCTCGAGCGGCAGATCGGCCGCGAGCTGGACTGGCATGTGACGCTGCCGACCTTCAGGGAGCGAGGTTGGTCGCCGGATCCCGATGCGCTCATTGCCGGGATCGATCTGCTGCGGGCCGAGCTAGGGGATCATCTCGTCGGGGTCGATTTCTGGCGGCTGGGGCAGCTCTTTGAGCCCTGGGCCGAGCCGCTTGTGACGGCCCTGGCGGCCTATGACTGGGGTCCCGCATCTCCGGAGCCGGCGCAGCCGTTTCTCGAGCTGCCGGAGCCCATGCGCTGGGAGATCGTGCGGGACGATCTTGCAGAGAGGGGGGTCATCGCGGCATGAAGGATAGCAACCGGATCACCTACCGCGACATCCAGGAAATGCATGAGAAATACATGCACGAGCTGATGATCTTCCGCAAGGAGACGGCGGACGAGTTCAAGGCCGTGCGCAAGGAGATGGGCGAGGAGTTCAAGGCGATCCGGGCCGAGATGGCGGCCGACCGCGTGCAAGACGCGGTGGACCGCACAAGCGTGAAGAGTCTGCTCAGGAGGGACACAATCGGATATGTGCTGGATGGGATCAATATGCTAATAACCGCCGTCGTTATCGCGGTCTTCGGCAACAAGTCGGGGTAGCCTTTACACAAACAGATTTGTGTATAGGGAAATTCACACATCGGGCTAGGAGGATCTCCATGGAAACGGTAATCAGTACTGAAGTCGTCGAGG
This sequence comes from uncultured Anaerolineaceae bacterium, assembly GCA_964492745.1. GTDB lineage: Bacteria > Chloroflexota > Anaerolineae > Anaerolineales > E44-bin32 > E44-bin32. Next base: position 28,576 of record CAZBLT010000026.1, read on the forward strand.
CGCTCATTCAGCTGCTGACGCTGATCGTGGCCGGCGTCCCCATTGCGCTCCTCACAGCGATCATCGTGCAGGTGGCCAAGTGGGTGAAGCTTCTCCGGACGGGAAGCTGGCTCTCACCGGAGCGCCTGGCTGTGATCCACTCGCTCGCCCTGGGCGCGCTGTGGATCGGCATCCAGTTCTACCCGCCCATCGAGGGGCCGGCGGTGATCGTGGTCCTTGGCATCTACGGCTCGCTGTTCTCGGCGCTGATCTATGAAAAGGTCTGGAAGCCTATTGCAGATAAGATCGGCTTGCCGGCGCGCGTCTCAGATTTCGAAGAGTAAGAGGCGAAGGCGCGGGGAGGTCAAATGAAGTTTCTATCCAGCGGACCGCCCATTGGGTGCTCCGCTGGGTTATTTTTGTGTGAATTTGGGCAGTGCCACTATCCAAATTCGCATAATTTTATGTACTTGTAATGTGCTGTTACGGCGGATTGTGATTGTGAGGGGATAATGGCTGGCAGAACATCGTACAACTGGAACGCGCTCAGGCGACTCGCGGCGGAGGCGGTCGCGCGCGGGATTGAGCCCACTTTCATCGCGTTGGCCCAGGAGCTGGACATGCCTGCCCCAACCCTTCGGCAGGGCTTCCGGCGGGAGTTCGGCCTGAGGGCCAAGGATCTGAAGACCCTTCCGGACCTCCCCCTGCCATCCGAGCCCGCCGCGGAGAGGGCTCAGCGCCTCCCTGCCTCCTACCACGGGATCGACCCGGACGATGTTATCAAGCTGCTGAAAAAGCAACCCATGAGGCTCACCGACCTGGCGGACGCGCTCGATAGGGGGCCGACGGTCGTCTGGCAGGCCCTCGAGGCGTTCCGGTGCGATGGTTATGGCATTCGCGTGGACGAGAGGGGCTATTCGCTGCCCGAGTATCTGCCGGCGGATCCCCTTCCGACGATCCAGGACGAGCCGAGCCGGCGGATCAAGTGGCTTGTGATGTCGGATCCGCACATCGGCAGCACCTTCTCGCAGATCTCCGCCATCAAGAAGATGATCCAGATCGGCGTGGAGGAATACGGCGTCCGCAAGGTGCTGTGGGCCGGCGACATGACTGCCGGGGTCGGTGTGTACAAAGGCCAGCATAACGAGCTCTACGCCCACGGAGCGAACGACCAGGTGGATGCGCTGGTCAACACGATCCCCCAGATTGAAGGCGTCGAGCACATCGTCATGGGCGGCAATCACGACTGGTCTTTCTATCGGGAGAATGGAACGGACGTGATCCGCAACGCCTGCCGGGTGCGAGACGATTTCCACTATGGCGGATTCGACCAGGCCGAGGTTCCCCTCTTGCAGGTCGGGGGTCGGGTTGTGGCCAGCGCTATCCTATGGCACCCTTCCGGGGGCGTCCCCTATGCGGTCAGCTACAAGGGGCAGAAGTTCGCCGCGCAGATCAGCCGGCAGGAGCTCACGGATGTCGTGGTTGGAGAGAAGCCGGCGCCCACGGTGCGCTTCATCTTCTGGGGCCACCTGCACGTCAGCGATCTATTCCCACATGGCCCTATTTGGGTGATTGGCCCGGGCTGTTTCGAGGGGACCAATGGGTATCTGAAAACCAAGGGGCTGAAACCTGTGATCCAGGGACTCGTCATGGAGGCAGACGTAACAGAAACAGGCCTGATCACGAGGATCCACCCGCATCCGATCTCTTTTGTTGAGCAGGAGAGGGACTACATGTGCGGCTGGGTGCCGGCGCTGGAGAGGCGATCGAAAACGGAGCTGGATCCACTCTATTCGGTGGGCGCCGACACGTGATGAAAGCTAGCGAGTAGCTAGGCAGAATCCACCGGAAATAGGCTGAAATTAGTAGGGTTATGAATCCAAGCCTAGTGAAAAAACAGATGCTTTGCTGAGATAGTCGGGCTGATGATGGTATATGGATCTTTCACACCATCCTCATGATAAGACCAAACTATATGTGCAATGACATCCACAAATTGCAGATTTAGGTTGGTGTGACTCTCAGCAGGCCTTCTGATTAGATGAGTCTCAGTACCTTTCACAAACCACAATTGTGTCTGGAGATAGTCGATCATGCTATTGCCGCTGGCAACCTTCATCGACCTAGGGTCAGGAGTGATGAATACTTTGGGCTCATCTTTTATCAAGTCCAGTATGCAGAGATTGATCATGAAGTTATATAGTTTGTTTGGATCATTGCGGATATGGTTCTGCACATTTTCCTTTCTGACTGTGATCGAACAATACCCAATACGTGGGCGGTTATCACTGAGCTGACGAGCCTTATCGGCAAAATAAATAAGCTGTCCCGATGTCAAATCAGACCCCTTGACTTCCTTCGAAGGTGGGATCCCATATTTAGATCTAAGCCTTCTTATGAGACGTCTAGGGTATTTGTGGGTATCTTCGTCAACAAGCAGAAAAGCAAGGGTTAGGTAGCGGCTTGATCCACCCATTCGATAAGGCTTATCGAATTTCCAGCCCAGATCCCCAGATTCGTCAAGAAAAACGTGCATTCGATCCCCGCTTAAAAAAAGCTTGGCGGACCCTGGGGCCGGCATGTTTTCAAACATGCTTATGATATAGGGCTTGACACCCTGCATCACGGCTGGCCAGGTATTACCCGCCATGATTATTATACATTGGTTTCGAGAAAGTCAACATTAATTCCGTTGATAATCAAGGCAGCGCCATTTTGATGATAAGAGACGTTGCGGCTATCATATAGAGAGAGATTGGATTCTGCCTAACGGCTGCGAGCTAAGGGTCCCGGAAAGGGTCCAGATCGATTATCCGCCTATCGACTCACTTCCCATCTGAGCGCCTATAAACCTTCCGATCGCTATTGCACATTCATCCCTCCTTCTCTTCAAGCCATCGATCAATCACCCCTATGGTCTTCTCCATTCGAGCCCTCGGCCCCGATAGCATTCTCCGAAAACGCTCTTTGTCCCTCGGATCTTCGGTCTCAACAAGCGTCATTATCTGCTGAGCGGTTCCCGCAAGAACGCCGAATAGCTCCTTTGTGGGTTTTCCCTCAAGCTCATCCATTGACAATCTCCACAGAATGCAGAATAGGAAGCCGGTCTCAGGGATTCCTTAGCAAACGGCTGCAAGATGAACAACAATGGCGTGGACGCGTCTACTCGAGATCATAATCAAGTCAGGCAATTTGCGCCGCTTCCCCCCCCGGTCCGCTCCTGCGAGCGGCAAGGCAGATCCTAAGCCGCCAATTGCGGATCTATAAGTGCGAAGCGTCTATAAATCTTGCCCACATTTCCAACACTTGCCGGTGAACTCATCGGTAATTTGATTCATCGTAAAGCAATGGGGACACAGCCTGTATTGTCCTGATACCAACAAAGGGGCTGCCAAGTCCATATAGCCAGCGTCTGAGCTCAGTATAGAACCAGACGAGATTGTTGGCCTGAATTCGAATTCCTTCATTTGAAGCTCGCTTCTTGCCTTGGCGAGCTCCCTTTCAATTCGAGATTTTTCTGAGATGAGTTCCGCGATTTGCTCCTGTGATGAATCCTCGGCGGCCTTCAATCTTTCATTTACTGCATCCAACTCAGCCTCAAGATCAGAGAGTTGGGCTGAGAGTTCACTGATAATGCCGACCTGAGTCTCAATCTTAGCTTCAGGGACAATATCTGTCCAATTCTCGATCGAGCCAAGAACTTCCTCCATGAGACCAATGATGCCATCAGCAAGCTCCCGCAAGTAGATTCTGGAAATTCTAAGTGCATCGCGCTCCTCAGGTTCTGATTCGAAATCAAGTAGATATTCTCTGGCCTTTCGATGAAGTCTATTAACATGTGAGAGAAGGAGCTTAAGGCTTCGAACAGCTGAAGCTCCCCTGGCGTATATTATGCCCTTTTCAGTCAATTCATCCCATTTCTTCGACACGGCACTGCCTAATAGGCCAGTCGATATAGATAATAGGATCGTCATGAAGGTGATGATGGCTTTATCAGACTGATTCAATGAGGAAAGGAGCAAACCCGCAGAGACCACGACTAAGAAAACGATGATTGGATCTAGGATCATAATTATGAATGATTTCCACCGTTCCCCAATTCCCTTCGCGCGCATCATGCAATATCCCTCCTGATATAAACTGAGATGCGAATGAATAATAGGAACTGCCTAAATGCTGAAAAGGCAGAATTATCTGCACAGATTATGCAAGATCGGAGTTTCTACGCCTATGATCCCCCCTGATACTCGGGGACAACACCTACAATTACAGTATCGCACATCCTTGCGTGCAAGCCAATAGGAAAAAGGCTGGGGCGCGATCGCCAGCCCTATTGTCCTACAAAGCCTATTTTCTATTCCCCATTCCTACTTATGAGAAGAGCGAGCAGATCAGCGCACAGGCCTTCAGTCAAGAGAGGAAGCCCCAGTTTGGCTCGGATTTCGGGGCTCTTCGGCTGGTATCCCTCCTTCGCAACCCGATAAGCCATGGCGCCCGTAACGCCGATCTCCGCCCCGACTTTTCGCCATGAACCCAATTCCTTATGAAGCTCCAATAGTCGGCTCCTGGCGGCGTTACAAGCCGTAACGGCGGCCTCTACGGCGGAATCTGGCCGGGCCATCGCTGCTCTTTCCCGATCTCTTCCACGAGCGCCGCGCAGAATTGCTTGAACGAAAGCCAGATCTCGACCTCCCCGGTCCCATCACATTCCCCGCAAGGCTCTTGCTCTTCTAGTCGTTCCCATGGGTGCCCGCAGGGCATCAAACCATCGTTGCTCAGGTTCATGATCGCATGGTGGCTGATCGTCTGCAGGCAATCTCGGCAGTAGGGGGCGTGTTCGCGGATGCCGGTGCCTCCGCATTCATTGCATTGAACGATGGCCCTCACTGCGATCATAGTGCTTGCCATTCTTCATCCTCCTTAGTCGCGATCTCGCTAGCGAGGTCGGCCATGCGCTCAAGCGCCCAGCGTTCAGCGTTCTCTCTGATGCCGTGGAGATTGAGCCATGCCTGCTTGGCGGCCTTGCGGTATTCGGAGGCATAGCTGCCCGCATGATGCTTCGAGCAATAGCGGGCCACGAACTCGGCCTGGTAACCATCCATGAATTCGTCCAGCCTGCCAGATCCGGCATATGGCCGCTCAAGGGAATATGTCACCCGGCCGTCCCGATTCAGTATTTGGCGCACGCGGAAATTCTCGTTCTCATAGATGATCATTTCTGTACCCCCAGGACCTCCAGCGCCTCCGGGATCGCCTCTTCGGCGCTTGCATAACCCTTGTCTTTGGCGATCTGCCAAGCGACGCTCTCCAGCAGCGCCTCAAACCGCTCGATCGCCTCGTGCTGATCCATGCGGCTGTAGAAGCGGAGCGCTCTCCAGCTGCGATGAAGCTGGTTGCGGAGATCGTGGAGCTGCGTCTTGAGGATGCGCTCTCCCGG
>CAZBLT010000027.1:0-33972 GCA_964492745.1 uncultured Anaerolineaceae bacterium
TCGATCCTCTTTGGGGCCCTGGCCTTCTACAGCTACCGCGGAGGGCAGCTCGTCCTCCTCTCCTTCGGTGCCTTGCTGTTTCTTTTCGACATCCGTCATCATTGGCGCCACCGCCGGGCCCTCCTGTGGGGAGCCTTGCTGGCCATAGTGCTGGCTGTGCCTTATCTCCGTTTCGAGCTTCAGCACTGCCAGGAGAGCTATTTCCAGCTCCGTATGCTGGACAGCTACTGGTTGCATGAGATCCCCCTACTCGCGAAGCTCCAACGCTTCGTATCGCTCTATCTCAAAGGCCTCAGCCCTCGATATTGGTTCTGGCCGAATCCAGGCGACTTGCCGCGCCATCTCATGAAGGGCTATGGTCATCTGCCCCTGTTTACCTTGCCCTTTGCGGCCCTCGGATTGGCCATCGCCGCACGCAGGGTGCGAGACCCAGCCCATCGGATGATCCTGCTGCTGGGGCTGGTCTCCCCGCTGGGTGGTGCCATGGTCGATATCGGCATCACCCGCGTGCTGGTGTTCACGCTGCCGGCGGCGATACTCATCACACTCGGCCTGCGGGCTGTGTGCACACCGCTGGCGAGACGGTGGGGCGAAGTGCCTGTCTGGGGCTCCCTCTTCGCTTTCCTCATTGTCGTCCACGGCAGCATGCTCGGCGATGCTCTCATCAATGGACCGACTTGGTACGAGGATTACGGTCTACACGGCATGCAATATGGCGCCCGCCAGGTGTTCACAGCCGTTGATCAACTCCTAGAAGAGCAGCCCGGCCGCAGAGTGTTTGTCAGCCCTTCCTGGGCCAATGGAGCTGATATTCTGAAACGCTTCTTCCTGCCGGACGGCGTCCCCGTGGAGATGAGCAGCGCCGGACCCTTCCTTGAACGGCGGCTACCCTTGGATGAGCACACTGTCTTTGTCCTCACCGTCGAAGAATATCAGGAACTGCTTCAGGATCCCAAGATCGGCCTGATCGAAGTGCTCCAAATGATCCCCTATCCGAACGGGACCCCCGGCTTCATCTTCCTGACCATGGGCTACTCCGACCAGGCCGACGAAATCTTCGCCGCTGAGGAAGCCGAGCGCCAACGCCCGCGCACCGATGTGCTGGAGATCGATGGCCGCCCAGTGACCGTAGGCCATCCATACTTCGATATGGGGGAAATCCAGCATGTTTTTGACAAGGACACGTTTACCTTGGCGAGGGTTCATTCTGCGAACCCCGCCATCATCCGATTGCAATTCGCTGAGCCGCGAACGCTGGAGGGGGTCCGGATCACAACCGGGAGCATGGACTTTCAGGTCACGCTGCGAGCCTATGGTGCGGGCCAGAAGGATCCGGTCGAGGCGACGGGATCTTTCCGCGATCTGCCCGACGATCCGACGGTGGAATTGGCCTTGCCCAAGCCCCTGCAGGCGATCGAAGCCATCGAAATCGAAATATTGAGCTTTGAGCAGGGCGACCCTGTGAAAATCCACCTACGCGAGATCGAGCTCTGGTAGCCCCTATGCGGACCGGCCCCTTCCCATGCTGGCTGCGCACCATAGCGTTCCCGGCCCTTGCCGGAGGGCTTGCGCTCCTTCTGGTCGGGATGCATCTTTTTCAAGCAAGCCCTTTCCTGGGCCTGGCTAGCGCCATCCTCCTGCTGGGCCTTCTCCTGGCCTCCTGCGGGGCAGTGCTGCTGCTTATAAGCCCTCTGTCCAAGCGCCTGGGTGACTGGCTTACAAGGATCGCAGCGTGGTTGGACGTCTCGCTCTGGCAAATCCTCCTAATCCCCCTGGGCCTGGGTTTTTCAATTGCCTCTCGCGCCGCGTCCGGCGACGGCCCAAGCGTCCACAGCCCGCTGGCCGCGCCCTTCTGGCTCGCCGGGATCCTGCTTGTCTATCTGGGGACGCGCAGCCCCTCGCAGGGTGCAAGTCGCATAAGAATATCGCCCCGGGAACTCGGCTTTCTGCTCTTACTCGCGTGCATCGCCTTCCTCATCCGGGCCTGGCGCGTGGAGAGCATGCCCTACGTGCTGAGCGGGGATGAGGGTTCCGCCGGGCTGACCGCTTGGGAATTCCTCGACGGTCAACGGGACAACCTCCTTGGGTTGAGCTGGTTCTCCTTTCCCTCCCTGTACTTCTGGCTGCTCTCTCGTGCCCAAGTGCTCTTAGGGAGAACGGTTCTCGCCATCCGCCTGCCCTCCGCCTTGGCAGGTGCGTTGACCATCCCCGCCACCTACTGGCTGGCGCGCGAAATGCTCGGCCGCCGGACCGCCTGGATGGCGGCTCTCTGGCTCACCACCTTCCACCACCATGTCTTCTTCAGCCGTGTGGCCTACAACAACATCTTTGACGGTCTTTTCCTGGCGCTATCCGCGGCGGCCCTCTATCGCGGCTGGCGCCTGAACCAGCGCCTCTTCTTCCAGATCGCCGGCCTTGCGGTGGGCGCCTCACTGTTCTTCTATACAACCTCGCGATTGATCCCGATCCTGTTGGCGGTATGGTGCCTCTCGCTGCGCCGAATCCAGACGGATCCGGCTTCGCGGTTGCCGGGGTTGGCGTCCGGGGCTCTCATGACCGGAGCCACGGCGATGCCGCTCATGCTGCTCTATGCTCACCATCCGGCCAGCCTGCTTTTCACCGCCAGCAGGGTCTCGATGCTTGTTCCGGGATGGCTGGGGCCGGCGGCAGAAGCATTGGGCACCACACCGCTGGGACTGATTCTCGAGCAGACCTGGATCACCCTACTCGGGCTCGGCGTCGCCGCGCTCCAAGGCATCTACTACGATCCCGGCGCACCCCTGCTTTTCGGGATCTCCCTGCCCCTGGTCCTCCTGGGGCTGGCGATGGCTTTGATCAGGCCCAGCGCTCCGGCGCGGCTTCTGCCGCTTCTATCCCTGGCCGCCACGCTGGTTGTGGGCGGGCTTTCCATCCAAGCGCCGAATGCCCAGCGCATGCTGCTGCTGCCGCCGATGCTATCCGTCTTGCTGATCCTACCAATGAAAACGGGACTGAGCTGGGCCGAGTCTTCCAGACCCTCCCTGTCCAAGGCCGCGATGTTCGCCACCGGCTTGCTCGTCCTTCTCGCGGCCGCAGAAAACGCCCGGCATCTTTTCCTCGATTACTTCCCTCGTGAGGAGTATGGCAGCTTGAACGGCGAGGTCACCCAGGCGATGATCGAGATTCTCGCCGAGGAGGGGCCCGGTACGCAGATACATTTCATCGGCGGTGAGCGTATGGCGTTCAACTCGATCCCCAGTCTCCCTTATTTGCTTCCCGGCGTGCGGGGGGCCGACCTCGAGGCACCCTATCGCATTCCGAAAGCGAGCCGCTCGAGCGCTTCCCCTCGCATCTTCTTCATCCTGCCTGAGCAAAGTCAGGCGATTCAAGCGATCCCTCACCTTTATCCTGGAGGCCAGTTGCGGGCAGGCTATAATCGACACGGACGGCTGCTGTTCTATCAATACCGGTGGCAGCCTTGATCCTGCTCGACGGCGAAAGGAGTGCGACCTGTGAAGGCTATTCTGTTCTACGACCACGGCGGCCCGGAGGTTCTGAGGTATGAGGACTTTCCAATCCCTGAGCCAGGCCCCGGAGAGGTTCAGGTTCGGCTGCATTCGTCGGCGCTCAACCACATGGATTTGTGGGTGCGCAGGGGATGGCCCGGGCTGAAGCTGGAGTACCCGCATATCTCGGGTGCCGACGGCGCTGGCGTCATCTCGGCCGTGGGCACCGGCGTGGAAGACCTCGAGGCCGGGCAGCGTGTGGTGATCAACGCCAATCTGAGCTGCGGGAAATGCAGCTACTGCCTGGCAGGCCGGGATAACCTCTGCCGGAATTGGCATTTGCTGGGAGAGACCCGACGCGGGACGCTGGCGGAATACGTCGTGGTCCCGGCCCGCAACCTGCTGCCCTTGCCCGAGGGGTTCGGGTTCGCCGAAGCCGCAGCCGCAGGTCTGGTTTTTCATACCGCATGGCACTCGCTGATCACCCGCGGCCATCTGCGAGCTGGCGAGAGTGTACTTATCGTGGGCGCTTCCGGTGGCGTGAACACGGCCTCCATCCAGGTCGCCAAGCTTGCGGGCGCCAGGGTCTTTGTTGTGGGATCCAGCCGCGCTAAGCTAGAATTGGCCAAATCCCTCGGCGCGGATGTATGCATCGACCGGAGCCAGGAAGCCAACTGGTCCAAGGAGGTCTTCCTCGCCACTGGCCGTCAGGGTGTGGATGTGGTGGTCGATAACGTCGGCGCTCCCACCATGATGATGAGCCTGCGGGCGGCCAGGAAGGGCGGGCGGATCCTCACGGTCGGGAACACCGGCGGACCAGAGCTTACGCTGGATAACCGCTATATTTTTGGCAAGCACCTCTCCATTCTGGGTTCCACCATGGGCACGATCCAAGATTTCTCCACCGTGATGGGCCTCGTCTTCGAGGGTGCGCTGCGTCCCGTGATTGACCGCATCTTCCCCCTGGAGGAGACGGCCAGCGCCCAGCAGCGGCTCGAGCAAGGTGAGCAACTTGGAAAGATCATCCTCGAGATCCCGGCGTAGGCCAAAGGCCGTAACCTGCCTGAGCGCAGGGGTGTTAATCTTCTCAGCAGTGCATGTCGCGGCTGTTATGGCCTGGTTCGCACTGCCCGACCTGCCCTTTACGGTCCCCCGGGGTTACTTGCTCATCAAGAATGTGATCTGGGCGCTTGCGGGGAGCGTGACGGCAGTGGCCCTATTCGTGGGCGCGCCGTGGAGCTTGCCTATCGCACGGCTGGGTGTTATCGGGGTCCCCTTGTGGTTTCTCGCCGACCAGGCACTGCTTGCGCAAGGTGACCTCAGCAGGCGCTCACTCCCTTTGGCGACGGTAGGGGTACTTATCGTCACCGCGCTGGCATGGTGGCTTCTGAGCCGCCCTTCCGTGAAGGCCTATTTGAGGAGCGATTTGCATGAGTAATTCGTCCAGGATTGAGCACTTGATCGAGCAACGCAAGAAGGCCCAGCTCGGTGGGGGTCCAGACAAGATCAAAGCACAACACGAGCGCGGCCGCCTGACGGCCCGGGAGCGGCTCGAATTGCTGCTTGACAAGGGTTCCTTCCGGGAGACGGACATGTTTGTCACCCACCGCACGCACGATTTTGGTCTCGACAAGCGAAAATACCTGGGTGATTCGGTCGTCACGGGATGGGGCACGATCGACGGCCGCCTGGTGTACGTCTTCTCCCAGGATTTCACGGTCTTCGGCGGCAGCCTGGGCGAGGCGCACGCCGAGAAAGTCTGCAAGATCATGGACATGGCACTGAAGAATGGTGCCCCGGTGATCGGCCTCAACGATTCGGGCGGAGCCCGCATTCAGGAAGGTGTCGTCTCACTTGGCGCCTACGCGGATATTTTCTTGCGCAACACCCTCGCCTCCGGCGTGATCCCTCAGATCAGCGCCATTATGGGTCCATGCGCGGGCGGGGCGGTGTACTCGCCGGCGCTGACCGATTTCATCTTCATGGTCCGGAACTCATCGTACATGTTCGTCACCGGCCCGGATGTGGTCAAGGCTGTCACACACGAGGGGGTTACCTTCGAGGAACTCGGCGGCGCGGATGTGCATGCCAGCACTTCCGGCGTCTGCCATTACGTATCCGACAGCGAGGCCGATTGCCTGTATATGATCCGCGTGCTGTTTTCATACCTGCCGCAGAACAACATGGAAGACCCGCCCTTTGTGGCCACCGGCGACGATCGCCTTCGAACTGAGGAGGCCCTGGACACTCTCATCCCCGACGATCCCAGTAAACCCTACGACATGCGTGATGCCATCCGCATGATCGTCGATGATGGGGCTTTCTTCGAGATCCATGAAAACTACGCTCCAAATATCGTCACCTGCTTCGCCCGCCTTGGAGGGCATAGCGTGGGCATCGTGGCCAATCAACCCGCCGTCCTTGCAGGTGTCCTGGACATTAACTCCTCTGACAAAGCCGCGCGCTTCGTGCGCTTCTGCGATTCATTCAATATCCCTATCATCACCTTCGTGGACGTCCCCGGATTTCTGCCTGGCACGGGCCAGGAGCATGGCGGCATCATCCGCCATGGGGCAAAACTGCTCTACGCATACTGCGAGGCGACGGTGCCCAAGATCACGGTGATCACCCGCAAGGCCTATGGCGGAGCCTACGATGTGATGTCCTCCAAGCACATTCGTGGGGACTTGAATATCGCCTGGCCCTCGGCCGAATTGGCCGTCATGGGGCCGGAAGGCGCCGTGAACATCATCTTCCGCAAGGAGATCGCCGAAGCCGAGGATCCAGACAAGCGGCGGGCCGAGCTGGTCGAAGAGTATCGAAAGAAGTTCGCCCACCCCTACATCGCCGCGTCTCGCGGGTACATCGATGACATCATCGAGCCGCGCTACACACGCCCGCGGCTCATCAATGGACTTGAGATGCTGGCCAATAAACGCGATGCCAATCCAGCCAAGAAGCATGGGAACATCCCCCTTTAGAGAGTCAGCACGCCACCAAGCTCCTGCCCCTGCCTCCGTCGGCCGAACGAAGATCAGGGGCCACCATCTCTATTGGGAGCGCTATGGGGACCTGGAGGCTCCGGCCATTGTCCTGTTGCACCACGGCCTGGGGTCGATCCGCTCGTGGCGGCGCCAGATTCCCGCCTTTGCCGCCGCGGGATGGCAGGTCGTAGCCTACGACCGCTGGGGATATGGCCGCTCCGACCCTCGTCCCAGCTTCGAGGCCGGCTATCTCCTGCAGGACATGTACGAAGCGGTCGAGTTGCTGAAGGTTTTGGGCCTGACACGCGTCAGCCTGGTGGGGCATAGCGACGGGGGCACGATTGCGCTGCTCATGGCCTCCGAATATCCGGAGCAGGTGGAGCGCATGGTTGTGGTGGCGGCGCATATCTATATCGAGCCCAAGATGGCGGAGGGGCTCCGGATGATCGCCGAACAGGCCCGCAATCCGCCTCTGGCCGTCGCGCTGCAAAAAGAGCATGGCGCCCGGGCGCCTGCGCTCGTGGATGCCTGGATAGGGCAATGGTTGAACGCCCAGGAGTCCTCCCTGAGCATGCAATCCACGCTCCCGCAAATCCGCTGCCCGACGCTCGTGATTCAAGGCGAGCTGGATGAGCACGCCACGCCCCAGCACGCCATCGATATCGCCGAGGGCGTGCAGAACGGCAGGCTCTGGCTCATCCCCGGCGTCTACCATATGCCGCCGCATGAAATCCCGGAAAACTTCAACCGCCAGGTCCTGGCGTTTCTTGGTGGAGGCTTGGATGAGCCGCCCATCGAGTGAGAATCGAGAGGCCATATGTTTAAAAAGGTATTGATTGCCAACCGTGGTGAAATCGCCGTCCGCATTCTGCGGGCATGCAAAGAATTGGGTTTGCAGACTGTCGCCGTCTACTCGGAGGCGGACCGGGCCGCGGTTCATGTTCGGCAATGCGACGAGGCCTACCTGCTGGGCCCACCGCCGGCGCGCGACTCCTATTTGAGGGGGGACAAGATCATCGAAATTGCCAAGAAGAGTGGGGCTGGCGCCATCCATCCCGGATATGGCTTCCTGGCCGAACGCGATGACTTTGCCCAGGCTGCGATCGATGCCGGATTGGTCTTTATCGGCCCCCGGCCCTCAGCCATCGCCGCCATGGGTGATAAGGGTGTTGCGCGGGCCACCGTCGCCTCCGCGGGCGTGCCCGTCGTCCCCGGAACGGAGGCCGAAGGAAACCTGAGCGATGAGCAGTTGCTGGCCCTGGCGCCCGATATCGGTTTCCCGCTCTTAATCAAGGCCACCGCAGGAGGCGGGGGCAAGGGCATGCGCGAGGTGCGTTCGCTGGAAGAGATGCCTGGTTTGCTCCAGGCCGCCCGGCGGGAGGCTGAGGCCTCCTTCGGAAACGGAAACGTCTATCTCGAGAAACTCCTGCTCAATGCCCGCCATATCGAGTTCCAGATCCTGGCCGATGACCACGGGAATGTCATCCACCTCGGCGAGCGTGAATGTTCGCTCCAGCGTCGGCACCAGAAACTTCTCGAAGAGGCCCCCTCCCCTTTCATGAATGAAGAGCTGCGTGAACGCATGGGCCAGGTGGCTTGCAAGGCCGCTCGCGCCGTAGACTACCTCAACGCCGGCACGATCGAGTTCCTGGTGGATAAGGATGAAAACTATTACTTCTTGGAGATGAACACGCGCCTGCAAGTGGAGCACCCCGTAACCGAGCTTGTCACAGGGGTGGACATCGTCAAGGAGCAGATCCGCATCGCTCGCGGCCGCAAGATGCGGTATTCTCAGGAGGATATCCGTCTTAACGGATGGGCGATCGAGTGCCGGATTAACGCCGAGGATCCCTACAGCAACTTCATGCCCTCGATCGGGGTGCTGAACTCTGTCATCCCGCCCACTGGACCTGGCGTGCGCGTGGACACAGGCGTGTTCGCCGGCCTGGAGATCACGCCCTACTACGACTCGCTCATTTCGAAGCTCATTTGCTGGGGCGAAACGCGCGGCGAGGCCATCCTGCGCATGCGCCGGGCGCTGGAAGAGTATCGCATCCTGGGGGTGAAGACCAACATCCCCTTCCACCAGCGCATCATGGATTCACACCGTTTCATCGCCGGGCAGTTCGATACACGCTTCGTTGAAGAGCGCTTCGCGATGCACGAGGCCAATGCCGAACGCGAACAGCTCACCACCATCGCCGCCATTATGGCCACCCTCGTTGCGCACCGGGAAAGCCAGCAGGCAGCCGAAATCATCCGCCCCGCCACCCGCGACACCAGCAACTGGAAGTGGGTGGGGCGCTGGGAGCGCATGCAGCGCTGATGGCTGACATACAGGAGGCTCGATGAAGTACATCGCCACCACCGAAGATCAGACCTTCACGATCGAGATTCGCCCCAACAACCAGGTGGTCGTGAATGATGAGAGCTTCGCGGCCGATTTTCAATCTGTAGCCGGCCAGCCGATCTATTCTTTGCTCTTGGACGGCCAATCCTATGAGGCCTTGATCTATTCCGGCGAGAGCCCTATTCAAGTGCTGCTGCGCGGGCAGCTCTTCGACGTCATCGTCGAAGACGAGCGCCAGGCCCGCCTGCGCCAAAGCACCGGCGGCGTGCAGGCCCAGAGCGGCGAATACCACCTCAAGGCTCCCATGCCCGGATTGATCGTCTCCATCCCCGTGACCGAAGGCCAGGATGTGAAAAAAGGCGGCAATCTCATCATACTCGAGTCGATGAAGATGCAGAATGAGCTCAAGGCGCCGCGCGCCGGCCGCATCAGCCGCCTGCGCGTGAAGCCCGGCGACAGTGTCGATCAAAACCAAGTCCTGCTCACACTCATCTAGAATCTCCCATGGAATACGAAGTCAAATATCACCTACCCCATCTGGCCGGCATACGCAAGAAGGTGCTTGCCCGGGGCGGGTGGCTTCTCAGCCCCCGTCTCCTGGAACGCAACCTGCGGTTCGACACGCCTGAGAACTCCCTGGCCGCGCAGCAGGCCATTCTGCGCCTGCGTCAGGCGCGCCGGGCAACCCTCACATACAAGCGCACCGATGGACAGTTCGAGGTTCGTCATGAAATCGAGGTTGAAGTCAACGACCTCGCAGCCGCCGCATCGCTGCTCAAGTCGCTTGGGTTCGTGGTCACAAGTCGCTACGAGAAATATCGCGAGGTCTTCGCGATGGATGATGTCCAGGTCATGTTGGACGAGCTGCCCTACGGCTGCTTTGTGGAGATCGAAGGACCATCACTCGAGTCGCTGCGCCGTGCAAGCCAGGCCCTGGGATTCGATTGGGAGGAACGCATCCAGATGACCTACCTGGATCTATTCGCCCACGTGAAAGCCCGGTTGGGGCTGGCAGCAGAGCACCCCACGTTTAAGGCCTTCGGCGTGCTGCCGGACGGGGAAAAGGACCTCATCGAAGATGCCCTTCACAGCTTGGCAAAGCGCAAGGAGGCGGCACATGAAGAGGGATCCTGAGATCGAGGCCGAATTCACCCGGTGGCGGCAGGACGTTCTCAAACCGGCGCTCATCCGCCGTCCAGAAAGGAAGCAGCGCTTCGAGACCGCTTCGGGCATTCCCCTCGAGCGAGTCTATCTCCCGGGAGAATTCGACTATCTTGCGCGGCTTGGTTTCCCAGGGGACTTCCCGTTCACGCGCGGCGCCTATCCCACCATGTACCGGGGCCGGCTGTGGACCATGCGCCAGTATGCCGGCTTCGGCACAGCTGAGGAAACCAATGCGCGATTCCGCTACCTGCTTAAGCAGGGACAGACCGGGCTATCCGTCGCTTTTGACCTGCCCACCCAGATAGGCTACGACGCCGATCACCCTCTGGCGGCGGGCGAAGTCGGCAGGGTGGGCGTCTCGATATGCAGCCTTGAGGATATGGCGGCCCTTTTCGAGGGTATTCCCCTCGATCAGGTTTCCACCAGCATGACCATCAATGCGCCGGCAGCCATCTTGTTGGCCATGTACATCGCCGTGGCTCGACGCCAAGGGATCCGCCCTGACCAGCTGCGCGGTACGCTCCAGAACGATATCCTGAAGGAGTACATCGCCCGCGGGACCTATATCTTTCCACCTGAACCGGCCATGCGCCTGATCACCGATGTCTTCCGCTATTGTGAGGAGCAAGCCCCGCGCTTCAACGCCATTTCCGTATCTGGCTACCACATGCGGGAGGCCGGCTCAACTGCGGTCCAGGAAGTGGCCTTTACCCTGGCCAATGCCATGGCCTACCTGCAGGCCGCCATCGACTCCGGTCTGGATGTGGACCAGATCGGTCCGCGCATCAGCTTCTTCTTCAGCGCACACAACGATTTTCTGGAAGAGATCGCCAAGTTCCGCGCCGCCAGGCGTCTCTGGGCACGAATAACCCGCGAGCGCTTCGGCGCCCAGGACCCCAGGACTTGGACGCTGCGCTTTCACACGCAGACTGCCGGTTCCACCCTGACAGCCCAGCAGCCGCATAACAACGCCGTTCGCGTGGCCATCCAGGCGCTCGCAGCGGTACTTGGGGGAACCCAGTCTCTTCATACCAACAGCATGGACGAAGCACTGGGATTGCCCACCGAGCACAGCGTTCGCCTCGCGCTTCGCACCCAACAGATCCTGGCGCACGAATCCGGCGTCGCCCATACCATCGATCCCATGGCGGGATCCTTCGCCATCGAAGCCCTTACCGACGAAATCGAATCCAGAGCCTTGGCATACATTGAGCAAATCGATGCCTTGGGCGGCGCAGGCGCGGCGGTGGAGCACGGCTTCATGCAACGTGAGATTCAGAACGCGGCCTACCAGGCCCAGATTGAGATCGAAGACGGGGATCGTCTTGTCGTGGGCGTAAATGCCTATGCCTCGGAGGAGCCCCTCCGGCTCAAACCCCTGCGCGTGGACCCCGCTATCGAGGCCGGGCAGCGACAGCGGCTGCAATCACTCCGCGCCCAGCGCGACGCGTCAGCCGTTGAGGCTCGCCTTGCAGCGATCCAGGAAGGGGCACAGGGAAGCCATAATCTCATGCCGCGGTTCATTGAGGCGGTCGAGGCCGGGGCTACACTAGGCGAGATTTGCGACCGCCTCCGCCAAGTGTGGGGGGAGTTCCGGCCCACGCAGTCCATGGCCACCTGAAGCTTCATAGCTTCGGGCTTTTTCATCGCCGCCCATCCGCATACAATGGGGGCAGCGCGCGGAGGAGGGCCCCATGCCAGCCATCAAACGCATCGACCACATCGCTATTCTCGTCGAGGATATCGAGTCCGCCCTTCACTTCTGGCGCGATATTCTTGGTCTCACCGTGGCCCACGTCGAGGATGTCCCCGATCAGGATTCCGTCGTGGCTTTCCTGCCCGTCGGCGATTCAGAAATCGAGCTCGTTAAACCGACTGGGACTGCGACCGGCGTCGCCCGTTTCCTCAAGAAGCGCGGCCCCGGCTTCCACCATATTTGCCTTGAGGTGGATGACATCGAGGATTGCCTCAGACGGCTCTCCGAAAAGGGCATCCGCCTGATCAACCCCGAGCCTGTCTTGGGAACAGGCGGCAAGCGCATCGCCTTCATTCACCCCGAGAGCGCCCATGGCGTCTTGGTGGAACTCTATGAGCTTACGCGGGAGGAGCCTGAGATCCGTCTGGCCCGCGCCCGTAGCTTGGCAGACCGTGCTTTGGCCCAGGGACAGATCGTAGCCGCCGGTGTCTTGGGGTTCTTGCGCGGCCTGCGCGAGAGCGAGAACGGCTCATCGCAAGCCGGATCGGCGCCCTCCTAGGGGACTGCCCTCCGTGCTGCGGCCATCCCGCCCAGTGCCATTCGCTATGCAATTTCGATCACTTCCCCGCCCGTGATCGCGATAAGGTCTTCGGGACGGAGTCGAAAGACGGCGTGCGGTGTGCCGGCTGCGGCCCAGATCACCTCGTGCTGCAAGAGAGCCTTATCGATGTAGGTTGCCAGCGGCTTTGTATGCCCCAAGGGTGGCACTCCGCCGATGGCGAAACCTGTTTCGGCGCGCACAAAATCGGGAGGCGCAATCTGCAACGGCTCGCCTATCTTGCCGCTCACCTTGCCCTCATCCACCCGATGCGCACCGCTGGCAACAATCAGGATGGCGCGGCCTGACTGCTTTCCTCGAAAGACGAGCGATTTGGCGATCTGGCCGACCTCGCAGCCGACCGCTCGCGCCGCCTCGGCTGCCGTCCGGGTGCTCTCGGGAAGCTCGATCACCTTCAGCGATACTCCCGCCGCATGGAGCGCCTCCTGCACACGGCGAGCACTTCCTCGCAATTCGCCTCCCGGCTTCTCCATAGGCCCTCCCAACCTTCAGGACCTTCGTAGCATAGTCGTCTGCCGGAGGAATCGCCAGCCCCGCCTGGCCTCGGGCGGGGCTGACACAATACAGGCAGCCTGGATGTGGATCAGCGGTGATTGGAGATCGAATTCTCTGGCCGGGCCCCTCCGGGCTGAATGCGTTCAGCGATCACCTTGGCCACGATTGCCAGCGTGCCCGTCAGGCCCAACCCGGCTGCGATGGCGCTGTTGCTGTATATCACGATCATGATCGGAGTGATCCACGCCATCGAAGCGGGTGCTCCGGCCTCCTCGAAGAGCCCTGGCGCCAGGAGAGATGCCAGAAGCCCAATGGGAGCGAAGAGCAGATAGCCGATATTGACCAGGCTCAGGCTTAGCACGGAGGTGAAAACCCGGCGGACGCCGAGATACAGGAAGCCGCTTAAGACGCCGGAGAAGAAGAGCCCCACTACCTGGGCCATCAGATTCAAACCGCTGGGAAGATAGCCGAATTGCAGGGCCAAGAAGCCCAGGCCCGCCGCCGGCCAGGCGATGCCGAGCAAGATGATGGCTGCCTTTTGATTCCGATCCATTCTATGCCTCCCGGTGCAGAGCCCTATGCGCTCGCCGCGCATCCTGCTCGCGATCCTATTGTGCCATAGGGTGATGCTTGCGTGCGCGTTTTGTAAGCGCATTGCAAGCCCCCCATCTCGGGTGCCAGGCGCCGATGCTATAATCCGTATGGCATCGAAACGCCAGACGTGGAGGGTCACGCATGTTCGATACGAGCAACCTAGAGAACGTCGAAGAGGCCTTGAAGCGTTGGGAGCAGGTCACCCTCCAGGAGAGCCTCTCCAGACATCCCGAACGGCGGGAAGAGTTCATCACGACTTCCTCCGAACCGGTTAACCGCCTCTACACACCTCTGGACCTGGCCGACACGGATTACATGCGTGACATAGGCCTGCCGGGCGAATTCCCCTACACTCGCGGGATCCACCCAACCATGTATCGCGGCCGATTGTGGACCATGCGCATGTTTGCAGGGTTCGGAACGGCCGAGGAGACCAACCAGCGCTTCAAATACCTCTTGGAGCAAGGGCAGACCGGCCTATCGATCGCCTTTGATCTGCCAACCCTCATGGGGTACGACACCGATGCGCCCGAGGCGCTGGGTGAGTTTGGGAAATGCGGCGTCGCGGTCTCCTCGCTGAAGGATATGGAGATCTTGCTCGAGGGCATCCCCCTGGACAAGGTCTCGACCAGCATGACCATTAACTCCCCGGCCGCGGTCATTTGGGCCATGTACATTGCCGCCGCCGAAAAGCAGGGGGTCAAGCCCGGGCAGCTGCGGGGCACCATCCAGAACGATATCCTAAAGGAATATATCGCGCAGAAGGAATACATCTTTCCCCCCGAGCCCTCCATGCGCCTGGTGGTGGACACCATCGAGTATGGCACCCAGAAGCTTCCGCAGTGGAATACGATTTCGATATCGGGGTATCACATCCGCGAGGCCGGCGCCACCGCCGCGCAGGAATTGGCCTTCACTCTCGCAGATGGCATGGAATATGTGCGCTGGGCCATGGAACGCGGGCTGCCAGTCGATAGCTTTGCGCCGCGGCTGTCTTTCTTCTTCAACGCCCATAACGACTTCTTCGAGGAGATTGGCAAATACCGCGCTGCTCGCCGCATCTGGGCCCAGGAAATGCGCCAACGCTTCGGCGCCAGCGACCCTCGATCTTGGCTGATGCGTTTTCATACACAGACCGCCGGTGTGAGCCTGACGGCGCAACAACCGGACATCAATGTCGTGCGCGTGGCCGTGCAGGCACTGGCGGCCGTGCTGGGCGGCACCCAATCGCTTCACACCAACTCGCTCGATGAGGCTTTGGCGCTGCCCTCCGAGTACGCCGCAACGATCGCATTGCGGACCCAGCAAATCCTTGCACACGAATCGGGCGTGGCCAACACGATCGATCCCCTGGGCGGCTCATACTTCGTGGAGGCCACGACCAACCGCCTCGAGGAGCAGGCCCGGTCCTACTTCCACCGTATCGAAGAATTAGGGGGCGTGCTCCCCGCCATCAATGCCGGCTTCTTCCAGCGCGAGATACAGGAGGCCGCGTATCGCTACCAGCGCGAGATCGATCGCGGGGAGCGCTACATCATCGGCGTCAACGCCTTTGCAGAAGAAGAACCCTATAGCATTCCACTACTCGAGATGGACCCCGCCGGCTATGACCGCCAGGTGCAGCGTCTCCGAACCCTGCGGGCCGAACGAGATGCCGGCGCCGTCGGTCAGGCAATGGATCGTCTCCGCATCGCTTGCCAGGGAACCGAAAACACCATGCCTTACATCCTGGATGCGGTGCGTGTTTACGCCACGCTGGGTGAGATCATCGGTGTGATGCGGGATGTCTTCGGCACGTACCAGGAGCCATCCTGGCTCTAGTCGGGCTCGCTGTCTGGCAACCGGACAGGCAAAGCGCAGGCTGAAACGCACACCGGCGGGAAGCGTCCCGCCGATGTGTGTTCAAGGACGGCGTCGGAGGGAGGCGCCGATCAGACATTCCCAAAGTAATGCATGGCCTTTTCCAGCAATTTGCCGGTTTGAAATACAAACTTCGCCCGCACCGCAGGGTGCAAACTGGCTAGAAACCGATCAATATCGCGTTCCAGGTCTTCCAGGGGGATCTGGGTGCATTGCTGTAGCCACTCGATGGCATTCTTGCGGTAGGGATCCGGAAGTGAAAGGATCCGATTCGCGAGCACCTCGCCGCCGGTTTCTATCTTCTGCGTGACCATCTTCCCTCCAAGGTCTCTCTCACGCCCGGCCATTTCACCCCTGCAAGATGCAAGCTTTGGACCAAAGCTGCCCGAACCAGGGCGCTGGGCAGACCCGCCGCCTTCCCGGGTTGGAATCTGCTATCATCTGAATATGGGCGCTTTCGAGCCCTCCTATCTCAGACTGCTTCATGACAGGGAGTTGGAGCGGCGCGTGGAGGCCGCCCGCCAGCGCGAACACGCCTGCGATCTTTGTGCCCGCTATTGCAGGGTCGACCGCGCCGAGAAGCTGGGTGGCTGTCGCACAGGCCTGCGGGCGCGGGTCTCCTCCTATGGCCCGCACCATGGAGAGGAGGACCCGCTGCGCGGCTGGCGGGGCTCGGGGACGATCTTCTTCTCCTGGTGCAACCTGCGTTGCCAATATTGCCAGAACTACACTATCAGCCAGGCGCCCTCCGGCCGTGAAGTCGACAGCCGCGAGCTGGCCCGCATGATGCTCGACCTCCAGCGCATGGGCTGCCACAACATCAACCTCGTATCCCCCTCCCATGTGGTGGCCGAAATACTCGAGGCGCTGCTCATCGCCGCGCAGAGTGACCTGCGGTTGCCGTTGGTCTATAACACAGGGGGATACGACTCGCCTGAAGCTCTCGCGCTGCTCGACGGCGTCGTCGACATCTACATGCCGGATATGAAGTACAGCGACGCTCGCATCGCCCGACGCCTATCGAAGATCGGCAATTACCCCGAGATCAACCGTGCCGCGGTGAAGGAGATGCACCGGCAAGTGGGAGATCTGGCACTGGACGAGCACGGCGTCGCCCAGCGCGGGCTACTTGTCCGCCACCTCGTCCTCCCCGGAGGTCTGGCCGGAACGGAAGAGATCGTTCGCTTCTTGGCGGAAGAAATCTCCCCGAACACCTACCTCAACTTGATGGATCAATACCGTCCGGCCTATAGGGCCTCTCAGCATCCACCCTTGGACCGACCGCTACGCCGGGAGGAATACGAAGCTGCGCTAGATCTCGCCAAGCGGGCAGGTCTCAAGCGCCTCGACCAGCGCCGCAGCGATCTTCTCCTCTGGCTTGGGCGCTGATCGCATCCCCTTGCGCCACCCGCATCCCCGACCGTCGCCCATGGTCCTTGGAATCAATGGAAGAGGCCGGCGGGCGAACTCCCGCCGGCCTCGCAGCCTCCGCCGGGTCGCGTTTAGTAGAGGAACATGGGCACGCCTTCGACCTTGCGCACCTTTGGCCGGTAGCGCTCCTCATCGTAGAGCGCCTGCACATCGACACGCTTCTCCCCCTCGCGGGTGATCTCCAGCGGCACGTGCGTATAGATGCCATTGCGCAACGCCACCATCCGCCCAGAGGTGCCATTGACGGCCAGGTCGGCCGCCATGTTGGCGTAGTTGAACGCCACCATCAGATCCAGCGAATCGGGGCTTCCGGAACGCATCAGATATCCAACTTGCTGGTAGAGGATATTTTGGCCAGTGAGCTGGCGGATAAGGTCCCCCACGACGGCACCGATGCCTCCCAGCTTCTTGTGGCCAAAGGCATCCTTCTTGCCGCGCATGACCATTTCGCCCCCAATCATCTTGGCCCCCTCCGAGATGGTCATCATCGCGTAGTTGCTGGGGTTGGCGCGCTTATCCTCCATCAAGAAGCGCGCCAGCCTTTCGATGTCAAAAGGTACCTCGGAGATGATTGCCCGGTCCACGCCCGACAGATAGGCGGCGATCAGTGAGGTCTCGCCCGAATAGCGGCCGAAGAGCTCAACCACGGCGATCCGCTCGTGCGATCCGGTGCTCGTGCGCAAATTGTGGATGAAGCGCACGCTACGGGTGACCGCCGTCGAAAAGCCGATGCAATAGTCCGTGCCATAGACATCGTTGTCCATCGTCTTGGGGATGGCCACGACCGGGACACCCTCGTCATGGAGCCGCAGGGCATAGGAAAGTGTGTCGTCCCCTCCGATGGGGATCAGCACATCCAGCCCAAGATGGTCTATCACGCGCAGGACATGCTGCGTGAAGTCCTGCGGGCCTTCGCCCTCCACCTGATCCTTCAGAAAATCCGGCACCACTTCCGGCTTGACTTTGCTCGGATTGGTGCGTGAAGTGTGCAGGAAGGTGCCGCCGGTCCGGTCAATCGTGCGGACCTTCATGACATCCAGCGGCACGATATTCCTCTCCAGAGTCCCTGAGTCCTCGGGATTCGTCTCCAGAAGCCCCGCCCAGCCCCTGCGGATGCCGATCACCTCATGCGTATCCTCGAGGACCCGGTTGACGACCGCCTTAATGCATGGGTTGAGGCCGGGGACATCCCCTCCGCCGGTTAGAATGCCAATTCTCATCGTGAAATCTACCTCTGAACGTTTGAGCTGACCGGCCGGGGAAGGCTCCTAACAAAGTGAAAACCGGCCGCGCACCCGATCCGATCCAATACCCAATCTCTCTTCAACAATTTGCAATAGTCTGCAAAACCCACCTAGGTACTCCTTTTCGCACTAAGGTCTCTTCGCATCACGTACTTAACGACTCATATTGAGATTCCAAAGCGCCATCTAGCAAATTGCTTCTGAGACAAGTATACCGCCCTAACGTGATAGCATGTAGGCAATGTCGAGAAACTCCAGGTTGGGCTTCCTGGAGCGGGAAACGACTTTTTCGATAGGGCGGAGCACGATCTCGCGCCCCCGCAAGCCGGTCATCACCGCTGTCCGCCCCTCCAGAAGCGCCTCCACCGCCTTGACACCGAAGCGAGTGGCCAAGATACGGTCGAAGGCCGATGGGCTGCCACCGCGCACGATATGACCCAGAATCGTTACGCGCGTTTCGAAGCCGACATCCTGCTCTTCGAGCATCTTCGCCACTGCCGCCGGATCATAGGAGGCGCCTTCTGCCATCACAATGATGGCGTGCGTCTTCCCGCGCTCGTAGGCCGCCTCGATCTTGGGTGCGATCTCCTCCAGGGGAATCTCGCGCTCAGGAATGATGATGATCTCCGCACCACAGATCACGCCTGTGATCAGCGCCAGGTAGCCGCAATTGCGCCCCATCGTGACCACCAGGAAGGCTCGCTGGTGGGAGGAAGCCGTGTCCCGCAGCTTATCCACGGCATCCTTCAAGGTATTCAGCGCCGTATCCACACCCAGCGACATATCCGTCCCCCAGACGTCGTTGTCGATGGATGCCGGCACGCCCACAATCTGTAAACCATGCTCTGCCAGGGCATGCACCCCCCGCATGGATCCATCGCCCCCGATTACCACCAGGGCATCGATGGAGGCCTCATTCAGCTCCCGGATGGCCTGCCGCTGCCCTTTCTTGGTCTCGAACTCGGGGCAGCGGGCCGTGCGCAGGAAGGTTCCCCCACGCTGCAAGATTCCACCGACATCGCGAGCCCGCAGCGGGATCATCTCCCCCCGGATGAGGCCGTCAAACCCCTCCTGGATCCCCACCACTTCAACATTATTGAATAATGCCGTACGGACAACCGCCCGGATGCAGGGGTTGATCCCCGGCGCATCCCCTCCTGACGTCAGGACACCTAATCTCGTGATCTTCATTGGACCCTCAGGGGTTCCACGCGGATCCCGCCCTCGCCCAGCATCTCCACCAGCTGGCCATGAAGTTCGGGGCAATAGCCCGTCGTGGAGTTAGGAAATTCGAGATGATATCGGCGCGAAGCTTCGAAGAGCAGGAAAGCAAAATGATCCTTCCCGGGGTAGGAGGTCAGCAAGCCATGGACGCGCTTCATCCGCAGAGCATCCTTCTGCCGGTCTCCGGTCGACTCGAGGGTGATAGTGATCATGCGCGCATCGGGTTCGCGGCGCTCGGTTGCCTCCTCGAGGAACACGCCCTCCGAAACAGGCGGGAAGAATCCCGGCTCCTCCGGAGCAGCCACCGGGGGAGGTTCAGGAGGCAAGGGACCGGGCAGCCTTGGGTCAGCATGTGGCTCCGCGGGCATTTCCGCCTCCATAAGGATGGTGCTGTCCGGCATGGCGGGCAGAGGAGCCTCCTCCGGCGGGGTCGCTGGATCCGGCAGCGGGGGAACTTCCTGCTGATCCCCTGGCTCCACCAGCCTCGCCTGCGGCCGCCTCCGAGCCTGGGATTTGACCGGCTCCATGGCCTCCAAATCATGGGTGATTTCATCGACCAGGACTTTGGGCTCTCCCCTTTCCCGGTCGATCTTGCCTTTAGCCACGACGATCGAGTCGACCTCCAGCCAGTCCACTACGCTCTTCCAAAGGCGGCTGAAGACCACCAACTCAATCGTCCCCTGGATGTCCTCCAGGGTGACGAAACCCATCTCGCGGCCGTTGCGAGTACGATAGGGCCGGATATGGGATACCTCCCCCGCCACGCAAACCTCCTGGCCATGCTCGGCGTCGGAAAGCTCAGCGCTGAAATGGGTGACGACCCGGGCAAGGGCATCCAAATGCGGGGTCAGGGGATGATCGGAGACGTAGATGCCCAGCAATTCCTTCTCCCAGCGCAGCAACCTCCGCTTTGGAACATCGGCATCGAATGTGGGCAGTTCGAGGCTCTCCTCCACCCCAGTTGAATCCCCAAAGAAAGTCATTTGGCCGATCTCTGAAGCCCGGAAATGGGAGACGGAGAGCGCGATGATGCGGTCCAAGCCCTCCAGCATGGCGATGCGCGAGCCTAGGCTGTCCAAAGCGCCTACGCGGATCAGCGATTCGAGGGCTCGCTTCCCTACCTGCCGCAGGTCGACACGGCGCGCAAAATCCTCCAAGCTTGTGAAAGGCCCTCCCTCCGCCCGCGCCGCCAGGATGGCCTCGATGGCGCCCTGGCCGACGTTCTTCACGGCTCCCAGGCCGAACCGGATGGTGGCCCTGCCCTCGCCCCGATCCTCCGGGGCGAAATCGAAATCGCTGGCGTTTACATCGGGCGGCAGCACCTCGATCCCCATCCGCCGGCAATCGGCGATGTACAGAGCCACCTTGTCACTGTCGTGCTTGAACACCGAGAGCAATGCGGTCATGTATTCAAGCGGATAATGGGCCTTTAGATACGCCGTCTGGACAGCGATCACACCGTAATCGGCGGCATGGGCCTTGTTGAAGCCATAACGGGCGAAGTTCTCCCAGTCGTCGAACACCGCCGCCGCTGCCTCTCTGCTCACGCCTTTCTGCATCGCCCCCTGGATGAATTTTTGGCGGTGCATCTTGAGCGACCTGGCCTTTTTCTTGGCTATGGCCTTGCGCAATCCGTCCGCTTCTGCCGGAGTGTAGCCGGCCATCTCCATGGCGGCGAACATGATCTGCTCTTGATAGACGGGAATTCCATAGGTCTCCTCAAAGATCGAGGCCAGCGCCGGGTGCCGATAGGAGACCTTCTCGTGGCCATGCATGCGGCGGATATACGTGGGGATGAAATCCATGGGGCCCGGGCGGTAGAGTGCCACCATAGCGATGACGTTGGCCAGCTCGCGCGGCTTCATCTCCATCAGATAGCGGCGCATGCCGGCGCCTTCCACCTGGAAGACACCCAAGACGTCCCCTCGTCCCAGAAGGGCATAAGTTTCAGGGTCATCGACGGGGATGGATTGGATATCCATTTCGACCCCATGTCGCTCCCGGATCATCTCGCAGGCGCGAGCCATGACCGTCAGGGTGGAGAGGCCCAGAAAATCGACCTTCAGCAAACCCAGCGAGTCCAGGATCTGCATCTCAAATTGGGTCACCGCCCCGATCGGGCTTTCCTCGTGGTTCCCACCGGTGGGTCGATGCAGGGGGATATATTCCACGATGGGCTCATCCGTGATGATCACGCCAGCGGCATGGGTACCGGCGTTACGGACCACGCCCTCTAGCTTGCTGGCCGTGTCGATAAGCTCGGCCAGATAGGGCGTCGATTCATAGAGCTCGCGCAACCTCGGAACTTTCTCGAGAGCCTCCGGGATGGTCACGGGTTTGCCCGGGATGCTGGGGATCATCTTTGCCACCCGGTCCACCTCCGGCAGCGGGATGTCGAGCACGCGCCCCACATCCCGGATGGCGGCTCGCGCTCCCAACGTGCCGAAGGTGATGATCTGGGCCACCTTGTCGCGGCCATATTTCCGGGCGGTGTATTCGAGCATGATATGCCGCTTGTCATCCTGGAAATCAAGGTCGATGTCGGGCATCGAAACGCGGTCGGGGTTGAGGAAACGCTCGAAGATCAGTCCATATTCGAGAGGGTCGACCAGGGTGATGCCCAGCGTGTAGGCGACTATAGAGCCGGCCGCGGATCCGCGTGCGTTGTACCAGATGCCCTGCTCCTTGGCATAGCGGCAGAGATCCCACACGATCAAGAAATAGGTATCGAAGCCCATTTCATGGATGACGCCGAGCTCGTAGTCCAGGCGCTCGCGCAAAGCACTGTCCTCGGCCCGGCTGCCGTAGCGTGCCCGCAACCCTTGCTCACACAACTCACGCAGATAGCTTTCGGGGGTGTGCCCATCTGGGACGTCAAAGTGAGGCAGGCGGTAACCCTTAAAATCCAGATCCACGTCGCAGCGCTCGGCGATCCAGAGGGTGTTCTCTAGAGCACTCGGGATCTCCCCGAACAGCGCCTCCATTTCCTCCGGAGATCGCAGGTAATAGGAGGGATCGGTCATGCGCATCCGATCGGGGTCCGCTCTCACAGAACCAGTTTGAATGCAGAGCAGGATATCTTGGAGCTCGGCATCCTCCGGGCTCACATAGTGGACATCATTCGTGGCGATGAGCCGACCATCATAGCGATCGGCGGACTCGATCAGCTTGCGGTTGACATCTGGAAGCTCGGGGATGTCATGATGTTGAAGCTCAAGAAAGAACCGCTCACGCCCGAAGACTTCGAAGTACCAATCCAGCAGCGCCCGCGCCCGCTTCTCATCTCCCTCCAGCAAGGCCCGTGGAATCTCACCGGACATGCAGCCCGAGGTGCAGATCAAACCCTCGCTATGCTCCGCGAGGAAATCATGATCGATGCGTGGCCGGTAGTAGAAGCCCTCGAACTGGGAGGCCGTGGCGATTTTGAGCAGGTTTCGATAGCCGGTATCATTTTCGGCAAGGAGAAGCAGATGGAAAGCGCGGCCATCCTCGCGTGGATCCCGATCCCGCATCGAGCGGGTCGCCATATAGGTTTCCATTCCGATGATGGGTTTGATGCCAGCCTGTTTCGCCGCCCGGTAGAAGGAAATGGTGCCAAACATGGCACCATGGTCTGTGAGCGCCAGCGCCGGCATGTTCATCGCCCGGGCGCGCGAGACCAGATCCTCAACCTTGCTCAAACCATCGAGCAGCGAGTATTCTGAATGAACGTGCAGATGGACAAAGGACATGCAAGTACCAGGCGCAGATGAGCGAACCAACGAGCCGACCGCCCGCCGATTATAGCCAAGCCCAGGAGCTTTTGCCAGTGACGGGCCATCTTCGACCCCGACGATCCGCCTTATCCCACTCGCTAGCGACATTGGCGATGGCATCCATGCACCCCAAGGCGACGGACCCATGAAGATCGCCGATGTCTTGCGAGCCATCCGCTTCACCGGCCTGGGCAACCCGTTGCGGGCCGTGCGCTACGCGATCGCGCGTGACCTCATCGACCGGCGCTGGATCGCGAGTCATCCTCGCGCTGAAACAACAACCTGGGGGCCGGGCGAACTCCAAGCGGCCCACGCGATTCCCCAGGGAGCGTGCTTCGAGTTCGAGCGCGCCAACATGGAAGCGCTCTTCCTCGATCAGGATGTGATGCGTATCACCTGGGACAACGGGCCTCTGCCGGTTCCGTACGCGATCGCCCCCGAAGAGTGGCCGGGAGCTCAGACATGCCTTAGGGAAACGCCGGATGGATGGACGCTGGCGAGCGAGCAGCTCCAGCTCGAAGTATCGGGAGATGGTGCATTGCGTTTCTTCGATGCGGCCGGCGCGGTGCTCCGCGAGGACCTGCCGCCTGCATTCCGGGATCAGGCCCATACCTTGCGGACGAATCTTCCGGCGCCAGCACACATCTATGGCCTCGGAGAACGTGCGGCAGGACTGAACCTGCGGCCGGGGCGCTACCGGCTCTGGAATCGCGATCCCGGCGGCTCCTATGCCCCAGGCGCCGACCCGCTCTACATCTGCATCCCTACCTACTTCTGCCTGCATCCCGCCGGGAGTTATATGATCTTCTTCGAGAACTCCTTCGAAGGAGAAGCGGTTTTCGAGGATCAGGCTGAGATCCATTTTTCAGGTGGCGCCTTGCGCTACTACCTGATCCCGGGCCCGCCTGCCCATGCCATCAGCCGCTACGCTCGCCTTACTGGCAGACCGCCCATGCCTCCGCGCTGGGCGCTCGGTTTCCACCAGTCTCGCTGGAGCTATGGGGATGAGACCCAAGTTCAGGAGATTCTGCACCGTTCCGAGGAACTTGGCCTGCCCTTGAGCGCAATCCACCTCGACATCGACTACATGGACTCGTTCCGGGTCTTCACCGTGAACCGCCGCCGCTTCCCCAATCTGCGCGCCCTGGCGGAGGAGGCAGCCCGCCGCGGTGTTCGCCTGGTGTCGATCCTCAATCCGGGCGTGAAGGTGGACCGGGGTCATCGCCTGTACCGGGAGGGACTGGAACGGGATGCCTTTTGCCGGCTCCCGGATGGGCGTCCGGCGCGTGCGGTGGTTTGGCCTGGATGGTCGCTTTTCCCCGATTTCAGCGCGCCTCAGGTGCGGGCTTGGTGGGCTTCACAGTATCGCGGCCTGCTTCGTCAAGGGATCGCGGGCTTCTGGCACGACATGAATGAGCCCTCCAGCTTCACAGCTTGGGGCGAGCCCACCCTGCCCCTTTCCACCCAGCACGCCCTCGAGGGCCAGGGGGGTGATCACACGCAGGCGCACAATCTCTATGGCCTCTTGATGAATCGGGCCGGCTTCGAGGCGCTCCGCGCGGCGCAGCCGGATCGACGTCCTTTCCTGCTCTCTCGCTCGGGCTGGGCCGGAGCTCAGCGCTACGCCTGGTTCTGGACGGGGGATGTTGAGAGCAGTTGGGAGGCGCTGCAGCTTTCCCTGACAACCATGCTTGGGATGGGGCTATCGGGGCTACCCTTCGTCGGCAGCGATATCGGGGGGTTCAGCGGTAATCCTGCGCCGGAGCTCATGCTGCGCTGGTTCCAGATGGCTGCGCTTACCCCCTTCTTCCGGGTCCATTCGGCACGCGGAACCCGACGGCGCGAGCTTTGGACCTTCGAACCTCCATGGTGCGAGGCCCTGCGGAAGACGCTTGAGCTGCGCTACCGCCTTATGCCATACCTCTACACGCTGGCATGGCTGACCGCAAACAAGGGTCTGCCGCTCATGCGGCCACTGCTCTGGGCCGACCCCGAAAACGAAACGCTCTGGGAGCTTGAGGACGAATTCCTGCTGGGCGATGATTTGCTCGTCGCCCCCTGCCTCCAACCGGCGCAAGAACAGCGATCCGTCCTTCTGCCGGCTGGCACGTGGATTGACTTCTGGGATGGAGAAGCTCACGATGGCCCTGGAGCCATTACGCTGGACACGCCGCTGGACCGAGTTCCGATGCTCGTGCGCAGCGGCACCATCCTGCCGATGGAGCAGAATGGCCTGCTGGAGCTCCACGTCTTTGCGGTTCCGGACACCTCGGGATCTTCCCTCCTTTACTCCGATACCGGAGATGGATATGGTGCCTGGCGCCTGGATCGGTTCTCGCTCTCCTCATCCGATGAGGATTTGGTTCTGGATTGGGAAACAGAAGGCGAGTTCGGCTTTCCCTACGAGGAGGTCGTGATCGCCTTCCACGGCTCCCCGCCCTACGAGGCCAAGGTAGACGGCGGCCGCGCATCGGTGGAGAAGGCTCGCTTGCGGTGTCGCCCCTTCAAGCGGCTCGAAGGGAAAGTCGCCCGCTGAATTCGGCTCCACCGCACAACGCAACGTGCCCTCCCATGGAGCAGAGAGGGCACGTCCTTGGTCCATATGCAAATTGCAGGCTGTTCAGGATTTCTTGGTCGAGCTCTTCTTGGATGCCGGCGGCTCCTCCACCGCAGCGGGAGCATAGGGCCGCGTGCCGTAACGTGTCATCAGGACCGCCCCAAGCCCGACGGCCCCCACGAGGAAGGGCACCAGCCAACCCACGCAGGGGATAAAGCCGATGCCGTTGATAACGAGCGTCAATACCAGGGTGCCGAATCCGGCTGCCATCACCGGCTGGAAGCTCCGGCTTAGCGAACTGCCCAATCGCTCACCGACCTCCAGCCCAAGCGCAATCAGGCCGAAGACCCAGCCCGCAACCAGCAGCGCGATCCCGGCTGCCCCAGCCAGTGCCAGACAGATTGTGACGATAAGCAGCACAAAGAGGATCGTGCCGACAATCACCGTCAGGAGACCAAAGGCGCCCGCCAGGACAGGCTGCTCGAGGATCGTGTCCGCCACCAGCCGTGTTTGCTTGGGGAAGAACATGGTCACCAGCATCGCCAGCGCCGCCAGCATAACGCTTTGGAAGATATACTGCCCCACCTTCCACACGAAGGATGTGCGGATAGCGGGCGCAAACCCGAGCGGGCCCTCAAACCAGCGCTCAAAGCGGAAACTGAAGGGGAAATCCAGTTCTTCTCCAGAGATGACATCTCCTTCCACCTGGGCCATCCCGCGATTGACGTTGCCGCCGAAAGTGACCAGATCGCCGCCGATGACCGCCTCTGGTCCCAGTTCGGCGTTACCACCCACGACCGCAAGGTCCCCTTCGATCAGGCCATCCGCTTCCAGGTTGCCTCCCACGACGACCACAGAGCCCGTCACCGTGGATTCCGGCTCGAGCGTGGCTGTGCCGCCGATGATCGCCAGGTCACCCTCCAGCGTGTCGCCACTTTCCAGGATGAAGTTGCCCCCCAGCACAACCCGTCCGTCCTGCTCCCCGGCCGCGAAAGCCGTGACAGGCAGCGCGAAGGTCAGCAGCAGAGCCGTCAGCAGTATGTAAAATGTTCTCTTCATCTCCCTCACTCCCTTTCCACTCTTCGGTAGCTCAGACGGTACAACGACAGGAGCCAAGCGAAGGACAACGCGCTGAAAAGCGCCGACACCGCCAGCCACAGAAACGCCGGGATGTTCCCCGCCAGGCTCTCGAGGAGTATTCGCAGGAAGTCGCCGACCACATCCAGCAGCTCGGCCACCCAGCGCAACTGCTCGATCGTTTTCAGAGACCAGGCCAAGATGGTCGGTAGCCTGGAGATGAGCTCGGCGACAGCGAGGCCCACACCGGCTATAAGCGCCAGGCTCATCGGCACCAGCACCGACACTATCCTTCGCGCGCGCCGCCGATTCCGCTCCATGTTAAGGCGGCGCTGGAAGCGGCCAACGAAACCCATTGGCACCTCAAGCTGCCTCCCCCTGCGTAACTCGGCCTCCACGCCCTGCCAGCCAACGGCCAGATTGCGGCAGGCCTCACAGGCTTCCAGATGAGCCTCAAGCTCGGCCGCCTCCGAGGCTTCCAGGCGCTGCCTTTCAAAAAGCCATTGCTCAAACTGCAGATGCCCCATCGGGCTGTCCTCCATGCACCAGGATTACCTCCCGCTCCATCCACTGCCTCGCCAGATCGCGCCGGGCGCGGTGCAACCGGCTCTTCAGCGCAGGCACGGATATCGAGAGCACCTTGGCGATCTCCTTGTAGCTGTAGTCATACCAGTAGTGCATAATCACCGCTGCTCGATCGACCGGCTGCAGATTCATCAATAGAGAGTGCAGCCGCTGCTCCTCTTGCTTCTGAGCCAGCCGCCTCTCGGGACCCGGCTCATAGCCCTGCGATTCGGGCACGGACTTGAGCGCCTCGAAGGAGACCAGCTTCCACCTCCGTTTTCGCAGACGATCGATGCAATGATTCGAGGCGATGGAGAGGATCCAATTCAGAAATCTGCGGTCGGCATCGTAGCGGCGCAAATTTCGGAAAGCCTTTAGGAATACCTCCTGGGCCGCATCCTCGGCCTCCTGCGCCTCTCCCAACATGCGGTAGCAGAGGTTGTAAATCGGCGACTGGTAGGCCTCAACCAGCAAGGCGAAGGCATCCTCATCGCCACGCTTCGCCGCGAGGATCCAGGCCCTCTCATGCTGTGATGTGGTGTTAGTCATTCAGGCCTTCTCTCCGCCGCCCTCTACTACGCTATACGCAGACTGCAGAAAGCGGTTTCGAGCCATTTTGCAGGTGAGCCGGCGAAGCCATCTAGGTCTCGAGTGGATGGACATCCGCCACCCGGCTGGGGGAGTTGAACTGAGTTCGATAGAGATCAGCATACAGGCCATTCTGGGCCAGCAACCCCTCATGGCTTCCTTGCTCCACAAGCCGGCCCTGATCCATCACCAGGATCTGATCAGCATCCATGACGGTGCTGAGGCGGTGGGCGATGACGATTGAGGTCCGTCCCTGGCGCGCGCGTTGCATCGCCTCTTGGATCAAGGCTTCCGATTGGGAGTCGAGGTGGCTCGTGGCCTCATCCAAGACCAGCACCCCGGGATTCTTGAGTAAGACCCGCGCGATGGCCACGCGCTGTCGCTCCCCCCCGGATAGCCGGTAGCCCCGCTCGCCGACAATGGTGTCATAGCCATCGGGAAGCGATGCGATGAAACCATGGATATTGGCCGCCTTGCAGGCCTGCTCCAGTTCCTGCTGAGTTGCATCGGGTTTCGCGTAGAGGATATTTTCTCGCAAGCTGGCGTGGAAAAGGAAGCTTTCCTGGGTGACCATGCCAATTTGCCCAGAGAGCGAGTCCAGCGAGATATCCCGCAGATCATGACCATCCAGCAGCACGCGCCCTTCAGTGGGGTCATACAGGCGTGGGATGAGATAGGTGAGGGTTGTCTTGCCTGCACCGCTTGGCCCCACGAGCGCGGCCACCTCTCCTGGCCTCACTTCTAAACTGATATCCCGGAGCGCCCATCTCGGCGAATCATCGATCGACCGCCCGGCGCCAGCGCCGTCCCGGGGAACTCTCGGGGACACATACGTGGAACGGCCCGACCAGGTGAAGCGCCGCAGCTCCTCCAGGCCTTCGGACGCGCCCTTGGCCTCCTGGTAGTTGAAAGAGACCTTCTCGAAGCGCAAATAGCCTTCCACCCTCGCCAGCCGTACCGCACCCGGACGGTCCCTGATCTCCACCGGCAAATCCAGCACCTCGAACACCCGCTCGAAGCTCACCATCGAGGTCGCAAGCTCCACCCGGGCATTCGTCATCGCCATCAAGGGGCCATAGAGTTTGCCTAAATAGGCGCTGAAGGCCACGATGGTTCCAATCGTGAAACTGCCCCTCAAGACAAGATGACCGCCCAGCCAGAACACCAGCGCCGAGCCCACCGCGCTGACAAGACTCAACGCCAGGAAGAACCAGCGGCCGATAACCGCCTGTCGCACGCCAATTTCGCGGACCTCCGCGGCCCGCTCCTGGAAGCGCTGAACCTCCGACTCGTACCGCCCGAAGAGTTTCACCAGCAGCGCGCCACTGATGTTCAGGGTCTCGTTCATCAGGGCATTCATGCGGGCGTTCGACTCCATCGAGCGCCGCGCTACGAGACGCAGCACATTCCCCACCCGCCGGGCAGGAAGAATAAAGAGCGGCAGGATCGCCACGCCAAGCAGCGTCAAACGCCACTCGAGCCCGATCATGATCGCCAGAGTGGCGATGAGCGAAAAGATATTGCTTAAGATCGTGACGAGCGTCCCGGTAATGGCGCGCTGTGCGCCGACGACATCATTGTTCAACCGCGACATGAGCTCGCCCACCTGGGTGTGCGTGTAGAAACGCAGGCTCATCCGCTGCAGGTGCGCATAGAGAGCCCGCCGCAGATCGAAGATGATCCCCTCCCCAATCGACGCACTGGCAAAACGCTGGGCCACTCCCAGCAGGCCGTTCACCACCGGCACCACAACCATGCCAAGAGCGAGAAGGTTTAGCCGCGAGATATCACGATTTGGGAGTGCATGATCCAGGAGGTCACGGATGAGAAGAGGCGGCAGGAGACTCAGGCCGGAGATCACTATCAAGGTGGCCAGGATGATGAGAACCTGCCCCGCGTAGGGACGCGCATAGCCCGCCACCCTGCGCAGCAGAGTCCGGCTCACCCGCGGACGGTCCTGCTCCTCGTCATAGCGTATGAAAGACCGCCAGCCACCACCATGGAAACCCATGCCACTCCTCTCCGCCGATTGGCGTCGCGCCATTATATCCCAGCGGCTTTCCTGCCCATGCGGCGGGGAAAGCTGGGATGCTATACTCAGGTTGATCGCCCTTTGCGAGGAAGACGCCATGAAAATTCTGTCCATCGATCTCGCAAGCAAGCGGTATCAGGATCTGGGTTTGGCGCTCCTGGACCTCGAATCCCGCACGCTCTCTTTCCCCCAGCCCGAAGACCTGGGGCTTGCTGGCGCACCTGTTGCCGCAGAGCTCGCCTCCGCCGTCGATGGCTTTTGCCGCCGCCGGTCTGTCCGCATCCTGCTTCTCGATGGGCCCCAGGCCTGGCGACACCCGCGCTCGCCGATCCCCCATATGCGCCTGGCCGAACGCGTCCTGAACACGCCTGCACGCACGGGGAATCCTGGCGAAGCCAAGCCGCGCACGATCCTGGCGTTCATCTCCTTCTCCATCGCCCTGTTCGAGGCCTTGCGGCTGGCGCACGGATGGGCCTTGCTTGACGAGGGCTGGGAGCGGCACCGGCAGCCGACCGCTGTGGAGACCTTCCCCTCCGCCGCCTGGCGGCTGCTGGGTCTTCCCCCCCTTCCCTCCAAAGGCCGCACCGACCCCCGGACACTCGAGGGGCACAGGAGGCTGCTTGAGAAGGCGACTGGCTACGCCTTGCCGGATCGCCTGAACCATGATCAACTTCAGGCCGCGGCCGTCCTGCCTGTAGGCGAGGCCCTGGCCGCCCGAGACCCTGAGCGGCTTATCCTCTGTGGGGTGCCGCCGATCGCGGGAGATGGCGGCCTGATGTATGAGGGCTGGATCGCATGTCCGAGGCTGAGCGCATTTTGACCGCGGCCCTACCTGCCCGTCATGAGGGCGTCCATCTGCCGCCTCGAATGGCCGAATGGCCTTCGGACACAGGCGCATACGCCCTCATCATCGCCCTGCCTCGCAGCGTCCCGATCCCCTACCGGGCCGGACGGGAAGTGACCTTCGCCCGGGGTTTCTATATCTATACGGGCAGCGCCCTCGGGCCAGGCGGGCTGCGCGCTCGCATAGGTCGCCACCTGAGCCCCATCGAGACCAAGCGCCCCCATTGGCACATCGATCGGTTCCTGGAGGTGAGTCGCATCGCTGCGATTTGGTGGGAGGCAACTTCCAGCAAGCGCGAATGCGCCTGGGCGGCCGCCCTGGCCCAATTCGGCCGGAGATGGCCCTCCCGTTTTGGCGCCTCGGATTGCGGCTGCGCTGGGCATCTGATCCAGATGCCGTCGCCACAGGCCATCCGGCAGACATGGACCCTTCTGAAACACGAGTATGCCGCCATCCACCGTCAGCGCCTGCCATCTTCGGATCCCATCCTTGGAGACCTGCCATGAAGCATCGCATCCACATCCTCGCCGCCGATCTCAAATGGACCGCCGAGCTGCTCGACAACGAAACCGGGAGCGCAATCTGGGAGGCGCTGCCGATCGAGGGCAAGGTGCATCGCTGGGGGGAGGAGATCTATTTCGAGATCCCAGTAAAGTTGCCCGAGGCGAGCGACGCCCGTCAGGAGCTGGCAGTGGGCGAGTTGGCCTACTGGCCAGTCGGCGCTGCGTTTTGCATTTTCTTCGGGCCTACCCCCGTCAGTGTGAGCGGCGAGCCAAGAGCCTACTCCAACGTCAACCCATGTGGGCGCTTGCTCGACGATCCGATCTCCCTGTCCGATGTGCCGGAGGGGGCCATCCTCCGCCTGGAGAGAATCGAATAGCTGGAGGCTAAGCGGCGATCGTTCTCTCTTCGGGCCATCGGTTGCTGGCGAGATCGGGGGGAGGGATTCGGAAGCGAGGCGGCCTCTAAGAGGCCAGATCCTTCACCATGTAGGAACCTTCCAGGCGGTATCCAAGCCGGCGATAGTAGCCCCGCGTGCCCAAGGCGGCGATCACCGCCAGCCTGCGGTAACCTTCTCGACTGGCGTGACCCTCGGCTATGCCCATCAACTGTCGGCCCAGGCCCCGGTGCTGCGCAGCGCCTTCGGACTCAGCCCCCACCTCGAGCGAGGGGCCGTAGATGTGCAGTTCTCGCACCAGAGCAGCCTGCGCCAGTTCTGCGAGCCCTTCAGGAGCGCTGCGGTCCGCAGGCAGCGATAGCCGCAGGTATCCCGCCAGCCTGTCGCCGGCGGTCACAAAGGATAGGAAGCGTTCTTCGCCCCCCACAACGTCATAGGTTATGCTCTCCTCGGAGAGCTCCTCCATCTGAAGGGAGGCGCCACGAATCTCACGGCATCGGATACAGCCACAGGCCTGGCCTCGTCGCGCAAGCTCTCGCTGGATATCCTGCCGGAGGCTTGTGCGCCGGTTCCCGGCGACGATGTTGCCCGAAGGGATGTCGCGCACTACTCGATTAACCCGGCAGTAGCGGGGAATGTGAGTCTTCAGATCCGCGAGCAGTTGAATCAGGGTTTCGGTGGAATACGGCTGGTATTCGCCGCGCTGCCAGTATTCATAGAGCTCGGCGTTCTCCAGCAGCTGGCAGGGATAGATCTTGATCTCATCAGGCCGGAGCGCTGGATCCTCCCACATGCGCAGGAAGTCAACCCGGTCTCCCTCAAGCGTCGCTCCCAGCAAGTTCGGCATCCAGTGGGCCACGATCTTGAATCCCGCCCGCCGCAGCAAGCCTGTCGCCTTGCGGGACTCCTCAACGGTGTGGCCGCGGTGGTTCCGGCGCAGGATATCATCATCCAGGCTCTGGTAGCCGATTTGCACCTTGGTGACTCCCAGGGACCGCAGATGAACAATCTCCCTCGGATTGATCTCGTCCGGACGAGTTTCGATGACCAGACCCACATTTCGGTGGCGGGCATGCTCATTGGCCTCTTGCGCTTCCGCGAGCGTTTCCGATTCGAAGCCGTTCAAGGCATCCAGGCAACGCTGGATGAACCACCGCTGGTACTGGCGTGGATAGGCACTCCAGGACCCTCCCAAAATGAGAACCTCGACCTTGTCGGTGGGGTGCCCGATGGCCTCGAGCGCTTCCAGCCGGGAAGCCGTCTGAAGGTAGGGGTCGAATCCGTGATGCAGAGCCCTCATCGCACCCGGCTCATCCGGCAGATAGGACTTCGGCAGGCGCGCATCGGCAGGGCAGAACACGCAGGTCCCCGGGCAAGGATAAGGCTTGGTGAGAACGCTGACGGTGGTCACACCGGAGAGGGTGCGTGTGGGCTTCATGCGCAGGCGCTCCATCACCTCCGGCTCGAAGGGCCATTGACCGCTTTCCGTCAAATTCCGGTAGGCATGGATGAGGGTATGCTTCGGAAGGTATCCCCCGCCCGGACGAGGGTGCCGGCGGACGGCCTTCGCCACGGGATGGCCAAAGCGAACGTCCTCCAGGATGGCCTCGGCCAGAGCCAGGTCTTCCCGGCTATAGCGTCGGGCTTCCAGCCAGGCTTGCTCTCGTTCCACGCGTATAATCCTTAGGATGAGACCAACAGTGATCGCACGCCTGCGGGCGATCAATGAGGCATTCTACCAGAACTTCGCTGCCTCCTTCTCGGGCAAGCGGCAGCGACTCCAGCCGGGGGTGCTCCGGGTGATTTCGAGCATCCCGGCCCAGGCATGCGTGCTCGACCTCGGCTGTGGAAATGGCGTTCTGGCCCGCGGCTTGAGAGATGCGGGCCACCGGGGAGCATACGTCGGAGTGGACGCCAGCGTGGAGATGCTCGCAATCGCAAGCAAGGCGCTCGATGAACCCCTCTATCACTTCCTCCAGTTCGACCTGAATGTCCCTGGTTGGTCTGAAGCGCTGCTCTCACGCTTCCCGCAGGGCTTTGATTGGGCCTGCATGTTCGCCACGCTGCACCACATCCCGGGATCGAAGACCAGGGCGGCCCTCCTTCGCGAAGTCCGGTCCGTGCTGCGGGAGCAGGGGCGGCTGGCGCTTTCGACCTGGAACTTCCTCTCCAGCGACCGGCTGCGTCGCCGGTTGATGCCCTGGGATGCCGTCGGGCTGCGCGCCGGGGATGTGGAGCCCGGTGATTATCTACTGGATTGGCGCGAAGGCGGCAGCGGCGTCCGCTATGTCCATCATTTTGAGGTCCAAGAATTGGAGCTTCTGGCGCAAGAGGCCGGGTTCCGGCCAGCGGAAACCTTCTTCTCGGATGGCGAGAACCGCCGGCACGGCCTCTACCAAATCTGGGAGCCATTGGACATCCGCTAAGGCCAGTGGCGCGCCGCACAGCCGCCCAAGCGCCCGCTTTGACGGACCTATGCCCGCATGGTAGAATGCAGCCGCCTCGAACGCC
>CAZBLT010000028.1:0-31563 GCA_964492745.1 uncultured Anaerolineaceae bacterium
GTTGCGCATGCCGAGCGCATAGGCACCCATCAAGTCGGATTGGATCGCCAGCCGGTTGCGGTCGCGGCAGGTCATCTGGATGATGGGCTCCAGGCCTTCCTGGACCACGATCGTGCCGGCGCCGATGCTGGACATGCGCACGATGGCGGTCTGATTGTCGGTGATGTTCACGGCATCGCAGTAGCCCTTGAGCTGGGCGGCCTTCTTGCGGATGACCTCGCCGTCGGCGCTTTGCGGGGGTCCCAACTCGGCAGTTACGGCGAAGTGGCCGGCCTTGAGCAGCCGCTCCAGGCGCGATCCGGATTTGTATCCATTGGTTCGGTCTTCGCTCATGGCTTGGCTCCTTCGCGCCTACTCGGATTGTTCGGCCTGCAGACGCAGGTCTTCGCGTGTAATCTTGCGGGGTCCCCCATCTCGGCTGGTGGACCAATCCTTGGCGGGCTGGATCTCCATCAGCAGATGCAGGCGGCCCTGGGCTTTCAGCCGATCATAGATAAGCTGCCAGGCACAGGGCGTATCAGGGTTGATCTCGCAGACTCCGTTCTGGGAGCCCCCGCAAGGGCCATTGAGCAGCTGCTTGGCGCAGCGGGCGATGGGGCAGATCCCGCCTGTGAGGCCTAGGATGCAGGAACCACAGGCCGCGCAGCGCTCCTCCCAAATCCCTTGCTCGACCGGCAGGCCCAAGAAGGTGGTATTCAAACCGGGCAGCACGATAGCCTCCGGGAAACGCTCGGCCAAGGCCTGGACCCCGATCCCGCAGCCGATTGAAAGCACGGCATCCACTTGCGCAATCTGATCGCGCAGCGGGTCGATGTACTCCCATTCGCATTGGCGCTGAACGGTCGTGTGGGTCACTTCCTTGGGACGGCCCTCGAGCTTGGAGGCCATGCGCAGGCTGGTTGCCAGGATACCGGCTTCCTTCTCGCCGCCTGCGAAGCAAACCGTGACACAGGTGCCGCAGCCCACTATTAATATCTTCTCTGCTTCACCTATCAGTCCTCGGATTTCTTCCAAGGGCTTCTGCTCTGCGATAATCATAGCCTTCCCTCCTTGTGGCTCGAGGGTCTGATCCTCAGGCCGCCGGCTACTTGCAGTTGTGGAGTGTGAATATTCATGCCCGTTGACTCTCCATCGTGGTGTCTGGCCGCGAGCTGGCCTGATCCCGCAGCGGGCTCGGGCCCAATTGCCGGATCGCGGCCGTCAATTCAGCCGCGGCGAATGCGAACTCTCCGGCCATGGCGGAGGAAACGTTGATCATCTGCAAACGCTGCCCTTCGAGCCCGATTTCCTCCAGCAATTGCCGCGCGTAATCCACCCTGCGTCTGGCGTTAGCATTACCTTCCAGGTAATGACAGTCGCCGGGCAGTCAACCGGCGACGAGCACGCCGTCGGCACCGTCTTCGAAGGCCCGCAGCAGGTGGATCACATCCACCCGGCCGCTGCAAAGCACCTGGATGATCTTGATCGCCGGGGGATACTGCAAGCGCAGGCTCCCGGCGAGATCGGCCGCGTTGTAGGCGCAGTGCGTGCAGCAAAAGGCAACGATTTGAGGCTCGAAATCGGTCATGACAAACTCTTCGCTCCCAGGAGTAGGGCATCCAGCTTGACCATGATCTGGTCGTCGCGATAGTGGATCAATTCGATGGCCTTCGCTGGACATTCTGCTGCGCAATTGCCGCAGCCCTGGCAGATCGTGGGCTCGATGAATGCCGCGCCTTGAATCCCGCCTACACCAGCATAATCAGGCTGGACCTGGGGCACATCGAAGGGACAGACGCGCACGCAGGTGAGGCAGCCGACGCATTTCTCCGCGATCACCCGGGCGACGATGCCCCCGGCGGTGAGGGCCTGCTGAGAGAGCACGCGGGCGGCGCGGGCGGCGGCGGCGCGGGCCTGAACCAGGGTCTCATCCAGCATCTTAGGGTAGTGGGCCATCCCGGCCATATAGAGACCCTCGGAGGAGAAATCGACCGGCCGCAGCTTCACATGGGCCTCGAGGAAGAAGCCATCGGAGTCCACCGGCACCTTAAAGGTGCTAGCGACGGCCCGGCTATCCGGCGAGGGCACGATCGGGTTGCTGAGGACCAGCAAGTCGGGCGAGAGCGTGATGTCCTGGCCGAGTTGCGGGTCGCGCGTGAGCAGTTTGAGCCGCCCGTTCGGGAAATCGACGACAGGCGGAGTTTCATCGTCGTAGCGAAGGAAGATGACGCCCTGCCGGCGGGCCTCGGTATAGAAGTGCTCTTTGAAGCCATAAGTGCGGATGTCCTTGAAGAGCACAAAGACGCGCGCCTCGGGTCGCTGGCGCTTGAGCTCGAGGGCATTCTTCAGAGCAGTGGTGCAACATATCCGGCTGCAGAATTTTTCCGCTGGACCGACGCAAAGGATCATGGCAACTTGCGATGGCAAATGTCCGCCGACTGCCTCCCAAGCGGCCCTGGCCTGGCCCTCCAGCGGCGTATCTGGCTGCTCAGCATGCGCCAGCATGCTCTCGAACTCCAGGCCGGTGAGCACTCGCGGATGCTTACCATAGCCGTACTCGTCGCCGCGGTATTCCTGGGCACCGGTGGCCAGGATCGTCACACCGTGGCGGATCGTCTCCTCGCCCTGAGGCGTCCGCAGGACCGAGGTGAAACGGCCCATGAAGCCGCTGGTCTTCACGACCTCGCTGCGCAAGTGCAGGTGAATGCGTGGCTCGGCCTGCACACGTCTCATCGTATCGTCCAGAAACGCGCGGGGATCTTGTCCATCGAGAAGGTAGTGGACCCTGCGCAAGTTGCCACCGA
Organism: uncultured Anaerolineaceae bacterium; assembly: GCA_964492745.1. GTDB lineage: Bacteria > Chloroflexota > Anaerolineae > Anaerolineales > E44-bin32 > E44-bin32. The sequence continues at coordinate 2,784 of CAZBLT010000028.1, forward strand.
GCTCGGGTTCTTTCTCGACCAGGTGGACTTCGAACCCGCTCTGTGACAGGGAAAGGGCCGCCGTCATCCCAGCTGCGCCGCCGCCCACTACCAGCGCCTGGCGTTCGACGGGCACAGAGGTCGTGTGGACCGGCTCCAGCGTGTTGGCCCGGGCGACGGCCATGCGCACCAGGTCCTTGGCCTTGCGGGTGGCGGCCTCCCAGTCGTTGGAATGCACCCATGAACACTGGTTGCGGATGTTGGCCATTTCGAACATGGCCGGGTTCAGGCCTGCGGCGCGAATCGAATCCTGGAAGAGCGGGGCATGCGTGATGGGCGTGCAAGAGGCCACGACGACCCGGTTGAGCCCCAGCTCTTTGACCTGCTCGGTGATATGGGCGATGCTGTCTTGGGAGCAGGTGTAGAGATTGTCCTCCGCATGGACCACACCGGGCAGGCTGAGGGCGTATTCGGCCACCTCGGGAACGTCCAGATAGCCGCCGATGTTCGAGCCGCAATGGCAGACGAAGACGCCGATGCGTGGCGGCTCGCCGCGAATGTCGCGCTCAGGCGGGAATTCAGCTTTGCGGGTGAGCGTGAACCGCGAGGCCGCCAGCAACTCGGAGGCCTGGGCGGCCGCGCCGCTGGCGTCGACCACGGTCTCGGGGATGTCCTTAGGCTCCCGGAAGGGCCCGGCTGCGTAGATGCCTGGCCGAGTGGTCTGCAGCGGGTCAAAGAAGGCGGTATGGCAGAAGCCATATTCGTCCAGTTCGATCCCCAGGTTGCGGCCGAGCTGCTTGACCGAGTCGGAGATCTCCATTCCCACCGAGAGCACCACCAGGTCAAAGGTCTCCTCCAGCATCTCGATGCCGGAGGATGATTCGCGACGGTAGCGGACGACCAGATTCCCGGTCTCAGGATCCTCGCGCAGCGCGGAGATGCGGCAGCGTGTGTACTCGATGCCGTATTGCTCGCGTGCACGGCGGTAATAGCCTTCATAGCCCTTGCTGAAGGCGCGCATATCCATCATGAAGACATGCACCTGAGCCTGCGAATCGTGCTCCTTGATCATCATCGCCTCTTTGGCGGCGTACATGCAGCAGACAGCCGAGCAGTAGTCATGGCTCTGGTCGCGTGAGCCCACGCATTGGAGGAAGGCTATCTTGCGGGCGGGCTCCCCATCGGAGGGGCGGGTGACGTGGCCGCCGGTGGGCCCGGAGGCCGAAAGCAGGCGCTCCAGCTGCAGCGCCGTGACCACATTCGGGTAACGGCCTAGCCCGTATTCCTGGGAGAGTTCGGCCTGGTAGACCTGATAGCCCGGTGCGAGCACGATGGCTCCCACCCGGATCTGCTCCTCCACGGCCACCATATCGTGATCGATGGCCTCCCGGCCGCAGGCATACACGCAGGAAAGGCACTCAGAGCATACGGCGCAGGCCAGGCAACGGGCGGCCTCCTCCTGGGCCAGTTCATCGGTGTAGCCGCGCTCGACTTCCGCGAAGTTCGCCCGGCGCTGCTCCGGCGGAAGCTCTGGCATGGGAACGCGGGACTTGGGTCTAAGCTCGCCCTCGAGCACACGCTGCTGAAGTTCGGCGCGGGAAAACTTGACTACCGGCAGCTCCGGCTTGGGAGGCAGCTCGAGATCCTCGCCTTGGAGGTAGCGGTGGATGGCCTCAGCCGCCTTATGGCCGGAGGCCACCGCCTCGATCACGAAGGCCGTCCCCGAAACGCTATCGCCGGCGGCGAAGACGCCTGGCCGGGTGGCGGCCATGGTGTTGGGGTTGATGGCGATGGTTCGCTGGCGGGTGATGCCCACGCCAGCGTCGTCCGGGATGAACGCCAGGCCGGCGCGCTGGCCCACGGAGAAGATCACCGTGTCGGCCTCGAGGAGGTGCTCGGAGCCGGGTTCGGTTTCGACCGAGAGGCGACCCTCGTGATCGAATTCAAAGTGAGCAACCTTGGCACACTCCACGCCGGCGGCGCGCCCATTTTCGTCGGCGACGATGCGCAAGAAGCTGCGGTCGGGGTGGATGGTGACGCCCTCCTCCTCGGCCGCATCTGCCTCCCAGGGATGGCAGGGCATCCCCTGGCGTGATTCCAGGCAGGCCAGGTGAACTTCCGCGCCCAGCCGGACGGCGGTGCGGGCGCAGTCGATGGCCACGTTTCCGCCGCCAAGGACCAAGACCTTCTCCCCCAGCGGTGGAAGGTTGCCCAGGCGCACATCGCGCAGGAAGCGGGTGTTTATCAACACGCCGTCGAGGTCGGCGCCCGGGATTGGCAGACGAATCCCCTCATGGGCGCCGACCGCGATCAAGACGGCGTCGAAGCCTTCATCGAAGACTTCGTCCAAATCCTCGACCATGGTGTTCAGACGGAGTTCGACCCCCAGGTCAAGGATATCGGCTACTTCCCGATCGATGATCTTGGCGGGCAGGCGATATTCAGGAACGCCCACCCGCAGCATGCCGCCAGCCACCGGCAGTGCCTCGAAGATGGTCACTGGGTAGCCCAGGTTGGCCAGGTCCTGGGCGGCGGTGAGGCCGCACGGACCGGCGCCGATGACGGCGACGCGTTTCTCCTGTGTGATCTCTGCCGGCGGGCGCGGCTCACGCGGCTTGGCATAGACCTTGTCGGTTACGAATCGCTTCAGGGCGCGGATGTTGATGGGCTCATCCAGCAAGCCACGGTTGCAGGCATCCTCACAGCGGTGGTTGCAGATGCGGCCACAGATGCCGGGGAAGGGATTGTCTTCCTTGATGACACGCAGCGCGTCCTCATATCGCCCCTCGCGAATGAGGGCAATGTAACCCTGGGCGCGCTGGCCGGCGGGGCAGGCGTCCCGGCAAGGCGAGATGCCGAGCTTCTCGATGGCGTAGGCATTGGGGACTGCCTGCGGGTAGAGCTTAAAGGCCGCATGCCGCTGAGATAGCCCCTCGTTGAAGGGGTCTGGGATGACGATCGGACAGACGTCGGCGCAATCCCCGCAGCCGACGCATTTTTCCAGGTCGATATAGCGCGGTTTGCGCCTCAGAGTGACGGTAAAATCGCCGGCCTGCCCATCGACACGCAGCACTTCACGATCCACCAGTACGTCGATGTTGAGGTGCCGCCCGGTTTCAACCAGTTTGGGGCTGATGGTGCACATGGCGCAGTCGTTGGTGGGGAAGGTCTTATCGAGCTGCGCCATATGGCCGCCGATGGCGGACTTGTTCTCAACCAGGAAGACGCGAAAGCCCTGGTCGGCCAGATCGAGGCTGGCCTGCATGCCGGCAATGCCACCACCGACGACCACGACTGCGCCCACGGGCGCGTGGTCGCCGGTCGGATTCGCCAATCCGAGGGTGTCTGCCTGCGCACCGTCCGTCACGGAGCGCCCCTCCCATGGCTAGGAGCCTCAATTGTGGGGAGAATTGCGTCCAGCTATAGGCTCGCCGTCTCGTCACCAATCATAGGTTGCGGGTCCCCGGCGGCTCTAGTGCAGGATGTCACCCACAGACCGGATAAACTTCGTCCGTTTTTATGTTATGCCTGCGACTGGGGTCAGGCCTCGCCTCTTTCCCCGACCAGTAGAACCGATTGGACGATAACCCCTGCCAGGAGGCAGCCGGAGACGAGCAAAGCATTCTGGACGGGAGTCAACCGCAGAGACTGCGCGATCAGCAGCGCACCGCTGAGCGAGGATAGGAATATCAGCGAGACTTCGAAGAGAGCTGCCACCAGGATCGCGCCGAGGATGCCGCCGACGACGAACAGGATCCATACCACCGGGCCGTAATCCAATTTCAGCAAATCGAGCAAGATGACGAAGAAGTAGCCGCCGGCCAGGAAGCCTGCCAGGCCAACGGCGAATTTCTGCAGGAGGATGGCGAGCAGGGCGCCGAGAAGGCCCGCGGCCACAGCGATCGCAAGCAGCAGAATCCGCGGCGATCCCTCCAGCAGGCGGCTTGCGAGCGTGTTCACGGCTAGGAAGCCAGCTCCGCCGACGAATAGCCAGTACAGACTACGGCCAAAGCCCAGCAGGAATGCCCCCAGCAATACCCGCAGCAGATTCAGCATCTCGGTCTCGCTTCCATTTGAGGAAGATCACGGCTGGATCAGGATTCTGGCATACTCGGGTCGATTCTCCAAGAGCCTGGCTCTGGCCAAGACCAAGCTTGCCTGGGTCCGGCTGCATCAACATAATAGTGGCCCCAGATAGGTGGCCAGAAACTCTTCAGGGAGGACGAGATGACCGCGTTGGATACTGTTGCTGAGCTGATGGAAATTGCCGCCATCACCGCACCCAAGACCAAAGGGGAGGACTTCGTGGTTGTGAGGACCGTCGTGGGGGAGGACTTGCGCCGTCTGGGTGAAGGTATGATTGCCTACGGCGAGCGGCATGGGCGGACGAACTGGGATCGTGACGGCCGCAACGTGCTTGACTCAGCCGCCGTGGTCCTGATCGGCATCAAGGATGCCGAAGTCGCGGATCTGAATTGCGGCGCCTGTGGCGAGGAAGCCTGTGTCAAGATCAACACGCACGAAGGCGAGTTCAAAGGGCCTCAGTGTGCGCTACGCGTGCTGGATATGGGCATTGCGCTCGGATCGGCGGTCAAAGTAGCTGGCATGCTCAATGTGGATAATCGCATCATGTATCGCGTGGGGGTCGTGGCGCGCGAGCTGGGATTGATCGACGCCGACCTCGTCATGGGAATCCCGCTGTCGGTGACGGGCAAGAGCATCTACTTCGACCGGCGTTTGTAGCCTCAGGGGAGAAGGGCCTCAGATTCGAAGCTCGACGATATCGCCCTCGTGGAGCACGTAATCCCGGCTGACCATCTGGCCCTCAAAATCGCCGCTGCCCCAGACGCGGGCGGCTTTGAGGTTCTTGGCGAAGTCTTGATGCACCTTGGCGGCGAACTCCTCCACCGTGCTGCCCTGCTTGAGCACAAAGGGGGCGCTCAGGTCGGGGTCGCGGCCGGGGGCCTTGGAATAGATGCGCATGATCCCCAGGGCTTTGTATGTGGCCTGTTTGAAGGCCTCCACGCCGAAGCCGGTCTCTGCCGAGATGGGCAGGCAGGGCCAGTCCTCGCCGCTGAGCTCGCAGAAGGCTTCGAAATCGGGCAGTAGGCTTTCGTCATCGCACTTGTTTACCAGCACCAGGAAGGGGCGGTGCGTCCAGCGGCGGTCGTGAGGGTAAGAATCGCTGCGGAAGGTCGGGACGATGCGGTGGCTCTCGAGAAACGCGTCGGAGGTTTCAAGCTGCTCGACCGGGAAGGCCTGCAAGTCGACCACCAGCAGGATCAGGTCGGAGCGCCGGATCATGTCCATCATCTCGGATTCGACGAATTCGCGATCCAGGGGTGGAGTGTCGATCAACTGCACCTGGATGTTCTCGATCGGCATCATGCCCGGCGTGGGCTTCCAGGTGGTCATGGGATAGGGGGCGACCTCGGGTTCAGCGTTGGTCAGGGCCGCAACCAGGGAGGATTTGCCGGTGTTGGCGGGTCCTACCACAACGGCCGTTCCGGCGCCTTCTTTGTCGATCGAGAAGGCTGATGCTGCCCGGCCAACCTTGCTACGGGCCTGGGCGGCGTCCTTGAGCTTGGAGAGCTTGCGGCGGAGATCGGCGCGAAGATGGTCGGTCCCCTTATGCTTGGGGATGACGCTTAGCATCTCCTCAAGGAGATCGATCTTCTCGCGCGGCGTCTTGGCCTCGCGGAATTGCTCCTCAATTTTGTAGTATTCAGGCGGCAGGTTGGTCGGCATAGATCCTCAGCGTTCGACTCGGGGTGGGCTGCTCGTTCCTGGCTCCCCCATGCTCATTCTATCCTGAAGGCGCAGATATCGGGAATAGGTATTCGACTCAGCGCGCGCCCAGCCTGCGCTGGACGCTCTCAACTTTATCCGCGCCGGTCTGGAGACGGTCGGTGCGGGTGCCGACCTTAATGGTCGTAGAAATGCGGGGCACGCCCAGCTCATGCAGCCGTTCGTGACAGCGCTTTACGGCGGCGAAGACCTGGTCCCATTCCCCCTCCACATTGGTGCCGTAGGCGTGAAGGCGGGGTTGCAGTCCGGCTTGCTGGAAGATCTCCTCACAGGCGGCGATGTATGCCGAGAGCGAAAGCCCCACACCCAACGGTATCACGCTGACGTCGGCGATGGCGTACATTTCATCCTCCATATCTTCGAGGGTTCCCTCAGGATCCATCTACGATAGGGAAAGCGCCCAGCGAGTTCCATAGGCGACTATCAGGCCCCATAGGAAGCTCGCCAGGGTGCCGATGATGATGTATTCGGCTTCCATGCGATTCGTATTTTCGCGAATCTCCCCGAAGCGAAGCAGGGACTTTGCGGCGATGAGAAAGCCCACCCCCGCAGGTTGATCCACCAGCACGAAAAGCAGGATCAAGGCGCGCTCAAGCTGCCCGATCACCCGGCCTCCCTGGACGAACCCCTGGCGGATCAGGTCTTGCCCTTCCACCCCTTCGGGTTGGAGCGCCCGGCGGGCGGCCTGCATCTGGTCCAGGAAGGGCTCGACCGCCAGATCAATCAACTGGCTGCCAGCCTGCACTGTGAGCAGAATCCCAGAGAGCAGTGTCAGCAAGGCGAAATAGGCCGGACGGAGCCAAGGCGCAGCGGGGCGGAAGGCGGGGCGCATGGAGGGGATGAGCAGGGGAAGCAAGGCGATCAGAATGATGGCGAAGAAATGGGCGGCGTGCTCGGCCAGAAAGCTCGGAAGCCGGCGAGCCTTCTGGCGGATCCAGAGACCATCGATGAGCCCGTGGAGCAGAAAGATGGCGGCCGGGATGGGCCAGGCACGCCAGCACCCGGCCAGGAGGTACCCGAGCGTGGCCGCGAGGGCCGCACGGCACAGGCCGCGGCGAAGGCCCGAGATCCCGCCCTCGCGATCCTGCATGAACACAAATTCCGCTAAAAGGTATGCTGAGAAGAGCGGGAGGAAGATCCTCAGCAGGGGTTGCACAATGCGATGCCTCCAAAGCGTCTGTCCGGCGCGAAGGGCGAATACAGCGGATTTAGGCTTTCAGCGCCTCCAAGCGGCTCTCGAAGTAAGCGATGGCCTTCCAGATGGCCCTCCATCCGGCACGGCTCAGATGCTGCGCGACCGCCTGCTGGCTGATGGGGGGTTCAAACAGCCCTTGGGCAATCTGCGTCTGGGTCCAGCCCAGTAAGGCGCCTGCGACGGCAAGCGCTTGGCGGTCCGACCATCGCCGGGCCTGAATGTCGATCAGGTCCAGGATCACCCGCAGGTCCTGGGCCTCGATATCCGCAGGTAGGGCGAGGCCCATGCGGGCCCCGCGCGGCAGGCGCTCCAATGCCTGACCGGAACGGCGAAAGGCTTCTCCATCTCCGCCGGAGAGGTCAGCGCCCGGGATGAAATCGATGGCGCCGATGCCAATGGCAAAGCGCGTGTCGATCTCCCGTGCTTCCATGCGAGCTCGCAGGCTGACCCGAAAATACAATCCCACCCTCAGGGCTCGCGCCGGCGGCACAACTAGGAGCTGCCAGCTATCGCCGCGGAAAACGGCCAGGGGATAGGGGACCACCTCTCCGAAACGGGCGCGCAGATTCCGCCCCGCGAAATGAAGAGCCTCGTGGAGCCGGCGGCGCGCGCGATCCCCCAATCGCGAGGAGCCGATGACATCACCGGTGAGCACGGCATAGGACCGCTCGGCCTCGATTTGCACCCTGCCTCCGTATCGAGGGCGGCTGCTACAATTTATATCACTTGTAAGGGCTTTTGACAAGTATTTGTGCTTGTATCAGGGCGGGCCTAGCGTCCTATTGGCTGGCGGCGATCTTCACCCGGAGAGCGCTCAGGCGATCGCGCAGCGTCTTGGCCACCTCGCGCAGGATTTGGCGTCCGACGAGCGGATCCTGATCGCAGAGCGCGCGCAACCCGGCCGCCTCGATGCCGATGTACTCGCCCGCCTTGTTGCCGGCGCAGGTGGCGGTGAGCCTGTGGGGCTCCAATAGGCCAGACCAGCCGAAGAAATCACCGCGAACAAGGGTGTCGGCCACAACCGTCCGATCGTCCCCCAGGCGATAGACTACGTTGACTTCGCCGCTGAGCAGGAGACACAGGCGATCGGCGGGGTTGCCTTCGCGCAGGATCTCCTCGTCTTCGGCGAATGCCACAACCTCGCTGATTGAGGCGATCGAGCGCAGTTCGCGATCATCCAGGTTGGCGAAATGGGGGAACTGGCGCAACAGTTCGGCGGAAATCATGGCGGCCTCCTTTCAAGCGCGCACGGGATTCCATGCAATTAGGTCCAGGCAAGGCGTGTTACATCTTCATCCTAGACCAAACCGCCTCTCAGAGGCCATCCATTTGGTGCAGCGTTATCGTGCTCACCGAAAGTTGCCCTAATCGCGTCTCAGGATTGGAGGTTTGAGAATGACGAGTGCTAGGCCAGCGAGCAACACTGCCGGGAGGGTGCCACCAAGGCAGGGCAGGCGAAGCCTGGTCTCGGGCCGGGGCTCTTCCCGCGGTGCCATCGTGGGCGAGACAATCGCCTCGGGCGTGGGTGTGGATGCGGGGGAGGTGGGCGTTCGGGTCGGTGGCAGTCCTGGCGTTGGCCAAACCAACGCGGTGGGAGTCGGGGCGAAGGATTGTGTGGCGCCGAGCCATTCCGCCCACGCGTTCTGGAATGCGCCCAGATCCATGCCCAGGGCAGCCTTAAAGGCATCGTCGGTGCTGAGTCCTTGCCCATAGGCCTGGATCAGATCGGCGAGCGCCTGGGCGCCATAGGTTTCGAGCAGGAAGACTACGGCGCTATAGCTCTCCGCGTAGGCTTGGTAGAAGCCTTCCGGATCATAGGGGCCGAAGCTGCCGCTCAAGGCGGTCAGCGGCCGGAGCCGGCCATCCGCGGCGACGGCCCGGGCGATCTGCATCATGTGGCTCTGATCAGCCTGCTCGTTGTAGACCGATAGGCCCTCGTTCAGCCAACTGGGAGGCTCATGGCCGGCGGGGTGAAAGGTTAGCTGGCGGAAATACAGATGCGAGATCTCATGTGGAATGACCTGCGGGAGCCACGATTGGCGGTGGGATTCGGAGGGCAAGATCTGGGCTGTGATCCCGAATCCAGTGTAGGCCTCGCCGCCCACATTTTCCGAGACGCGGGCGTGGTATTGGGCAAATTCGTTGAAGCTGTTGTACAGCAGGATCCGGATCGGGAACCGCAACGAAGTGCCATACAGCTCGGCCTGCGCGCGCAGCGCCTCCTGCGCGATAGAGAAGGCGAATTCGCCCAGGCTCTCCGGCTGGTCATGCAGCCAGAGGGATAGATCCTCCGTCTCGTAAACCCTCCAATCAAAGCGGGTATCCTCGTAGCGGACGGCATATTCCTCGCTCCTGGCTCGGCGTCCGTCTGAATCCTCCACCTCCCACCAGTAAACCAGGGGCATACCGGGAACGACCAGCCGGTCGCCCGTCTCCCATGTGTAGGCGAGCTCGACGACCTGGCCGGCTTGCAGGTCCAGTTGAATGCGCTCGACGACTGGCGTGGCCATCTCGTCGCGGGGATAGAAGAGCAACCAGGCCTCGACGATCGGCGCGCCCTGGCTCCGGGCGGTGGTCTTAAAGGTCAGGCTATCAGGAAACAGATTGATGGTCGACGGCGGGTCGAAGCTCACCGGCGCGGGGGGCGTGGGCGTGTTGCCGAGCAGCATGGCCGTCAGCCCCGCCAGGAAGAGAAGGCGCAGGCCTAGATGGGGGCGCATCCAGGGTGGCCGATTGGGGAGGGTTTCGTGCATCAGAGAATTGGCTCCTTCCTCGCATTGCGAGGGCTGGGGGCCGCGTTCAAGCCATCATGGTACCGCGAATTGGTCCTCTGTGGGATGCCCACATCGGACGTTCCACGGGAGTTGTCCAAAATGAGATGACATGTGTCACCAAACTGCATGACACCTTTTCCTGCCCGACGCATCCAAAGATTGTGATAATGTGAACGAATCGGAATATATCCATATAAGCATAGGCGAATAGAGATGAAAGACACACGGCTCGCCGAGGAAGTGGTCCGCCTGCATGCCGATTTCTGCTCCGCCCTGGCGGATGCCCGCCGCCTGCTGATCCTCTATGCCCTCGATGAGGGCCCGAAGAACGTCAGTCAACTGACGAAGGTGTTAGAGGTCAGTCAACCTACGGTCTCGCGGCATCTGAAGATGCTTCGAGAGCGAGGCCTGGTGACCGCACAGCGTGAGGGCAATGCGGTGATCTATAGGCTCGCCGATCACCGCCTGATCCAGGCCCTCGATCTGCTGCGGGCGGTCATGCGGGATCAATGGGTACGCAAGGCTGAGTTAATGGACTCGGAGTCTTAGGCTGGTCTGGGCAGGCTATAGAGGATTCCATGTTGATGGAACCTATGCGCGCCTCCAAGTTTGGAATGAGATACTCTCTTTCATCCTGGCCCTGAGCCTGGTGGGATAGAGGAAGATCATGCAATTAGCTCGGGCGGAAGTAATGCGCTTTAGGCTGGCGGAATTTGCCGAGAGCGCTGCGGCGGTCGGAACTTCCTCCATCGGGATCATCACGCGGCACATCTGGCCCAACCTGTTGCCTTCGCTGGTTTAGATTACTGCGATCGAAATAGGCGCCGTGCTCATGCTCTTGGGGGAGCTGGGTTTCGTGGGCATTTTCATGGAGGGGAGGCATCTTCGCGGGAGAAGATATGGGCATTCATTTCAGGGGCGCTACGAGCCAGGAAGAGCTGCAATATGCCTTCGATGCCGCGCTGGGCGACAACTACCCCGCCGCCGAACCCGATCCGCACGCATACGAACTCGAATATGAGCCGCGCTTGAAACTGGAGATTAAGGGGGGGCCGCTAGGAGGTGGCTGCGGCTGAGCGTCGGCCGAGGCGGACGCTGCCAAATGCCTCACGTCTATCGAAGGCCCGAAAAAATCACGCCGGGGCGCCGCGCATGGCGCTCCGATTTTCTTGGTCCTTTGGCAATAAAAGCAGCCTGGGCGGTTTGGACCGAGGACTGGATTTCTCATCCTTCTATAAGAGCCTGGAAGGTCGGGTGACTCCGCAGCGAATCCAAGTCGGGGTCTTGCTTCGACCAATCGATCAGGTCTGGGTTCTGGGAAAAGGCTGTGGCGAGGCAGTCAAGCGCTGTTTGTGGCAGGTTGTGGAGGGCATAGAAACAGGCCAGGTTGTACTCCACCGTGCCTTGCCAGGATGACGCTGGATCGAGAGCGGCCATCCGCTCGGCGTACTCCTCCTGGAGTGCTCTGGCCTCCTCGATCTTTGCCTGATCGGCCAGCACATCGCAGACGTGATGGATGGCATGGTACACAGGCGTGAAAACCAGGCTCTGCCAGAGGGGCCGGCCTGCGGTCCAGGGAAAGCGCTGGCGATCCTCGAGTGTCTCGTCTGGAAGCCGGTCGAGTGCCGTGAGCAGGTCTTCGTAAACCGTTTCGAGGCAGGAGATGATCTCAGACGCAGGGCGAGTTGCATGCTCACGGAAGACTCGCTCATTGGTTTCCTGGAAATGCCCTTCCAAGGCTTCAGGCGCCGGCCCGCCGAGGATATGCTTCAGGCGAGCGAGGGTTCGGGCATCCCAAAATGCGACGTGGGCGAGGTGATCCTTTGGCGCCCAGTGGTCGATCTGCCCGCGGGCTTGCTGCGCCTCCTTCGGCAGATCTTCCCACAGGTCTCGGATCGATTGGCGCGACGCCTCGATCAGCGATCGAAGCCTATCCTTTCTGGATGCTTTCGACATGAGTCAGCCTCTCCTTCTAGAGGAGCAGAGAGTTGTGCATCGAGTCTACCGGATCACGGGCGACCAGGTTCAAGAGCGTTAGCATGGTCCCTTCTGTCCATCGGGGCTCGATGGGAGAGGGCCTAGCGTAGGCTCAAGCGCGCTCAGCAGGGATTTTGAGTGGACTGGGGCCGAGCTCCTTCAGCCGCTCGGTCATGGCGCGAATGTTCTCGGCGAAGGTCGCGCCCATCCCGCCCGATACATAGTATATGGCAAGACGCTCCGGCTCAAGGCCTATGGAGGCGAGCAGTGCCTTGGTTCGCTCGACGCGAGCTGTGGCGCGTTCGTTGCCGCGCTCATGATGGCAATTGCCCAGACTGCAAGCAACGATCATCACGCCGTCGGCGCCCTCCTCGAAGGCGTCCAGCAAGTATTGGACATCGGCCTTGCCGGTGCAGGGCAGGCGGACGATCTTCACGTTTGCGGGGTAGCTCTGGCGCAGCGCGCCGGCCGTATCGGCGGCCATGTAGCCGCAGTAGATGCATGTGAAGAGGGTGATTTCGGGGGAAAAATTGGAAGGGTCGGTCATACGCGGATCCTGGATTGGATTTGCAGCGCCCCGGTGGGGCAGGTGGTCACGCAATCGCCGCAACCCGTACAGGCGTGTACATCCACCAAGGGCATGCGTTCACCCGGCACGGTGAGCAAGGCGCCATGCTTGCAGACTGGGAAGCAGAGCCGGCAGCCATCGCAAAGGGACTCGTTCAAGGAGGCATGGAAGAGACCGTTGCTGTCTGGGCGAGCCGCATCAGCCATGCGCGGCCTCCGCATGCCGGGCCCAAGTGCCGAGCCCGATGCGAATCTGTTCATCCCGGTAATGCCGGAGCTGGATCGCTTTCGCGGGGCATTCTGCGGTGCAGGTGCCGCAACCCTGGCAGCGGGCTGGATCGATCCAGGCAGCGCCTCCCAGGCCGCCGACGCCGGATTGATCGTAGCGCATCTCGGGGATCCCAAATGGGCAGGTGCGCACGCAGGTCAGGCAGCCTGTGCAGCGGCTGGCATCGATCTCCGCGACCACACCGCCTAGGTGCAATTGGGGCCGGCTCAAGATTGTGATGGCACGGCCGGCGCAGGCCAGCGCGTGGGTGATGGATTCTTCGATGAACTTGGGATAGTGAGCCATGCCGGTCAGATAGATGCCCTCATCGTGGAATTCCATCGGGCGCATCTTCAGATGCGTCTCGAGGAAGAATCCTTCCCGCGAAAGCGGCACGCCCAACATCTGCGCCAGTTCGCGCGTGCCGCGTGAAGGAATGATGGGCATGCTCAAGGCCAACAGATCGGGCTCGAATTCGAGCGTCCGGCCAAAGATGTGCTCGGGCACGGAGACGGTTAGCTTCTGGCGTGCGCCAGCCATCTGCAGGCGCACCTCGGGGGGCTGTGCATCGGTATAGCGTACGAACACCATCCCGCGGCGCCGGGCCTCCAGATAGTATTGCTCGCGGAAACCGTAGGTGATGATGTTCTTGTATAGGATCACCACCTGACAATCAGGGTTGAGCATCTTGATTCGCAGGGCGTTCTTCAGCGTGTTCGTGCAGCAGATGCGCGAGCAGTAATCGACGCCATCCTCGGGCTTGACGCATTGAATCATCACAACGCATTTCATCTTGGTGACGCGCTCGGGGTGGTGGGTGAGCACCTCCTCCAGTTCCGTTTGGCGCAGGATGCGCGGGTCCTGACCGAGGTGATAGGCCTCCCCGCGAGCCTCTTTAGCGCCGGTGGCTAGGATGACAACGCTGTGGCGGATCTCGGTCTCGAGGGTGGCGCCCTCCGGGCGGTAGGTGACCAGACGGGCGCGGAAATCCCCCACGCTGCCGGTGTGGGAGCGAATCTCGGTGTTCAGATAGTGGTGGATGCGCTCGTGGGAGACCACGCGATTGACGAGATCTCTGAGGAGCCGCTGCGGGTTCTCGCCTTCGGCCACATAGTAGATATGGTGTAGGTTGCCACCGAGCTCACCCTGGCGCTCGACTAGGTGAACCTCAAATCCCGCGTCGGCGATGGCCAGCGCAGCGGTCATGCCGCTCACCCCTCCGCCGACCACCAATGCCGCCGGGGCGGGTTGGCGCTCCAGCTTATGGATTGGCTGCGACCGCCTGGCACGCGCAACACCCATGCGCATCATCTCGAGGGCGGTGTGTGTGGCGCCGGCCGGATCATCGGCGTGCACCCAGGCGCAGTGCTCGCGCAGGTTGACCAGCTCCAGCAAGTAGGGATTCAAGCCGGCTTCGGCCACCAGGCGCTGGAAGAAAGGTTCGTGCGTGCGGTGGCTGCAGGCGCCCACTACCAGGCGATTGGCCCCACTGGATTCAAGCCAGCTGCGCAGCTGAGTGCTGCCGGGCTGGAAACAGGCCAGCGGCAACCGCTGGATGGCCACCACATCCGCAAGACGGGCAGTGGCATCCGCGACACGATCCAGGTCAATGACCTCCGAGATCTCGCCGGCGCAATCGCAGAGTGCCACCGCAATGGCGGGCGGCTCGGCGGCACTGTGCTGCTCTGTGAAGCCGTCCTGGCTGACAAACGGCTGGGCCCGGCTGAAGCGCCGTTCGCCGATATGCTCGCGCAACAGCCGCATGGCCTCTGCCGCGGCGCCGGATGCATCGAGAATGGTCTCGGCAATCTCCTTAGGGGAGGCGAAGGCTCCGCAGACGAAGACCCCAGGGCGTGAGGTGGCCAGCGGGGAGAATTTATCCGTCTCGCAGAAACCGAATTGATTTAGTTGGATGCCCAGGATACGGGCGGTTTCGACCGCCTTCGCGGGTGGACGGATGCCCACTGCCAGGACCAAGAGATCGAATCGCTCCTCGCGGATCGGTCCCTGCCCGGGGGCGGATTCCTCGTGGGCGCGGCCTGTGGGGTAGCGCAGAATGACCTCGCCGGTCTCGGGATCTTCCTTCACGCCTGAGATCCGGCAGCGATAGTAGTGGATGCCAAAGAGATCGCGCGCTTGCTCGTAATATTGGTTGTACTCTTTATTAAAGGCCCGCTCATCCATTGTGAAGATGGCACACTCGACCTCGGGGATGCGCTGCTTGGCGAGCATGGCTTCCTTCGTGGCGTACATGCAGCAAATGGAGGAGCAGTAGGGGTTGCGCTGATCGCGAGAGCCCACGCATTGTAGCCAGGCAATCCGCCGGGGGATTTTGCCATCGGAGATGCGCCGCACGATGCCCTCCGTGGGGCCCGAGCGGGAGGCCAGGCGCTCGTATTGCATCGAGGTGATCACATTGGGGATGCGCCCATAGCCAAGTTCCGGCATTTCGGCCGGATCGAAGGGCTGGAACCCCATGGCGAGGATCACGGCGCCGACATGGATCTCGAGCTCGTGGGGTTGGGCGTTCAGGTCGATGGCATGGGTGGGGCAGACCTCTACGCAGGCGCCGCATTCCGCACAGCGCTCCACGGTCTCCAGGAGATAGAAGGCGTCGGGGATGGAGCGCGGCGCCGACTTATCGATTGCCTTGCGGGTGCTTAGGCGGAGCTGGAAATCACTCAAACGTGATTCGGGACAGACTTCCGCGCAGCGGCCGCAATTGATACAAAGCGCCGGGTTCACGTATTGCGGACGTTGGCGGATGCGAGCCCGGAAGTCCCCGGCCTCGCCTTCGCAGCTCACTAAATCAGAGGAAGTGAGCACGGTAACATTAGGGTGACGGTTGTGATCGAGCAGGGCGGGCGTAATGGAGGGGCGGGTGCAGCCGAAGCCGTGGTCGGAGGTCCCGCGGCAGAGCACGCAATCGTGAGTCGGGAACATGAATCCCAATTGGGCGACACGTCCCCCCAGCGAGGGGGTAGACTCCAGCAAGTAGGCGTGGATGCCGGCTTCCGCCAGATCGATAGCGGCCCTCATCCCGCCCACGCCGCCGCCGATGACCAGTACGCTATCCGCGGTCTCCTTGCCGTTGATCCCAGGGATGGTGGTGGCGTTGGTGGGGGATTGCATCCAGTTGACTCCATCCAGGGCGCCGCTATGCCCGGCACTGCGGCGACGCAATTTTCAGGCAATTCTCATCCGAGATGGTAGCCTCCCGCCCCCCCGTGACCATAGTGCCGGAAATCACAAGGGGCGGGGGATGAACTTCGCCCAGTCGAAGCGGGTGTGCTACTCGGGCCGCTTGAGCAGGTATTCGTAGGCCGTGAGCGCTGCTTTGGCGCCCTCGCCAACGGCGATGAGAACTTGCTCGGCGATGACGTCGGTGACATCTCCGGCGGCGAAGATGCCCTTCGCAGAGGTGCGGTTGCGGGCGTCCACCAGGATATGTCCCTGGGGATCACGATCCACCAGGTCTGCGACAATTTGCGATTGTGGCACCAGCTCGAGCTCGACGAAGAAGGCGTCGGCCTTGAGCTGGCGCGCTTCCCCGTCCCTGGTAACCACCAGCTCGCGGGCGTAGTCATCGCCGCGGACGGCCTGGACCCGGAACCCCTCCATGACGTTCACATTGGGAGCCTGCAGGATGCGCCGCCCCATGGGAGATTCGATCTCGCCATGGGTTGGGGCGACGAGGGTCACATTGCGGGCGATACGGGCCAACTCGGCCGTCGAGCGCAGCGCCAGCTTCGTGTCGCCGATTACTACGACATCGCGTTCGATGAAGAGCGGCGCGTAGGACACGGCGCTATAACACAAGCCGCGCATCATGAATTCCTTCTCGCCCGGCACATCCATCAGCCGCCCAAGGGCGCCCGTGGCGACGATCAAAGCCTGTGATTCGTAGATCTTTTCCTCCTGTGTCGTCACTTTGAAGGCTTCGCCCTGCTTCTCGACTTTCTCGGCCTTATCGAAGACGCGGGCGAATTCCAGATAATCGACCTCGTTGGCGAAGCGGCTGACGACCTCCTCGCCGGTGATAACCAGGTGCTTCTCGACGAAGGGGAGTTGGAGGCGGTAATTGGTCTTGCCGCCCAGATCGCGGGTGATGAGCAGGACATTGAGGCGCTTGCGTAGGGCATAGACGGTTGCCGTGAGGCCGGCGGGTCCGCCACCCAGGATGATCAGATCGTACATCTCGGACTCCTTCCTATCCCAACCTACCGGTCGCAGGGGGCGATGAAGCCATCGGCCATCATCGTTTCGGTGAGCTTGCGGGAGCGGCGGATGATGGCCTCGGCGTTCTGGAGCTCCTCCTCATAGGTCATGGGAATGCGGGCGAGCCCCTGCTCGACGGCCTTGACCGCCACCGCCGCGGCTTCGCGCGGGAACACCTGCCACTCGTCCATGTTGGGGAGAATATAGTCCGGATTGAGGCCTTTCTCCTCGGCCATGCTGGCAAGGGCATCGGCCGCGGCGATACACATCTCGTCGGTGATGGTCGAGGCGCGGACGTCCAGCGTCCCGCGGAAG
Organism: uncultured Anaerolineaceae bacterium; assembly: GCA_964492745.1. Lineage (GTDB taxonomy): Bacteria > Chloroflexota > Anaerolineae > Anaerolineales > E44-bin32 > E44-bin32. The sequence continues at coordinate 19,885 of CAZBLT010000028.1, forward strand.
ATACCCGGGAACCCGAGCGAGTTATTGACTTGATTGGGGAAGTCGGAGCGGCCCGTGGCGACGACTGCCGCGCCCGCCTCCTTCGCCTCCCAGGGCCAGATCTCGGGGATGGGGTTGGCGCAGGCGAAGACGATCGCATCCTTCGCCATCTTCTCGATCCACTCCGGCAGCAGGGTGCCTGGCCCGGGTTTGGAAAGGGCGATGACGACGTCTGCTCCCTCCAAGGCCTCGGGGATGCCGCCCTGACGCCCCTCCTCGTTGGTGATCTGGCAGAACTTCCATTTGTCGACATACTCGGCCTTGCGCAGTTCGATGTCGCTGCGGCCCTTGTGCAAGATGCCCTTGCTGTCGACCACACGGCACAGGCCGGGCGTGGCGCCGGAAGAGAAGATCAGCCGGGCGCAGGCCACATTGGAGGCGCCGGACCCGATGAAGGCGATCTGCACCTCCCCCAGCTTCTTGCCCACGATCTTGAGAGCATTCTTCAAGCCGGCCAAGGTGACCGTGGCAGTGCCCTGCTGGTCGTCGTGCCAAACCGGGATCTCGGCCCGTTCGCGCAGCGTGTCGAGCACCCGGAAGCATTTGGGTTGGGAAATGTCCTCCAGGTTCACGCCGCCAAATCCGGGCTGGATCAGCAGCACGGCCTCGATGATCTTATCCGGGTCCTTCGTGTCCAGCATGATTGGCCAGGCGTCCACGCCCCCCAGGTATTTATAGAGCAGTGCCTTGCCTTCCATCACCGGCAAGCCGGCCTTGGGCCCGATGTCCCCCAGGCCGAGCACGCGGGTGCCATCCGATACGACGGCGACAGTGTTGCCCTTATGGGTGTGCTCATACACCAGTTCGGGATCCTCGGAGATCGCCCGGCAAGGGGCCGCCACGCCGGGTGTGTACCAGATGGCGAAATCGTTGAAATCACGGACGCAGCACTTGAGCGCCACTTCCACCTTGCCGCGGTAGAAGGGGTGCATCACCATGGCGTCCTCCGAGGGCTTCTTGGCTTTCGCCAAGAGCTCCTCCACGCTGAGTTGCTGGGCCTTTTCGGCCATCAGGGACCCTCCTTCGTTCCTCCCGAGTCATGCGGCTATGGGATGAACGCGAAAGGGGTCTCGCCCCCGGCGAGACCCGTCGCTTAGAACTGCAGATATGAATCGGTGTAGATGACCTTATTCAGCAGAACTTGAATAGTTTTCCAAATGGCCGCCTGCTCCGGATCGGACATGTCGACCTCGTCGGGCTGGAGTTCCTCCATGGCAGCCACGGCGTCGTGGAGCTTGAGGTAGAGCGCCCTTGTCGGTGTACTCTCGTCCCGTTTCTCGACGGCCGCGATGGTGTCCATCAGTTGCTTGTCCAAGGGATCCAGGATGGCGGCATCCAGGCCGGCGCCCATGAGCATCACCATGTAGACGCGGTTGATGAGCGGGCGCATCTCGTGTGGCACCTGGTTGGAGACGTTCGAGAGCCCAACGACCGTCATCGGCGGTGGATCCATAACCATCTTGATCATACGCACCGTCTCGATGGCCTCCGGCACGTATTCCTGGCAGCCCGAGACGGTGAGAATCAAGGGGTCGATGAGCAGGTTCTCCATCGGAATGCCCACCTCCATCGCCCGGGGGATGAGCTTCTCCATGGCGATGGCGATGCGGGCATCGGCGCTGACCGGGATGCCGCTCTTCTCCATGCAGAGGGCGATGAGCTTGGCGCCATACTTGGCGGCGACCGGTGGGACGTTCTCCAGCCGTTCTTCCTCAGCCGAGGTGCTGTTCACGATGGCATTGGACCCCCAGCGCTGGAGGCCGGTTTCGATAGCGGCCAGGTTGGTGGTATCGAAGGAGATCGTCATCCCAGGAACGGCTTCCTGCATGCAATCGAGCAGGAATTCCACTACCTCCGGGCCATCCTTCTTGCGGGGACCGATGTTGAGATCAATAGCGTCCGCCCCGGCTTCCTTCTGTTTGCGCGCCAGGTCGACGAAGAAGGCACCATCGCGTTCCTTCAAGGCCTCCTTGACTTTGGGTGAAACGATATGGATGTTTTCGCCGATCTTGTACATAGATCAACTCCTCGTCGCCCCCCACGCACGGGAGGCTGGGTTATAGCGAGGCGAGAATCCGCTCTGTCAGAGCATCCACGGCCTTATAGACCGGGGACTGGCCGTTGAGGTGGATCAGCGGTTCGCCTAGCGCGTCGAGATCGTTGACTTTGGGGTCGGCGGGAATGATAGCGCCGACCTCGCCATCGATGCTCTGGATGGCTTCTTGGAGTGGCGCGGGCAGCTCGCCCCCCACGCGATTTAGGATGAGGAGCATGTGATGGACGTTGATCTCCAATTCGCGGGCAAGCCGCATGATGTTTTCGGCCGCCTTGATGCCCCGCAGTGTCGGATCGCTGACGACGAGCAAGACGTCGACATCCCGGGTCGTACGGCGGCTGATATGCTCCATGCCGGCCTCGTTGTCCACCACGACGAAGGGGTAATGGCGGGCGTAATCGTCGATGATGGTTCGCAGCAAATGATTGGCGGCGCAGTAGCATCCCTGGCCCTCCGGCCGGCCCATGGCCAGCAGGTCAATCTGCTCGCCCTCCTCCAGCACCATGCGAATCTCATGTTTGAGATAATCCAGGCGGCTCATGCCACCCGCCGGGCTGCTGGAGGTTGTATCCTGGGCCATCGCTTCGCGAATTTCGCCCACCGTGGCAGGCATGGGCAGGCCCAGCGCCAGATGCAGGTTGGTGGAGGGATCGGCGTCGATGGCCAGGATCGGCCCGCCGACCCGCTCCAGCAGCGACCGGATCAGGAGTGCAGATACGGTCGTCTTGCCCGTGCCGCCTTTCCCTGCCAGGGCAATAGTCTTGGTCATCTCGAACCAGCTCCTATCTCCAAAGCTACCTCATCAAGGCACTTAACCATCTGATTGCTCTTTCATGTTCGTAGCGGCCGTCGGCTGCGAAGCCGTCCCCTGGCGTTCCCAGATTTCGGCGACGCTTGGGAAGCGGGCAATGTCGGTGTGAGGCAGGAAGAGCGCTGCCATAAAGGCATCATAGAAGGTGTTGTCTGCCGAGAGCTCAACGTAGGTCATGCGCTCGGCGATTTCCTTCACCCGCTGGCGTGCTTCCTGGGAAAGCAGGGCCAAATATGCTCCAAGCACGGCCGTGTTGCCGAGGAAGTGGAAACGATTCCAGGGCAGATCAGGAAGCAGGCCGATTTTGACCGCGTTCTCGACATTAATATACTTACCGAACGCGCCCCCGATCAGCACCTGCTGCACATCGGCAAGATCGACCCCCACGCCATTCGCAAGCACGCTATACCCGGCGTAGATGGCAGCCTTGGCACGCAGGAGGTTCTCGACATCCACCTTGGTGAGGGCGATATCCCGGCCGGTAGCGGTCTCATCGGCCCAGGCTACGACGTACTCGGGGCCATGCTCGCCCTCACGCACACGCGGCGTGTCCAGGTCGAGCTTGACGTTCCCGCCTCGATCGATCACATCCGTGACGAAGAGCTCCGCCAGCAGCGAGATCAGCCCGGAACCGCAGAGGCCGCGTGGCTTCCCGCCGCCGATCACGCGGTAGGTGGGCTCGTAGGTTTGCGAATGGACCCAAACCTCCTCAATGGCGCCCTCGGTGGCGCGCATGCCATCGACCACGCCGGCGCCCTCGAAGGCCGGGCCGGCCGAGCAGGCGCAGGTGAGCAGCCAATCGCGGCTGCCGAGCACGGTTTCCCCGTTCGTGCCCACATCGATGAAGAGGCTCAGCCCCTCGTCGTCCGTCATGCTGGAGGCCAGAACACCGGCGGTGATATCCGCGCCCACATAGGATGCTACCCCTGGCAAGCAGTCGACCGAGGCGTGAGGGTGAAGCGGCAGGTCGAGCTCGGAGGCCAGGTAGGGCTTCGGCTGGTTGGCGACAGGGATATAGGGGGTCAGCCGGATCGACTCGGGTGGCAGGCCCAGGAAGAGATGGATCATGGTCGTGTTGCCGACCACCGTGGCCTTGTGGATCGCATCGGGCGGGACGCCTGTGCGGCGTTTCAGGCGTTCGAGCAGGGTGGCGAGGGTCTCTCTCACCAGACGCCCCAGCTCCTGGAGCCCGTCACCCTTGCTGGCATAGATGATGCGCGAAATGACATCTTCGCCGCGGGCGATCTGGCCATTGTATTCGGCGGCCGTAGCCCGCACCTGCCCGGTCAGCAGATCAACCAGATACGCGGTGACGGTGGTGGTGCCAATGTCGATGGCCAGGCCGGTGGGCTCGAAGGGCTGGCTTGCGAGATCGATCAGGCGCGCCGGTCCGCCGCCGGGCATCCGGGCCTCGAGCAGAATGTGCGGTGCCCAGTCGCTCTCGCGCAGAACCGGTCCCAGGCGCCGGAGCAGCCCCAGAGGCACATCCACCGGAGCGTATCCCTGGCGTCCGAGTGCACGCTGCAGGCGGCTGAGGTCGTCGAGGTTGTCATCCAGCGAGGGAGGGTCCAGCCGCAACTGAAAGGTTTGCACCGCCTGGGATTTGGCGGGATCGTACTCGAAGGGGACTTCGATCTTACGGGCTGTGTGCTCAGTGACGAGGCGCCGCTCGACGCGCTCTTGCTCGGGGATGGTGATGGTCGCATCGCCTTCGACCACTGACTGGCAGGCCAACGCCCAGCCGGCTGCCATGTCGTCGGCAGAAAGGCGGATGGTGGAGCGTCGGCGAACTGTGCCCTCTTCAACGAGCACGGCGCAGCGGCCGCAGCGTCCCTGGCCGCCGCAGGGCTGGTTCAATTCTTGTCCGCCCAGGGCGATGGCCTCCGAAAGCAGGGTCCCGGTGGGAACTTCCACGCGGATATCAGCCGGTAGCAATCGTATCGTATGTGTCGCCATTGCCTAACCGTCTCTGGGATCTAGAAGACCGCCTCGGAGCATCGCAGGCTTTGGGGCGAGAGCCCGAAGGTGCCCCTCGGGCAGCCCGTGAGAGGAGGACGGTTTGCACACCGCCCTCCCCTCCTAGCCTGGATGCTATTTCCCGTTCGTCCACATGGCCTTCAGGAAGGGGCTGATGTCGACCGCCTCCCGCGGGCCGACCATAATCTCCCAGCCTGGGAGCTCCTCCTCCAGTTCGCCGGAGAGCACCGAGACATGGCCTGGGATGATCAACTTGCGGTGCTTGACCTTTTCCTCCACATTGAAGGCCTTGACGTCTTTTGCGATGCGCTCGGCGTCGAACTTGCCGGCCGCCCAGGCCGTGAGCACGCTCATGCCCTCGGCGTCGGCGACCAGCAGCCACCCTGGCCATCCGGAGCCCTCCACCTCGTTGGCGACGGAGAAGTAGGTGATGGAGAAATTCGTGGTGACCATCAAGGGAGCATCACCATCGGGCTGGTTGATTTCGTAGATGCCGGGCTGCACCTGAATGGGTTTCTGCGGATCAGTGTAGATGTTTTCACGCAGCACCAGCAATGCATAGAGGTTGGCCGGCTCGAAGCTGTCGAGCACAATGAAGCCCGCGTACTTGGCGATGTATTGCCCGGCGAGCAGGGTCTCGTCCACCCCCTCCTTGCCGCCTGCGAAGCCGATGAGCGGGTAGCCCAGCGGCCGGAAATTCTTGAGCGCCAGACGGCGGATGAGGGTGAAACTCTGCAGCGAGTCGAGGTAACCCTTCGGCTCGGGGTCGAGCACCAGCTCCTCGAGGCCCTTCTCTTTGAGCTTCTCAGTCAGGTCGGCGAGCGAATCCAGGTCGGGAGCCCTCACGGCCAGGGGAACGCCGGCGCCCTTGGCTACATCGGCCATCGCCTCCCAGTTCTCCCCATCGGCGGCGTAGAGGAGGGGCCGGGTGCCTTCGGCCGCCTCCAGCCCGGCCTTGGCGGTTTCAGGATCCGAGGCCAGGAGGATCAGGGGTTTCTTCGAGGCCGCTCGAACGGCCGCCACTGCTTGCTTGAAGGTGGCTGGGTTGCCGGAAGCCGCTTCGATGGCGAAGCCGTCCAAGACGAGGCTGATGCCGACATAATCCGTGTGGTAGGCGTCTGCGGCGGCGACCATCTCCTGGATGGCATCCGCGGGTTCACTGTCGCGCACGCGCACAAAGAGCCCCGGCTTATGGAAGAATTTCTTCTCGTGGCGGAACAGCACAGTCTCGTTGCCGGCTTCCACCTTGCCCCCTTCGGCCTCAAGGGTCACCAGCCGGATGGGGGGTGCTGAGGCGGCCTCCAGCTTGGCAGAGGCCTCTTCGCTCACGTGGGGGCAATCCTTCAATTCCGCCTGCTTGGCAGCCAGCTTCATAGCGAAGGCCAGGCAGGTGGGATAGCCGCAATCCTTGCAGTTAGTTTGCGGCAAGAGTTTGTAGATCTCAAGACCAGAAAGCGCCATGGTAGACCTCCACCTTGCCTAGGCTGCCGTTTCGAGGCTCATTAAGGCCTTGATAAGGCCTCGCACCCGGCGGATTGTTTCGGGATGCCGCAGGACGAGTAGATCTGCACCGGAATGGATCAGGGCGGCAGAAGTGAGCGCCTCCCAATCGAGGGCGCGCCGTTCCCAATCTCCCCAGGATTCGGGAACGCCTTCGCCGACCTTGGATTCCTTCACCTTCCAGGTCTCAGCGCCGGGGTCAACGAGCATGGGCTGCTGGGTCATCTTGTCGCCTTGGAGGGCGGCCATGCGCAGTCGCTCCATGACGGAGTAGCCGTATTCGATCCCATAGCCCAGGGCCCCTGTTGTGGGGTCCATGACGATGCGCTCCAAGGGCATGCCCATGTCGCTGATGAGGATGACAAGCTGCTTGGAGAGGTTGACGTCCATGGGGGTCTTGGACTGCACCAGGTGGTCGTTGGCCATGGCGGTGGCCACGATGGTGCGGTAGTTGGCCTCTTCGCAGATGCCCAGCAGGATGCGCTCCCCCTTGGCCTCCTCGGCGACCGCTACAAGCAGCTCGTTATCCACATCGGCCTGGCCGGGCCCGGCCACTCCCAGGGGAAGGCCGGTGGCATCGAGCACCTTGCGCACCACGGCGCGGGCGTTCTCGGGTGTATTGGGTTGGCCATCGGCTGTCGTGAGGCTGAGTTGCAGGTAAATCATATCTGCGCCTGCCTGCTCTGCCGCCTTGGCCCAGGCCGCGGGGTCATTCATGGCCTCCCCCCAAACCTTCTCCAGCAAGGGGGACCAGTCGTCCGGCTTGCGGTCCACGATCTCGATCGCCAGCGCCGGGGGGTGTGGTATGGAGCCCTCAAAGTGCAGGTAGGGCAGGGTGGTCTCCCCCCCGATGGTGACGGTGCGGGTGCGTGTGCCTCCCTCCTCAGCGGTGGCGCCGAGGGTGACTTCGCGCACCGAGCCCGTCCAGCTTTCTTTTGGGATTTCGACGCTCATGGTTGATGTTTCCTCCAGATACAAGCGGATGAAAGGGGATCAGGGACCCGGGATCAGGGATCAGGTGAGTTCCTTGTGGGGGGTGTCATCGCAAGAAGCCGCGCCTGATCCCTAACCACCGATCCCTGATCCCACTATCGCCGCCTAGATCATGGGCTCCATTTCGAGAGCCGGATGGCCCTTCTCGGTCAGGTAGGCGAGCAAGCCCTCCACATCGGTGCAGATCGTCTCATCGGCGATCTTATCGATCAGGTCCGGGTCACCCTCACGTTCGGCCACCTGCTTGAGTTGTTCGGCCATCTGCTGCTTCAAGATCGAGGACATCCAGACCACGCGTTTGAAGCCGCCGTCCGCAGAGATGAACTTGGGGCTGGTAATGTAGAACTTGCCGTGCCCCATGACGCCCGGGGTTTGAAGCCCCCCGCCGGCCATGCCCGCCAGGGTCGAGAAGGTCATGCCCGCGGGGGTCATGCTGGTGTCCTCCCGGCTGACGATCATGATGCCGTTGGCCTCGGGCACGAGCATGGCGATGCACTCGAAGCAGCCGCACGCCGTCATGGGATTCTCCATGATGGAGTACATGGCGACCGTCTCGACGCTGCCATGGGAGGCCTGTTTGGCGTAGGCATTTACGCCATCAAAGTAACCCTTGACGGGATCGTAGCATTGGCCCTTGACAATGGGCTGATTGGGGCCGGTGGGATTGATCTGGTAGGAAGCCTTGCAGTCGAGCCAGTTATAGGCACCACAAAGACCAAGCCGCTGTGGGCTGACGATGCAGACATGGTCGGGCGCGAAGGATTGGCAAAGTGTGCAGGAATAGAACTCTTCCACGCTCTCGTCGGTCATGGCGCCCATGCGCTCGTTGCGCTCCTCGTAGGCGACGCGGGCCTTTTCAAGCCATTCGGTATGTAAGTCGGGATCAGTGATGATGGTTACTTCGACCTTATCGACGATGGTTCCGAAATCCTCGTGGAAACGGGCGTGCAAGATGTCGCCGAAGTGCTTCAGATTGAATCCCTTCTCAGCGGCGGTCTTGCTGATGCGGATCCAGGTGATGTCCCGCTGGCCGATGTGCTGGATGCCCGAGGCGCCGTTGATGAAGTAGTGAATCTGGCGCTCGAGGACGGGTTCGAAGTCCCTCTCCATCTTGCGGCCGGCAACCTTGACGAGGATACCCAGGTCCATCGAGCCGCCTTCTTCGATCTCCTCGAAGTCCGGGCCGATGAGCTCGATCTTGCTATCGTCGATCTCGTCCATCTCGGCCATGAATAGATACTCAAAGGCGCGGCTGTTCTTGCCGCCGAATTCGATCCGCATGTCGGCGCGGCGGACGACCTCGCCCTCGAAGGCTGAGCCATAGGGAACCGGCACGGGTACTTCGCTGATCTTGACCTTTACACCGCGCACCTCGATGGCCTTCTGGACGAGCTTGGAAGCCTTCTCTTGATCGGTCTCGCCATCAATCTCGTTCCAGGGCATGGAGATGACGTGTTCGTAGCGCGTGACCCCCGTGGGTAGGATTTCGGGTATCACCGTATCAGCGATCACCGGGAAGCCGTAAGAGATCGCCCCGGCGGCTGTGGCGTATTTGAGGTCATCCACTTCTCCCAGCGCGAGGACAAAGGCAAAGACGCGGAACTTGTTATAGAGCAGGATCTCGCGCCATTGCCCTCCCTTCATGCCGCCGAAGGTAAGCGCCGAGCGCGTGGCAAAGCCCAGCGGGTAGATGGCACCGATGGTGTCACGACTGAAGGGCACGATGTACGTATCGTAGCCCATCTCGATACCCTCTTCTACGAGCTGATCGATGATTGAGCGGCCGTTTACGTTGCCCACCAGGAAGGTGAGGATATTCCGCTGCTGCAATTCGCGCACGATGGCGACGGCAGCCTTATTGGAGCGGGCAGCGCCCACGATGGCGGCGAAGCCAGGCATGCGGCCGTCGACGAGTTGGATGCCCCAGGAGCGGAGCTGGATGTCGTCGATGGGGCCATTCAGGTGTCCATCTGCTTGCGCGGCTTTGCCGTTATCTGGGCTCGTGAAAGCTGTAGCTCCGGCGAGCTCAAGACCGGGATAGGGCTGGGGTTCCTCGCCGTAGACGAAGCGGATAGCTTCAATGGTCTCCTCTGCGAGCAGCGTCGCCATGCCCGAGTCGAGTGTTTCGCCTAGATAGGGGGTCCAAGCCCTTCCATCGGGCAGGGGATGGAGCAACTTCTTGGCGTGCTCGAGGACCGGTTCGAGGTCGGCTAGCTTGGTGACCTCATGGCCGAGCATGCCCAGGATGACCGGCAGGTAGTAAGCGGTATTCGGGAAGGCGACCGGGGTGTCTGGACCCTTCTCCTCGATCGCCCGGGCAAGCATGGCTTGCGCTTCGGCGACGATGGCATTGGCCCCCCGGATAGCGCGTGTCGCGATATAGCGTGACATGGCTCTCTCTCCCTAGTTGGCGATGTTGCCGTAGGCGGCTTCGATGCGCTCCGGCAAGGGAAGTTCAATTAGCTGTTGCATTCTCCAGTCCCCGCTCTTGCCCCATTTGGAGGGGTCGTATTCGGGCAGGCCGAGCGCCTCGCGCTTCTTGTGGATGTGGGCGATTGCCCTGCGGACGATCTCATCGGCCTCGCTGATGAACTCCATGCGCCCGCCCACTTTGGCCTCCCAGCCATCGGAGATGAGCCGGGTGACTTCTTCCACCCCGGCAACGGGGCTGTGGTGGCCCATGATGACGTAGGCGCCTGAAGCGACGCAGTACGTCGCGATCGAGATTGCCTTCTCGCTCATCCATTCGGGCGCCATGCCCACGGCGGGGATGTCGCTGATGTCGTTGCCCAACCCACCCTCGGTAGCCATCTGAGCGAGGACGGTCAGGATACGTGAATTGTCCACGCAGGATCCCATATGGAGCACAGGCGGGATCCCGACGGTTTCGCAAATCTCGCGCAGGCCGGGGCCAGCGTGCTCAAGCGCGGCTTCGGGGGTCATGTAGCCCTGCTTGGCGCTCGCGATGGCGCCGCAACCGGTTTCAACAACGAGGATATCGTTCTTGACGAACTCAGTGACTACGTAGCGGTGGAGCTCGTCGTGGCAGATGCGGGCATTATTGCAGCCGATATTGGCGACTACGCCTTGGATGCGCCCAGCCATGATGGCATCGTTGAGTGGCCGGAGTGAGCCGCGGTAATAGCCGCCAAGCGCGTAATTGATGTATTCGTGCGAGAACCCAGGGACGAGTTCGCTCCGGTAGTCCGGAATGCGGGTTTCGCCCCGCCTAGGGAAGCGATCGCAAGCCCGCCGCACGATTTCCTTGGCGGTTTCCATGGCGGCATGCTCTTCGAACTCAATATGTGTAGCGCCCGTAATCTTGGCCTTGCGCGAAGTGGTGATGATCTCGGTGTGGAACTGGTCAGCGAGCTTCACAATCCCCTGCATGATGCACTGTATGTCGACGACCATGGCCTCAACCGCGCCGGTGAGCAAGGCCAGTTCTTGCTGGAGGAAGTTGCCCGCCAGCGGCACACCCTGGCGCATGAGGGTCTCATTGGCCGTGCAGCAGATGCCGCCCAGTGTTATGCCCTTGGCTCCCTTGCTCTTGGCGTACTCGATGAGCTCGGGATCCTGAGCCGCGGCGACGATCATCTCGGATAGCGTGGGCTCGTGCCCGTGCACGATGATGTTGACTTCATCGTCCCGGAGTACGCCGAGGTTGGACTCCGCGAGAAGAGGGGCTGGCGTGCCAAAGAGGATATCCGAGAGGTCGGTTGCTAGCATGGAGCCGCCCCAGCCGTCCCCGAGGGCGCAGCGCAATGCATGATCAAGGATGTGCTCGGCATCCTGATCGTTGCCTATATGCGTGCGGTGCAGCGTCTCGACGATCTCGCGATCTACATTGCGTGGCGCGATACCGAGCTTGTGCCAGACTTCCTGCCGCTTCTTCGGTGCTCGATTCAGGTAAATGATCTCGCCTGCGGGCTTGCCGAACTCGTTCAGCGATGCAAGGGCCACATCGCGGGCGAGATCTTCAATGCTCTTGCCTTCCGTCGCCACGCCCAGGTAGCCGGCCACCTCATGGAGCTTGGAAGTGTCGCGGATCTTGTAATCCGGCGCCTCGCCCTCTGCAGCGGCGAGCAGCGTGTAGGCGAGATCGCGCCCGTGGTCGGAGTGAGCGGCCGCTCCCGCGGCGACCATGCGGGCGAAATTGCGGGCCGCGACGGTCTCACGAGTGGCACCGCAAATGCCAGTTTGACCCTCCTTGACGAGCCGGCAGGGACCCATGCTACAGACCTTGCAGCAGAGACCATCGCTGCCGATCGGGCAGGGTGCAAGGCCATCGGCGCGGGCAAAG
>CAZBLT010000029.1:0-29661 GCA_964492745.1 uncultured Anaerolineaceae bacterium
CGCCCGCTTTGACGGACCTATGCCCGCATGGTAGAATGCAGCCGCCTCGAACGCCGGCAGGCAGCCCGGAGGGATGGCCGAGTGGACGAAGGCGGCGGTCTTGAAAACCGCTGTGGGGTCACACCCACCGGGGGTTCGAATCCCTCTCCCTCCGCCAGAAACTGGACAAGAAAATACACGGGGAGGTGCCGGAGCGGTTGAACGGGGGCGCCTGCTAAGCGCTTGTAGGGGCGAAAACCTCTACCGAGGGTTCGAATCCCTCCCTCCCCGCCTCAGGCCGCCATGCGCGGCCTTTTCTTATGATGTCTACAGGCTCAGAAGCCTATGGGATCTCACGGCACTCTTTCGTGGAGCGGGGCGAGGCTTCCATCTTGCCTCTAAGACCCATATGCTCGAAGGTCATAAAGCCTTCTGAAGTTCGGCAGGGACCCAATTCCTCGTGCACCAGCCGGACGCCGGGCATGTCATATCTCAGGCGCTGCTCAGAGCTCATATCCCGCCATCCTTTTTGATCAATATAGGCATAATCCCAGCCTGCCGTCTTCAGTGATAGTGCAGCATTTTAGATCTTGTACACGCGGGCTATCCATAGCTGGCACCTGAGCCAGCGGCTGGACTATGCTCTGGCGCTCATGGCGCTGGAGCGGGCTCTGGGGCGAAGCAAGCCGGAGATCCACCATTCGGATCAAGGGGTGCAGTATGCGGCAATGGGTTATGTGGATATGCTGCGGCGAGCTCAGGTGAAGATCAGCATGGCGCACATGTCGGCCAGCCGACGTAGAACCCGCATGTGGGGCGGCTTATCCACACAATCAAAGAAGAGGAGGTTTACCTATCTAAGTATGAGGGATACCAGGATGCCTATCGGCAGATCGGGCGCTTCATCGAGGAGGTCTATGCCTGCAAGCGCATCCATTCATCACTGGGGGTATCTCGCGCCGATGAGATTCGAGCTCCAGTGGCAGGAGAACCGATCCGCCGATGTTATCTGAGAATCACAGAAGAAGTGTCCAGTTTTTAGGGCGCAGTGCAACTTCTGATATTGGCCTATGGATTCCCTTACCCCAGCAAAATCTCAATCTTATTCGACCCGTGTCGCATCCGAATCTTGGGCGTTCGTAATTGCTTGGTAAGCAGGGTTCACGAACATATCTAATGGCAGCCTCTGACTTCCCCTAGGAAGGTTCCAACTCTATAAAGAGAGAGTGCCAAGGCACAGGGCGATCAAAGAGACCACCATGTGCCTTGGCAAAGGATCTCCATTGGCCCCAATCGGATGTGTAGAAACTACACGCCGGCAGGGGCTGCCTCAGGCTCCGTCTCGTCGTAGAGCCGATCTCTTATTGCAGGGATCAGCATCAGGACGACAATGATTAACCCAAAGGTTCCGCCGAGGACGTAGTCGCTGGTCGTACCCCGAACGATGTGCGTATAATAATTCGCCACCATAGTTGTTCCGCCGCCTATCAAGGCCAGATACCATCCCGAACGCTTCCGCATTCCTAAGTACAGGATAGACAATATGACACATATTGTGCCAAGCCACATGACTTGGGTGCCTAGCCATGTGCCCCAAAGGTTCCCCGGCCACGCTGGTCGTCCAGGGTGCATCCACTGAAAGCGCATAGAGGCGAATCCGTTAGTGAAGGAATGAGCGCCTTGGACACCGAGGAATAGGAAGACGATAGCATTTATCGTCTTCTGTGCGCCGTCGGCCTTCTCAGCGAGCAGAATAGTGAAGTATGGAACCAACCCGAGCAAGGCAATAATAACAACGGTCGGAAATCCCTCATGCACGAAGTTTATCCAAGGGACAAACATGTATGCAGCACCCATGGCTGGCATCGCGAATGCGAGCAGTGCCAAGCCACGCGCCCACATCTTCCCTTCGTAGAAATCCCGAGCGATGACAAGCACTACAATGCCGGCAAATACGCCGAGGGCCATCCAGAGTGGATATGCCCAGCTCACATGCTCAGGAGTCTTGCCAATTAGCTTAGCCTTGAGCTGAAGCTCAGGATCACCCGAGGCAGAAAACTGCTCGATCCGTGCCTGCTGGTTCGCAATGAGCTTAGGCATAACCCCTTTGACGATAAGGGGCTCGAAGACTATGATCAGAATTGCCGCGATAACTATTAAGATGGTGACTGCCGAACGAACGCTTGCAGAAGGGTGTTGCACCTTGCACTCTCCTCTTCATGCTTTCAGGTAGCGAGATTTGCCGATGCGTCCATAATTTCTGTCAGAACCCCCCGGATAGACGATGACCCCCATTGAATAATTATCAACGCCAGAGCAAATCGAACCTGAAACATCCAATCCGATAGCGATTTGTGTCATTAGCTCTTTGTTTAGGCTTCTTATGTGGTATTCCTCCTTTCACTTATTAGAACAAGGAAGGGCGTAATTATGAGCATTCCCCAAAAATTAACCATTAAGATGTGCTCTAAATTGGCTCAAGAGAGCTGTGAAGCCATTCACAATTTTCCTGCATATAACATAGCAGGAAGCAGGTGCTTTGTCTTTGACAAAAGTTAAAAACTGTGCTGTATGCATTTCTCCTTACAGACTATAAGGGCCCACAGGAGAGATGCCCAGTAGTACAAGTAAATCGGCCCCTAGAGAAGGCGTATCCTTACCTGATCGCCGATGCTCGATGCGAATATGTGCGCGCAGACGGCCGGGTGGAAAATGAAGGGGTCTTGACGATCAAGGGCATCGACGGGCATTGCTACCGCGAGATCCCGAGTGCGAGGGCGGCGCCGGTGGCGGAAGAGGGCACCTGGAATGAGGCATTCGACGATCTTCTGCCTCGCGGGCTGGATGTAAGATCGGTTTGCTACATCACATTGAACGAACGCCGGGGGCTATCAAGACAAGCATTCAAAAGCCAAGCAGAGCAATCTGATAGGGGTTTTCGGTTCGCATCCAATACATGGCTTGTCCCCGAAAGCTTGGCGACCATCCTGGCGAAAAGCCGCCGAAAACGACTTTGGGGTGAGCGTGGCGATCCGATTGCAAGAACTTGGTTTTCGCGCGGCAAGTGGCAGGGGGATGATTGAGTTCCTAGGATACGGTATAATAGAGCCGTTCGCCGAAAGGCGGCTATTCGCCCTCGTAGCTCAGAGGAGAGAGCACTTGCTTGCGGAGTAAGGGGCCGCAGGTTCGAGTCCTGCCGAGGGCGCCAGGAGCGCTGCCGTCGCGGGAAATCCCGCGGCGGCTTCTCCTTCTAGAGCCCTAGATATACAGCCGGTCGTGATCGACCTCATCCCGAAGTATGCGTAGCTCCTCCTCCGTGGGTGGCTGGCTCTGCTCGATCCTCTCGGGCAGCAAGAGCTCGAAGCCCGTGTTCTCCAAGACCTCTTCCACAGACACGCCTGGCTGAGTCGCCAGCAGTTTCATGCGCTTGGTATCCTCGTCGTAGCCCAGCACTGCGAGCGTGGTCACCACCCGGTAGGGCCCTGTCCCCGGCGGCAGGCCAGCGGCCTCCCGAGCGCCGGGGCCAGTGAGGTACCCCGGCGTGGTGATGAAATCCACCTTCTCCACGAAGCGCCGGCGGTCATGCCGCATGATGGCGATCGTGCGCCAGCAGTGCGAGCCCACATCGTTGCCCCCGCCGCTGCCCGGCAAGCGCACCTTCGGGTGGTCGTGGTCACCGATCACGGTGCTGTTCAGATTGCCATAGGGATCGATCTGCGCCCCGCCCAAGAATCCATACTCGACGAAGCCCCTCTGCGCGGTCTCGATGATGTCACAGATTCCGGAGGCGGCTACGGCTCGGTGAAAGGTCCGACGCTCGCCTACTGCCAGGGGAAGCGATTCCAGGATGGCACCGGTACCCCCAAACTCGAAGATCGTCACCAAGTTGGGCGCGTGCATCTTCTGCGCCAGCGAGGCCGCCAGCATGGGGATCCCTGTCCCGATGAAGGCGGTGGTGTTGTCCTCCATCAACCGAGCGGCGGTGCAAATCAGCAGTTCGGTGGCATTGTAGGGGCTTTCCATCATGCATCCCTCCCCGGCACCATGGCGCGCAGCCTTTCGAGGCGCTCCTTGCCGATCCGATCGAGATACTCATGATGATCGTGTACGCCGTAGATGTATTTATCCAGATAGGCCTGGGCGCCCTCTGGGGTTTTCGAGGCCTCCACCCATTCCTTGATTTGCTCCTCATCCCGCTCGTAAACGTAGCACATCTCACCAGGATGCGAGCCAAAGGGCGCCTCCACCACTGCATCCACCAGGTAGTAGGGTATGATGGTGTCCTGCGGCCGCTTGCGGATCTCCTCGTTGGGGATGATCTCCTCCGCGCTGATGATCAGGCGCTTGGAGGCGCGGGCCAGCTCGGCGCTGAAGCCGCTGATGCCGTCGATCTGGGCATTTCCATACTTATCGGCGCGGTGGACATGAATCAGCCCCACATCAAGGATCAAGGCCGGGATCAGACAGACAGGATCACCCGTAAATGGATCTCGGGCCACTTTCGCCGCGCTGTACTTAAGCGTATCCGTGCCCAGCATCGAGCGGACGGGGATGAAGGGGACCCCCATGGCCGCGGCTTTGAAGCGCCAGGCGATCCCGGCATTGCTCCACTCGACGCAGGTCTCCACCCGGCCCGATTCCACCTCGCGCCGCAGGCAATTCGAGACTCCGTAGACTTCCAGGCCGATGTAGGTGATATCGAGCGCCTTCACCAGCCTGGCGGCCAGCAACATATCCAGCTCCAGCACGCCCTGTCCGGCCACACGCAGGCCCCCAATCCCCTGCCGCACGATCTCATTCACCAGCGACATGGGGCACCGGACCGTCCCATAGAGCTCGGTGCCAATGTAGTCGCCAGGGTGGATGAAACGTTGGACCGCTTCCGCTTCCGACATCCGCTTATCCACCATGGCCTTGGGCTTGGCCCGGTTGGCCTCTCGAAATGCGTTGAGATCCGGCGGCCGGATTAGCTCTCCAAGACCCTCCTCCAGGATTTCCATCGGGCAGTCTCCTTTCCCAGGGCTGGCAACCGGCTCAAGTCGAGCAAGATGCTCCCAGACACGGATGGCCATCAGCCGAGGGTGCAAAGCCCCTCATACGGGGCCGATGATTGTGATTCGATACGTTGGATGACACCTCCCTGCGCGAGGATATTCAGGTTCGCTTTCCGCTAAGAAGCTCTCAAATTGTAGATGAAGCCGGACGGAGGGCAAATCGGAGGATCCCCCGGCCGCACCGATCGGCTCCTATGCGTTGGAAGGTGGATGTGCAGGTATTGCCCTGATAGCGGTGTTAGGGGAGGAAATTGAGCGGATTGACCTTGCCGTATTCGTCGTGCATCATCTCGAAGTGCAAGTGCGGGCCTGAGCAGTTGCCGGTGCAGCCCATGGCGCCGATCACCTCTCCTTGCACAACCGATTGGCCGCAGCCCACGTTAACCTGGCTCAGGTGGGCGTAGAGAGTCTGCCAACCATTGCCGTGATCCAGCACTATCACATAGCCATAGCCCCAGTCATTCCACCCAGCATACACGACCACGCCCGTATCCGAGGCGAAGATGGCATGCCCAGTGTCTCCAGCCAAATCGATGGCCGGGTGAACGCTGCTGTAGTTATAGCCGGAGAGGTAATGCAGCGGAGTGGGGTAGATAAAGGTTCCCGTGCCCACCAAGCCGTCGACCACTGCTCCGCAGGCTCCGGGTCCCAGGATCTTCGCTACCGCGGGATTGGAGCGCGTGATGCGAGGCGCGCTCCAGGAGATCAGCTCTCGGCGGCCGCCAGGGATGACCAGAACAGTCCCGGGCTCAATTCCAGGATCGGCAGGGTCTGCGCCGGGATCCAGATGATTCCCGGGCCACTGCAAGATATCCTCAGGCCGCACGCCGAAGAAACGCGCCACGCCCCCCAGCCCATCGCCCTCATGCCAGACATACAACGTCCCGTCCACTGGCGGGATGTTCAACTCCTGGCCTGGGCGCAGTCGATGAGGGTCGTCCTGGAGAACCTCAAAATTGGCCCAGAGTACCGATTCGGGCTTGAGGCCGAACTTCTCTGCGATCCCGAAGAGTGTGTCCCCTTGCTGGACTTGATATTGGATTACTTCCAGCCGCGGGCGTTCGGGGAATACCGTGTGCATTCGCGCCTGCCGGACGACGCCCGGGGCCGGCAGCGATACGGGCGCAAAAGCGGGCAACTCAGGCCTGGGCGCCGGGCTCTCTTCCAAGGGGGCCGATGCGGCGGCGGCCGAGAAGGCAGGCTCAGCATCATCCAGAGGCAGCGAATCCCAACCCATCCGGGCAAACCACACGCCCAACCCGATCACCAGGAGCAGCCCGGCATGGCCGGCAAGACGCAGAAGGGGCTCGCGGAGCGTAACGGCTGCAATGCGCGCCCAAAGCTGAAGGTGCCTCCGGACCTGCTCAAGGATCGTGGGATTAGGCATCGGGCGGGCTAGCCTCGCTACGATTAACCTTCCGTCAGCGTCTCGAGGAATTCCATGTTGTTTTCGGTCTGAGCGATGCGCTTAAGGAGCGCTTCAGTGGCCATGGTGATGTCCACCCCCTGGCCATTGGGCGGGTCAATCATTTGCGAGAACATCCGCCTCATAAGCCACACACGGCGGGTGATATCCGGGCCCAGCAGGAGCTCTTCGCGGCGGGTGGAGGAGCGTTCGATGTCGAAAGCCGGGAAGACACGCCGTTCCTGGAGCTTTCGTGAGAGGTGCAATTCCATATTGCCTGTGCCCTTGAACTCCTCGTAGACGACGTCATCCATGCGGGATCCGGTGTCCACAAGACACGTAGCCACAATGGTCAGAGAGCCCCCTTCCTCGATGTTGCGGGCGGCACCGAAGAAATGCTTAGGCGGATAGAGCGCCGCGGGGTCGATCCCACCGGAGAGCGTGCGGCCGGAAGGCGTCACCATCAGGTTGTAGGCCCGCGAGAGACGCGTGATCGAATCCAGCAGGATGACCACGTCCCGGCCACACTCGACCAAGCGCTTGGCGCGCTCGAGCGCCATCTCCGCCGCCCTCACATGGGAGTTCACGGGCTCGTCAAATGTGGAGGCGATAACTTCGGCGTCCACCGAGCGGTCCATATCCGTGACTTCCTCCGGGCGCTCACCGATCAGAGCCACCATAAGATGGACCTCGGGGTACTTCATCGAAATGGCATTGGCGATTTGCTTCAACACCGTGGTTTTGCCTGCTTTTGGGGGCGAGACGATCAAGCCTCGCTGACCCTTGCCGATGGGGGCGATCAGGTTGATGAGGCGCGTGGTCAGCGTGTAGCGATCGGTCTCCAGATCGAAACGCTCATCCGGGAAAATAGGGGTCAGCTCCTCGAAGCGGGGGCGGTGCTTGGCCTCCTCGGGATCCATGCCATTGATGGATTCAACCCGCAGCAGGCCGTAGTACTTCTCATTGTCCTTGGGCGGCCGGATCTGCCCGATGACCATGTCGCCCGTGCGCAAGCCAAACCGGCGGATCTGGGATTGTGAGACATAGATGTCGTTCCTGCCCGGCAGGTAGTGATTGGCGCGCAGGAATCCCATGCCCTCGCCCATGATTTCCAGGACCCCGCCGCGTAGCTCAAGCCCCCTGCGTTCGGCATCGGCCTCCATGATCTTGATGATCAAGTCCTCTTTCTTCATGCGCGTGGCGCCGGGGATCTCGTATTCCTTCGACATCTCGCGAAGGTCGGCGAGCGTCATGCTTTCAAGTTGTCGAATATTCATGCTTGTACTCCAGAGGAGAATCCTTGTGGGTCCTTTGCGAAGGACTGAAAATGGCTCGTATCCTATCGATCAGATGTCAAGGTGTCACTCAATATAAAGCCGGACAGACGAGGATCGTTCAAGACAGTGATCGAGTCTGGATCGTAGAATGGGGAGGCCGTCCCTAACGGCCGGTCTTGCAACGGGCAGATTATAGCACGCGGACCCTCCTTGTGCAACTGGACGCAGGTCCTGCCGACCTCCTTATCCGATGCGGTCGTACTGGATCTCGCTCACCGTCATGAGCGCTTCCCAGCGGTGCCAGGCGATTATTTCGCGGACGGTACCTGTCTTGGAGCGCATCACCAGGCTATGGGTTCTCGCGCCGGTGCCATAGTATTTAACCCCATCCACCAGTTCCCCATCCGTGATCCCGGTCAGCGCGAAGAAGACGTCATCGCTGGCCACAAGGTCATCAATGGTAAGCTTCTTCTCCAAATCGTAGCCCATTTCGCGCGCCTTCTCGGCTTCCTCCTCCGAGCGGGGATACAGGCGGCCCTGGATCTCGCCATCCATACACTTCAAGGCGCATGCCGCCAAGACACCTTCGGGGGTTCCGCCGATCCCCACCAGCATATCGATGCCAGCTTCGGGCCTGGCGGTCATGATGGCACCTGCCACATCGCCATCCGTGATCAAACGGATGCGGGCCCCGCTCTTGCGGATGGCTTGGATCAAGGCCTCGTGCCGGGGGCGATCCAGGATGACCACCGTGATGTCATCGATGTCGGCGCCCTTGGCCCTCGCCACCGCCTTCAAGTTATCCTCGATCGGGGCATCTAAATCGATATGGCCTTTGGCTTCTGGGCCCACGGCGATCTTGTTCATATAGACGATCGGGCCTGGATCGAACATCGCGCCGCGCTCGGCCAAGGCCACGGTGGCAATCGAGTTGGAGCGCCCGTGTGCCAGCAGGCGGGTCCCATCCACAGGATCCACGGCGATGTCCACCTCAGGACCCTCGCCTGTGCCCAAGATCTCGCCGTTATAGAGCATGGGGGCTTCATCCTTCTCGCCCTCGCCGATCACAATCACACCCCTTATGTCGATCGAGTTGAGGACCAGGCGCATGGCATCTACCGCTGCCTGATCCCCGGCCTCCTTATCACCCCGGCCCATCCAGCGACCGGCAGCCAGCGAGGCCGCCTCACTGACGCGAACCAAATCCAGCGCCAGGTTACGTGAGGGCTTTTCAGTCATCCTCTGCCTCCTTGCATTCTTTTCTCACCCGCCGGTCAGCCAGGCGATAAGATAGTAGCCCAGAAATCCCGCCCAAAGCCAGGAGTCCATGCGATCGAGCGCGCCGCCATGACCCTGCAGCAGAGTTCCCGTATCCTTGACCTTGACCTCACGCTTGAGCATGCTCACGCCCAGATCGCCCAGTGGAGAGAGCAACGATACTGCGCCTCCAACAATCAGGCCGCGTGCGAACGTCAGGCTCGACGCCGAGCCGGCACCCACTCGCCAGAGCACGGCCAGCCCGGCTCCGCCCAGGGCCCCTGCCGCAATCCCTGCCAGATAACCCTCCCAGCTTTTCTTTGGGCTCAGCCGGGGCGCGAGCGCATGGCGGCCCAGCCATTTTCCGAACAGGTAGGCGGCGCTGTCCGCGATCCATATGGAGGGAATCGCTACGAGGAACCACCATAGCCCTTCCGGCAGCAGTCGCAATACGATGAGATAGGATCCCAGCCAGCCAATGTAGAGGAAGCCTGCGAGCGTCAGCGCCAGGTCTATCCCCGAGCCTTCCCAACCCCGCTCGAAGGCCAGCATATGCCAGATCGTTGCTGCCAGGCAAACCGCGCCCACGACCAGCGGGTCCAGCTGGAATCCGGTTTGGAATCGAGCCAGAGCAAGGCCCGCCACACCGGCAACCATCAGCGGGGCGGCGGGCTTATGGCCCGAATGCCGGTAGAGCCTGGCATACTCCGACACCGCCAGACCCAGCACCAGCGTGATTCCACCCCAGAAGAACCAGCGGCCATCTGCTATGACCCAAAAGACAAGGGGGAAGAGCAAGGCAATGACGGCGACACGTTCCCGCAGCATGTCAGCTTGTAGAGACCGAGTCAGGAATCCGTCCGTAGCGGCGCTCGCGCCGGGCATACTCCCAAAGCGCTTTTAATAGCTCCTCGGGACCGAAGTCCGGCCAGAACGTCGGGGTTACATACCATTCCGAATAGGCACCTTGCCAAATCAGGAAATTGCTCACGCGCAATTCGCCTGAGGTGCGGATAATAAGATCGGGGTCGGGGCAACCGGCCGTGTAGAGATAGCGATTGATCAGCTCCTCGGTCACATCCTCCGGCCTGACACCATCCGCGATCATCCGCTGGACGGCATGGACGATCTCATCCCGCCCGCCATAATT
Organism: uncultured Anaerolineaceae bacterium; assembly: GCA_964492745.1. Classification (GTDB taxonomy): domain Bacteria; phylum Chloroflexota; class Anaerolineae; order Anaerolineales; family E44-bin32; genus E44-bin32. Next base: position 10,123 of record CAZBLT010000029.1, read on the forward strand.
CCAGGCCACATTCAGGATCAGCCGCGAATTCTCGCTCGTCAGCTCGATAGCCTTGCGGACTTTTTCCTGCAATTCCGGACGCAGCCGTTCCAGGCGGCCGATGTGGCGTAACTGGACACCGTTTTCATGCAAGGATGCCAGCTCGCGCTCGATGACCTCTTCGAGGATATTCAGCAGCCCGCGCACCTCGGCCGGCGGCCGCTCCCAATTCTCGGTCGAAAAGGCATAAATGGTCAAATATTGGATGCCGTACTCAACGGCGGCCTCCAATGTGCGGCGCAGGTTCTCAACCCCTGCCCGATGTCCTGCCAGACGCGGCAAGCCACGGGCACGGGCCCATCGCCCATTGCCATCCATGATGATGGCCACGTGGGCCGGGATGTTCTCGGGTAGCTTGCGGCTCTTTTCTGTTGGCATCAGGGTCGCCTGTCAGCCCTCCAGGATTTCCTTCTCCTTGCGCTCGCTGATCGCTTCGATCTCCTCAATGTATTTGTCCGTTAATTCTTGCAGATCCTTCTCGGCGCGATGGAGATCGTCCTCAGAGATCAGCTTTTCACGTTCGAACTCGCGCAGGTCGTTGAGCACATCACGGCGCACGTTGCGAACCGCCACCCGCCCCTCTTCGGCCCGGCCCCGCACGATGCGCACAAGCTCGTGGCGCCGCTCCTCGGTCAGAGGCGGGATATTCAGGCGGATGAGCTTTCCGTCGTTGCTGGGCGTGAGACCCAGATCGGATGCCAGGATGGCCCGTTCGATATCACGGATGCTCGCCGGGTCGAATGGCCTGATGATCAGCATCCGTGGTTCCGGGGCAGAGATTGTCGCCAACTGCATAAGCGGAGTTGGGGTGCCATAGTACTTGACGTTCAAGCGCTCGACCAGCGCTGGCGAAGCCCGTCCTGTACGGATGGCAGCCAGGTCTTCCTCCAACGCCCGAATGGCGCCCTTCATGCGATTTTCGCCTTCCGTGAGCGCATCCTTGACCATGGATTCTCTCCTGCGGGGATGAGATTCTGGCAGTCGCGTCTATCCATAAGGATAGCGCAAAAAGGCCGATTTGGCGAAGGAAGCCGCGATGGGATGGATTCCGCCTCGAAGCCATGCTCGAGCGGGGATGTTCCCCTACGCTCTGGCGCGAAGCGCTAATCTGAAATCGTTGTACCCACTGGCTTGCCGAGGACCGCCCGCGTCAGGCTACCCTGCTCCCACATGTTCAGGACGAGAATGGGCAGGTGGTTGTCCATGCAAAGTGAGATGGCGGTGCTATCCATGAAAGCCAGGCGCCGGTTCAGGGCCTCGATGTAGGTCAGGTGATCAAACCGCTCGGCGTCCGGATTCTCGGCCGGGTCCGAGTCGTAGACCCCATCCACCTTCGTGGCCTTAATGACGATGTTGGCGTCGATCTCCATGGCACGCAGCGCGGCGGCGGTATCCGTCGAGAAATAGGGGTTGCCGGTGCCTCCGCCGAGGATGACTATGCGGCCTTTCTCGAGGTGACGGATGGCGCGCCTGCGGATATAGGGTTCGGCAACGGCTCGCATCTCCACCGCCGACATCACCCGTGTCACCGCGCCCATCCTTTCAAGCGCATCCATGAGAGCCAGGGAATTCATCACCGTGCCGAGCATGCCCATGTAATCGGCGGTGGCACGCTCCATCCCGCGCTCAATGCCTGTGCGCCCCCTCCAGAGATTGCCCGCCCCGATGACGATGGCCACCTGGACCCCTAGATCACGCACGCGTTGTACACGGGCCGCCACTTCCTCCGCCCTGCATGGATCAATCCCGAAGCCCTGCTCCCCCGCCAGGGCTTCACCCCCCAGCTTCAGAAGCACGCGCTCATAGATTGGCTCACTCATGCTACACACCCCCCGCTCAACGGGTCTCGCGCCTTCAAACAAACGGGCCAACATCTGGGTTGGCCCGCGATCCTCACTCGACCTCCTCGCCTAGCTCCCACCGGGCGAAGCGCCGCAGCGTGATGTTCTCCCCGGTGGCGGCGATGGTCTCCTTTAGAAGCTCCCCGACGGTCTTGCTCTCGTCGCGGATATAGGTCTGATTTAGCAGGCAGGCCTCATCGAGGAACTTGCCAATCTTGCCCTCGACGATGCGTTCAATGACGTTGTCGGGTTTGCCCTCAGCCTTGGCTTGAGCGCGGGCCCGCTCGCGTTTTTCCTCCAGCACAGCTTCGGGCACATCCTCCGCCCGCACCCACTGTGGCGAGGCTGCTGCCACCTGCAAGGCAATTTCATGCGCGAATGTGCGGAATTCCTCAGTCCGAGCGACGAAATCCGTCTCACAATTCACTTCCACCATCACGCCCACGCGCCCATCACCATGGCTGTACAGTTCCAGGCGGCCCGCGCGCGTTTCACGTCCGGCGCGCTTCTCCGCATCGGCCAGACCCTTCTTACGCAGCAATTCGACGGCTTTTTCCACATCCCCGCCGGTTTCTTCCAGCGCTTTGCGGCAATCCAGGATGCCTGCGCTGGTCTCGTTGCGGAGTGCCTTAATATCTTCGGCCGAGATGCTCATGCCTCTTCTTCCTCCTCCTCGGCGCCCGGCTCGGGCTGCACTTCTTCAGTGGTGGCGGGCTCCTCAAGTGCCTCCTCAGCGGAGGGCGCCTCTGCCGCGGCTTCCTGTTCGCCCTCCCCTTCGACCTCAGTGGTATCCGGCTCTTCCTCCACCACGGGCGCCTTCTCGCCGAACTCGCCCGATTGCAGCTTGGCCAGCGTGGCCTCGCCGAGAAGCTCTTCATCGGTCAGCTCGACGCCCTCCAGTGCCATCTCTTCCGCCGCGGCCTCAGACTCCTCCTCGATATCCTTGCGAAGCGCCTTGCCCTCCAGCACCGCGTCGGCGATCTTCGAGGTGAGCAGCTTGATGGCTCGAATGGCATCATCGTTGGAGGGGATCACATAATCCACCACGGTGGGGTCGCAGTTGGTATCCACCAGCGCGACGATGGGGATCTTTAGCAGATTGGCCTCATGAATGGCCGTGGCTTCCTGCCGCACATCGACGACGAAAAGCAGGTCTGGAACCTTGTGCATCTCGCGAATCCCGCCCAGGCGCGCCTCCAGCTTCTCGATGCGGCGGTTCAGGCTCAATGCCTCTTTCTTGGTAAGCAAATCGAACTCACCTTCGTCCCGCCGGCGCTCGAGATTCTCGAGCTCATCGATGCGGCTGCGAATGGTGCGCCAGTTGGTCAGCGTGCCACCTAGCCAGCGCAGGTTCACATAGGGCATCCCGCAGCGCTTGGCCTCAAGTTCGATGGTCTCTTGGGCTTGACGCTTGGTGCCCACGAAAAGAACCGTCCCGCCCTCCGCCACGATGTCACGCACGACGGCATAGGCCTCTTCCAGGGCCTGCAGCGTGATCTGCAAGTCGATGATATGGATTCCATTGCGTTCGGTGAAGATGTAGGGCTTCATCTTGGGATTCCACTTGCGGGTCCGGTGCCCGAAGTGAACGCCCGTCTCGAGAAGCGCTTTCATGGTAACAACGGCCATTGGGGGACCTCCTTTGCGTTCGTCCTCCGCTCCCTTCTGCCCAAGACGGAACCGGTTGGCCGGCCGGCACGCCCGTCTCGGTCCGGAAGCGTGCGTATTTGCCCAAGGGGCAGAATTATTCCCGCCAGGCCGATGCCGAGCGGGAGCGGCAAGAGTATATCACGGGGGAGACGATTCGTCAAAAGGCCAGATCGCAGGTCGCGGCATGGAGCATGCCGGCAACAGGGTTCCCCAAGTGGCTAGAGCTGACTCTCGGCCTTGGCCTGCACTCTCCGCAGGAAGCGTTCCACATCCACCACCGCCCGGGTATGAACGGCCTCCCCCACCCGCTCGGTCGCATCGTCTATTTCGACCCGGAACTGAACGGTGCCACCGTCCACTTCGATCACCTCGGCGCGGGCACGCACGCGCCCCCCTACGGGGGTCGGCGCTAAGTGGCGCAGATGGACCTGCACGCCTACGGTGGTTTGGCCTGCGGGAAGGCGAGGCTCGATCAGCTTGCGGCAGGTGCCCTCGATGAAGGCCAGCATCGCCGGCGTGGCGTAGACCTGAAGCGAACCGCTCCCCAGATGACTGGCGGCGCGCTCCGACGTCACCTCTTGCTCTGCGACCAGGGTCATTCCGGGCTCGATAGCTTTTGCTGCCATCGGCTAGTCCTCCTTGGTGGCCTCTCCATCCCCGAGCGCCACTACGATGGCGACGGCGTGCTCGTGCGTATGACTGAGGCTCACGCTCCACTGGCGAAGGCCCAATTCCCGGGCCACCGCCTCCGCCCTTCCATGAAGCCGCAGGCGTGGCTCACGGTTGGGCGCGTGGACAACCTCAATATCTTTCCACCCTACCTCGCCGATGCCCGTGCCGAGCGCCTTCGCCACTGCTTCCTTGGCGGCGAAGCGGGCGGCGAGGGCAGGGGTGTGCCCTTTGGCATCCACTAGTTCCTGGAGAGTATAGAAGCGGTCAAAGAAGCGCTCACCGTGCCGCAAGATGGCGCGGTCGATGCGATCTACCTCGACGATATCCACGCCCGTCCGAATGCGCATGCCCTTCCTATCTCTCTGGGCCCGCGATGGCGATCGCCAGCCGCTCCGGGTCTAGATAGCGGCGGGCGGTTTCGAGGATTTGCTCGCGGGTGATCGCCTCGATCATGACCGGGTAGCGCTGATAGTAGTCTAGTTCCAGGCCATACCGCTCGATATAGGTCAGCGCGCTCGCCACACCTTCATTCGATTCCAACTGGAGTGGAAGCCGGCCGATGAAGTTCGATTGGTTCTCGCGCAATTCTTTGAAACTTACCTTACGCTGAGTGAACCGCCGGATCTCTTGCAAAATGAGTTCGGCCGCGGCGGATTCCTTATCCGGCGCGACACCTGCCAATACCTGCCAGGGTCCGGGCCCGGGGCCACCCGAGACGGCGCTATAGGCGTAATAGGCCAATCCTGCACGTTCACGAACGGCATCCCCGATCCGCCCCATGAGCCCAAACCGGCCCAAGATGCTATTTCCCAGGGCCGCGGCCATGAAATCGGGGGCGAATCGGCTCGGACCCGCAGCTCCGATCACTAGATCGCTCTGCTGTTTGCCCGGAAGGCGAACCTCCCTCCGCACAGGCTCCTTCAACCTGGGCGCCGGGGGAACTTCCCGCATCGGGCCGCCCCCGGGAGCCGCCCATTTCGAGAGCGCCCGGCTGGCCACCTCCAGCGCCCTCTCCCGCTCCACACCCCCAACAATGGCAACGACCATTCCCCGCGGACCGTACTCCCTGCGGTGAAATTTGCGCAGGGCAGCCGGAGTGATCCTTCCAACGCTGTCCACATAGCCATCGATAGGGATGCTGTAGGGATGATCGCGATAGACCAGCTCGTCGAAGGCCAGCTGTGCCTGCGCGCCGGTGTCTTGGGCTCGGATGGCCAGCGAAGTGAGATGTTGGGCTTTCAGGCGTTCGACCTCCTGGGACGGGAAGGTCGGGCTCGAGAGCACCTCCTCCAGGAGTTCAACCAGCAAGGGAAGATCCTCAGCCAGCGACTTCCCCTGGAAGGAGGTGGAGTGTGCATTCGCCTGGAACCCCAATCGCGCTCCCACGGATTCGAGCGCCTCGAAGATTTCCTGGAAGCTGCGGCTTTCTGTCCCCCGCATGAGCGCCAGGGCCGTCAGATAGGCTTGCCCCCAGCGCTCGGGCTCATCCGCCAGCGCGCCCGCCGTCAGATAGCCCGCCACAACAACGGAAGGGCTGGCGAAGTTCTCCCGGATCAGGATCGTCACGCCATTGTCCAATTCCTCGCGTAGGATCGTCTCGGGCCCTGGCAGAGCCGATAGATCAAGCGTCGGCAGCGGGTGCATCTTCTCAGCCATTCCCAGCCTTGCCCTGAGGATGGTAGAAACCCACCGTCCGGTTCGAGCGCCGGAGATACTTCCGCGCACATGCCAAAGTCTGCTCCGCGGTGACCTCCGAAAGGCGCCTCAGATAGCCCTCAAACCAGGCGTAATCCGCGAACATCTCGCTGAAGCCCAACCAGAAGGCCTGCTGAGTGACGCTCTCACTGCTGTAGGCGAATAGGGCCCGCGCCTGCTTAATCGCCTTCTCAAGTTCGGCCTGCTCGATGGGGGCGTCCAGCAGACGTTCGACTTCGGCATCCAGAATTTCCAATGCTTTCTGAGGCGAACGATCCGGCCGGACGGTGACATGCAGAGTGTACAGGTAGGGATCGATCGTGGCTGCAAGCCCACCCTGGACCGCCGCCGCCAGCTCACCCTCCACCAGCGCACGGTAGAGGCGCGAGGTCTTGTTGGAGATTCCACTCGAGAAGAAGTGGAGCCCCGAAGCGCCCGCCAGAATGCTGCCGAGCACGACCATGGCGAGGAAATCCGGATCGCCCGCTGCGGGGGCATGATAGGCGACCTTCAAATAGGGCGTCTCCCCTGGCCCCTCGACATTTACAGTGCGTTCCCCGCTCTGCTCGGGCTCGGGGCGCGATTTGAATTCCGGCCGCGGAGATGGCGGCAAGGGCCCGAAGATCTCCCGTACCCGGTCCAGCATCTTGCGAGGGCTGAAATTGCCCGCCAAGGAGAGTACGGCGTTCGAAGGCACGTAATGCCTGCGATAGTGCTGGTACAGGTCCTCCCGCGTCATCGTCTGCAGATCGGCCAGATCGCCGATCACCTCATGGTGGTAACCATGCACTCGGAAGGCAGCAGCCTGCACCTCTTCCGCCAGCCGGAAGGTGGGCTCGTTCTCATGACCTTGCCGCTCGGCAATCACAACCGTCCGCTCTGCCTCCACTTCCCGCTTGTTAAAGAGGCTGTGAATCATCCGATCCGCCTCGAGCCGCAATGCCAGGTCGATGCGGTCGGCCGGCATGGTCTCAAAGTAAGCGGTCCAATCCAGCCAGGTGAAGGCGTTCCAGGTGCCGCCATCGCGGGAGATGGCGCGGTCGAGCTCCCCCGCAGGAAAGGTGGGGGTTCCCTTGAATTGCATATGCTCGACCCAATGGGAGGCACCGGTGATCCCGGGGACCTCGTTGCGGGAGCCGACGCGGTACCAGATCCAGCAGCTAATCAAGGGCGCCGTGCGCATCGGCATAAGCCGGACTTCCAGGCCATTCCTCAGGCGAACCTGCGTGAGGGCATTCTGCCGTGTGCGCATGCGCCCGCTACTTGCTGTTCGGCTTGCCATCCGGGCCGTACCCACGGCCCACCGCCCGATAGGAGAACCCGAGGGCTGCCATCTGCTGGGGCTCGTAGATATTACGCCCATCGACGATGATCGGATTCTGCATCAGGTCGCGGATGCGCTCAATATCCAGATGCTTGAACTCGTTCCAATCGGTGCAAACAATCAGCGCTTCGCTGCTTTGCGCCAAGGCATAGGGATCCTCGGCCATCTCGATATCAGGGTTTAGCTTGGCGGCATGCGGCATGCCCACGGGATCGAAGGCCCTCACTACGGCCCCCTCCCTCTGCAGCCGCTTGGCCACTTCCAGCGCGGGGGCATCCCGCAAATCATCAGTATTGGGCTTGAAGGTCAAGCCCAACAGTCCGATCGTGCGCCCTTTGAGATCGCCCAGGGCCTCACGCACCTTATCCACCAGCAGTCGCCGTCGATCGGCGTTGATCTCCATCACGGCCTGCAACAGCTGAGGATTGCGCCCCTTCTCCTCGGCCATATGAGCTAGGGCTTTGACATCCTTGGGGAAGCAAGAGCCCCCATACCCCAGGCCGGCTTCTAGGAAATGAGGGCCAATACGAGGATCATAGCCCATGCCCGTGCTGACTTCCTTCACATCCGCGCCCAGGGCCTCGCATATGTTGGCGATCTCGTTGATGAAGGAGATGCGTGTGGCAAGAAAGGCATTCGAGGCGTACTTGATCATTTCCGCGGTGCGGAGGTCGGTGATCATGATCGGCGCCCTCAACGGCAGATGAAGCTGGGCCACCTTCTCCGCTGCCTCGTGGTCCAGCGACCCTAAGATCGTTCGCGCCGGGTTCATAAAATCCTGGATCGCCGACCCCTCTCGGAGGAATTCGGGGCAGGAAACCACTGCGAAGGGGATGGGTTTTTTCAGATGTTCCCGGATGATGTCGGCCACCCAGTCCCCCGTCCCCACTGGCACAGTGGATTTATTGACGATGATGGTTTCAGATTGCATGCATTCGGCGACGGAAATGGCCGCCGCGCGCACATATTTGAGATCGGCCTCCCCATCGACGCCTTCGGGCGTGCCCACAGCGATGAAGACAAACTCGGCCTCCTGGATCGCCTCCGGGTAGGAGGTGGTAAAACTCAACCTCTGAGCGGCGGCGTTGCGCGCCACCATCTCCTCTAGCCCCGGCTCATAGATGGGCAGTTTGCCCTGCTTAAGCCCCTCGATCTTGTCTTCGTCGATATCCAAGGCCACCACGCGGTTTCCCAGATCCGCAAATCCGGCCGCGGTGACCAGTCCGACATATCCCACTCCGACGACTGCGATTCTCTTCACAGGTCCTCCCCATGCCATGGCTCGTTCGGCGTTTGGGCGCAATCATACCATGCCACTAAGCGGAGGCAACCACTCGCAAAAGGTCACTATCCCACTGTGACACTTTTCACTTGCTGGCCCCCTTCCCAGGACTTACACTGAGTCTGAAATAGACAACTCCTATCCTGAAGGGCAGAGAAAGCTGCTGATCGGAGGCCGGGATGCAGATAACACGGCAGGCGGACTACGCGGTGCGCGCGGTCCTGTATTTGGCTGGATTGAACAACGAGCGGCGGGCGCCAACGAGTGAGATCGCCCGCGAGCAGAAGATACCCCCCTCCTTCCTTGCGAAGATCGTCTCCCAACTCTCAGTGGCAGGCGTCGTCCAGACTTCGCGCGGCGCGCGGGGCGGTGTCTCGCTCGCCCGGCCGTCGGAGGAGATCTCGCTACTGGAAGTGATCGAGGCCATCGATGGGCCCATAATGCTCAACGAATGTGTCCACGATCCCAAGGCCTGTGTCTTTGGCGAGAATTGCCCCGTGCAATCGATCTGGCGCGATGCGCAGGCTCAGCTCGTGCGCCGTCTGGAAGACACAAACTTCGCCTCTCTAGCCAACTAACCCACACAAGCTCCAACCCGGCCGGTAGCACTCCGCAGTACCCTCGATGCAGCGCCCCCTCCGGCGCGCTGGCCGTTGTTATCTGCCTCCTGAGCCGCCTTGATAGTTGGAGGGGGGCCATAGAGGTCCTATAATGATCCTAGGACCCGAACAGAGGTGAACCATGGACGTGGCAGAGGCCATTCGGCTAAAGCGAGCCGTCCGCGTGTTCAAGAATGAACCCCTGCCGGAAGAAGCTGTTCGCAGGATCCTTTGGGCTGGCCGCAGGGCGCAATCCTCCAAGAATACCCAGCCCTGGGAATTCATCGCCATCACGGACATGGATCTGCTTCGCGGGCTATCAGAACTCGGCGCGTACGCAGGACACCTGGCTGGCGCATCCCTCGGCGTGGCCATTCTCACGCCGGATCCGGAGCAGCGCTGGTCGCTCATGTTTGACGCCGGCCAGGCGGCCGCGTATATGCAGCTCGCCGCGTGGGAAATGCGCATCGGATCGTGCATCGCCACAATCTATCAACCCGAGCAGGCGCGCGAGCTCTTGGGCTTCCCGGAGACCTTGCATCTTCACGTGGCACTCTCGTTCGGCTACCCCGCCGACCCTTCAGCACTCACCGACCCCCCGCGTGCGGGCAGGCGCAAACCCATGGAGGAAATCATCCATTGGAACGGCTGGTAGGCCAAGGAGCCCCGCAATAGGTGTCGAGTCCAAACCCAGGCGCAGCGAAACCAGCGGAGGCGAGGGGGAAGGCGCAGACAGACCTGGCCTCGGAGGGCGTTCCCCGGGGCGCAGACCAAGAACACCAAGCACATCGGGATTCCTTTGCCAATCCGGGCAGGACGGAGGAAGGTCATGACAAAACCTCGCGAAGTGCATGCACCCCGCGGAACTCAGCTTACCTGCAAGAACTGGCAGATCGAGGCTGCCTACCGCATGATTCAAAACAACCTCGACCCCGAGGTGGCCGAGAAACCCGAAGAGCTCATCGTCTATGGCGGACGCGGCAAGGCGGCGCGGGATTGGGATTCCTTCGAGGCCATTCTCGACTCGCTTCGCAAGTTGGAGCCAGACGAGACCTTGCTCGTGCAATCAGGAAAGCCAGTGGCGGTATTCCGCACGCATGAAAATGCCCCACGCGTGCTGATCGCCAACTCCAACCTTGTTCCCGCCTGGGCCACCCAAGAGCATTTCGACGAGCTGGCAGCCAAAGGTTTGATCATGTATGGCCAGATGACCGCCGGCTCCTGGATCTACATCGGCACCCAGGGGATCCTTCAGGGGACTTATGAGACCCTGGGGTCCCTGGCGCGGCAAAGGGGCTGGGCATCCTTGAAGGGAAAATTCGTCCTCACCGCTGGCTTGGGGGGCATGGGCGGGGCGCAGCCGCTGGCCATCACCATGAATGAAGGTGTGGGCCTTATCGTCGAAGTCGACCCCGCGCGGGCGATGCGGCGACTCGAGCAGGGCTATATCCAACACGTCGTCGATGAACTCGAAGAGGCCATGACCCTGGTTGAGGAAGCCCGCGATCAGGAACAGCCTCGTTCGGTGGGCCTAATCGGCAACGCCGCCGACGTCTACCCCGAATTGGCCCTGCGTGGCGTGATCCCTGATGTGGTCACTGACCAGACCCCGGCGCATGATGTCTACTCCTATATCCCCCACGGCCTCACGCTCGAGGAGGCCGATGCCCTGCGGCAATCCGACCACGAGGCGTATGCCCGCAAGGCCATGGCCTCGATGGCGCGCCACGTCGAAGCCATGTTGGCCTTCCAACGTTCGGGCGCCGAGGTCTTCGACTATGGCAATAACATTCGCCAGCGCGCATATGACCAAGGCGTGAAGGACGCATTCGCATTCCCGGGTTTCGTGCCTGCTTACATCCGGCCGCTATTCTGCCTTGGCAAGGGGCCCTTCCGTTGGGTGGCGCTATCGGGCGATGCCGAGGATATCTACCGCACCGACGAGGCCGTGATGGAGCTCTTCCCGGAGGACGAGCACCTGCACCGCTGGCTAAGGATGGCTCGCGAGAAAGTGCCCTTCCAGGGGCTTCCCGCCCGCATCTGTTGGCTGGGTTACGGCGAACGGGCTAGAGCCGGGCTGCGCTTCAACGAGATGGTGGCCAAGGGGGAACTGAAGGCCCCGATTGCGATCGGTCGCGACCACCTCGACGCCGGATCCGTGGCCTCACCCAATCGTGAGACCGAGGGCATGTTGGACGGCTCAGATGCTATCAGCGACTGGCCCTTGCTGAACGCCTTGGTCAATGCGGTCGGCGGCGCCACCTGGGTTTCCTTCCATCATGGGGGCGGGGTAGGCATCGGCTACAGCCAACACGCCGGGCAGGTCATCGTGGCTGATGGCTCGCCGCAGGCTGCAGCCCGGCTGGAGCGCGTGCTCACCAACGACCCCGGCCTGGGGATCGTGCGACATGCAGATGCCGGCTATCCTGAAGCCATCGAGGCTGCCCGCAGGCATGGCCTGAAAATGCCCATGCTGCCCTCCTGAACGCCGCGGCCGCCTGAGCGGGCAGCGTTTCGAGGTACAATCAAACCCATGTCGCGCCCTTTCTGGATGGCGGCTGCCTTGGTTGGGCTGGCCTCCATCGCCGCGAGCTTTGGCCCCGCCGAACAGGCACTGGGCATTCATGTGCGCTGCGTCTATCTGCATGGTGCCTGGGTGTGGACAGCCCTGGTGGCCTTTGGAGCCGCATGCCTGCTGGGCCTGGCAGGGCTGCTGGCGCGAGATCGGGGGGTCTCTACCTGGTCCGTGGCCTTCGGCCAGACGGGCTTGCTATTCTGGCTCACCTATCTTCCCATTAGCCTCTGGACCATGCAGACCAACTGGAACGGGCTCTATCTGGCGGAACCGCGCTTCCGCATCGGCGTGGATTTTGCCATCTCGGGCCTGCTCTTGCAGATGGCCATCTTGCTGCTGCGACGTCCCTGCCTTTCCGGAGGGCTGAATGCGGCCTTCGCGGCTGCGCTGTTCTACGCGCTGCGGAGCGCCGACCAGGTGATGCATCCACCCTCTCCGATCTTGACCTCCAACTCACCTGCCATCCGTGTCTTCTTCCTGGCGATGGTAGCGATCATGCTGCTTGCGGGCCTCGCCTTGGGAGTCAGCCTTCGCCGGTGGCAGCCGGAGACTTGATATGAAGTGGGCCATGCCCAAACGATCCTCCACGTCTATCGCGCCCGTTGCCTGGCCAAACGTGAGTTAGTATCATGTCTGGCGGATCCACCCCACAGCATGATCCCGAAGCCATCGATTTGCTGGTGCATTCCGCCGGGCAGCTTGCCACGCCCGTCGGCGGGCCCCAGCGCGGCAGCCAGCTAGGGGAACTCCGGCTACTCGCCGACGCCGCTGTGGCCATCCGCGACGGCCGGATTGTGGACCTCGGTTCCACGGTGGACCTTCGCTCGCGCTACAAAGCCGATCGCCTCCTGGACGCAAACGGCGGCGTGATCGTGCCTGGGTTTGTCGACCCACATACACACCTGGTGTGGGCCGGCGACCGTGCCGCCGAGTTTGAGATGCGAATCGCCAGCGCCAGCTATATGGAGATCATGGCCGCGGGCGGCGGGATCGCCCGCACCGTCCGCGACAGCCGGGCCGCAAGCCTCGGGAGCCTGGTCGTGCAATCCCAGGCGAGGGCGCAGCGCATGCTGGCCTACGGGACCACAACGGCTGAGGCCAAGACGGGCTACGGCCTGGCCACCGACAGTGAACTGAAGCTCCTGGAAGCCATCCTGCGCCTGGACGCGCTCGGGCCCCTGGAGATCATGCCGACCTTTCTCGGGGCCCATGCCTTGCCACCCGAGTTAGCGCCGCTGGACGCCGAGGGATACGTTCGCTACACTGATCTCATCGTGGAGGAAATGCTGCCGGCTGTGCTCACCTGGTGGCAGGAGCACGCGCCCAGTCGACCGCTCCCATTTGTAGATGTCTTTTGCGAGCAGGGCGCCTTCAACTTGAGGCAAGCGCGCCAGATCCTGGAGCGAGCGAAAGCGCTTGGATTTCCATTGAAAATCCACGCGGATGAGTTCGCAGGTCTGGGGGGGACGGCCCTGGCCGTCGAACTGGGCGCCACCTCGGCCGACCATCTTGTGCATACACCCGAAGAGGACATCTCGGCTCTGGGCGCCTCCGACACAGTCGCCGTCGCCCTTCCATGCACACCCTTCGGCCTGGCGGAACCGGACTACACTCCCGCCCAGGCGATCCTGAAGGCAGGTGGACTGCTGGCGCTGGCCACTGATCTCAACCCAGGAACGGCCTGGTGCGAGAGCATGCAGATGGTCATCGCACTGGCCTGCCGCTACATGCGCCTTACCCCTGCACAGGCCCTATGCGCGGCGACCATCAACGCTGCTGCGGCGCTTGACCGCCAAGGAGATTTAGGAAGCTTGGAAGTGGGTAAGCAGGCGGACCTGCTCATTCTTGCGGCGCCGGACTATCGCCATCTGGGCTATCGGTTTGGCACGAATCTGGTATCCCTTGTCATCAAGAAAGGCGTGCCCGTGTACCAAGGCAACGAGGTGTAACCCGATATGCCTATCCTGGAGAACTTCCGGCCCGAATACATCGTCCTGGGCCTGGCCGCGCTCGTGGTGGCCTGGTTCCTGCTGCGATTGCTGTTGCGGTTGACCGCCCGAGTGTTCACATGCGGCTGCCTTTTGATCGCGCTGGCAGGCGCCAGCCTGCTTCTCTTCCGATTTGTGTTCTAAGTTTGGACTTGCTATCGGGTAACCGAGGGCGCGAGCGAGCGGGACGCTCATACCTGCTGTTCCCACACATGAGAAAGAGCCTTCATGCCTCGGCATCCCTCGATTCAGGGGCCGCTTGATTTCAAGCCTTCACGCTTCCTTGGGGATCACGATCCAGCAGACCAGGTAGGGGATAAGCCCTGGGATGCCTCCTGGCAAGGCGGCTAGCAGGAACCCGAGCCTAAACCAGAAGCCGGAAATCCCGAAGAACTCTCCAATCCCACCGCAAACTCCCGCCAACACCCGGTCTCGGCGCGACCGGCGCAGCACTTTCGCACCCCCGTCTGCCACTCCCTTGCTCCCTCCTGACTGCTCGTTGCACGGCTCGAAAGTTTCGCTCGCAGTCATCCCCTATACGCATTTCACAGGGAGGGGTCGCGGGGCGTTCTAGAAGTTTATTCGAAGAAATAGAATGGGGCCGTCCTGTGTGGACGGCCCCATCGAGGATCCTTGCGCTCGCTGGCCTAGTATTCCGGCATCGGCGGTGCAGCAGGCTTCTCCTTCTCCGGCACCTCCGTGATCAGCGCCTCGGTCGTGAGGATCATGGCGGCGATGGAGGCTGCATTCTCCAACGCGCCCTTGGTGACCTTGGCGGGATCGATGATGCCGGCCTTGACCATATCCACGTACTCCTCGTTGAGCACGTCGTAGCCGATGTGCTTGTTCCCCTCTTCTTCCTGCTTCCTGCGCACCGTCTCGAGGATCACGGCGCCATCCTTGCCGGCGTTCTCGGCGATGCCCATCATCGGCACCTCGAGGGCCTTGCGGACGATGCTCACACCGATGTTCTCATCGTCGTACTTCATCTTGAGCTTCTTGATGCCCTTCACGGCGTTGATCAGCGCCACGCCACCACCGGGCACGATGCCCTCTTCCACCGCGGCACGGGTTGCGGAGAGTGCATCCTCCACGCGATGCTTCTTCTCCTTCAGCTCCGTCTCGGTGGCGGCACCGACCCGGATCACGGCCACACCACCTGCCAACTTGGCAAGCCGCTCCTGTAGCTTCTCGCGATCGTAGTCGCTGGTGGATCGCTCGATCTCGACTTTGATCTCCTCGATGCGGCCCTTGATGCGCTCGGTTTCGCCCTTGCCCTCAACGATAGTGGTGTCTTCCTTGGAAACTACCACTTTGCCGGCGCGGCCCAAATCATTGACGGTGACCGATTCAAGCTTGCGGCCAATCTCCTCGCTGATCACTGTGCCGCCGGTGAGGATGGCGATATCCTGGAGCATGGCCTTGCGGCGGTCGCCGAAGCCAGGGGCCTTCACGGCAACCACGTTGAGCATGCCGCGAATCTTGTTGAGCACTAACGTCGCCAGGGCCTCGCCCTCCACGTCCTCAGCGATGACCACCAGGTCACGCTTGCCGATCTGAACCAGCTTCTCGAGAATGGGCACGATATCGGTTGCGGCCGAGATCTTCTTGTCGTGGATCAGGATGTAGGGCTCTTCGATCGCGGCCTCCATATTCTCGGGATCGGTCACGAAGTAGGGCGAGATGTAGCCCCGGTCGAATTGCATACCCTCCACGTACTCGGTCTCGAACTCCAGTCCCTTCGACTCCTCGACCGTGATCACGCCGTCCTTGCCGACCTTATCCATCACCTCGGCGATCAGATCGCCGATCTCGCGATCCTGAGCCGAAATGGCAGCCACGGAGGCGATCTCCTCCTTGGTGGTCACGTCGATGGCCTGCTTGGCAATGGCCTCAGAGACGGCCTTGGCAGCGGCCTCGATGCCCCGCTTGAGCAGCATGGGGTTGGCGCCTGCAGCCAGGTTCTTTA
Source organism: uncultured Anaerolineaceae bacterium (assembly GCA_964492745.1). GTDB lineage: Bacteria > Chloroflexota > Anaerolineae > Anaerolineales > E44-bin32 > E44-bin32. Next base: position 25,757 of record CAZBLT010000029.1, read on the forward strand.
GACCATCGGTGACCATGGCGTGCGCGAGCACGGTTGAGGTCGTGGTGCCATCACCCGCAATGTCATTGGTCTTGGTGGCGGCTTCCTTCAACAACTGGGCGCCCATGTTCTCATAGGGATCTTCCAGCTCGATTTCCTTCGCCACGGTTACGCCATCATGGGTGATGGTGGGGGAACCAAACTTGCGATCCAACGCCACGTTCCGGCCCTTCGGCCCCAGTGTCGTGGCCACTGCATTGGCCAGCATATCCACGCCAGCCTTCAGACGCCGCCGGGCGTCCTCCCCAAATGCAAGTTGCTTCGCTGTCATAGCTCCATCGCTCCTATCGTACAGTATCGTTGCTCATCAAGATGCGAATGATCCTATTGGACTAGGCCTCAAGGATCGCCAAGATGTCGCTCTCGCGCAGAATGAGCAGTTTCTCGTCATCCATCTTGATCTCCGTGCCAGCGTACTTGGCAAAAAGGACCTTGTCCTTGACGGAGACCTCCATGGGGATGCGGTTGCCCTTGTCGTCGCGGGCGCCTGGGCCTACGGCGAGGACTTCGCCCCGCTGGGGCTTCTCCTTTGCCGTTTCGGGGAGCACGATGCCGCTCGGTGTGACCTCTTCCTCTTCCAGGGGCTTGACCACCAAGCGATCGGCTAGAGGTTTAATCTTGAGTGCCATGCCGACCCTCCTCAAATGTATGTTGGTATGTGATGGCTTCTACACGATGTTAGCACTCTAGGCCCTAGAGTGCTAATTCCGACGCAAGTGTACCCAAAGTGAGGGAGGCTGTCAAGACCCGCTCGCGGACTTTACTCCCCCGGGAGCGGGGTCAGGGTTGGCGTGGGTTCGCTCGGCCGCACGGGCGTCCGATCGCCCGTGCAGATAGCACGGCCCTCGGCCACGATGGCGCTCACCAGCGGATCGCTGCCATACTTAGACATCAGCGCCGTGAAGATCCGTTCGGCATCGGAGCAGGCCTGGGGGTAATCCTCGGATCCGGCGTAGAAGGTCAGCGCAGAGCCATAGGTGTAGTAATACTCCACCGTCTCATCGACCAAGGGCAAACCCCGGACCTCCTCGCCCAGCTCTCGGGCCTGTTCCGTGCCGGGTTCGCACAGGAAGACTCCCAGCTCGCAAAGTAGGTCGCCGCTCTCCTGCGCTCCGCATCCGTCGATGGCACAGCGGAAGACCGGGATAGCGCTCTCATAATTGCGGGCCTGGAAGTAGACGCTACCCAGGCGGGCGTAGATCTCAGGGTTGGAAGGATCGATCGAGAGAGCGCGTTCCACATTCAGCGCCGCGGCGAAGAACTCACCCTGACGGGCGTAGGTGTTCCCGATGGCCAGATAGGGGTTGGGATCCTCGATTCCGAGCTGCTCGTTGATCTTGGCCGCCCGGGCAAAGTATTCGATCGCGGTGTTGAAATCGCGCAAAGCCCGGTAATTCGCGCCGATGTTCAGATAGAGAAAGGTCAGGTTCGGGCGGATCTTCGTCGCTTCCAGGTATTCTTCGATGGCTCGCAGGTACAGCCCCTGGCTCTCGAGGACAGTGGCGTAGACGCGATGGATGTCCATCAGATATTCTTGCGCCACACCGCCCTGGCGCGCCAGGGCGACGGCCCTCTCAGCCAAGTCATCGGCCTGAGCCACGTTGCCCTGATCGACATACACTTCCGCCAGGAATGCCAACGCAAGCGCATTTTCCGGATCCAATTGACCAGCGCGAATGGCAGCTTCCTGGGCTTCCGCCAGAAAGGCTTCGCGGCGGTTCTTCTCGCGAATCACAGTCAAGGGCGAAAGGTTGATCGTCCGGCCTCCGACCACCCAGGCATCCTGGGTGATGGCCTCCACTTCCCCCGAGAACAGCAGCCCGGCTTCGCCGCTCAGCTCGGTTTCCGGCGTCGCTTCAGCTTCTCCCAGCCCCTCCAATTCGATCACATTGGCCGTGATGCGCCCACCTTCGGAGATCACGCCCACCACCCGTACACGGTCTCCCACCGTGATCACATCCTTCACCTCCGCTGAAGCCGACCAATCATATACCAGTGTGCGGATAGCATGCGCGAAGGCACTGTCCGGGTTCAGCTCCACGGCTTGATCGATCGACTTCCGTGCCGCCGCCAGCCGTTCCCGGCGACTTTCGAGGGTTGTATGCAGGGCGCTGGAGTAGGTCTGTAAGCGCGCCAGGTTGGCCCAAAGAGCGGCATCGCTGGGAGCCTTGCTCACTGCCTCCTGGTAGGCCTGAATGGCGGCTTCGATATTGCCTGCCGCAAAGTGGGCCTCGGCTTCCTCGGCGTGCGAGAGGGCATTGCGGGTGGCCGTGGGAGTAGGCAAGAACAGGGGTTGCACTTCGCCCTGCTGTTCGGCGCGCAAGAGCAAGACGCCGCCCATGATCAGCGTCAGCAGCGCCAGCACCCGCCAGGGATTAGAGCGCCGCCGCTCGCGGCTCAGCTCCAGCCGTTCGCCCGTCAATCGCATGATGCCTGTATTCTATCCGCCAGTTCAGGAAGTGGGAGTGGCCTCACCCTCGGGGGTCGGCGTGCGCTCGAGTTCCCCGCAGAGCACCAGGCCTTCCTCGGCATTGAAGATCGCGATTTCATCGTCGGGGACTGCCTGGAGAACGGCGCGAAAGATCTCCACCGCATCTTCGCACACCCCCAGCTTGGCTAACGCCAGCCCATATGTGTAGTAGAACTCCAGCACCCGGCTATCTTGTTGAATGAGTTCCAGTGGAAGCCCTTCGACGAAAACACCCTCCGGGGACATGCCACCGCGAATGGCGAGGTCAAACTGCGCCACAGCCTCCTCGAGCAGCCCGTTATGGTAATACATGCGGGCCAGGTTTCCCCGCAAGCGGGGATTGGAGGGATCCAGTTCGACCGCCTGCTTCGCATACTGGCTGGCCACCCCATAGTCACCGATCCCCGCATAGAGCTGCACCAGCAGCGAGAGCGGCTCCGTGCTGGTGGGCGCCAGCGTGACCGCCCGCAGGTAGCTCTCTCTTGCCCCTTCCACATCCCCCAACGCCCGCTGCATATTGCCAACATCGATGTGCAGGCTGGGAAGGTTGGGGTTCAGGCTGCGCGCTGTCATGTATGATTCTAGCGCCAGTTCTCGGTTGCCCGTGAGTTCCCATACATAGCCCAAGGCCCGGTGGGCTTCGAGCGATTCACTGTCCAGGGAAACCGCCGCCCGCGCGTGCTCGAGCGCCTGTTCATAGGCGCTGATATTGGAATCAATCAAGACCTCCGCGTAGAAGGCACGCACCTCGGGCGCATTCGGGTTCAAGTCCAGGGCCCTCTCGGTCTCTTGCACCGCTTCTGCCATCAGGGCGCTTCGCTCAGCGGGATCACGCACCTGGCTGGCTTGAAAGTCAAGCGACCATCCTAAGAAGGCGTGCGCCAGGGCCGAATCCGGATTGATGACCAGGGCGTCGCGCGCCGCCTGTTCTGCCAATTCGTATTTGCCGGCAAACATGCGCACGCGGGCCAGCTCGATATGGCAGGCGGGTTCACGCGGTGCCGCAGCGATAGCCTCCAAATACGCCTCCTCGGCTTGCTGGAGCTTGCCCGCCCGGAAGAGATTCTCCGCTTCCAGAACAAAGGACGCCGGGCTGCGGGTCGGGGTTGGCGTAGGGATGAATAGCGGCTGGGTCTGCGGGACGTAAGCTTGCCAGAAATAGACCACCGCCGCCAGGAGGCCCAACAGCAAGAGCACGCGCCAGGGGTTGGAGCGTCGCCGCTTCTTGCGCAAATTCCACTTGCTTCCGCTTAGATACATGTGCTCTTGTGACTCACTTCACAGACCGTGATGTGTGGGCAAGCATCTTACCACTCGCAGGAAACGAGCGTCAAGCATGCTTCCATTGAGACCCATGGCAAGTACGGTATAATCGCCTCCATGTCGAGCCCAATGC
>CAZBLT010000030.1:0-7264 GCA_964492745.1 uncultured Anaerolineaceae bacterium
CGTGAGGGCGGCCTCACGGTGGGTGCGGGCGTGATCACAGAGATCTTGGAATAGGAGCGGCTGCTCCGGGCCGCTAAAGAGGGCCCGGAAGCCCATAATTATCATGGCAAAGAAGGACGTTCGGCCGGTTGTAACGCTGGAATGTACGGAGTGCCAGGAGCGCAATTACACGACGGAGAAGAACCGTCGCAACGATCCTGGCCGGATTGAACTGAACAAGTACTGTCCGCGCTGCAGGAAACACACTCTGCACCGCGAGACTAAGTAGCCGGGGCGTCTGACGCCCCACGCAGGCGAGTAGCTCAATTTGGCAGAGCACCGGTCTCCAAAACCGGGGGTTGCGGGTTCGATTCCTGCCTCGCCTGCCTGAAGCCAGCGCGACGCCTTGCCAGAGTTAGGGCGTCGCTTCATCTGAGGAGCGAAGCGTGGCAAAGTCGAAAGCGGTTGCCAAGAGGAGAGCCAATCCGGTCGTCCGCTATTTCCGCGAAACCTTAGCGGAGTTGCGCAAGGTCAATTGGCCCACCCGGAAGCAGGCCACCCAGTTGACGGTTATCGTGCTTATCGTGGTGGGCTTGATGAGCGCCCTGCTGGGTCTGCTCGACTTCGTGTTCGCTCGAATCGTGGCATTCATCATCAGCCTGGCCTAAGGGTGGATGCGTCGGATCGAAAATAGGTGATTCTGTGCTAGACGAGAACGAGATGCTCCCCGAAGAAACCCCGGAGGTGGAGCTGCAAGAGGCGGAAGCAGTCCAGGCGGAGGTTCCCGCAGCGGAACCGGAGGAGGCGCTCCGGGGCCAGCCTGAAGCCGCGGCGTCCACGGAGGAGGGGGGCGAAGTCCTGAGGGAGCCTGCCTCGGAGCCTGGCCTGGATACGGAAGATGAGAAGCCCCACCTCGAGCCCGATGTGGACCTCGAGCAGCCGGCAGATGCGGTCGAAACGCCGGAGGAGAGCCCCGGACCCGTGGAAGCGCCGGAGGTTGAGGCCGTCGAGGCGGCGGAACCCGAAGTGGGGGAAAGCTTCGGGCCGGAGGCGCCCGCGCCGCCCAGTGAAACCACCGAGGGGTTGCAGCTTGATCCGGCCCTGGCCGAAACCCAGGAGGCGGAAGAGGCATTGGAAACGCCGGCCGAGGAGCAGGAGCCGGATGACGGCCGCAGATGGTATGTGATTCACTGCTACTCGGGCTATGAGAATAAGGTGCGCCATAACCTCGAGCAACGGATCGAGACCATGGACATGAAGGATAAGATCTTCGATGTCGTGGTCCCAACCGAGGAAGAGATCGAGGTCAAAGAAGGCAAGCGCCGCACGGTGGAGCGGCGCGTGTTCCCGGGCTACATCCTGGTCCAGATGATCATGGACGAGGATTCATGGTATGTCGTGCGCAATACGCCCGGTGTGACGGGCTTCGTGGGCATGGGGAATGAGCCGACGCCGCTGAGGCCAGAGGAAGTGGCGCAGATCGTGAAGCGCATGGAGGCAGAGGCGCCGCGTATCAAGGTGACTTATAAGCCCGGCCAGAAGGTCCGCATCATCGACGGACCCTTCAACGATTTCATCGGAACCGTCGACGAGATCGATATGGAGCGCGCCAAGGTGCGTGTGATGGTGTCCTTCTTCGGCCGCGAGACCCCCGTAGAACTGGATTTCCTGCAGGTCGAGAAGGCCTAGGCCGCAAGGCTGGGGCCAGAGAATGTGGGAGGGCGTGAACGCGCCCGCGTGCACCACAGGAGGTGTAAGAGATCATGGCGAAGAAACTCAAGGCAATCGTGAAGCTGCAGATTGAGGCCGGGAAGGCCAACCCAGCGCCGCCCATCGGGCCGGCGCTGGCACCACACGGCATTAATCTGATGGCCTTCTGCAAGGAATACAACGCCCGGACCTCGAGCAAGGCAGGCGAGATCATCCCGGCCGAGATCAGCATCTATACGGATGGCTCCTTCACCTTCAAGCTTAAGACGCCGCCTACAGCGGTCCTGCTGCGCAAGGCTGCTGGCGTGGAGAAGGGCTCGGCCGAGCCCAACCGCGAGAAGGTGGGGAAAGTGACGCGCGATCAAATTCGGGAGATCGCCGAGATCAAGATGAAGGACCTGAACGCCGTCGACCTCGAAGGCGCCATGCGGCAAATCGAGGGCACGGCGCGCAATATGGGTATCGTCGTCGAGGAGTAGGGAAGCGTGGGAGGGCCTGATCGCCCGCTTGCACCACAAGGAGCGTAACATGCCGAAACATGGGAAGAAGTACCGGGAGGCGCTCGCCAAGATCGACCGGGATAAGCTCTACGAGCCGATGGAGGCGCTGGAGCTTGCGAGAGAGACCTCTTACACTAAGTTCGACGGGACCATCGAGGTGCACATCAGGCTGGGAGTTGACCCACGCAAGGCCGACCAGCTGGTGCGGGATACCGTGATGCTGCCGCACGGCTTGGGCAAGGCGGTGCGCGTTTTGGTGTTCGCCGAGGGAGATGCTGCTCGCGCCGCATCTGAAGCAGGGGCGGACTACATCGCCGATGACGAGCTTATCGCCAAGATTCAAAAAGGTTGGATGGAATTCGACGCGGCGGTAGCCACGCCTAACATGATGGGGAAGGTCGGGCGCCTGGGCAAGATCCTGGGGCCGCGGGGGCTTATGCCCAACCCCAAAGCCGGCACGGTCGTCCCAGAGGAAGATCTACCTCGCGTCATCGGCGAACTGAAGTCCGGGCGGGTAGAATTCCGCGTCGATCGCACTGGAAATCTCCATGTGCCGATTGGAAAGGCTTCCTTCGAAACCCAGAAGCTCTACGAAAATATGGCGGCGCTGATTGAGGCCGTCCGGCGGGCGCGCCCGCCCTCCACGAAGGGAACCTTCATGCGCAAGATTACCCTGGCCAGCACCATGGGCCCGGGCATCCGCGTGGATCCCAATGCGGCCATGGCTATGGTATCCTAGGGAGGAACGGCCGGCGCGAATCTCACATATACGATCGCTGTCGATGCTTCGCCGAAGACAGCAGGTGCCGATCCGCAGGCGCGGTGAGGCTTAATTTCCTGCCGAGGTGAAGGCCCGGAAGCACATCATCGGCTGAAAAGCCCATTCCGAGTCTTTGCTGAGGCCTAAGAGGCGAAGCGAAGACTCGATACTTTTATATGGAAGGAGGTGAATGGATTTGGCAATTTCCAGGAAGAAGAAGGAAGCCTTGGTAGAAACCTACCGGCAGATCTTGAAGGAAAACACTTCTTTGATCATGACGGACTACTCTGGGCTGACAGTGAAGGAAATGGAGACGCTCAGGGCGCGAATCCGCGAGATCGGCGGAGAGTTCCACGTGGTCAAGAACCGCCTGGCCAAGCGGGCTTTCCAAGAGGCCGGCCTGCCCGAGCCCGAGCAAGCGCTCGATGGCCCGACAGCAATCGGAGTGATCTCTGAGGATGTTCCCGGGCTGGCGAAGGCAATCGTAGATCTGGCAAAAGAGACCGAGATCCTGAGGATCAAGGCCGGGGTCATCGATGGCCGGGTGCTGGATGCAGCAGAGATCACGAGGTTGGCCGAGCTGCCGCCGCTTCCGGTCGTGCAGGCGCAGTTGTTGGGCCTGATCCAGACGCCCGCGCAACAGATCGCAGGTGTGCTTGCGGCGACGCTGCAAGGCCTGGCGCGGGTCATCAAGGCCTACTCGGAACAAGAAGCCGCCGCGGCATCGTAGGCGCGCGGCGTGATGAAACTAATTCGCTCCGCTTCGCAGGCGGCGCGAAAGAAGGAGCATAAGCAATGGCAGATATCGAAAAGTTGGCGGAAGAGCTGAGCAAGCTCACCATTATGGAAGCCGCAGAACTCACAAAGCTTCTGGAAGAGAAATGGGGTGTTTCGGCGGCTGCGCCTGTGGCCATGGCGGCTGCACCCGCAGCAGGCGGAGCGGCTGAGCCGGCCGAAGAAAAGACCGAGTTCGACGTGATCCTGAAGGACGTTGGCCCCAAGAAGATCGATGTGATCAAGGCAATCCGGCAGATCACGCAATTGGGGCTGAAGGACGCCAAGGACCTGGCCGAGACTGCCGGCGCCAAGGTCCTCGAGCAGGCTGGCAAGGAGGCCGCTCAGGATGCCAAGGCCAAGCTGGAGGCCGCCGGGGCCACCGTGGAGCTTGTCTGATCTATCTTCAGCACGCACGATCCGAAGGAGCCGCCCCGGGGCGGCTCTTTCGGTTGGCGCCCCGGAGGCTATGGTATAAAGGCCCGAGGAGGTGAGATGCGAAAGAGCATCCTGATCATCGAGGATGAGGAACGAATCCTCCAATTCCTGCGCCGCGGTTTGGCCTATGAGGGTTACGAGGTGTCAACGGCCATGCATGGCACCGAGGGGCTGGAGAAAGCCAAGGCAAATCCGCCCGATCTGGTGATCCTGGATTGGATGCTCCCGGAGATGGAGCCCGGGCTGGATGGCCTGGAGGTGTGCCGGCGCTTGCGGGAAGAGAGCGACGTGCCCATCCTGATGCTCACCGCCAAGGATTCGGTCGCGGACCGAGTACAGGGCTTGGATGCCGGAGCGGATGATTACCTCGTCAAACCCTTCGCACTCAACGAGCTGCTGGCCCGTGTGCGGGCGCTGATGCGGCGAGCCAAGGTCGATGAGCCCGAGGTGTTAGCCTTCATGGACATGCGCCTAGACACAGGTACGCATCAAGCCTTCCGCGGCGAGAGGCCGATCGAGCTGACTGCAAAGGAATATGATCTGCTCGAACTCTTCTTGCGAAACCCGCGTCGCGTGCTCACCCGTGATTTAATCTATGACCGGGTGTGGGGCTACGATTTCGGCGGGGAGAGCAATATCATCGAAGTCTATGTGCGCTACTTGCGGCAAAAGACAGAGGCCCTAGGAGAGCCCCGGCTTATCCACACCGTTCGCGGCGTGGGCTATGTCCTTCGAGAACCCTCGTGACGCTGCGTGCCCGCCTGACTATCTGGTACACGGCCGTCCTGGCTTCCGCCGTGCTTCTATTCGGGGGCACGCTGTATATCGTCCTGAACCTGGGTCTGACAAGCCAAATAGAACATAACCTCGAGCAAACCGCCGACGAGATCTTGGAGACGCTGGACGAGGGTCTCCCCCAGGATGTGACCATCACCTTGCGGGCGCTCGATTTGAGCACGGCGGTGATGATGCAAATCCTCGCGCCGGACGGCTCTGTGGTCTGGCAGTCAATGAACGCCCCTGCGGGCGGCAGGCCACTGGATCCTGAACGGATCGGCGCCGATAGAAACATATTTAGCAGCCAAACGCTGGAAGGGATCGAATACCGGGTGCTCACCACGCCTGTGCTCGCAGCGCCCACTGAGCAATTGGTGGGCTATCTGCAACTCGGTGCATCGATGGAGACCATCCAACGTGCCAACCAGACGCTGGCAGTGAGCATGGCTGTGGGCGGTGTGCTGGCGGTCGTCTTGGCAGCCATCGTGGGATATATGGTGTCCGGAGCTGCGCTGCGACCCATCGATGAAATCACCGAGACCGCCCTGAGTATCACGCGGGCGGATGACCTATCGCAACGGATCCCTCAGATGGGGCCGCCGATGGGCGAGGTCGGCCATCTGATCCAGGCTTTCAATGAGACGCTCGAACGCCTGGAGGGGCTGTTCGAGGCGCAACGCCGGTTCATGGCGGATGTTTCGCATGAGCTGCGAACGCCGCTCACGGCGATACGTGGCAATGTGGACCTGATCCGGCAGACTGGCGTCGCCGATGAGGAAAGCCTGGACGCCATAACCAGCGAAGTCGAGCGCATGACGCGGTTGGTGCAAGACCTTTTGCTATTAGCTCGGGCCGAGACAGGCGTTCTTCCCCTGGCTCAGGAGAATGTCGAGTTGGACACCATCATGCTGGAGGTCTTCCGTCATGCAAAGGTCCTGGCGCCAGAGGGGGTGAAGGTGAGCATCGGACGAGAAGACCAGGCGATCGTGGTGGGGGATCCAGACCGTCTGAAGCAGGTCTTGCTGAATCTCGTGGCCAACGCCATCGAACATACGCCAGTGGGCGGATCGGTGCGCCTGGACCTGGCGTGTGTGGATGGTGAAGCACACTTGCGGGTGACCGATACCGGCGCGGGCATTCCCGAGGAAGAACTTCCGCAGATATTCGAGCGCTTCTACCGCCACGACCGCTCGCGGACGCGCAAGGGAGACGGCGGCACCGGGCTGGGGCTTTCGATCGCCTATTGGATTGCGAGAGCCCACGGCGGCCGCATCGAAGTGGAGTCTGAGGTGGGAAAAGGCTCGACTTTCACGCTGGTGCTGCCCTTGAAGCGGACGGCAGGCGAGGGCACGCCGCCTGAGCGAGGATCCACAAACGCTTAGCCTCCGTGGCGGCGCGAAGACTTTCATCCCAGAAGAGCGCAAGATCGCAATCCTTGAGCCGGTGGCAGCCCGCCTATGGAGCGGCTCTGCATAGGGCAGACATGTGTCAGGGCGGGAGCGGGCTGCTACGGCAGCGCGAGGCGTGATTGAGCCTGTGTGCAAAGATGCTGTCCGCCCGCCGCGAGCCAGGCGTCGAGTGTGGGGCTGGGCAAGGCGCCGGCATGAACATCGCGCCAGAGCCCCAGGCCCCAGGCCACGTAGCGCCGCGTTTCGTCGGGCCAGGCAGAAGCGGGCTTCCCAATAAGGCTGAGGCCGCCGTTGTATGCCGCCAGAGTCTGCGCAAGGTCGCCGCCGGAAAGATCCCAGGCCGTTGCGAGGTAGTCCAAGCCGCGGCGGGCGTTCACTTCGGGATCGAAGGCGTCCTCGGTATGTCCGAAATGGAAGGGCATGACTTGAAAGAGGCCTCGGGCGCCGGCGGAAGAGAGCGCTTGAGGGTCGCCACAGGATTCGATTTGCATCACGATGGCCACGAGCTGCGGCGATAGACCAAATTGCGCAGACCAGGCGCGGATCTCGCTCTCCCAGGCGCTTACGCTAGGTGCGAAGTACGCCAACTGGTCGGTTGCGAATTGCTGCGCGGAGGCCGCAGAGGCTGGCTGCTCTGCCTGGGGCACAATCGCCTCCTGCACTCGGGCGAGCCTCGCGCGGGAGAAAGGAGCCCGCAGATGCTGCGCGGCGTGGGCGAATGCGGCCAGGAGCAGGGGCAGCATGAGCAAGGGCAGGGCGAGCGCGACACGCCGGGAAAGCGCAGAGGGCCCTGCTCGGGTCTCAAGATGACCAGAGAAGGGCCCTCGGAAAGGATGCGCGCGGCTGGCAGTCATGGCGTGGAACGGCGATAGGCCGGCGCGATCTCAGCGCATATTGGGCAGGCGCTGGGCGCCATT
>CAZBLT010000030.1:7364-29300 GCA_964492745.1 uncultured Anaerolineaceae bacterium
GCGAAGAGCTTGGCAATACCGGCGAAGTCCATGCCGCAGAAGGCGAGCGCCAGCAGGGTGGACCACCGAACGCCCGCAAACTGCAGGCCTCCGAGAAGATCCGTAAGTGCGAACTCGGTGGTGCTGTAATTAAAGATTTCGAAGGCAAGCAGCGCGCCGACCATTAGCAGGCCGAAGAAAGATGCGCGTGGCAAGACCAGGCGGCGCAAGAGGCTGAGCAGGCTTTCATGGATTTGGGCCCCTATGCCCGTTCGCGCCGTGCGGGTGAGAGTAGTCATGGCCGACCTCCATGCGAACAAATGTGCGGTTCTTGGGCGCAGTATAGAACAAATGTTCGCCCGAGTCAAGAGGCAAATTGGGCTGAGGTGCGTGCCGGTGCAACGATCCGCATATCGCGGCAGGATGTGAAGCGAGGAGGGCGCTGCAAGAGTCGTCACAATGGCACCGCTGCGAGGCAAGGGTGATGGAATATCGGATCAGGCATGCCGCAGTCTTTCTGCTGCTGGGCGCAATCTGGCTGGGCGCTTGCGCGGCATCTCGGCCGGCGGACGCGCCGGGGGAAGGCCGCACAAGCGATCCGGGACCGCTGGGCGAATATGAAATCATCACCTTGCTCGCGCGGAATGCAATCCCGGCCATTGACGATTCTCAGTTTCAATCCGCCGCCCAGGCAGATGGCGAATGTGGACCCAGCGAGCTAGTGCTCGGGGTTGAGATCGAGGGAGAAGCACGAGCCTATTCAACCGATCTGCTCTCGCGCCATGAAATCGTAAAAGACACCGTTCGAGGCCATCCTATCTCGATGACCTGGTGACCGCTCTGCTTCACAGGATTCGTGTAATCCCGCGAGGATGGCGAACAGGTGCTTAGTTTTGACGTCAGCGGAAAGCTGATCATGAACGCCCTAGTGATGCGCGATCGCGAGACCGAGAGCCTGTGGAGCCAGATTATGGGGCGGGCGGTGGAGGGGCCACTGGTGGGTCGCGAGCTGACGTTTGTCCCGGCATGGCACACGACCTGGGAGGGTTGGAAGACACTCCTCGCGCATACGCTGGCCCTGGCTAAGGGTTATCGTGGCTCGTGGGATTCCTACGCCAGCTACTACCAGTCCCCCAGCGCGGGCGTTCTCGGCGAGACCAGGAAGGACGGCCGACTGGAGGCCAAGAGCTGGGTTATGGGAGACGTGGCGGGCGGGCGGCGGGCCAAGGCCTATCCCCTGCGAGAGCTGAACAAGGCACCCTTGCTGCACGATGAATTGGGCAGCACCTCGATCCTGGTTGTCTTCGATCCACGCAGCGGCAATGCGATAGCCTATGAGCGCCCAATGGAGCTTGACTTCACCCTCTTGGAAGGCACGACGACCGAAGACCTGCAAACCGCATCGACCTGGGATGGGATGCGGCCTTTGGAAGGCTCCTCGATACGGAGGCTGCGCTCCACGATTGCCTTATGGTTCGGATGGAAGGATTTCTACCCTGAAACCGGTATCTACTCGCCCGATGCGTCGCCCTGGCCCGGGCTTTCGGGCGTCTCCTGGAGATGTGACCTCCGGCGACGCCCGTAGACCCGCATGATCCACGCGCCGAGCAGCATCGCGGGCAGCACGATAAGCCCCGCCTCGGGGCCGAAGGCTCCGCCCGTGACGAGCTCGGGGCCGGAGACCGATGTCTCGATCAGACGGAAGGTTTTTAGGCCGCTGACTGGAAATCCGAACACAGTTCCTTCAAAGAAATTCCAGCCAATGTGCAAGCCAATCGGAAGCCATAGCTGGCGGGTGACGATCCACCCATAGGCCAGGAAATAGCCTGCTGCCAGCAACCCAAGGGTGGAATGCCAACTGCTTCCTGGGTTTGCCAGGTGCAGGAGTGCGAAGACTCCGGAGGAAATCAGCAGGGCCCAGTGGAGATTAAGGCCCTCGGCAAGATTCTGCAGGTGATATCCGCGGCTGAGGACTTCCTCGGCAATGCCTACCAGGATGAATAACAGCAGGCCATCCAGCACCCCACGCATGGCATCCGCGGAGCCCAGGGCTCGCCATGCCCAACCCTCGATTTTCAACCAGCCCACAGCCAGCTCGAAGAGAAAGATGAGTCCCATCATGAGCGCGGGCAAGAGGAATCCCAAGGTCAGGTCGGAGGCGGTATGGCGGTCCGGCCTGAGGCCCAGCGAGAGGAAACTTCTTCGGTCCAGCAGCCGGCGGGCGAGCCAGGTGGCGGCAAGGATTGCCATCAACTCCAGCCCCAGCCAGAGCCCCTGGAGCCTGGCCGGATACAGGAGATCCGGCCCCAGCAGGGTGAGCGCCAAAAGGGAGAGGGCGAGATAGATCAGCAGCAGGAGGGCCGTGTGGATCAACAGCCGCCAACCAGACCGCAGACGGGGCTCATCCGGGGAGAGGAAGATTCTGCGCAGGATCGAAGCCCTGCGCGAGGACGCCAGCTGGGGAGGCTCAACCATCATGGCTCCTTTCAAGACTTGGCGGGGGCGGACCCCGGAGGGATAACCGGCTTTGTTCCGGCAGGCGGCTGCGCAAGCCTAGGTGTCTAGGCATTCGCTCAACAGGACGGCGAGCTTGGTGCGAAGCATGCTGTAAGAGTAATGCCGCCGCCCGATTTCGTAATTGCGCTCAGCCATCGATTCGCCCAGTGCGGGGTTATCTAGGACTGCCCGAGCTTGCTCGACGGTTTCATCCTGGATGAAATCCTCGAAACCGATGACCCGAAAGCCCTTAGGCTGAATGTCGGTCTTGAAGATTTCGTAGGTGCTAATGACAATCGGACGTTTGTAGTAGATGGTCTCGAGAAAGGCATTGCCAAAGCCTTCCACGGTGGAGGGGTAGGTGACAAGATCGGCCTGCATGTAGGCATCGGCAAGGGCGTAGATCTTGCGGCCGTCCGGCAGCTCTCCCCGCCGGTGATTAACGATTTCAGAGCCGAAAATCACCGGAACGCCCAGGAGTTCGGCGTAATCGCGCAATCGTTCCAGATAGGCTGAGCCCTCATCGCCAGCCTTGTGCGTGATGACCAGTACACACTCGCGCTCCACCCGGCGGGCCAATTCGATGGCCAACTCGATGCGCTTGCGGGGTACGATGCGAGTGGGCTGCAGAAGCAAATGGGCCCCATCGGGGATACCAAGATCGGCAAGCAATCCGTGAGCCGCTTCATCCAGGGGAGAGGGCGGATGATCGAAATCCATGACGTTGGGGATGAGGGTGGAGCTGGCGCCAGTTCGCAGCGCGAGCTGGCGGGCGGCGAAGGAGTTGATCACCACGTGATGGATAGAGGGGAGGGTGGGCGGGAAGGCCGCCCGCAGATAGTCCTCCGCCGCGGTGACGGCAAACCTTGATCGTTCCCAGGAAAAGTCGTGGTGATGGCCGATGGTGGCGATCTGGGTCTCGGCGATGAGCTCGCTGAGCGCCAGGCCGAGAGGGATATTCATCGGGAGCGAGAGGGCATTTTCGACGATGAGCAGATTGATATCGAAGGTGCGGATGAATTGATACAGGTGCTGCTTGAGGTGGAAGCGAAAGGCCTGGATGAGGCCGGAGGTCTTCGAGGAGCGAGTGTAATTATCGAAGAGGTCATGATTAAGGTCTTCGATGTCGGGGTGCTTGAAGTGGGCCTCCGGAACGGTCACCGTTCGTTCCTCGGGGCGGTCGGATTCGCCCGAGAAGTAGAAGCACTCATGCCCCATATCGGAAAGAATGCGGGCCCATTTCTCGGTCTCAAGCGAGACGCCGTCAGTGCCGGAGAAGCGGGTGGAGACGAAGCCAATGCGGCTCGGTGTGATCTTCATGCGGCCTCCAAATGAACCGTATGGGGTTCGGCATTGTCGGGGATCCGGTCCCAGACTCTCTCCAGGGGCTCACCCTGGGCGTGGGTCAGGATGAGGGCGAGCACCAAGCCGTGTGCCACGATGGCCACCCGCCCTTGCGGGTGGGCCTGGAGGATCTCCTCGAGCGCCCCCAGGACACGCTCGCGGACCTGGCCGACCGTCTCGCCTCCCGGAGGGGCTGCGGTGTGCGGGTTCTGAAGGCGATGCTGCCAGAGGTCTAGGAACCTGCGCCGGATATCTTCGAAGAGCATTCCCTCCCATTCGCCCTGATTGATCTCCCGCAGCCTGGGATCGAAGTAGAGCGGGGCGCCGGTGGCGCGGGCAATTGGCTCGGCAGTCTGCCGGGCCCGCTGCAAATCGCTGCTATAGATAGCCTGAAATGACTGCCCCCGCAAGCGTTCGGCCAGATGTTGGGCCTGCCGCAGCCCTTCCTCGCTGAGGGGGATATCGGTCTGCCCCGAGTAGCGCCCTTCCTGGTTCCAGGTTGTCTGGCCGTGTCGAATGAGCACGAGTTCAGTCATGAGGGGCTGGTTCCCGGGTTTCACGATGGAAAAGGCGGCGATATTCTGGGAGCGTGATCATGGGCGGGCGCTCGCGCTCGGCCACTTCCTCCACCTCGAGGAAGAAGCCGCTGGCTTCCTGGCGGATGACCTTCATGGCGCGATTGACATCGCGGAGCAATTGCAAGCCGTAGCGTCGATCGAGTTTGCGGATGACGGTTTGGATGATCGCAAAGGACATCTTGCTGAGGGCCGTCAAGGGCTGGTTGTGATGCACACGGCGGATGAGGTCGACCTGGGCGATGGCGTCCAAGCCGAAGGCCTCCAGCATGTCGATGAGCAGACCGGTCTCCACGCCGTAGCCGGTCGAGAAGGGGAGCTTCTCAAGCGCCTCGCGACGCCCGCCGTATTCTCCGGAGAGTGGCTGAACGAAGCCTGAGAGCGCCGGGTAGAACAGGTTCAGGAGCGGCCGGGCGGTCAGCTCGGTCACCCGCCCGCCTCCCCCCGCCTGGATGGTCTTCCCCACCCGCAAAGGGCGCAGGTAGAAACCCTTGATGAACATTAAATCCGGACGGTGGAGCAGTGGGCCGATCAGGCCGTAGACGAAACGCGGGTGAATATTGACGATGTCGGTGTCGATCCAGAGCACGATATCGCCACGGGTGACGAAGAGACTTTTCCACAGAGCCTCGCCCTTGCCCTGCAGAGAGCCATATTCTGGAAGGATCTCCTGGTGGATATAGACATCGATCCCGCATTCCCGCGCAATCTCACGCGTGCGGTCGGTGGAGTTCGAATCGATGAGCACCATCTCGTCCAGGAGCGGCACTTCGTCGAGCAAAGCGCGCTTGATGGTGGATATCACATTGCCTACGGTTTGCTCCTCGTTCAGGGCCGGTAGCGCCAGACTGATGGTGATCCCCTGCTCTTCCTTCCTGTGGAGAAGGCGCTCCAGGTTCTCGAACTCGCCGGAATGAAAGGTGTTCTCGGCGAACCACTTATCCACCAGGATCGAGATGGCTTCCACTCCGGCTAGTTCGGCAGGAAGCTCAGGGATGGGCTGTCTGCCGGAGCGTACTATCAGGACTGGGCAATTCGATCCGGAAAGCAGCAGGTCGGCGAGAGCATCCGGTGTGGCGTCTGCTGGGCGGCGCCCGCCCGCGCCAACCACGACGAGATCGAAGTCTTTGGTCTGCTCCAGTATCGTCCGGTTGGGATCATCGGAGAGCAGGATCTCATCCTGGATCTCAGGCAAGTGCTCGAGAACTTGCTCGAGGCCCTCGATGGCCTCGTCTTCACCATGGGCGGGTGAGACCTGCATAGGGCGCAAGCTGGCGAGCTCGTAGCCTGCTGAGCGAGTCAGACTCAAGCCCAGCCGAAGTGCCAGCTCGCTGTCCCGCCCTGCGCGCAGGACCACCAGCCCCCGGCCCCCCTTCAGAGGCGGCTCACCGCGAATGACCGCGAGATTGGAGGGGGTATGCGCTAGCAGGGAGCTCAGTATGGCCTGGGCTCGCGTCAAGCTCTCCGGCAGGCGCAGCAGGATGAGATCGATATCATGTTCGGCGGCGTAGGCGGCGATCTCAAACTCAGGGTTATGGGAAGCGTGCTGCTCCAGACGCAAGATCCCTGGCTGGCCCCGCAACATGCCTCGCAACCGGGTTCGCAAGGACTGGATCTTCCCGGTCGCCTCACTCAGCGAGTGGTTACTGGGCACGTGCACCAACCCCAGCACGAGGATGCTGCACTTTTCATCCAGCGCGCGTGCGAGAGCCACTGGCGGAGGCGATGGATCTCCGTCGAAATAGGGGAGAAGGACGCGCCTCCGCCGGAGGGTGCGTTTGGGAAGCCGCCTGCGGTCGCTATCCACTCTCGCCCCGCCTCAGTAGGGGAATCAGGTGCTGGGAAACGATCATAGGCCAAGTGTAACGCATGCGCACCCGCCGGCGGAAGAGGAATGCCGGATCATCCATCAGCACGCTCGAAATCCGTCCGGCGATCACCGTGGCGGATTCATCCAGGGAAAAGGTGTGGATGAAGGATCCTCCTGATTCGCGGAAGGGTGGGATATCGCTGCAGAATACCGGCAGACGGCTCCAAGCGGCTTCGAGCACAGGGATGCCAAATCCCTCCTGCCGGCTGGGAAATAGCAGGGCATCTGCCAGGCTGTAGAGATTCGCCAGCGTGGCCTGATCCAGCCCCTCGACATCATCCCCATAGGGATCGAATAGGAAGTGGGTGGCTTCCTGGACTCCCAGGCGGGCTGCCTGCGTCTGCAATTCCTGCAGGTAGTTCAGGTTGGCGGGGTTATGGGGGCCCGGTGGACCGGAAATCAGCAGTCGGGCATCGCAATCCTGGTTAGCGCGAAGTTCGGCTAGGATCTCGATCGCCGCCTCGATATTCTTCCGGCGGGTGATGCGCGCTGGCAAGAGCAGCAACAGCTCGGCCGAGAGCAGTCCCAGATCCTCGACCATGCGGGTGGTTGTTTCCGTCCAGATGCCGATCGAGGCGGGATCGAACCCGGGCGGGACGCTATGTATCATATCTACGGGCACTCCATACAGGCCCGCCAACTGCTCGCGCTGCTCTTGCGAGACGGTGACGTTGAGAACCTCGGGCCAAGGCCTGCGCAGCAGGTCCCATGGGTAGCCCTCATGCATTTCGGGGCGGTATTGCGGCCGCAGCCAGGCGAAGTCGTGGTGCCAGCCGATGAACCGCATCCAGGGCCGGCCTTGCCATAGGTCCCAGAGTGCAGCTGTAAGCGCCATGTTCTTGTGGAGCGTCAAGGCATTATGGACGATGAGCGATTCCACCGCTGCGAGGGATTGCTCCAGGTCTCGCTTCAACTCCTCCCGCAGGGCCTCGAAATCCGCCGTGATCTGCCCTTGGTCGAGGGCACGCTTCATCGACAGGACTCTGGGATGCTTGGAAGAGACGAGGGGCAAAGTGGATACTTGCACGCGGGGATCAAAGGGTTCGCCCTTTCCCACGATGAGATGCACCTCGTGCCCGAGGTCCGAAAGGATCCGGGCGTGGTAATAGAGTGTCTGCTCGACGCCGCCCACGATAGGCGGGCCGCTGTAGTGCAAGAGGCCGATGCGCATGTTCAGGATGCCTCGTCGAGGGTGACCCAGCGCACCTGATAGGGTCCCAGGCTCAGGCGCTCCAGAGGTACCTTTTGCATCCCTATTAAATCACGGCCCTGGCGGGCGTGGGTTCCAGGAATGTGGATATCTAGCATATGGTTTTGCCCCGCCACCTCGTGCAGGCAAAGCAACGCCGGTTGCCCTGCTTGCGATAGGCGCACCAAGGCAAAGATGCCGGGGTTGAGCATAAGGACCCGCTGGGAGCCGAAGGGGTCGAAGGCAGGGTGTGATCGCCGGGCACGCAACAGGGTTCGATAGCCTCGAAAGACGCGGGCCGCTGTGGTTCCAGGCCGGTGAAGTCTGGCTTCCAGGCGATCGAAGTCGAGTTTCTCTCGGTTGATGGACCGCCAACGGCCGGTTCTGTGGACACCCCGGAGATCGTTGCGTGAGCCGATGAGACTATGGAAGTAGATGCCAGGAACACCCACCAGCGCGAGCATGATGGCCTGGGATGCCAGGAAGCGGCTGATCCAAGCCCGGGTGACTCGGCGAGCCTCGGCACTAGGCGCAAGGGCCTCGAAGTAGGTGATGTTGAGTTCGTAGGGTTGGCGGGCATCCATTCCGATGCGGCGGTAGGAGACGCCCCCCCCGCGGGCCTCCGTCCAGCGAATGAGCCGCTCGAGATCCCGCTCAGAAAGCAAGCCCTGTACCGGACGCAAGCCGATGCCGTCGTGGGAGGCCAGGAAGTTGAAGAAGGTGGCCTCGTTGGAAGGCGTCTGTAATCCCGCAGCCCAGTGGCCAAGCACACGCGCATCCCCTGTCAGGAAGGTGTGAAGCACCAGCGGTGGCAGGGCGAACTGGTAGACCATATGGGCCTCGTCCGTTCCGTTGCCAAAATAGGCGATATTCTCGGCATGCGGCACGTTGGTCTCTGTGATGATGTAGACCCAAGGAGCAACGGCGTCCACCACGGAACGAATGAGCTTGACCACGGCATGTGTCTGCGGCAGGTGGATGCAGGTTGTGCCGAGCTGCTTCCACAGGAAGGCGATGGCATCCAAGCGGATGATTTGAGCGCCTTGGCGGATATAGAAGAGCAACAAGTCCAGGATCTCCAGCAGCACCTCGGGGTTGGCGAAATTGAGATCGATTTGGTCTGGGCTGAAGGTAGTCCAGACATATTGTGTTCCGTGGGGCGTCTCGAAGGGAGTCAGCAGAGGTAGATCGCGCGGCCGGACAACTTGAGAGAGGTCGGTCTCCGGGTCGAGGGTGATGAAGTAGTCTTGGTATTGGGACTGTCCTTGGAGAAAAGCCTGAAACCAGGCACTGCGCGCGGAAATGTGGTTCACCACGGCGTCGACCATCAGGCGGTGGTCGGCGGCGATGGCGCGAACGTCTTTCCAGGTCCCCAGGCGAGGGTCTACCTGGCGGTAATCGATCACCGAGAACCCATCATCGGAGGAGTAGGGGAAGAAAGGAAGCACGTGTACGCCGGAGAGGAGCTCGCGCAGGTGGGTTTGCAGGAAGCGGTTGAGGGTACGCAGGGGTGTCTCCTCTGTGCTTCGCAACTGGTCTCCATAAGTTATGAGGATCGCATCCTGGTGGCTCAAGGGGCCTGCGGAGGTTGGCGGGCCGGGGGATGTCCGGCGGTGCCGCTCGATTCGGACTTGAAGGCTACGCAGCGCGGCCGAGGCGCATTCTGCGCCGTAGAGAAAGGAGAGCAACTCCAGCCAGCGTTCAGGTGGGGAACTGCCACTGGGTCGGATCATGACGGCTCCCCGCATGCCGAGCGCGGGCGGGATTGAGATGGAGGCACAGCCCGTATCAAACGGCGGGCCAGGCCTGCGCCCAGCAGCGCCAACCCATCGGTGGGCAAGTAGTGGCTCGCGGCGGCATCGAAGAGGATGGATGCCCGCGCCGGAAAATCTTCATCACCCGGCCAGAGGGCGGCGGCCAATCGCACTCGCGGCAAGGGTGTGAAGGTGAAGGCGGCAGGGGCCAGATGCGGCAGCCGGATGCCGCCCAGGGCTTCGGCCGCCGCCTCGAGCGCTTCGGGCTGTTGCCCGATGGCCCGCGCTAAGAGATCGCCGCTGTAACCCTGGAAGGCCTGGTGGTAGAAGCCTCCATCCGGCAACTCTCGGAAGGCAATCCACCGATCCGCCAACGGCGAGCCATCGGCGGTGCTCAGGTAATAGAGCAGCATGCCGGCGTCGAAGGTCGAGCACGGCTCGCCCTCGGCACGGATCACTTGCCATTCTGGAAGGGTTACAAGGATCGGATTGCTCCAGTAGCGCAGCCGTAAGCCGGCTTCGGAGATCTCTGCTCCTGAGCATGCCGCAACGTGATGCGGGTCGCGCTGACTCAGGACATCGCGCAGCTCTTGCAGACGACGTGTCATGCTTTGCTGCCAGGCGGCATGCGCCTGCGCGATCTGCTCCTGTCCTTGCGCTGCTGCGTCCCCTGATAAGTCGGTCAATCCTGCCATGTCCTAGCTCGCGTGCAGGCTATCCATGTAGATCCGGACTGTGGGATAGCCGGTCAGACGGTCATAGAAGAAATTATTGACCAGATTGATCACCTCCGCCCGGGTGGCCTCCACTTGGGCGGCCCAGGCCTGTCCGGTGCGATCATCGGAGAGTGCCGCCCGCAAGCGCAGCAGCGAGCGGACGATGGCGGTCTCATGCTCGCCTTCCAGCGCTTCGACGACCGAGAGCACCAATGCATCCGCCTGGTCGAGCAACGTCTGTCGGGGGATGCTGCCGGGCTCGTGCATGACGTCGTCGATGGTTCGAATCAACGACCACACTTGGTACAGCGCCGTGGCGGGCTCGTCGAAGAGCTCCCGCAAGAAGGCGGCTTCCTCGTAGCGGCCGGTGAGACGGAAGATATTGTACATGCGCTTGGCCGCCTTCCCGTAGTTGGCATGCTCACCGAGATACTTGCGAACCTCTTTCTCGAGCTGCTGCACATACTCATCGAGCGCGTCGGCCGAAACATGCTGGCTGAGCTTGGTGAAGAGTGGCACCGATTCGGCTTCCAGATAGACTTCCTGGAAGTAGGGATCGAGGTACCCGTCGAGGGGTGTGATCTGGCCTTCGGGGCTTTCCCAGGTCACATCCAGCATGTTGGAGGCGTTCGCCAATTGTCCCCGGATGGGATCTGCGACTACCCAATCCAACTTGCACCAGCCTGGATCGAGGGCGGCTTGCTCCCAGTTGATCTCGAGCGCATCGCCTTCGGGTGTGGCGGCCAAGATTCTGCCGGCCTCAATCTCGGCCGGTGACCAAGAGATGGGTGTGCCAGCGGGGTGGGATTTGCCTTCGCGAAGAACATCCTGGGGGTAAGAGCCCATCTTGATCTCGATGAGTTGATAGGTCTCACCTGACCGGGTGTTGAGGCCCTTTTCCCGCATCAACCTGGCCAGGATCTGGCAGGCCTCCTCACGGGTCTCGGCCTTGATGTTTATGCGTTCGAAGTAGTCGCAATCGCCCGGGTACGTTTGGATCTTAGATTGTGCGGCGGATCCGGAGAGCGCAAGGGCTGTCTCAACCGTGCCGGGCTCGTCGATGAATTCGACCAGTCGTCCAAGGCGGCGGAAGTAGTCCAGTTCCTCAGGGCTGAAGTCCAGCATCGTGACGCTATGACCGAAGACGCCCGCGCGTGTGTCCACGATCACCTCGTGGCTGCTCTTGGCAGCGCTGACCGCTGTGAGCCACTGGATGGCCTCCTCCTCGTCCAGTTCCACGCCGAGCCGGCGTGCCGATTCGAGTATGCGCTGCAGATCAACCTTAGGTGTAGGCTCAACCATCGAGGTTCTCCTCCTCTGGCAGGCTAGCCGAAGCGGCGATGAGTGCCTTGAAGAGCTCGGCCTGCTGGCGTGCATCCTGGAGCGCATGATGGCTCAGGCGGGTCGGAAGCCCGAGTTTCTGGGCTGCGTGTGCCATGGTGGTCTGATCCCACGCCACACCGAAGGCACCCATGAAAAGCGCTTTGATGTCCAGGGCGCTATGGCCGAACGGATTCCGGCCCAGATAGCGGTGGAAGTAATCGGCGACGAACATCCAATCGAATGGGGCGTTGAAGGCCACGAAGAGGGGCTTGCCCTCTGGCGGCACCTGGTCTAATAGCCAGGTTTCGAATTCGAGCAACGCCTGTCTTGGTTCAAGCCCCTCGAGCCGCAGGCGGGCAGGATCGAGACCGGAGATCTTGACCGCATCCGCATCGATCCCCGGTCGGTCCGGGCGCAGTTCGACGTAGAACGATACGTCTGGCCTGTCGACGCGGCAGGCGCCGAGTGAGAGCATGGCGTAATCGCTTGGATTGGGGCCTGAGGTCTCGATATCCACCGAGATTAAGACGTTCTGGGCGTGGAGCACCGGCTGGCCTCGATCCTCTGGCGGCTCAAGCCTTGCTAGTTGCCGCCGCTCAGCAGCCCGCCGAGGATGTCCCCACCCAGTCCGGCCGCGCCGCGCTTCTCGTCCACCTTGCGGCTGCGGGCTGCGCTCAGCACCCGATCCGCGAGGCGCGAGAAGGGCAGGCTCTGCAAGTAGACTTTCCCGGGGCCGGTGAGTCGGGCCAGGAAGAGCCCTTCCCCGCCGAAGAGGGCGTTGCGGAATCCGCCGATGAATTGGATGTCGTAATCCACGCTCTCGGCGAAAGCGACCAGGCAGCCAGTGTCGACTTTGAGCACCTCGCCGTCTGCGAGCTCCTTCTCAATGACCGTTCCACCGGCGTGCACGAAGACCAGTCCGTCGCCCTCCAGGCGCTGCAGGATGAAACCTTCTCCGCCGAAGATGCCGGCCCCCAGCCGCTTGGTGAAGGCCACCTCGATCTCAATGCCTTGTGCGGCGCAGAGGAAGGAATCCTTTTGGCATAGAAGCCTGCCACCGAAGTCCCGCAGGTGGAGAGGGACGATCTTCCCGGGATAGGGCGCGGCGAAGGCTGTGCGCAGCTTGCCTTGTCCGCCATTGAGGAAGGTGGTGATAAAGAAACTCTCCCCCGTGATGGCGCGCTTGAGGCCCTTGAAAATGCCACCGCCGGTGGTGGTCTGCATCTCGATGCCGTCCTGCATATAGGTCAGGGTGCCCGCCTCGGCGCGCACGCCCTCACCCGGGTCGAGCTCGATCTCAACCAATTGCAAATCATCGCCGTGCAGGGTGTACTCGATCTCGTCGGCCATGGCACTGCTCCTCCTGAGTATCTGCGGTGAGAACAGTCTACCAGAATTGCCCGCCCGGCCCTACAGGTCCTCCGTCTCGTCGGCTTCTCCCCGCAGGCGGCGCAGCAGCCGGAAGCGGCCGCGAGAGAGGCGCTGCATCCGCCGCAAGGTCCGGCGGCGTATGAGCAAGCCCAAGACCGTGAGCGCCGCGCCCAGGAGCAGCACGGCCGGGTCGCCTTGGCCGATCTGCGCCGTGAGCAGAAAGACCACCAGGGCGATCAGCCCCGCCAGGATCAATGCCGAAGCGAGCCGCAAGGACATTTTTCGAAGGAGGCCCCCTCCATAGAGCTTGGGGAGGGGGCCATGCTCATCCTAGCGTATCAACGTGTGGATCTGCTCGCGCATGTAGAGCGGCAGATAGTAATGGCCGCCGGCGTTCTTGCCGGAAGAGCCCGATCCCTTCCAGCCGCCGAAGGGCTGGAAGCCCGGCCAGGCGCCGGTGGTCGCTCCCTGGGGCCGGTTGGCGTAGGTCACGCCGGCCTGGATGTTCTCGAAGAACCACAGCGCCTCCTCCTCGGAACCGTAAAAACCCGCCGTCAAGCCATAGAGGCTGTCATTTGCCAGGAGCATCGCCCGCTCAAGGTCCGGCACGGCATGAACCATGGTGATGGGCAGGAACATCTCGTGCTGCCAGAGCCGGTGGCTCGTGGGCACCTTGGCGGCGATGGTGGGCTCGCAGAAGAAGCCCTTGGCGAGATCGCCCTCCTTGCGGACCTTCCCGCCGGTGAGGATCGTCCCGGCGGCAGCGAGTTCACGAGCGTAGCGCTGGAAATCGCGATAGGCGCTGCGGTTGATGACCGGCCCCAGGAAGGTCTGCCGGTCGGTAGGGTCGCCGATGGTGATCTTCTTGGTCACCTCCACCAAGCGTTCGAGGAAGGCCTTGTAGACCGGCCGCTCGATGTAAATGCGCGAGTTGGCGGAGCATTTCTGGCCCTGCAGGCCGAAGGCCGAGCGGACGATCCCTGCGACGGCGCGCTCCAGGTCGGCGTTTTTGGACACGATCGAGGGGTTCTTGCCGCCCATCTCAAGGATGACTGGGCGGGGATAGCGGCCCCGCGCCATGCTGCGATAGATACTCATGCCGACATCGAAGGAGCCGGTGAAAGTGATCCCGTCCACCTCGGGCGAGTCGATCAGCGCTTGTCCCATCGTGGAACCCGGGCCGGTCACATAGTTGACCACACCGTCTGGCAGGCCTGCCTCTAGGAAGCACTCGGCCAGCAACCGCACGGTCCAGGGCGTGTCGCTCGCGGGCTTCATCACCACCGTGTTGCCGGCCAGGAGCGCCGCGCCCATCGGACCCGCGGTGAGGGCGGCGGGGAAGTTGAAGGGGCTGATGACCAGCCAGACCCCATATGGGCGCAGGACCGAGGTATTCACGGCGCGGTA
The DNA here is from genome assembly GCA_964492745.1 of uncultured Anaerolineaceae bacterium. Lineage (GTDB taxonomy): Bacteria > Chloroflexota > Anaerolineae > Anaerolineales > E44-bin32 > E44-bin32. Next base: position 21,389 of record CAZBLT010000030.1, read on the forward strand.
ACCCTTGAGAGGATCCTTTCCCATGCGCACCACAAAACCCTGGTTGGCCTCCATCTGGTCGCAGGCGTAACGAATCAGATCGGCCGCCTCGGCCACGTCGCCTAACGCCTCCATGCGGTTCTTGCCCACCTCGAGGGAGGTGACGGCGGCGATCTCGTAGATACGGCGGTCGATGCGGCTGGCGGCCTTGCGAAGCAGGCGCACGCGCTCGCGCCACGGCAGGCAGGACCAAACGGGGAAGGCTTTGCGTGCCGCCGCCAGCGCTCGCTCGGCATGCTTGGGCGTTCCCTTTTGAAACCGGCCCAGCAACCAATCCTGGTGGATGGGAGAGCGGTCTTCGAACTTCTCCCGACTGCGTACTTCGTGCCCTCCGATGAGCATGCCATGTTCTTGGCCGAGCAAGCGGCGCACCTTCCTGAGCGCCCGCTCATAGCGGATGTGCAGCTCCTCTGGGGGATCGAACATGGTGGCGTAGGTGAGTTTGAATGGGGCGCCTTTGGTCTTGGGTTTAGGGGACATCGCTTCCTCTCCTGGCGGTTGAAATATGGACCTATCGGGTAAGAGTATAGCTGCGCCGTTCGCCGGGGTCAAAAATGCGCTGTATACTCAGGGTTGCGGCCGGCGAAGGAAGGAGCAAACCCTTGGCCTGGGTGCATGCGAACATCTATGCCGCTGGCGGGGAACACATCCCGCGGGCATGGGAAGCGTTCGCCGAGACCACCGGCATCACCGCCGTGGTGCACGTTGCCATAGAACATCCCTCCCGGTTCCAGGGACCACTGCCGGCGCGGTTCCTCTGGCTGAGGACGGATGCGGAACCTATCGACCAGAACCTCCGCCGCCTCGCAGGCGAGTTTGTCCGCCGATCTCTGGAGGCGGGCCACAAGGTCTTGCTCCATGGGCGGGAGGGTCGCCACCGCGTCCGCTGGGTGTACGTGGCCTATCGCCTGTGTGCCGGGGCGCGCTTGGAGCAGGCGCTGCGGGAAGCCAGTGAGAAGCCCTGGCTCGCTCCTTATCGTACGGATCGCGCCAGCTGGGAGAGCTTCCATCGCCAACTGCAGCATGCACCGCCGGCGGCGAGCTGAAGGAGTGCCTATGTTGTTCACCAAGGCTGTGTTCGTGGGCATAGACCCAACGGCTGGAGCTAAGCCGATGCAATTGGTGGCCCTCGACCGGGAGCTGCGACTGGTGGCCATGGAGAGGGACGATCTGGAGAGCCTGCTGGCGATCATCGCCTCGCTCGAATCAGCAGTCGTGGCTGTCGACGCGCCCCAGAGCCCGAACCGTGGCTTGATGCGACGACCGGAAATCCGTCGGCGCTTCAACCTGCGACCGGGTGGCAGAACCTGGTCGGGCTGGCGGGTTTGCGAGTATGAATTGCGCCGGCGAAATATCCGTCTTTATAACACCCCGGAGGAGGTCGAGCGGGCGAAGCCCTGGGTGCGGATGGGTTTCAGGCTCTTTGGCCGGCTGGGGGAGCTAGGCTTTACGGCCTATCGGCAGGGGGAAGATCCAAAGCCGCGCCTGATGCTGGAGGCGCGCGCCCACGCGGGTTACGCAACACTGCTTGAGCGGAGGCCCTTCCTCAAGCATAGCTTCGAAGGGCGCATGCAAAGGCAATTGGTGCTCTACCTGGAAGGAGTTGACCTGCCGAATCCCATGCAAGCCCTGGAGGAATTGACGCGGCACCATTTGCTCACCGGACACCTGCCGCTGGAGGAGCTGCACACTCCGGAGGAGCTGGATGCCTTGATGGTCGCCTACACGGCCTATTTGGTTGCAACCCGCCCGGAGCGGGTTTGCCAGGTGGGAGAGGCGGAGGAAGGCTTGATCACACTGCCGGTGGCCAAATTGAAGGATTTCTATGCCTGATCTTGCCGCCCCGAGCCGGCCAGGCCTCGGCAGAAAGAGACGGAGCAGCACAACCCGAAAGCAATGGGAGGCAGTGGATTGAAAATGGTTTCACGTGTCAGGCTGCGGACATGGATCGAACGAGCGCTGGCGGTCGCCTCGATGCTCTTCTTGCTTCAGGCGTTGCGAGTGCTCTTCTCGGTGATGTTTGGGTTCATCTACGATCAAGTGTTCGAGGGGCCGGTGAATGCATGGCTGGTAATCAGCCATGTGCTCATCCTGCTGGCATTTCTTCTGCCAGGAATCTTGCCCAGCCGCTGGGCCACCAAGGGCATGGGTTGGGTGGCCACAGGTATCGCAGCCGGCCGCATCGCCCTCTCCTTCAACGATCCCTGGATCCGGTATGGCGGCAGCTTGGTCGTGATCGCGATGGCCGGAATCTTCCTGGCCGGCCTGATGGCCCGGGATTCGCGCAGGGCCGTGCTGTCGGTCATCTGGGCGCTGATCGTCGAAATGCTGCTCAGAGTGGTTGGAGACACGCTGGATGCGAGTCTGGGTAGTTCATGGATCGCCATCTTCTTCGCCTGGTATGCATTGAGCCTGCTGGCCGTGGCGGGGCTGAGGCCCTGGGAGGATGGGGCAGTGCAGGCCAGCATCCCGGGCCGACGCTGGGGGTGGGCCCTGGGTGGCTTTCTCTTTTTGGAGGCCTCGCTGCTGAGTCTGCCGCACGCCATTGGGCACTGGACGGGCGCCCACTATGCGATGGCGGCGCCGCTTCTGGCTGCGACGACTTGCCTGGCGCTCTTCCCGAGCGCCCAGCGGGCTACGCGGCTGCTGATGGCAGTTCCTTTCCTGCGCGTGATGACACTGGTGATCTTTGGGGGCGGGCTGATGTTGGCCTATTTCAGCCGGGGTGTGGCTTCCCTGCTGGCACTCTTGTTATGTCAATGGGGTGTTCTTTCTATTTGGCTGGCGGAGTCGGATCAGCAAACCCACCGGCGCGGCAAGAGCGGATGGAGAGTCAGCGCAGGGCTGTTCATCTTCTTGATACTCAATTACTTGAACGCCTTCGCGTTCACATATCCCTATACCCTCCCCTTCATGCGGGAGAAAGGCTGGGTGGTCTACCTAGCGGCGTTCCTCGCCTTGGCGGCAGGCGCAGCGGGCAGGGCCCGTGAGCCCATCTCGCGTGATGAACCTGAGCCGACCTGGTTGGCGATGGCATCGATGGTTGTACTGGCCATCGTCTTCGTGGCCGTCTGGCCCCAAGCGCCGCACCCTCTCGGCGGAGACGGGAAAGTCCGCCTGGCCACCTACAACATTCACTATGGCTACGATGACGATTGGCACCTGACGATCGAAGGCATGGCCCAAACCATCGAAGAGGCGGGGGTCGACATCATCGCCCTGCAGGAGGTGGACGCCGGCCGTATGACCTCGTATTCGATGGACAACGCCTACTATCTTGGGCGCCGCCTGGGGATGAACGTTGCCTATTGGCCCACCATAGAGCATCTCACCGGCATCGCCCTGCTCTATAAGGGGCGCCCCGGTGAACCATCGGCAAGTCTGCTGACAAGCCTGCAAGAGCAGACGGGCATTGTGGGCGCCCACCTGGAGGATGCCGGTTTGCATGCCTATGGGATTTGGCTGGGACTCTCAGATGAAGACACCCTACGGCAGATTGAAGAGGCATTGGCATTCATCGGTGACCGCGCCCCGGCCGCCTTCGGTGGGGATTTCAACAGCCGGCCCGATGATCCGGAGATAGGGGCCATCAAGGAAGCCGGTTTCCAAGATCCATTCGAAGTGTTGGGCATAGATCCGGCGCCGCCGACCAGCCCGGCGGTGAATCCGCAATCGCGTATTGATTTCGTATTCTTGCGGGGACTGGAACCCCTGAGAGCCTGGGTGCCCGGATCGATCGCCTCCGACCACCGCATGGTGGTGGTGGAAGTGGCCCTGCCGTAGCGGGTTCGGCGGGCGCTAACCGCCTTCCGAGAGCTCCGCCTCGATAATCTGTGTGAAGACCGTCAACGGCTGGGCGCCGACGATGGCAATGCCGTTAATGAAGAACGTGGGCGTCCCGTTGATGCCCAGGCTGGCGGCATATCGAGCGTCGGCCTCGACTTCCGCGGCGTAGCGCCCCTCCTCCAGACAGGCGATCAAGGCTTCAGGGTGCAACCCGAGCTCCTCCGCCAGGGTCTGGTAGAGATCGCGGTCGAGCGCCACTCCTTCACTATTGAATAAGGCGTCGTGAAAGCCCCAGAAATCGCCCTGTTCGCGGGCGCACTCAGCGGCCTGGGCGGCTTCGAAGCCCCCCACCACCGGGAAATCACGATACACGAAGCGGATCTGATCCGCGAACCTCTCGAGCAGAGGACCGAAGGTCTCGTGGTGAAAGCGTCGGCAGTAGCGGCAGTTGAAGTCGCTGAATTCGATGATGGTGACGGGCGCGTCCTCGGGTCCCAGGGCGGCATCGTCATCAGGGCTTACTTCAAGCCGAACTTGCCCCTGCTGGGCGCGCAAATCGATGGCGCCGGAGGGCGCGTCAGGGGCCGCTGCCTGGGCCTGGGGTGGGGCCTGATCGCGTCCCCAGAAGAGAAACCCGGCGCCTAGGCCAGCCACGAAGGCTAGCGGAAGCAGGGCGGCGTAGAGATGGGAGCGTCGAAAGCGGACCTCATCCGGGGGCGCCTTCTCCGGCTCGGCGGCGGGTTGGAGCAGTTCGGGGGGTGTGGGGGTGTCAGTCATGGCGGGATTATAGCATGCAGGGAGTCCGCAGCGCTTGACAGGTGGGAATGTTGATCCTAAAGTAACGCTAGACTGACCGGTCAGTCAAATATGCCATCTTCGGAAGACCTCGAGCAGCGGCGCCGCAGCCAGATCCTCGACGCGGCCGAAAAGATCTTCGCCTTGCGAGGGTTCCACGGCGCTCGCATGGACGACATCGCCAGTGAATCGGGCCTCTCGAAAGGGGCCCTCTATTGGTACTACCGCAGCAAGGAAGAGCTTATCCATGCCTTGCTCCAACGGATCTTCGCCATGCCCATGCGAACCGCCGAGCACCTGCTGGAAGCCGAGGGATCGGCGGCCGAACGTATCCAATCCATCATGCAGGCCAGCGTGCAGGAAATCCGTCGTTTCGAACACATTCTGCCATTGGGCTATGAGTTCTTCGCATTAGCAGCGCGCGACCAAGCTGTTCGGCGCGTGTTGCTCGCCTATTACCGGCGGTACCAGCAAATCCTGACTGACCTCCTGCGGCAGGGCATCCAGGCCGGCGAATTCAAACCCCTTGAGCCGGAGGAGTTTGCCCTCGCCGCCATCAGCCTGATCGAAGGGATCGCCCTCTTCTGGATCATCGACCCTCGCGGGGTGGACTGGGACCGCATGGAACAGGTCGCCTGGAATCTCTTCTATGAAGGTGTGCGGAGGCGCGAGGGTTAGATGGCAACGGTATTTATGAAATGGCTCGAAACTCGGCCCAGGGATTATGCTCGTGGTATCCGGCTGCTCACCTTAGGGCGCCTGGCGCGGCTGCATACGAAGATCGCGGAGAGATGGATCCAGCCGGGAGAAAGAGTGCTGGATATTGGCTGCGGAACCGGCGACCTAGTTTTGCAGATGGCGGCGAGGGACGCGGCGGTAACCGCACTGGATGTATCCGCGCCGATGCTAGCCGAAGCGAAACAGTGCCTCGAGGAGGCCGGATTCGCGGACCGCGTCTGCTGGGTGTGCAGCAGTGCGGCGATGCTTGAAGAGCGCTTCGAGCCCGGCAGCTTCGATGCGGTGGTCGCGAGCTTAATCCTCAGCGAGTTGCCCCGGCAGATCAGGCTTCATGTGCTTCGGCAGATTCGCCAGATTCTTGCTCCGCAGGGCCGGCTGATCGTGGTTGATGAGGTGAAACCCGAGAGGCTGATCGCCAGAGCCCTGTATGTGTTGCTGCGGGCTCCCATGCGGGTGATCACCTGGATCCTCACACGCACCACAACCCATCCGCTCCCGGAGTTCGATAGGATGCTGGAGGCGGCTGGCTTTCGGCCGGAGCAGCGTGGGGCCGCGCTGATGGGGAGTCTGCAGGTCGTGGTGGCCGGCTTGAAGCAGAAGGAGGAGGGCGGCCCGGAACGCCTGCCGGTCCTGGGAGAGTTGCGTCATCGGGTCACCCTGCGGATGTTGCTGCTGGACCTGTGGGGGCTCTTCTTCCGCATCTTGCCGCCTTATCCTAGGGTCGAGCCCGGCCTCTACAGGCTCGGGAACCCCGGGACGGAGTCGCCCGTGCTTGCAACGGGAAACTTCGATCTCACCGTCAGGCGTCTGATTACGCCGCTGGATGGGCAGGTGGACGCCTGGGTCCTGGTGGTGAACTCGAGTGGCATCAACATATGGTGCGCAGCCGGCGGGGGCTTCCTCACGGCGGAGCGGGTGATCGGCGCAATCTATGTCAGTGGGCTGGAGAGCTACTTGCGGCAGAAGTGCCTGATCCTGCCCCAGCTTTGCGCCAACGGCGTCGACGGCTGGAAGATCCGGCGGGAGACAGGATGGGAAGTGCATTGGGGGCCTGTGCGCGCAGCTGATATCCCCGCCTATCTGCAGGCAGAAATGCAAAAAACGGACAGCATGCGCTGGGTCCGCTTCCCGATGCGCGACCGCCTTGAGATGATGGCCGTGACGCTAGGTTTCTACGGCTTGCTCATCCTGTTGCCGGTTGCCGTCTTCTGGCGCTTGCTCTTTCGGCCGGTCCTGCTCAGCCTGGTGGGGCTCTCGACCTTCTACGCCATCGCCATGCCGTGGCTGCCTGGGCGCGATGGACTGGCGAAGAGCCTGCCGCTGTCTGTGATCAGCCTGCTTGGACTGGGTCTATATACCTGGCTCGTGGATCCGGCTCCGGCGTCCAGCATCTTTGCGCGGGGTATAGGGTTGGCCGGCCTCTCGGTGTTTGTGGCGGCCGAGCTTCAAGGGATGTCGCCGCTGATGCGCGGCGAGCAGGCGAACTGGGGCTGGGAGGCGGTGATCGGTGCAGCGCTGGGCCTGATCTACTGGCTGGTGCCCCGGGTGTTAGGTTGGCGGTGAGCCATGGCTGAGTCGCCTGGATTGGGATCGCTTCTGGCGGAGCACTGGCGCCTGGCTCGACAACTGCGCCACCTACGCATCCGCTTCGATGCGGCTCGATGCAAGGGTGTGTGGGAATGCTATGAGGTGTGCCCGGTGGGCTGCTGGCTTCCTGATCGGGTGCGAGGGGCGGCGATCTTCCAGAACGGAGAAGGCTGCATCGCCTGCGGTGCTTGCGTGTTGCAGTGTCCCGAGCGGGCCATCGAATTGAGGTGAGACATGTTGCAACGCAAACGGGAGCCTAGGCCGCTGCGGGGGTGGATGCGCTGGCTGGCGCGCTTGCCGGTCGCACTCTACAGGGCGCGGTTGGGCTGGCTCCTGGGTTCACGCTTCTTGATGTTGGAGCATCGCGGCCGGCGGAGCGGGCTGACGCGCAGGACCGTGCTCGAAGTGGTCAGCCACGATCCGGAGCGTCGGATATACTATGTGGCTTCAGCTTGGGGACCCAAGGCCGATTGGTTTAGGAATATTCGGGCGCAACCGGAAGCCTGGATTCAGGTGGGGAACCGGAGGTGGAGGATTCAGGCCGAGCCGCTGCCCGAGGCAGGGGCTGGGGAGATCTTCGCAGAATACGGGCGCAAGTACCCCGCTGCGCTGCGAGCTCTTGCTTCGTTCATGGGGTTCGGGATGGAGCCCTCCGAGGCGGCCTACCGGGCGCTGGCCGCTTACATCCCTGTAGTGGAGCTGCGCCCAGTGGCTTGGAGGGGCGCGGTTACGAATCCGAGCCCTTCGGAGAGGAGGGGGAGGGTCTGATGCTGGCACTCGTCATGAGCGGTGCGGCCAATTTTGGCGCCATGCAAGCCGGGGCGCTCGAGGTCTTGCTTGAACAGGGCCTGAGGCCCCGGATGGTTGTTGGTTCCTCGGCGGGGGCGTTGAATGCCATCTATCTGGGCGCCCGGCCGAGCCTGGAGGGTGTCCAGGAGTTGCAGGACGCCTGGCGGCGAGCCGGGCC
>CAZBLT010000031.1:0-28083 GCA_964492745.1 uncultured Anaerolineaceae bacterium
GGTTGGCAAGTATACCACGTCCCTGGCCCGTCCGTCCAGTTATCTCGGCTGGAAATCCCAGGCGCTAGGCATCCGCAAGTCCCCGTACATGAGCCAGGCCGAGGGCTGCCAGTGTCTTGATATCCTGAATCTCACCGGAGCCCATCGCTTCCAGAGCCTGTTGCCAGGTCAGCTTCACGACTCGCAGATCTTCATCCTCGTCTTGCGGCAGGGGGGAGGGCGTCAATTCGCTCGCAAGATAGATGTGGATATATTCGGTCGAATAGCCGGGGGCCATGAAGCCGGCGCCAAGCAATTCAAGGTGCCCAGGAGCCATGCCTACCTCCTCGCGGCACTCGCGCCGGGCGCAATCCTGCGGGTCCTCGTCGCTTGAAAGGGTGCCGGCGGGGATTTCAAGCAACCAACCCTCTGCAGGGTGGCGGTATTGCCGAACGAACCAGAGCCTGCCCTCCTGATCGATCGGCAGAATCGCCACCGCGCCTCGATGCTCGACCACATCCACACGCATGCGGGATCCGGAGGGTGTTGCAACCTCATCGATGCGCACTTTGAAGACTTTGCCTTCGAAGACATGCTCGCTTTTGAGGGTTTGGTAATACATGGCCTGCTCCCTGAATGCAAGGGGCGACCTCGAGAGGTCGCCCCGCATCGAGCCGGTTTCGTTCCGGTCAGGGGATGATGAGCTCCTGCCCGGGGTAGATCGTGGAAGGTGAGGTGAGGTTGTTGGCGTCAATGATGGCTTGCGGATCGACCCCGTACAAGCGGGCAATCTGCCAGATCCACTCGCCAGGTTGGACGACATGGACAGTCCCGCCCTCCACCGGCGTGGCCGCCGTGGTCTCCCCGGCTGGCGGCGATTCGCCCGCCGTGGGAATCTTCAACACCATGCCGGGAACGAGCTGGCCGGGGGAGGCGAGTTCGTTCAGATCGATGATGGCTTGAGGATCCACGCCGAAATCGCGTGCGATCTTGAAGATCCAATCGCCCGGTTGCACTGTGTATTCGAGAACGCCTTCCTCGGGCTTGGGCGTGGCGGTCGGCTCGGGCGTGCCGGGTGTGGCGGTGGGTTCAGTTGGCGCGGCTTCTTCGGCAGGCGCCTGGGTCGCCTCGGCTGCCGCCCCACCCTCGCTAGCTTGAGCCGTTTGGGTCAGGATGGCGGCGCGAACGGCATCCATCGTGGCCTGGGTCTCAGATTGCGAGCCGGAGGGCAATGCCTCCTCTGTTGCGGCCGGAGGTGTAGAAGCGGAGCGGGTGCACGCTGGCAGGGCGATCACAGCAAGCATCACGATGAAGACAAAGGCAACATTCGGGCGCAGCTTGGCCATGGGCTCCTCCTATCGGGCGGGGTACGCCTTATCCACAGGGCGGCCCTCAAGCGCGCATGGTAGCACAGGTGTTTGGGGCCGTCAAGCGGGGTATCGGAGCCACGACGCAGCCGAGCGACCTGACGGGCAACCTCCCAAAGGATAGCGGCCCGACACCTGTCGGGCCGGCTGTGGTTCCAATGCAAAGGGGTTCAGGCGGTCTGCAAACGTGGCCGGAATTTATAGCCGTAGACCAGGACGCCGCGCTCACCGGACGAGCGCAATTTGCGGGTGACCATCTCGACAGGCATGCCGATGGCGAGTGAATCCTCGTCCACGTCCGTGAGCTGCGCGGTCACGAGGGGGCCTTCGTCCAGCCGCACCAGTGCCACCGTATAGGGGGCCTGCTGTTCATGGCCGGAGGGGGCATCGTACAAAGTGGTGTAGGAGTAGACCTCACCCTTGCCGCTGAAAGCATGCAAAGTCCTGGCGTCCTCGCCGCAATCCGGGCAGATGTCGCGCGGCGGGAAAATCTTGGAATCGCAGTGTGGGCAAACCTCGCCCACGAGTGAATAGCGCTGCTGCTTCACGCGCCAATGGTTGGAAAGTTCCATGATCTCGATCACCTCACCGTGGAATTGCCATCTTGTTCGTCCAATAGTCTAGTAGCGTCGTCCTCTCAGGAACTATCAGAAGCCTCTCATTTGGCTTCAAAGCGACTCAGGACATGGGCCGCGGCGGTGGCACCGCTGCCGCCCAGGCATTGTATGAGCGCGTGCCGGGCGTTGGGGATTTGGCTCTCGCCAGCCAGTCCTCGGAGCTGTAACACGGCCTCGACGGCCTGATACACGCCGGTCGCGCCCCCTGTATCGCCGCGTGCTTTCGAACCCCCCATGGTGCATACGGGTAGCTTGCCCTGCAAGCTGATGGCACCATCCTGGGCCATCCTCCAGCCCTGGCCGCGAGGTGCGAAGCCTGCCGCCTCCAGCGCGAGGGCGGCGTAGATCGTGAAACGATCATGCAATTCAAAGAGGTCGATTGCCTCTGGCTTCAAGCCCGCGGCCTTCAGCGCACGGGAGATGGCCTCAGCGGCTGCCTGGAATGCCAGGGGGTCAGGCCGGTCGTGCAAGGCCAGTGCGGATACGGAGGTGCCCGAGCCTGAGACCTGAACGGCGGGCTCGGGAGGTGACCCCGGGAGGGCATCTGCCCGGGCCAGCAAGAGCGCCGCGGCTCCGTCCGCAAGCGGCGCAGCGTCGAACATATTCAGCGGGGCGCTCAGAAGCGGGGCTTTCTGGTAGGTCTCGCGGGTGATGGCCCGGCGGAACATCGCATGCGGGTTGGCCACCGCGTTGGCGTGCGCTGTGATCGGGAAACCCGCCAGCGCATCCGCCGGAGCCTCGAATTCATGCAGGTAGCGCCGCATGAGCATGGCGGCCAGGGCAGTTTCGGTAATACCATGCACCGATTCGTAATCCGCATCGGTGGCGGTTGTGAGGGCCGATTCCACTTCGGCCGACAGACCTTCGCTGACCTTCTCGACCCCTACGACGAGCGCGAGCTTGGCCTCTCCCGAGAGCAGCGCCAGATAGGCCTGGCGCAGCGCCAGCCCGCCGGAGGCGCCGGCGGCCTCCACCGTGGCCGCTTCAATGCCCCGCAAGCCGGCGAAATCCGCCAGGAGGGTGCCCAGATGGATCTGGCGGGAGAGTGTGGGGGAAAGCATATTAGCCACATACAAGACATCTGGCTTCAGGCCGCCGGCCTCGCGCCTGGCCTGAGTGATGGCCTCCAGCGCGAGCTCCCGCAGCGAGCGGTCCCAGTGCTCTCCAACAGGTGTCATGCCGACGCCGAGAATGAGGATCGGGGTATTTTGCGTTTCAGCTGTCATGGCTACATCACCAATTTCCCGCGGAAACGGGCGTAGGTCGCGTAATCGATCTCGATGCGGCGGGCTATGTAGTCCTCGGTTGAGGGCGCCAGTTTCTGCCGCTCGGGGAGATGATGGGTGGCCTGCAGGCTTACGGCATCCGAGCCGGCACCGGAGCCGTAGGAGACCAGCAGGATGCGGTCGCCCGGTTCAGCCACATCGAGGATCGCGGTGAGACCCAGCAACGCCGAGCCAGCATAGACGTTGCCGATCCTGGGCGCGAGCAGCCCGGCTTCGATCTGCTCCGGGGAGAAGCCCAGCATTTTGGCGACACGTTGGGGGAACTTGATGTTTGGTTGATGGAAGACTGCGAAACGGAAATCTTCCGGCCTGCGACCTAGGTTCTCCATCAAGGTTTTTCCGGCTTGAAGGATGTGGTGGAAGTAGGCCGGCTCGCCTGTAAAGCGCTCCCCGTGCTCGGGATATTTTTCATCCGCGCGGCGCCAGAAGTCAGGCGTGTCGGTGGCGAAGGAGTAGGAACCCTCGATCACCGCGAGCGCCTCCTCGGCTGGTCCGAGGATATAGGCTGCGCCACCTGCGGCGGCGGTGTACTCCAGAGCGTCGCCGGGGCGCCCCTGGGCTGTATCCATGCCGATGGCGAGGGCGTAATTGGCCATGCCAGATCCCACGAAGCCGATAGCTGCCTGAAGTGCCTCCGTGCCAGCCTTGCAAGCGAACTCCCAATCTGCTGCCAGCGTATGAGGGGTGGCGCCAATGGCCTCGGCGACCACCGTCGAGGTGGGTTTGACAGCATAGGGGTGGGACTCGGAGCCGACCCACACGGCCCGGATTCCGGTCGGGTCGATGGCTGCTCTCGAGAGCGCATTCCTGGCAGCCTCTATCGACATCGTAATCACGTCCTCGTCGAGGCCGGCGACGGCCTTCTCCTTGATGGGGGAGCCGCCAGCGCCGCCCTTCCAGATGCGTGCCACTTCGCTTGCCGGAAGCCGGTAGCGCGGCACGTAGGCGCCGTAGCCGATGAATCCAACCTGGCGTGAGGTCCTCAGGATGGGATCTTTCTCGGTCATCTCTCTGATATCTCCTCGGTTGATATGGGCAGATCGGCCATCTTGCCGGCAAGCCGTTCTTAGCGTGCCTGGCTTGAGGCCCTGTGATCTACCCCTGCATTTTCCTTACGAGCTCTTCGGCGCGCCGGAGCTGAATCTCACCTTCCGCCACGAGTTGGGAGGCGACGCGGTCGATCAGCTCTCCTTGCGCGCCGGCTGCGATGGCGATCTGGCGGGCGTGCAGACGCATATGTCCGCGCTGGATCCCCTCCGTGGCCAGCGCCCGCAGGGCGGCCAGGTTTTGAGCCAGGCCCACTGCGATGGTGACCTCGGCGAGCTCTCCGGCACTCTTCGTTTGCATGATCTTTAGGCAGACGCTAGCCAATGGATGGACGCGCGTCGCGCCGCCGACGGTGCCGATGGCCAGCGGCATCTCCAGCATTCCTTCCAGAGACCCGCCTTCGCCGCGGCGCCATTCGCTCAGGGAAGTATACCTCCCGGAGCGCGCCGCGTACGCGTGCGCGCCTGCCTCCACCGCTCTCCAATCATTGCCGGTCGCGATCACCACCGCATCAATCCCGTTCAGGATGCCTTTGTTGTGGGTAGCGGCCCGATACGGGTCGGCGGCGGCAAAGGCCCAGGCTTCAATGATCCCATCGCGGACCTGTTCGCCCGTGAAAGAGCCGAAGGCCAGGGCTTGCGCCGGGATGCTGCAGCGGGCCCGAGCCAGCCGCCGGTCGGCAAGATTGGACAGGATGCGCAGATGAACCCGCCCACCCGTTAAGGACTCGATCCTCGAACCAAGCCGCTCCACGGCGCTGTTCACAGCGTTGGCCCCCATGGCATCGAGCGTGTCGATGATGAGATGGACCACCAGCATCGGGCCAACAGGCGTGTCCTCCAGCGTTCGGACCTCAAGATGGCGCGCCCCGCCCCCCAGAGAGACCAGCATAGGATCGGCCTTGTCCGCTTCGGCAAGCAATTCGCCTCGGTGCTGATCGATGCGCCGGAGGGCAGCTTCGATATCCTGAACTTCCAGGATCTGAATCTGACCGATCATCTCGGAGGGGCCGGCCTCGGCTTGAAATCCACCGCCTTCCCGCGCAAGTTTGGCCATGAACGATGCGCCGGCGACAACCGATGGTTCTTCGATCGCCATCGGGACCAGGACATCGCGGCCATTGACGCGAAAGTTGGTTGCTATGCCGAGGGGAAGGCCGAAGGTCGCGATCACATTTTCGATCATGTGGTCGGCGGTACCCAGCGGCAAGCCGCCTGGATGGCTTAGGGCCTCCAGTTGCTCCGAATCCAAGTCGATTTCTTGGAGGATCCGCTCCAGGCGCTCGGCGGTGGTGAGTTTGTGGAATCCAGACAAGCGAGAGTTCATAGCAAGCCAATCCTGGCCGTCGATCTCAGAGCCAGGGCTCATTGATAAGGGCACCGCACTGGCAAAAACTATCAGTTTGCCTAAAGCGCCCGCATGGCAATGGGATTTCCTTGAAGGGAATAGCCCAGTCTCTTGGAGGCAGGCAAATGTGGCGAACTGGAGTGCCTTGGGGTAGAATCCCCTGAGATGTCCGAATCCGCTGCACCAATGACCCTCACGCGGGAGTCCATGGCTGAGGAAACCGAAAAACTTCGTACGGATATGGTGGCGTTGCACCGCGCCACGCTCAGCCTATTCTCCGATCTCTCGCTGGAAGGTGTGCTGCGGCGGGTTATTCACGCCGCCCGCGACCTGGTGAACGCCCGGTATGCAGCCCTTGGCATCCCGGATGATCAGGGCCGGCTGGAGACTTTTATCACCCTCGGCATGACCCGCGAAGAGATGGAGAGAATCCCCCACCAGCCGCTTGGCGAGGGCCTGTTGGGAGAAATGCTCCGGACGGGGAAGAGCATCCGCATCCCGGAGATCTCCGAACATCCCAAATCGGTCGGTTTCCCTCCCGGACATCCGGAGATGCACTCCTTCCTGGGAGTCCCCATTTCGGCTTATGGAAAGCTGCTGGGGCAGATCTATCTCACCGATAAGCAGGATGCCCCCGCTTTCACCCTCGAAGACCAGCAATTAATCGAGATGCTTGCAGCTCACGCCGCGGCCGCGATAGAGAATGCACGGCTCTATCAGAAAGTGCTGGCGAGCGAGGAGGAGCTTTCTCGCCGTAACCAAGAACTTGGTCTTATGTATTCCCTGGCTACAGCAGTGGATATGCCGCTGGATCTCGACCGATTGCTTGCCGACATGCTTGAACGTGTTATGAGCCTATTCCGTGCCCAGGCGGGCGAGATCTACCTGGTGCAGGAAGCGGAGGGCACATACTATCGTGCGTTTCATCTGGGAGATTCGGTCCCCAGCTTTTGGACTCGGAAGCAATTCCGCTTGGGTGAAGGTCTGGTTGGCGAGGTGGCCAAGGTTGGAAAGCCCAGCTGGATCGAGGAAATTGGCTCCGATACGCCCTTTATTGCGCAGCCTCTGATTGGCAACGGCCTCCAGACTCTTGTGTGTGTACCTCTCTCGGCTGCGGGGAAGGTCGTGGGAGTGCTTGGCCTTGCATTCCGTGAAAAGCGTCGGCCCGTGGAGCGCGACGTTGGCCTGCTCGGCGCGGTTGGCGCAGGTGTGGGGATTGCCGTCGAGAATGCCCGGCTCTACCGCCATGCGCAAAGGCTGGCCATCCTCGAAGAGCGGGAACGGATTGGCATGGACCTTCACGATGGTATCATTCAGTCGATCTATGCCGTCGGGCTTACCTTGGATTACGCCCGGCTGACGGTGGGGGAGCAGGTCCCTGAAGCCCGGGAGCGCCTCGATCAGGCTATCGAGAGCCTCAATCAGGTCATACGCGACCTGCGTTCCTACATCTTGGATCTCCAACCCTCCAAGATCCGGACCCAGAATATCGAGAAGGCGCTGCATGTGCTGGTCCAGGAGTTCAAGGCCAATACGCTGGTCGATGCAGATTTGCATGTGGAAGCGGATGCGGCGGCGAAGCTGCTCGATCATAAGGCCAGCGAGCTCTTGCATATCGCCCAAGAGGCGCTCGCAAACGCCGCGAAGCACGCCCAAGCTTCGCGAGTGCTGGTCAGTCTGCGCCAGTCGGAACCTGAGACGATCACATTGCAAGTGATCGACAACGGACGCGGCTTCGATGTGGACCGGGAACCGGAACTCATCGGCCACGGTCTGTCGAATATGGCCGAGCGGGCGCGGCAGATCCAAGGGGAGTTCATCATCGATTCGAGTTCTGGACAGGGCACAACAGTTACCGTGCGGCTCCCCACCCCCTCGGGCACGGACACGTAGCTCTCTCCCCTCGCCCTCAAAACCTTAGGTGATTGCCAAACGCCGTGCGTGACAGGTTGCGAAGGACTTTGGGAAGTAGGTCACTTCAGCCCCCTTGAGACAGCGCCCTATACTGAGGTAGGGATTTCCAGGCAGGGAGTTTCTCGAGGTATGGCGAAACTGTATATCGTCGATGAGCACACCACAGTACGCAAGGCGCTTGCGGAGCGGCTTGCCAAGGCGCATGGGCTGGAGGTGGTTGGGCATTCTGGCGAGTATTCCGAGGTGATGCGCGAGGTTGAGGCGCTAAAGCCGGAGATCGTGTTGTTGGAGGTGAAGCGCCGGGACGGCATGGGCCTCGAAATGGCACGACAGATTGCTGGCTTACCTTACGGCCCGCGACTGATTGTCTTGACGAGCTATCCCACCACCTGGGAGCAAAAAGCTGCCACCCGGGCCGGGGCGGTCCATTACCTTCTGAAAGACATCGATTCGGAGGAGCTCATCCGGCAAATCTCGGAGTTGATCGAGATCTAGCACTCCCTGGCTTTGACTGGGCGGGCCGGCCAAATGGCCGGCCCGCGGCGCGTCACATAGTATCTTGTGCGATGGATGGAGGCTGGCATGCACGAGAAGGGCAGCTCTGCGGCTGCCCTTAATCCTTGCATAAGGCGTGTGAAGCGAGGGCAATGTCCGAAACCCGGTGGGCCTGAGTGCGAAAGTACTGGGCCTTCAGTATGTAAGTCAAACCAAGATGAAGTAAAGAGCGCCGGAGGAGAGGAACACGAGCACTGCGTTCATAAGGGAGAACATCTCCAAGGTCGTGCCAAAGAATTGGATGACGGCCATGGTGGTGACGAGGCCAACCACGAAGGATGAAATCCCGAGAATGGCACGTCGCGCATTCATAGGCGAGGCTCTCTCCTTTGGCGAAGAAGGTGAGACGCAGACACTCTATTGCGGGGCCACGTATGGTCAAGCAGACATGGGCACATCGAGGCCAAGGCCGCTCATCTTGTTGTCGCGGCGGTTGACCGGTTCTTGGAGAGCATAGCCTCCACAGCCGCCTCCAGGTCTGCACAGGAGAATGGTTTGCAAAGGAACCCATCAGCCCCGGCGAGGCGAGCCTCTTCACAGTCTCTGCTCCCAGCCTTGGCGCTCACGACCATCATGGGTGTTCTCGTCCAATGCGGCTTGGACCTGAGTCGCCGGATCAGGCTGAGGCCGTCGATGCCCGGCATCATGATGTCGACCAGGATGAGATCGGGCGTGAGACCCTCGAGAATCTGCAGGGCTTCGGAGGCATCATTCGCCCCCCAGACCCGGTGGCCTGCGGCTTCGAGAATCTCGCAAACAACATCCCGGAAGGCCTGCTCATCATCCACCACCAGAATGCGGGCAGCCGGGCCTGCATATCGCGGCCTTCTATTTCCAGGTTTCTGATCGCAGGTCTGATTCAAGTGCATAGGTCGTTTCTGTTCCTCCATGCGGTTCGCATGATGCAAGAAGGGGGCCATGCATCCTACGAGAAGGGACCGGGCCTCCGCCCGGGTGCCCCAGGGACTCGCTCTGAAATGAAAAGCGCAGTAGCATAACCGCATCCCGGCATTTTGTGAGGAGGCTGAGCGCACCCATGCAATCTCTACGTCCTTCTACTGCTTCCAGGGCTGGCCGCGGCTGTTTGCTGCTCTTCGGGTTGCTCTGGACCACGTTCTCCGTCTTCTGGACCCTCATGGCCTGGAAAGCCGGAGGCGGGCTGATGTGGCTCTTCGGAGTACCCTTCATACTGATTGGCATAGGGCTTTTGGCCGGTGCGCTTTGGCGGGCAATCGCAGCCATGCGTGTGGGCCCGCCCAAGATAAGCATCTCCAAAGTGAAACTCTGTCCGGGCGAGACGTTTGGGGTCATATATGAGCAATCCTTTCGAACGCCCGTGGACCTATACGACAGCAAGGTCGAGCTTGTCTTCCGGGAATCGGCCACCTATACGCAGGGCACCGATACCCGCACGGATACTTACGAGCAGGTGCTGGAAAGCTTTGATGGCCCAGCAGGACACTTCGCCGCCGGCAAGACGGCCCGCCAGGATGGCTCCATGACCATCCCTGAGACCGGGATGCATACCTTCATTGCCCAGAACAACAAGCTGCAATGGTTCGTGCGCGTCAACGTTGATGTGCAGGGTTGGCCAAACATGGTCGAGGAATACGAGTTGACTGTTTCCCCAGAAAGGTGGCTGTGATGGCGCGCGCAGATATCCGCATCACATTGAGGGATCAGCCGGAGGGGGAAGGCCCTCTAACTTTCCATCCAGGCGAGGTCGTTCAAGGCTATGTGGAGATCCTGCCCCATGAGGACCTCCAGTGCCGGCATGTCTTCGCCCGTTTGCGCTGGCAAACGGAGGGGCGCGGCGACAGGGACGAGGGCGTAGGAATCGAGCAAGACCTCTTCCAAGGAAAGCTGCAATCAGGGCTATCGAGGACGTTCAGCTTCCACCTGGTGGTCCCGGATCAACCCTGGAGCTACGCCGGCCATTATGTCAGCATCGTATGGGCCCTGGAGGTGATGATTGACTTGCCATGGTCCCGGGATCTCCGCGAGCGTATGCCGGTGGTCATCGCTCCGGCGTGGCGTTGATCCGGGCTGCGAAGTCTTCGAGCATCCCTCCGTCAATGCAGGGGGACGAGAGGGCGAGCTGGAAGAATTCGTACAGGAAGCGTTCCATCCCTCCCAAATCCCTTCCGAAGCGAGCGGCGAGGAATGCGGTCGCGCTTGGATCCAATCTGAGCTTTGGGCCTCCGGGTAGCGCAAAGAAGCGGAGCCGCCGATCCAATATGGGCTGCAAGTCTGCCCGAGGGGCTTGATCCAAGCTCACGCAATTGGTCTCAATCCCCGCCACGCGTGCCAAGGGCGTGAGATCGGCGTGGGAGCTCCAGATCAGGCGCAGCCCCGTGGCCGGAGCTTTTCGAAGCCATTGGAAAAGCCGTCGCAGCCGACGGGGGTGGATGCGTTGTGCCTCATCGAGCAAGAAGAGCTGAAGGTTGTCGAGGCGTGTGTGGTAACGCCGCGAGCCCGGAGGGATGTACTCGTAGCTGCAGGCCCGCCCTTGGCCCTGAGCCTCTCGCCAGAGCGCCAGAAGTGTCGAGGTCTTACCCGCGCCGCTTTCTCCAAGAATCTGCAACCCCTGGATCTCTGGGTTCCACCGAAGAGCCTTTTCCACCTCGGACGGCAGCAAGGCGACCTCGGCCCACTCCTGGCGGGTGAGGGCCTGAAAGGGGTTGCCGCGCAGCCCCCAGCGTTCGAATGGAAAGTAGTCAGGCTCGTTCATGGCAACCGCATCCCGATGCAGGGGGTGCCAATGGCGCGCCGCCCAGCAAGCTCATGATCGCCCGAGATACTGGCGGAGCGTATCGCTCACCTTAAAGCCCCGCATATACTCCGCCAGGTACTCAGGTGCAAACGGCCGAGGCCGGGGTACGAATCTTGTCAACGCGTTCGCAGTGGTGACGTTGCTCACCCCCAGGAGCTCGAGCAGGCTGGAGGTCACGGGCGGATTGGGGAGCAGGGCTTCCATAAGGCGGACTGCCACGCGCAATAGAGGCATCGGGAAGGGAATGAGAAGGCGGCGCGCACCTGTGGCTTTCAAGATCCTGCGCTCCATCTCACCCAGGGTGAGGACCTCGGGGCCGCCAAGCTCGAATTCATCCCCGACAGTCGCCGGATCGCGAAGGCAAGTCATAATCGCGCTGACCACATCCTCAACCCAGACAGGCTGGAATCGTGCCTTCTCCCCACCGATGCATGGGAAAATCAGGGGCGTGAGAGGGATCAGGCGGGCGAAGGTGTTGGCGAACTCGTCTTCCGGCCCCCAAATCACAGACGGGCGGAAGGCGGTCCAATCCAATCCTGATTGGGCGACATGGGCTTGAGCCCGACCCTTGGAGGCCAGGAAGCGGTAGGGAAGATCAGGGTCGGCACCAAGCTGCGATACGTTCAGAAATCGCCGAACGCCGGCCTGCTTGCAGGCATCTACGAGATGCACTGTCCCCTGATCGTTGACGCGCTCATAGGTTGAATCGCCGCGTTCGATGGCGATCGCGGCAGTATGGATCACCGCCTGCGTGGCATGAACGGCCGGCTTTAAGCTTTCGGGGCGGGTTACGTCCCCCTGAACCCTCTCAATCGGGAGGCCGGCGAGCCGTCCCTCGCGGTCGGCGCGATCAGGGTCGCGAACCAGCACGCGCACGCTCTCGCCCTCCTCGACCAGCCTGCGCACGATGTGGCTGCCCAAGAAACCCGCACCACCCGTCACCAGAATCATGTCTCATTTCCCTCTTGGCCTGCAAACCCATCCGATTTATTCAGGGCCTCCAATGAGGCGACGAGTGCCCGCACGATTGGCTGCCCCGTGGGCCCCATGGCATTCTCGAGGATCTCATGGTAGATCGTCAAGATTTGAAATAGGAATTCGGTGCCCATGCCGCGCGCCCCCAGCAGGCCGTGAACCCATTCGATCTCGGCTGGTACGGCGTCGAGGGTTCCCAGCTCCAGGCCCGCCCGCAGGTTCTCTTCCAGGAAACTGAGGGCTTGTCGCAGGAAGGGCTCAGGGAAACCTGCGGCGACTAAACGTGCCTGCAGTTCGGGTTCGATCGCTGGCAGCGAATCTAGGTACGCCCGCAAGGCCTTGCGATGGCTCCTGCTTTCCGGGACGGGCTCCGGGGTGGGGGGGCTTGCTGCGAGGATAGCCTCGGCGGCCTCCAGCGCTTGCGGGAAATCAGAGCCAAGAAAGCGCCCTCGAATGCGCGCCCTCAGGCCGGGATGACGGTCGAATACGCCTCCGGCGAAGGCGAACGGGATCGAGCGCCCGGCCAATAGCTGCCCAAATGCGGACAAATTGGCCGCCGCGGGAAGACGCTGCGCGCTGAGGATCACAAAGTCGGGCTGTGCCTGCTGCAAGGTCTGTTCGAAGCGGCCGAGGGGAATATCTACTCCCATAAAGGTCGCTCGCCGGCCGCGACGGCGCAGCAAGTAGGTCAGAAGCAATGGGGCGAAACCATGCAAATCGTCGGGAGCCGCGCCCACGAGAAGCGTTCCGGGCAAGGAAGGCTGCGGCAAGGCTGTAATCAGGGCTTCCAGGCGGCGCGCCGCAAGGGCGGAGGTAAAGTGCTCCTGGTGGACAGAAACATCGGCGCGATACCATCGCTCACCGATCTCGGCCAGCCCACGGGAGAGCACCTCCACCGCAACGACTTCGGCGGGGTATTGGGCGAGAGCATGGGCGATGGCGGCCTCAGCTTGCGCCTCCTGGAAGCGTAGGCAGGCCTCCAGCCAGACTTCGCGTGCATGCTCCAGCGCCGGGCCATGCAGAACTGGAAACGCCTGAGGCCCGCCTGCTGGCACAGCCGGCAGAGCGATAAGGGGATCATGACCTTCGGCTTCGAGGTTATGCCAGAGTGCGGCTGCCCGGCTGATCGTCATCCCTTCCAGGAGGCGGGCCTTGAGCCAGTGCACCGTATCGATATCGCGCTGAGCGAACAGGCGGTGGCCACCGGGGGTCCGCTGGGGACAGGGTAACCCGTAGCGCCGCTCCCAGGCCCGCAGCGTATCGGCTTTGACGCCGGTGGCCTGTACGACGGCCTTAAAGTTGAACGTGGCACGGCCAGATCTGGTTGGCAACAGTTATCCTATCTGCAGGGGGCCGTTCTTCAGGATCAGGTGACATTCTAGCCACGCGTCCAAGAATCGTCAAATCTCTGTCAATATTGAGGGCTTTGGTGTGTCTTGCAGGGGGAAGTGAAAACGCCCGGCGAATCTCCGGGCGTTTGCCTGGTGCCCCCAGGGGGATTCGAACCCCCGTTTTAGGCTTGAAAGGCCTACGTCCTAGTCCCCTAGACGATGGGGGCAGCGGCGTGATTGTACCATCCCCGGGCGAGGGGGGTCAACGCTTGCGCTTTCGGCGCTCGCCCTTGTAGGAGGGCACGGTGATGGGCGCAATCCGCACAAGCCGGCGGTCCATCAGACGGGCGCGCAGCCGGGGATCGATCTCCTCGAGCGAATCCGCGGTAGTGATCACGGTGGGAAGTTCGGCGTTGTAGCGGTAGTTGATCAACTGGTAGAGCTTCTCCTGGACCCAGGGTTTGGAGGCCTGGGCGCCAAGGTCATCGAGCACCAGGAGGGGACTTGTCCGTATCTCCTCGAAGCGGCGGTCGTAGGTAGTATCGCTCTGGGGGCTGAAGGTGGCCCGCAGGTGATCGAGCATATCGGGTACGACGACGAACATGACCGGAAAGCCCTGGCTGGCGCGGAAGTTGGCGATGGCGGCCGCCAGGTGGGTTTTTCCGGAGCCGTACGGACCCATGAAGACCAACCACCCATGGGGGTTCTCTGCGTAGGCCTGGGCGGCCTGGAAGGCGGCCTCCAGCGTGCGCAGGTCGCTGGTGGGGAGTCCCTCCCCTTTGCGCAGGCTCAGGGTGCCGAAGGTCTGGTGCGAATGAAGCGCCAGAGTGGAGAGGGCATGCTGGCCGCTGTCATCCACCGGGCGACGGTAGTCGGGAGCTTGAATGTGGACATGCGCGACGACCTCGGGGTCAGAAAGACGGGAGCGCATGCGGCCCTCGATCTCTTCCAGGAGCAGGTTGGTCGTCACGACCGTTGGCAGGCGGTTGATATAGCGGTAGTTGAGAATCTGGAAGAGTTTCTCCCGCGCCCAAGGCGTGGCGCTCTGTGTGCCGAAGTCGTCCATGATCAGCAGCGGTGCGTTGCGAACCCGGTCGAAGCGCGCCTCAAAGGTTTCGCTCTCGTCCGCGTAGGCGAAGCGGAGTTGATCGAGCAGGTCGGGGACGGTGAGGAAGAGCGTGGGGAGGCCGTGCTCGACGCAGTAATTGGCGATGGCGGCGGCGAGGTGTGTCTTGCCGCAGCCGTAGCCCCCCTGGATGAGCAGCCAGCCTTTGCGGTTCTCGGCGAATGCGCGAGCCTGGTTGTAGGCGCGCTCGATGGATTCTTGCTGCTGGGGGCCCAGCCCCACGCGGCCGCGGGGATTGAAGCTCTCAAAGGTCAAGTGCCGGAGCTTGTCGAGCTGGCTCATGCTGAAGAGGCGGCCGCGCATGCGTTCCTGGACCTCACGCTGGCGGCAGGTGCATATCTTCAGGCGGCCGAATTCAGGGTGTCCGAGCGGCAGATCCTCGCGCAGATAGCCCAGCCCGTTGCAGAAGGGGCATTGGGGATCGCCAAGCAGAGGGGCTCGGTTCTGCTCGCTTGCTGGCCGGCTAGGCTTCGCCGCCTTCCCAGAAGTCGGCGAATCGCCCTTGGAGATATCTCCGGCGAGCTTTCTCAGTGTCTCCTCGATCTTCTCGCTCATCCCTGCCTCGTTGTTGCCAATCCTCGAGGATAGCCTCGACGTAGCGCCATTTGCGGACGTTGTTCTCCACTGCGATCCGCATGGCGTCTTCGATCCACTCCTGTGGGTACTCTTTCTCCGCCTCTCGAAGCCGCTCGGCGATCATGGGCGTGAGGGCGCCGATGTTTTGCTCATAGAGAGTGTAGATGTTGGGCCGTTCGTGTGCCAAGCGAATCGGCGCGTCGGGAATGCCGCTGGGGACCCACTCGCCGGCCTCGATGGCGGCAACGGCAGCGCGGCCTTTGGCCGAGTTCAGGAAGAAGAATTGCTCCGGTTCCTCTGCGCTGCCTTGCATGACCACTTTGAGCAGGGTTCCCCGCGCCACGGTGCGTTCCAGTGCCTCTTGGAGGGCCTCCTCGGGCTCGAGCCCGTCTTCGGCCAAGGCCTGAAGCAGGAGGGTGTCTTGTGCCATGTCGGAGCCGCGCAGATAGCGGAAGACGCCTTCCTTCCTGGCCAAGGCCCAGAAGGCGTAGAGAGTCAACTTGAGCTCGCCCAGATGGTCGATGGCGGGCAGAAGCTCGCTGAAGAAGGGGTTGGGGATCGGCGTGAGTCCGATGCGTCCCTCGGGAAAGCCCGCGAAGCCTTTCGATGGGGTCATCGTATGCCCCCGGCACTCAAGCTATTTCGCCGATGGCGGCCAAATCGGCGGGGCGGATAGCGGCGTTTTCGAACTTCGCCAGCGCCTGGCGGAAGACCAGCTCCACACTCCCCACGGGGCCGTTGCGGTGCTTGGCGACGATAATCTCGGCGATATTCTGCTTGAGGGTGTCCTCCTCGTATTGGTCAGGCCGGTAAATGAATAGCACGACATCGGCGTCTTGCTCGAGGCTGCCAGATTCACGCAGGTCCGAGAGTATGGGGCGTGGGGGACGGCGGGCCTCGACGGCGCGCGAGAGCTGAGCTGCCGCCAGCACCGGGACGTTGAGTTCCCGCGCCAGGGCCTTCAGGTTGCGCGAGATGTAGGAAACCTCCTGCACGCGGTTCTCGATGCGCGTATCGCCGGTCATAAGCTGCAGGTAGTCGATGATGATCAGATCCAGCCCGACTTCCATGTGTAGCCGCCGGCATTTGGTGCGCAGCTGGAGCGGGGTAATGGCAGGGGTGTCATCGAGATAGATATGGGTCTCGCTGAGGGCGCTGACCGCCTGGGTGAAGAGCGGCCACTCCTCATCTTCCAGATTAGCGAGGCGCAGGCGCTGCGAATCAATTCCCGTCTCTTGGGAAAGCAACCGCTGTACGAGTTGCTCGTTCGACATCTCGAGCGAGAAAAGAGCCACGTGTTTCTTGTGAATCTGGCTGGCGTTCTTGGCTGCGGAGATACAAAAACCGGATTTGCCCTGACCCGGCCGGCCGGCGATGATCAGGAGATCGCTGGGCTGCATCCCGCCGAGCAAGCGATCCAGGTCCACGAAGCCAGTCGGAACGCCGATGGTCTCGTCGCGGTGCCGCGCCAGGTAATCCAGCCGGTCGTAGTATTCGCTGAGCACATGCTTGATGGGCTGGAGTTGATGGGTCAGGCGTCGCTCGCTGACTCCGAAGATCGATTTTTCGGCCTCATTGACGACCTCCTCGATGGCCAAGCCGCTCTGGTAGGCCAAGCGGGCGATGTCAGTGGCCGCAGCCAGGAGGCGCCGGCGGGTGGCGCTTTCCTCCACGATGTGTGCATAGGCCTCGGCGTGCAGGGAGGAGGGGACATTGTTGATCAGGGTCGTGAGGTAGGCTGGGCCGCCGACCTCTTCCAGCCGCCCCTGGCGTTCAAGCTCCTCCGAAACGGTGAGAATATCCACCGGCAGGCGTTGTTCGTGCAGGGCGGTGAAGGCCTCCCAGATCCAACGGTTGCGGTGCAAGAAGAAATCGTCGGCGGAGAGGAAATTGGCGATGTCGTAGTAGACCTCAGGGTTGACGAGAACCGAGCCGAGCACAGCTTCCTCGGCACCCCGGTCGTGGGGCAGCTGCTGGGTGGGGCTGTTCTCAGGTGCTGGAGGCGGCAGTTGGTCGCTCATGGGCTCACCCTGAATGCTTGCGGCCCGGGGTACCGGGCGAGGCTCGAGAGATAGGTTGCGAAGGCCTTTGGGGGCGCTGAGGGAGAATCACTCCTCTGCGTCACCTTCCTCCGACTCGAGGTCATCCAAGTCGAGGGATTCGACAAAATCCTTAAAGACTTCCAGGCGCTCGTCGGTTTCCTCGGATTCCTGTTCGGTCTCTGCCTCCGTTTCCAGGTCTTGCTCCGGGACGGTGGCCGCTTCGTCCATCACCTCTTCGGCGACGAAGACGGGGACATGCACACGCACGGCGAGTGCGAGTGCATCGGAGGGGCGGGAATCGATGGACATCTCCCGGCCGTTTACGCGCAAGATGATGCGAGCGTAGAATACGTCGTCGCGCAGCTCGGTGATGTTGACGCGCAGGACCTGGGCCCCCAGCTCCTCGAGGACGTTGCGGAGAAGGTCGTGGGTGAGAGGACGGACGACCTCGACTTCTTGAAGGCTAAGTGTGATGGCCTCGGCCTCGTATGGCCCGATCCAAATAGGGAGGAACCGTTCCGAGCCAACCTCTTTGAGGATCACAATCCGCTGCTGAGACATCAGGCTGACGCGGATGCTGTCGATCACGACCTCAACCATCCTGCAAGCCTCCAACGATCATCTGGCCGGATTATAACATGGGCAACCGGCAGCTTGATACAAGCAAGCTGCTCGCCGAATGGGCGGAAGCCTGATATTCTTCAACCCTCAGACGGAGCAGGGAGGGAAAGACTCGATGCTGGAAGGTTTGTTCTCGCCTCGAGGCGTGGCGGTTGTGGGCGCCTCGCTCAACCCCACCAAACTGGGTTATGGCGTTGCCAGGAACCTGGTCGTTTCGGGATATCCGGGCGCCATCCATTTCGTGAACCCGCGAGGCGGCCGCCTCTTTGACCGCCCGCTCTACCCCGATCTTCGAAGCGTTCCCGATCCGGTGGATCTAGCGGTCATCATGATCCCCGCGCCTTCGGTTCCCGAGGCTTTGAAGGCGTGCGGCGAGCGTGGGATCCGCTATGCCATCGTCGGGGCTGGTGGCTTCCGGGAGACGGGAGAGACGGGGGCGGCCCTCGAAAGGCGCTGCCTCGAAATCGCCCGGCGCTATGGCCTGCGTGTGCTGGGCCCCAATTGCATCGGGTATCTGGATACGCATCTGCCCATCGACACCAGCTTCCTGCCGCTCCCGGGCCCCATCCCGGGGGACATCGCCTTCCTCTCGCACTCGGGCGCGATCTGCGAAGCGGTCATCGACTGGGCCAGGGGGCAGGGGTTCGGGCTTTCGCGGCTGGTCAGCCTGGGGAACCAGATGGACCTGAACGAGGGCGACCTGCTGCCCGCCACTGCCAAGGATCCGCACACGCGCGTGGTGGCGATGTATCTGGAGGGCGTCGGCGATGGGCGGCGCTTCATCGAACAGGCGAAGGCGGTGACCCGATCCATGCCCGTGGTGGCGATCAAGGTCGGGCAGTCGGAGGCCGGGAGGGCTGCCGTGGCCTCGCACACCGGGGCATTGGCCGGCAGGGACCAGGCCTTTGACGCCGCCTTCCGGAAGGCCGGAGTGATCCGCGCCCGCCACAGCGAGGAAATGTTCGATTGGGCGCGAGCGCTGGCGTGGTGCCCGCCGCCGCGGGGCCCGAGAGTGGCCGTTCTCACCAATGCGGGCGGCCCCGGAGCCATCGCTGCCGATGCGTTGGACGCCAACGGCCTCAAACTGGCGGCCCTCTCGGAGGGCACGCGTGAGAGCCTGCAGGCTTTCCTGCCGGCGGCAGCCAGCCTCAAGAATCCGGTGGATATGCTTGCGGGCGCTGGCCCCCGTGAATATGCCGACAGCCTGCGGCTGCTTCTTGCAGACGAGGGGGTGGATGGCGTGATCGTGATCCTGCCGCCGCCGCCGGTGACGACCGCCGCCGAAGTGGCGGGGGCCATCATCCCGGTCATCCGATCCAGCGAGAAACCGGTCGTGGTGACATTGATGGGCGAAGAGCTCATCGCCCACGCGGCGCGCTTGCTGCGCGGAGCGCACATCCCGGATTACCGTTTCCCCGAGCGCGCCGCCTCCGCAATGCGTGTGCTATACGACCGATCGAGTGTGCTCTTGCGGGAGGAGAGCGAGCCGGCAACATTCGAAGACGTAGATCTTGAAGCGGCGCGGGAGATTATGTCCCGCGCCCGGCCTGGAAAGGATGGTTTCCTGGGGGCGGCTGAAGCCCTGGAAGTTGCCCAGGCTTTCGGGATCCCGATCCCTTCCCATGAACTGGCTCAATCCGAGCAGGAGGCGGTGCAGGCGGCGGAGCGCCTGGGCTACCCGGTGGCAATGAAGGTGGATTCGCCGGATTTGCCTCATAAGTCAGACCTGGGGGCTGTGGCGCTTAACCTCGATTCCCCGGAGAAGGTCTGCGAAGCCTACCGTGCCCTGCTCGAGCGGGTCTCGGCGGCACTGCCTGCCGTGGAGTCTCGCGGCGTCCTGCTCCAACCCTTCCTGGCAGGGGGGCAGGAGGTCATTGTGGGCATGGTGCGGGATGCACAATTCGGGCCCCTGGTGATGTTTGGGTCGGGTGGTGTGGAGGTGGAGGCCATCGGAGATGTGGCCTTTGAGCTCACGCCCTTGAGCCGCGCGGAAGCGGAATCGATGCTCAATAGCACCTGGGCTGGTCGGCGTTTGCGCGGGTACCGCAATATGCCCCCGGCTGATCGCGCCGCCGTTGCCGAGGTCATTCTGCGGGTGGGATACTTGGCCGAGGTGCTGCCGGAAGTGGAGGAGATCGAGGTCAATCCCCTGCGGGCCTTGCCGGTGCCGGACGGGGGCGCGCTGGCGCTGGATGTTCGGCTGCGGGTCGGGGCGCGAGCAGGCAGACCCTAGGCGGCCGGAGGCCTTTCGTCCGCTGAGGCCTGGCGTGGCTCCAGCCATTGCAGGCTGATCAGCAATCCAAGCCCCATGATGATCGCCCCGCTGTAGTAGGGAATCTGGATCCCCCAATCGAAGGCTACTCCGGCCCACGCGGGGCCGAGAATGCGGCCCAAGCTCATGAAGGCGTTGTTGAGGCCCATTGCCATGCCCTGGCCGGAGGTTGTGCGCTTGGAGATGAGTGAGGCCAGGGCCGGCCGGAGCAAGGCGTTGCCTAACACGAAGAAGAGCGTGGCCAGGATCACCTCGGTATAGCGCTGTGCCCGCGTCATGGCCAGAAAGCCCAAACCGCTTGTGAGCAGCGAGCCGCGCAGAATCCAGACTTCGCCGACTGACCGGCTCAGGATCCCTGTCAACCCCCCTTGCATCACGGCCGAGGTCAGGCCGATGAGCATCAGGATAAAACCCACCCGTTCGGGCCCATAGCCATAGCGCTGGAGGGCGTAGAGACTGAAGACGCCCTCGAAGTTGGTGAGCCCGAAGCTCATGATCCCCGCCAACAGCAGCGGGGCTCCCAGCGGCCCGAGCAGCGCCTGACCCATTTCGTGCCATTGCGGCCCGCGCAGGAGGACGCCGGCCTTGCGTTGGTCTGGATGCAAGGATTCGGGAAGGAAGGCGAGCAGCAGTAGAAAGGCGGCAAGGGAAAGCGCCGCGGCCAGAAAGAAGGGCGTGGATAACGATTCGGCGGCCAGCAAACCGCCCAGCCCGGGCCCGATGACCATGCCGATCCCCATGGCCGCACCCAAAACGCCCATGCCGCCGCCGCGTTCATCCTCGGATGTTACATCGCCAATGTAAGCCAGCGTGGTCGGCAAGGTGGCCGAGGAGAGAACCCCTGCGAGGATGCGGGCGGCGAAGAGCATCCAAAGCTGGGTTGCCATGCCGAAGAGCAGCTGCGCCAGGGCGTTACCCAGAATCCCGAGGGCAAGGATCGGTTTGCGACCGTAGCGGTCCGAAAGGCTGCCCCAGATGGGAGAGAAGATGAATTGCATCACGGCGTAGCTGGACATGAGCAGACCGAGCGCCCACCCACCGGCGCCGAAGTGATCCACGTAAAAGCCGAGCAACGGGATAACCATCCCGAAACCCATCATAACGACCACAAGGGTGAGGAAGAGCAGAAGCAGGCTGCGGCGATTTGTGGTTTTCAAAGTGGATCCTCCTGACGACAGTAATTCTGTGAATATGGTGCTGCAGTCGGGATTGTTCAGGCCTGTGGGCGCGCTCGTGGTTATCCGGGGGCGATGCCTGGAATCCAGGTAAGAGCGCTGGTCAGCTCCGAGGCCCGCCCCAGACATGGATGCGGACGGTGATTAGGGGCCCTCCCATGCTCTGGCCAGCTCCCCGGCGATCCGTGCATTGCTTCGCAATAATGCCAGGTTCGCCCGCAAGGTGGCGCCACCTGTCAATTGGGCCATGGCCTCAAGAAGAAATGGGGTCAGCGCTTGACCGTGGACATCCTGCTCCTCGGCCTGTCGCTCGGCCTCGAGCAGAGCGGTGTGGAGCTTCTGAGCAGGGACCGCCTCGTCCGCGGGGCACGGGACGCAGAGCAGGATGGCAGTTCTTGCGCCGAGCTTCCAGTGAGCTTCGGCGAATATGCGAACTTCACCGAGCGTCTCTACCCTCGCAGAGACGGGGAGGCCTGTGCCGTGGCTGAAGAATTCAGGGAAGACATCTGTCTTCCACCCCAGAACCGGGATGCCATAGGTCTCGAGCCATTCCAGCGTGGCCGGCAAATCCAAGATGGCCTTGGCGCCGGCGCAGACGACGACGAGGGGGTGCTGGGCCAAGGCTGGCAAGTCGGCGGAAACGTCGCAGCGTGTGCCGCGGTGGACGCCACCAATCCCGCCGGTGGCGAAGACCTGAATGCCGGAGGCATGGGCGGCTCTGAGCGTGGCCCCCACCGTCGTGCCGCCAGAGAGCCGTCGAAGGCGGGCGGTGGCGAAATCTCGCGGGCCCACTTTGATGGCGGCAGGTTCCATCGCCAGGCGCTCCAGGAGATCATCTTCCAAACCGATCCGCACCTCCCCCTCGATCACAGCCACCGTCGCGGGCAGGCTGCCCCCGGCGCGGACCTCGGCTTCCATGCGCCGGGCCATGTCCAAGTTGATGGGTCTGGGCAATCCATGCGTGATCACGGTGGATTCCAACGCCACGACGGGCTCCCCGGCCTGGAGTGCTTCCTGCAGGCGCGGATGCAGGCGAAATCCATCCGGAAGAGGTCTTGGTCGGGGAGGCATCAGCACTCCTTGTCGCGACGGGGGTCCGGAGGGATATCCGGGCCGGGGCGGCTGACGAGATTAGAGCTCTTCATACAAGCGCTCCAGGGATAGGTCGGCGACGACGGTGCCTGGCACCCGCAGGGTGAGCGCCGCAGCCGCCACTCCGAGCCGGACGGCTTCATCAAGTGGGATCGCGTTCATCAAGGCGAAGATGACGGCGGCGGTGAGCGCATCGCCGGCGCCGGTCGGGTCCGCGACCTCAGTCTTCATGGCTGGGATATGGCCGCTTCCCTCCGCAGCGGCGTAGCCTACGCCAAACTCGGCCATAGTGATGATGGCGATGTTGACGCCTTCCGTCACCAAATGCCGGGCTGCGGCAATGGCGCTTGCAGGGTCGGCATGCGGCACGGGATGCGCGCACAGCCTCTCGGCCTCGGGTTCATTGGGCGTGATCAACCAGAGTCGTTCCAAGTAAGGGCAGAGTCTGGGCGCCAACTTGACCGATGTGGGATCGGCGGCGATGGGGGTCTTTGAGCGGAAGGCGAGTGAAATGGCGGTGCGCAGCGTCCGCTCTGGCAGATTCGCGTCCATAAAAACCGCCGAGGCCTGGCGGAAAAGTTCCCGCCGCTCCCGGAGAAATTCGGGTGCCATGGCGTCGATGACGCGCATGTCGTCGATTCCGGTGTGCAAAGCGCCCTGTGAATCCAAGATGGCGAGATAGCTTCCTGTAGGTTGCTCCGGAACCCGGATGGTATGCTCAATGTCCACGCCTGCCTGGGCGGTGTGCTCCAGAATCTGGTGGCCTTGGTCGTCATCGCCCACGGCGGTGAGCAAGATCACCTCCGCGCCTAAACGCGCCAGATTCTCGGCGACGTTGCGGGCCACACCGCCGGGCGAGTACCGGATCTGGCCGGGGTTGGATGTGCCTGTCTGGAGTGCGTCGAAGGGGCGCGCGACCAGGTCGATTCCGGAGGATCCGATCACGAGAACAGGCCCATCTTGGAAGGACCACTCCGACATCATTCCGCCTCCCCGAATACGCGCGGTTCGACCAGCGTCTCCAGCAATGAGAGCACACTCTCCAGGCCTTGGCGGATCCCGGGTTCAAGGTCCATGCCGATGCGCTTGTGCATGCTTCGCAATTGCTCGCGGATCAAGGAAAGCAGCGCAAAGTCGCGGTGGGCGCCTGGAAAATCAGGGGAACCCCAGGTCCGCACCCAGGCCTGAGGAATCTCGAAAAGGCGATCCTGATAACGCAGGTTTTGCTGGCGGGCGATGTACTCTGGATCGCGGAAGAGCTGCAGGCGATGGAAGTTCCGCCAGGTTGTGATGAGGGCTTCGCCGGGGTTGCGTTCTTGGCCCACGGGGTCCTGGAGATCCCAGGTGCCAACGCCCACCCAGGCCAACTCCAGGCCCTTATCGCTCAGGCGGGCCCGGACTTCGGGCGTATGGAAGCGGGCGGTCAGCTCCCGGCGAGGGATTTGGAAGCTGGCCTGCGTGGTGCGTTGAACGGCGGCTTCGCCCATGCGGTAGGGCTGCAGGGCGAGGATCTCCTCGAGCGTGTGCTGGGAGACGAACTCCCGGATCTCACGTTCGAGGACCTCCGCCAGGATGGTCTCTGGGGCCTGGGGTTTGCCGTTTACGACCGGCCGTCCATATACCAGGCGCCGGACTGCTTCCTCGGTGTAGGGATAGGGATTGGCAAGGCTGCGCTCCTGATCGCCGGCGTAGACGCGAAAGAGCATCTGGGCATCGCGAGCATAGATGCGAACGCCTTCGGCCGTCTCGGCACGTATCAAATCGACCTTCGCAAGACGGTCGCGAAGATCGACCACGTCCCGCAGGCGTTCGAACCCCTCGATGAAGAAGGTCGATGGCGTGGGCCCGTGGCTGGAGGCATCCGCCCCGGGGGAGGAGAGCGCATATACTTTGGGCCTTCCCTGCCTGTCCTCGAAGACGGCCGCAAATCCCAGGTGAATTCGGATGAAACCCGGCCCGCCTATGCGCTTGAGTGGATTAGAGGGATCCAGGCCGCTCACATCGCTGCGATCGATGCGCAGCCGGGGATAGCTTAGGCCGAAGATGGCGCCGAGCAGATAGTTGAAGGCGATCCAGACCGACTCGAGCTCAAAGAGATCGGCCAGGTAGGCCGCGGCGATGATGAGGCTGGCCAGCATGCCCGCGGTCAGCGGCAGCATGTGGAGCAGAACGTTGGGGTGAAAGAAGGTGCTGAGCACGTTGAGCAGCGGGTAGGTGAGAGGCGGGAGATTCTCGAGCCAGAAGTACGGGACCTGGCCCGGAAAATTGAAGCTCACAACCAGCAACAACCAGGCGAACGCCAGCGAGCCAGTCAGGAGAAGCAAGCGGACGATGGCCGCCGTGATGTCGCGTCCCAAAATCAACTCGACGATCGAGCGGCCGAATGTGCGAACGAGATCGCTAGGATGGTCGGTCGTCCAGGCGTCCATGCTGTGTCAGGTTCCGCTGGGCCTGAAGCCGCCGTCAGCTCTGGCGAGCGCCTCGGCCATGCTTTCGAGGCGGCGGGCGAGCTGCGCGGCTTCGGGGGTGAGTTCGCGGCGTCCATAGATGCGAATGGCATCGGAAAGGATCAGGGCAAGCGCCTCCCGGCGGCCGATGCGCCTTCCCTCGAGCAGGTTCTCACGCAGGCGTGAGGTCAGTTCGATGGCCAGGTAGCGCTCGGCCTCCAATTCGCCCTCCAGGCGGTGCTCCTCGACCTCGCTGGTGGCCTTGCGCAGCCCCTCTTGCACGGCGCCGGCCCAGGATTCGCGCCAATGGTAATCTCGCTCGTGCTGAATATCCTCCGGGAGTTGCAGATTCTCGATGCGCACATCCAGCACACGCACGCCGCGGCTGCGCAGGATCTCGCGCTCCTGAGGCTCGTGGGAACCTTGCTCGAGGGCATCGCGGGGCGGCACGAGGCGTTTCAGCAAGGCATCGCTGATCAACTGCAGGGGGCGGGCCTCCGGGTCGCTGCGCAGCAGTTCGCTGAGGTCCCAACGTTTGACCTCCTCACGCCACAATTCGACCAGCAGCCGCAGCGGCAACTCCGTCCAAGGTAGATCTTCCAATTCGCCGAACACGTGCCCATATACCGCGCGTTCGACCGAGGGGGCATAGAACTCAAAGGGCGGCTTCTCCGGTATGCGGCCCTCTCTGGGTTCGGCTTCGTGGCCGGGATCGAGGATGAAGGTGACCGATAGGTCTGCCGAGACCGGGATGCCATCGCGGGTGATGGCCATGGACTGGGCCGAGGCCACCTCCTCCTGGCTGCTAGGTGGGCGGCCCTGGATGCGGCGCTCCTGCCGGCGCAAATCGAGCGCCTCCGCCAGGCGTTCGCCCGGGCGGGTGAAGACCACGCCCGGCCCGGCGGCGCGGGTAAAAGCCGCATCCGTCCGGAATACCACTGCGCTGGTGGGATCCACCAGAAAGACGCCCGGTCCCCGCCGACGGTCCTCCTGATAGGCTTCGATGGCGCGCCCCTCATGCACGAAGGTGACGGGCCCTCGCTCCCCCAGCAGATGCCCGATCAGACGCCGGATTACCAGCCGGCGGTCGTGCCAGGACTCTACCGGCAAGACAAATTGTGCGGCCAGGGCCAGCATCGCCAGGCCGGAGAGGAGCGCCAGATCCAAATCGACCACCAGCATCTGCAGGTCCGGGATCGGCTCCGCGGTGACGTAGGCCAGCGCGTGCAGGCCGAGGATCGCCAAGAGCGTTCCGGTGCGCAACAGCCTGCCAAGGAAGGCGCCGAAAGAAGCTGGAAGCGTGATCAGGAGATGCAGGCTGAGCCCGAAGAGATAGGCGGCCGCAGCGAAGCCAATCCATGGGATCAGAGCGAAGAGCCCGCCGCGCAGGTAAGGCTCGCTCGTGAGGCCGAGCAAATAGAAATACAGCCCGCCTGCAACGATTAGGAGAAACGCGAGAACGGCAGAAGGGCGGCGGTGAAACGGGATCCTCTCCATCGGAGGTCGATTGTATCCCAAACGCATGCCACGGCCAAACCAGAGCAAATTCGGCCGCCTCGCCCGCTCACGGTGCCTGCAAATTCGGGGTTCTGCATGATTTGCCCTCTTGGCCGCCGGCCGTGGAGTTGCGTCACGATCGGCGGCGAGGCGATGCTGCTTGCAAGGACGTTCATCTGCCAGTACCCTAAGGTGGACGAGCCCGGCATAGTTGAGGCCAACGCATGGTAACACGAGAGTCCGAACTGCTGCGTATCCTGGGTGCTCTGGCGCAGGAACTTCCCCAGCTGGAATGGGTGGCTCTGGTCGATGATGATGGCTTGATGATCGCGTGCCATCCAGCCTCGCCGCCGGTCTCGCAGGACCGGATTGCGGGCATGACGGCCGCGCAGGTGCTCACCTCGCGACGCCTGGCGGAAGAGATGGAAGCGGGAAAGCTGCGCTACGTCACGGTGATGGGCTCAGCGACGCAAATCTTGATTGTGGCGCTTGACCAGCGGCATTTCCTCACCCTCGGCATGGCCCCCCAGGTGCAATCACAGGGCGCCTTCGGCCCCCTTAGCCGTTGGGTCCCGGAGCTCCTGAGAACGCTACGCATGCGCTTCTCCGCAACCTGATCCCTGGACAGCCCCGGGCTCGATGCAAAGGCCCTTTGGAGGCGAATAAGGGCCGCTGGAGGGTCTCATGCGTCATCAGTCCTATGCCTATGGTCACGACCATTTCGGCCTGGATCCGGACCTACCGGCTGTCCTCTCTCATTTCTGGCCTGGTTTTTCCGAACACAAGGAGCATCTAGGCGCCTTTGGCCGCCTGTGCGGCGGCGAGGCCTACGAGGTGGCCATGCATGTCGATGCCGGCGCCCTGCCCATCCACCGCATGCACGACCTCGATGGACGCCGTGTGGATCGGGTGGAATTGTGCCCGGCGCACATGGATTTGCTCAGGCGGCTGGCTCCCATGAATCGTCCCCCGTATGAAGGCGGATCCTGGCATGAGCACTTCGCACTGGGATATCTGCTGGCTGACCCCGGGCTGTACTGCACGCTGATCGTGACCAATCAGACGGCCTATGCCATCCACAAGTATGCGCCGGAACACGATGCCTGGAAGCAGGCCCTGCTGGCTGGAGAGCGGTGGGGCGCCACATGGATGACGGAGACTCAGGGCGGCAGCGATCTCGGCGCCAACCTCACCCGGGCCGAGCAGACGAGGGACGGCTGGCGGCTCTATGGAACCGGCAAATACTTCGCCAAGCTGGCCGCCCTGTATGCAGCCAAGTTCATTGCCCGGCAATCCTACCCCAGCTGGGCGATGGACGAGCAGGGACTCTGGCTACCGCCCGAGACGGAGGTCCTCGCCGCGCCGATTGACCTTTGAGCTTATCGCGCGTAGACTGAGAGTGTGCTCGCCAAGGTCCACGCCGCAGCCGTCGTTGGGCTGGAGGGGGAGATCGTGGAAGTGGAAGTGGACACCGCACGCGGGCTCCCCTCCTTCACCATCGTCGGACTTCCCGACACGGCCGTGCAGGAAAGCCGCGAACGGGTGCAAGCCGCCGTTAAGAACGCCGGCATGGAGTTTCCGCGCCAGCGGGTCACGGTGAATCTGGCCCCGGCCGATCTCCGCAAGGAAGGCCCTGCCTACGACCTTCCAATCGCGCTGGGCGTGCTCGCCGCCTCGGGCCAAGTGGATCCCGTAAAGCTCGAACAGATCATGGCGGTGGGTGAGTTGTCCCTCGATGGTTCGGTGCGGCATGTGCGGGGCGTGCTCCCGATGGCCGTGGTGGCGCGCGAGCGGGGGATTCGGGCGCTCTTCGTGCCGGCGGTGGACGCCCCCGAAGCTGCGTTGGTGGAGAATCTGCAGGTGATCCCGGTCCCGACGCTCACAGCGCTGGCCAATCATCTCTCTGGGGTGGTCGCAATCCCCCCGGCAGAGCCGGCCGACCTTCGAGGGGGCCAGGCTCATCCGGGCCCCGGCTTGCAGGAAGTGAAAGGCCAGGAGCATGTCAAGCGGGCGCTCGAAGTGGCTGCGGCTGGCGGACATAACC
>CAZBLT010000032.1:0-1074 GCA_964492745.1 uncultured Anaerolineaceae bacterium
CAGGAGGAACCCGCCATGGCGAAGAAAAAAACCCTTTCCAAACGCCAGCAGCGCAAGATCCGCATGCAGCAGGTCATCTTCGGCGTGATCGCGGTCATCGTGATCGCCTCGTTCATCGTCAGTCTGGTGGCCTAGCCCAACGCTTATCCCAGACCTCATCCGGCGCCGGCCCCCGGCCGGCGCTTCTCGTTCTCCTCTTCTCATCCGCGATAGCATCTGAGCACTTCGTTCAAAGAAGAACCGCATAACGCTCGAACGCACAGGCCTGATTGCTTTCGCCGGGATGGTGCTGGTGCTGCTTGCGCTGCCCTCGTTCGAGATCTCCGTCTGCGGCCACGAGACACGATGCTTCAACCAGGAAGCCGACGCGCCGTGCTCGAGGCGGCGCGCGCAGCGCTGTAGAGGCCTGTGCGCCGGCGCCTCGGCAAGACCCCCGCTCTGGACCCGGACCAAAGCGCTATCCCCCTCGATGCAACGTGGAGCCAGCGGGTGCGTTGACCCTTATGCCGGTGAACGGCGATGGGTGCCGCGGGGCCCATCCTTTGGGCTCTTTCATATCCAGGGCGCTATGGATCCTCCACCCGGCCCTGGGGCACTGTGGCGCTCCCCACTCGAGGGCCGTGCCATTTGCAAGCCACCTGTAAGGTCGCCGCCGGGGAGTCCATGCTAAGCTGAATACGGTTGAAGCAAGGTCGCATTCGCCCTTCCCGGCAATCCGACCGAGAAGTTCCCTACGGGGAAGGAGGTGAGGCACAATGTTATTCGCACCGAAGGAAAAGGGACAGGGTCTGGTCGAATATGCGTTGATCCTAGTTCTCGTCGCTGTAGTCGTTATCGTGATCCTGGCCCTGCTCGGGCCCGCCATCGGCAACGTCTTCAGCAACATTGTGACGAACATCTAAAGGATCCTATCGAACGAGATCATACTCTCCCTCCAAGGTCCAGAGCCCCAGCCTGCCGCTGGGGCTCTGGCCTTAACCGGGAGAGAATTCCCCCATGTCCCCTTCTTGGACTGGTCCTGTCGCCTTGCTTTGACCCGCCGCCATCTTGTCAACCTGAGCCTGAAAGGCGAGG
>CAZBLT010000032.1:1174-27230 GCA_964492745.1 uncultured Anaerolineaceae bacterium
GCTGGCGGGGAGGCGGATACGGCCTGAGGGTAGGCACTAAGGCGTCGTCGCGCACGCGGCAGGGAGACACGCGGGCGCGGCTGCCGCTGGGCAGCCGCGCCTGATGCATAGCAAGTGCCTGTCCCTCAGCGCGGGAAGCGCGTGAGCACCGTGGCCGGCGTGGGCACCGCCACCCGGTCGCCCATCTGTAACTCGGCGGGCGCCTTGCCGGCCTTTGCCGGCGCGCTCTGGAAGATGGCGATCGGCGTGCCCTCGGCGGTGTACTTTCTCTCCAGGTAGGCTTGGCCCAGCAAGTAGCCCTCCGAATCCACGGCGCAGGAGGTGACCGTGCCGATCACACGGCCGCGGGCACCGACCACAGGGTCTCCGTAGTGCGCCATGCGAACGCCCTTCTCGTTGAAGCGGAAACGCACCACCTCACCCTTCCGCCCGGCCTCCTGCTGGAGGAAGGCCTCCCGGCCGATAAACCAGGGCTTGTAGGTCTTCACATAGGCTGCAAAGCCAGCGTCGCCCACACCCAGGTCCATCTCGCCCGCCATCTCATGACCGTAGAGCGGCAGGCCGGCCTCCGTGCGCAGCGAGTCGCGCGCCCCCAGCCCGACCGGCTTCAAGCCCATCGGCTCCCCGACTGCCAGCAGGTCCTTCCACAGGCCAACGCTCTTCTCAGGGTGCACGAAGAGCTCGTAGGCCACGCGCTCGCCGGTGTAGCCGGTGCGGCTCACGATCAGGTCGTAACCGCCGAAGACGCCCTCCATCACACCCGCCCAGCGCAGGGCCTTCAATCGCCCGGCGGTCTCCTCGTCGCAGCCCAGAGCCAGCAGGATCTCGCGGCTCTTGGGGCCCTGGAGAGCGATGTCCACCCGCATGTCCTCACCCTCGGCGGGATCACGCAGGTTGCGCAGGGTGCAGTCCCGGCCGAAGGCCACGGCCCAGGGACGGGCCTCATCGACCCGCACCGCCCCTTCTTTGACGGCGTTCAGCCAGGCCCAATCCTTATCGTCGTTGGAGGCGTTGACCACCACCAGGTAGGTCTCGGGCCGGTAGCGGTAGACCATCGTATCGTCGATCACATGGCCGGTGGGGTCCAGAAACTGCGTGTAAAGTGATTCGCCCACCGCCAGCGAGGCGACATCGTTGGTCACGACCGAGTCGAGGAAGGCGCAGGCGCTGGGGCCGGCCACCTGGTAGACGCCCATGTGGCTAACATCGAAGAGGCCCGCAGCCTGGCGGGTGGCCAGGTGCTCCTCGAGGACCCCCGTATACCAGACCGGCATGTCCCAGCCGGCAAAGGGCACCATCTTGGCGCCCATCTCACGGTGGGTGGCGTTCAGGGCCGTCTTGCGAGGCTCGCTCTCTTCGGGCTCTTCCCAGGTGAAATCCGGAAGCGGCTTCCCCTGGCTCTCCGCCATGCCGAGGAACCACGGCTTGTCGGCGCCATCCGCCGCCTGTGCGGTCTCGGGCATCTCCGCCGCGCCGCCGAGCAACCGCACCACAACAGGGCCCGGTATCTTGCGGTGCAGATCGCCATCCGGAAGCGCCACATAGCCATCCGATAGATCGCGCAGCCAGGCCAGCGCCGTTCCAGCCTGATCGGTAGGCAGCGTCAGCCGCCATCCCTTTCCATCTGCGTCTTGTGCAAGCACCGCCTGCACCGGGCCTGCATGCAAGCCCAGCGTGACGGCCACAGCTTCTCCAGGCTTGACCTCAGCCGGCCGCGCCGATGTCGTCCAGCGCAGGCAAGCCTCGGCCTGCTCGCCCTCGATGGCGACCTCCATGAAGGGCTCCGAAGGCAGTGGATCATCCAGGTAGTAGAAGTGGGGGTAGCCATGGGTTGGCAGCTCGAAGTCGATGCCCGCCGATTGCGCCAGGTCGCGCACGTGGGTCTTCACGCGCTGCAGGACCTCGAAGTCCACTTTGGTCCGTCGCAGGCCACCCTTGCGGCCCGTGTAGCTGTAGGGCGTGCAGGCTTTGAGCAGCTCCGCGATCAAGCCGGCAAGCTGCCGAGTCTCTTCCAGGCCGAAGCCCCGCTGGGTGATCCAGGAAGTTCCCATGCGGATGCCAGAGGGATCAAGGGCATTGCGGTCGCCGGGGATCGTGTTTCGGTTGACCACGATCCCGGCCAGATCGAGGACGCGGGCTGCCTGGTCGCCGGAGAGGCCTGTGCCGTCCGGTCCGGTGATGGCGCTGCAATCCAGATTCATCAGGTGCGTATCGGTTCCGCCGAAGGGGATGCGGAAGCCCTGCTCCTGAAAAACACCTGTGAAGGCCACGCAATTGTCGACGATGGCCTGCTGGAGCTTCTTGAATTGCTCGGTGGTGGCGAGCTTGAAGGCCAGCGCCTGTCCGACCATCTTATGGATGTGCGGGCCGCCCTGTTCTCCGGGGAAGACTGCCCGATCGATCTTGCGCGCCAGGGCACGCGAGGTGGTCAGGATAGCTGCGCCTCGGGGGCCGCACAGAGATTTATGGGTGGTAAAGCTGACCGCATCGGCGATGCCCACCGGTGAGGGGTAGGCCCCTGCGCATACCAGCCCGGCCACATGAGCGATGTCCGCTAGAAGGTAAGCTCCGACCGAATCGGCGATTTCCCGGAACCGGCGCCAGTCGACCGACCAGGGGTAGGAGGAGAAACCGGCGATGATGAGCTTGGGCTTGTGCTGCTCAGCAAGCGCCTGGATCTGATCGTAATCGAGCCGCTCGGTATCCGGGTCCACCCCGTAATGGACGGCGTGATAGTACTTGCCCGAGCGGTTGACGGAGGAGCCGTGTGAGAGATGGCCCCCATGCAGCAGGTTCATGCCCATCACGGTGTCGCCGGGCTGGACGAGGGCGTGATAGACAGCGTTGTTGGCGGCCGCGCCGGAAAGCGGCTGCACATTCACATAGATCTCATCCGGTGTGAGCCCGTTGGCGGCGAAGGCCTCGGCGCAACGCCGCCGGGCAAGAGACTCGACGATATCAACATACTCCACGCCCTTGTAATAGCGTGGGTCCGAATAGCGCCGGTACTCCCCCAGGCGGGCCTCATAGTCCAGCAGTGCGGCCTCGTCCATCCAGCGGGTGTCCTCTGGGGGATAGCCCTCGGCATAGACGTTCTGGAAGGCGCTCGAAAGGGCTTCGCGCACAGCTCGCGGAGCGGCGCTCTCGGAGGGGATGAGGATCAGCCGCCGGTGTTGCCGCTCGGCCTCGATCTGCGTAAGCTCGTAAAGGTCGGGATCCAGGCTTTGAAGATCTCCGCGGAACAAATAGTCACTCATGGATGTTTGCTCCCTGAACGATGCGAGAAAGAACCCCTCCGGCGAGGGGGTGTCAGACAATATGATTGTATGCCCGAGGCCGGCAACCGGCAAGGACAGCTATCACCCCGCGGGCTCGCAATTCATCCCCTCGCTTGGAGATTCCCTCACGAAGGCGCCATAGAAACCCTCTACACTCTCCGCAGAAGAAACGATGAACCTCTGATGAAGCCATCCCCCCATCTCCCATCACCTGCCGGAAATCTTCTCCGCACCCAACGATTGGAACCCCTTGCGATTCGCGCCGGAACGGGAAGAGGACCGTAGGCATCCCTACGCCCTGGTCGGCTTCGCTGGGTGCGCTACTGACGGCTTTAGCAGCCCGAAGCCTTCCTCGCCGCGATCAGCGGGCCAGTTCCGGGAGCTCTCCACCCTTATACACCCACAAGTCGAAGAGGGCGTCGAGATCGCAGGCGCAGGCATGCTCGGCGGCATTTTGAAAATCGGTTGAACTGGCGACGTCGAAGCGGTGCGACTGGTAGTAGCTCCTTAGAAAGCTCTGAAAGGCCTCCTCGCCGATGGCATGGCGGAGGGCGTCAAGAAAGAGTGCTCCCTTGAAGTAGACGAAGATAGCGTAGTCCTCTTCCGAGGCGTATTCGCCCACGCCGAGCCCGATTGGCGTTTCGGGCCGGGGGTGGGCGCGCACAACCGACCGCAGGTCACTCAAGTAGCCCGTGGCGCGGCCCGATCCGTAGGCCCGCTCGTAATAGAGGGATGTGGCGTAGGTCGCCAGGGCTTCGTCCAGCCATGGCTCGTGGATTTGATCGTCCCCGATGAGCGCGTAGAACCACTGATGCGCGACCTCGTGCACGACCGGTTCGACGACCCACGGCGTCCCCAGCGTCCCTATGAAGATCAGGCCCGGATACTCGATGCCCCCGAACGCGCCCGGGCTGTCGACGATGTCCAGTTCGGGGTAGGGATAGGGGCCCACAAGCTCTTCGAGCAGCGCCAATTGCCCGGCGGCGGCGTCCAGCACGACGTCCTGCTCCTCCAGATGGTCCGGGAGCAGCCATGCCCGCAAGGTGACCTGGCCGGCTTGCCGCTCTGCCACCTGGAAGGGACCCAGTGCGAAGGCAACGTCCCGCATCGGCCCACTCAGGACCCGCACGGTCTGCCTCGCGCCGGCAACTTTCCGATCGACTTCGACGCCAGAAACCGCCAGCGCCAGATCGGCGGGCGCGGTGATAGAAAGATCATAGAGGGCGGTCTCTGAATTGGTGGTATCCCCGCCGGGCGGGGCCGCCTCCACCTGCCATCCATCCTCACCCAGCGGCGGGATCAGCGGGTAGAAGGTCGGGACCAGGAGCACATCCCTCGTGATCCCCATGCGGCGGGGCGCACCGGCGGGGAAGGGGCCGATCTCCAATTCGAAAGGGATTTCCATCAAGACTTTCTCGCCCGGCAGAAGGCTGCCGGGGAGGGAGATGGACATCGCCAGCCCATCCAGAAGCGCTTCAACCT
Organism: uncultured Anaerolineaceae bacterium; assembly: GCA_964492745.1. GTDB lineage: Bacteria > Chloroflexota > Anaerolineae > Anaerolineales > E44-bin32 > E44-bin32. The sequence goes on from CAZBLT010000032.1 coordinate 5,935, forward strand.
CAGTAAGCCGGTCTCCGATGCGGACCGGCCCCGCCCGCATGCCGGCCTCGTATTGCGGGTCGTTCGGCCACAACATCACGGGCACCTCGCGGAGGGGATCGGCACTCCTGTTGGTGAACTCGATGCGGGCCGTGCCCGAAATCGCAGCCATACGGCCGCTGGAACTCATCTCCACCCCGACATCGATCCAGTAGCGAGTGAGCGCCCGGTCGAGCGCGGGCACCTGGCCGAAGTCCGGCAGCAGACCCGCACTGGGATCCAGGGGAGCCAGCGTGGGGGTGGGCTGGCGCGTGGGCGTGGGCGAGGGTTGCGGCGTGGCGGTGTACGCCGGCGGGAGCGCCACGGTGCCTTGCGCAGGAGGGGTCAAGCCGGCCGGAGCGGGGGTGGCGGCAGGGGAGGCGGGCGCGGCACAGCCCACAGCCACAACCAGGATCATAAGTGCCGTGCGCCCTCGTATTCCTGACATACAGACTCGCCTCTGCTTGCAGGAAGGGGCGCCGGCAGCGGCGCCCCACTATGGGCGGAACAGGACTCGAACCTGCGACCTCTTCTGTGTAAGAGAAGCGCTCTAACCAACTGAGCTATCCGCCCGCGAGCAGATTATAGCCGCGGGGCTGGGCAGGGTCAACGCGAGCCTCCCGAGGACCCATCCCGTCGAGACGAATCCTCTGTCTCCATGCTATAGTTGCATCGGCTCCGGCAGGCATTGGGATTGGAAGGAAGGCTGTGGGCAGCCTCTGGATAGTGGCACTCGGCGCGACGGCCTTGCTGGCGTTGCTCTTTTGGGAACTTTGGGTCTGCGAAGGCGCACATCTGGGGCGGCGCTTCGTCGTCTGGCTCTATGACCTGGCGGCGGGTTACTACGAACGCATCAAGCGCTTCGATACCCTTTGGGAACGGCGCTTTCTGGCCGAACCGGTGGCGCAGGCAATCCAGAATCTCGATCGGGCCCGCATCCTGGATGTGGGCGCGGGGACGGGCCGGCTTGCGAGAAGCCTGTTTCAGCTTCCGGATGTGCGCGCCCAGGTCGTTTGCCTGGAGCCCTCAGCCAGGATGGCGGCGCGCGGCCGGTCGGCCACGCCGGACGAGAAGGCCCTCTGGGTGCGTGCCTGGGGTGATCCGCTGCCTTTCCCCGAGGGATGCTTCGATCTGGTTTCATGCCTGGAAGTGCTGGAGTTTACCCCTCGGCCGGCGGAGACACTGGCCGAGTTGGCCCGGGTGCTCCGGCCGGCGGGCCTGCTTCTGATTACCAACCGCGTCGGACGGGAGGCGCGCTGGATACTCGGCCGCACCTATCGCCGCGAGCGCTTTCCCGAGATACTGGCCGAGGCCGGCTTTGAGAACATCGAAGTTTTTCCCTGGCAGGTGAACTATGACCTCGCCTGGGCCCGGCGAGCCCGAGCGGATCGCGCCGCACCCGCCGCGTAATGGCCCGGGGCAGCTGGCATCCCCAGAGCAGACCGGTATAATCGGGCGCCATGGGCGCCAGAGAACAGGCGCTCGCAAGCAATCTGGCAGATCCGGGGTTGCAATGCGCATTGTCCGGTTTACAGCCAAAGGACGCAAAGGGCCCGCCTGGGGTTGGGTCGAGGGGGATAGGGTTGGCACGCTGAGCGGCTCGCCTTTTGGGCCGTTCAAGCGACGCGAGCCGCGCCTCCATCTGGCTCGCGTGGAGCTCCTGCCGCCGATCCGCCCCGGGAAAATAATCTGTGTGGGACGTAACTACGCCGCTCATGCCGCGGAGCACGACGCCGAAGTGCCCGAGATCCCGCTGATCTTCCTCAAGCCCCCCACCAGTGTGATTGGTCCAGGTGACGCCATCCTGCTGCCCCCGCAATCCGAGCAGGTCGAACATGAAGCCGAGATGGCGGTCGTGATCGGCACACAAGGTTCATGGATCCCCCCTGAAACGGCTCGCCAGTATATCCTGGGCTACACCGCCGCGAACGACGTCACGGCTCGTGACCTGCAACGCTCCGATGGCCAGTGGACCCGCGCCAAAGGCTTCGACACCTTCTGTCCGCTCGGCCCGTGGATCGAGACCAACCTCGATCCCTCGGATGTGCTGGTCTCATGTTCGGTTAACGGGCAGATGCGGCAAATGGCTTCCACTCGCGACATGGTCTTCCCCGTGCCGCAGCTGGTGGCTTTCATCTCCTCGGTGATGACACTCGAGCCAGGAGACGTCATCCTGACGGGTACGCCGGCAGGCGTGGCGCCCTTGAGCGCGGGCGACGAGGTGACGGTCGAGGTGCAGGGCATTGGCACCCTGACGAACCCTGTTCGGGCGCATCCCCGCACCGCGGCGTAGAAGTGTTAAGCTGAGAGCGTTCAAGGCAGGAGGTATGCATGGGTCTCAAACCGGATCATTGGATCGTGCGCATGGCGAAGGAAGCACGCATGATTGAGCCCTTCGAGGAAGGCCAGGTGCGCGATGGCGTCATCTCCTATGGGGTTTCCTCCTATGGGTATGACATCCGCGTGGCGGATGAGTTCAAGATCTTCACCAATGTCTTCTCGGCAGTCGTGGATCCCAAGCAATTCGATAATGCCTCGATGGTGGATTTCAAGGGAGAAGTGTGCGTCATTCCCCCCAACTCCTTCGCGCTGGCCAGAACGGTCGAATACTTCCGCATCCCACGCAGCGTGCTCACCATCTGCGTCGGGAAATCGACCTACGCCCGCTGCGGAATCATCGTCAATGTGACTCCTTTCGAACCGGAGTGGGAGGGATATGTGACGCTCGAGATCTCGAACACCACGCCCCTGCCGGCGAGAATCTACGCCCATGAGGGCATCGCCCAGGTGCTGTTCTTCGAGGCCGACGAGGTCTGCCGGGTCTCCTATGCCGACAAGAAGGGAAAGTACCAGAAGCAGGAGACGATCGAGCTGCCGCGCCTCTAACCCCGCAACAAAACTCCGGCCAAGCGAGGGGTGTTGTGAAACTTGCCCTGAGGGGATCCTCACCATCCGGGAAGGGGCCTCCCAGGCTTGACGTGAAGGGAGGTTCCCCGATCGCCGCGGTATGCTTTTGCACAAGATTCCTGAACCCTTGCGCGCGTTCGAGCCAGCAGCCGCAAGCGTTAGGACAAGCAACCCGGTCGCGCTGGCCCTCGGGCGATTGAAGGAACTCCTCGCCCGGGCGATCCAATCCCAGGGTTGGCTACCAAGGAGATATGGTGGAGACCGATAGGGACAGGCTGGGCACGCCTCCAGAGAGCGAGAGCTCAGGCCCCGAACGACAGCGGGAGGCCAAAGCCTATGCCCGGATTCGGCGCCGGCTCATGCTGGCCGAACTGGGGCTGGGAGCCGCATACTTGCTGGCGTGGATGCTCGCCGGGTGGTCCACTCGCCTGGCGAACGCGCTGCGGGGGCCGGATGCTGGCGGGTGGCTGACCTTCGAGCCGCACTGGACGGTGCAATTGTTGCTCTTCGCGCTGGGGCTGGCGCTTCCCTGGTTCCTGCTCACGCTCCCGTTGCGGTTCCTCTCGGAATACCGTCTTCCCCATCGCTTTGGGCTCTCCAACCAAACCCTGCGGGGTTGGGTGTCAGATTTGCTGAAATCTGGCTTGCTATCTGCGGCCCTGGGGATTCCGCTTCTGCTGGGCCTCTACGCTTTCCTGCGGGTCGCCGGGGAGTCATGGTGGCTGTGGGCCGGCCTAGCCTACTCCCTATTCGGGGTCGTGCTGACGTCATTGGCGCCGGTTCTACTGATGCCGGTCTTCTATGAGATCAGGCCGCTGGGAGACGAGCACCGCGAGCTTGAGCAACGTCTGCGGGCGCTGGCGGCGCGTGCCGGGACACAGGTCCGCGGGGTCTTCACCTTCGACATGAGCCGCAGGACCAAGGCGGCCAACGCAGCCCTGGTGGGGCTGGGCCGCACGCGCCAAATCCTGCTGGGGGATACACTCCTGGCGGAGTTCAGCCCCGATGAAATCGAGACCATTATGGCACATGAGCTGGCGCACCATGTCCATGGCGATATCCCCGTGGGCATCTTGCTCCAAAGCGGGCTGAATCTGCTCAGCTTCTATCTGGCGTCGCTGGGTTTGGCGTGGCTGACCCGCACCTGCAGATGGAGTAGTCCCTCGGATCCCGCAGCCCTGCCCGGGCTGTTCATCTGCCTGGCACTCATCGGCCTGCTGAGCATGCCCGCGATCAACGCGTACTCACGCTGGCGCGAATCCCGGGCCGATGAGTGTGCTCTGATCCTAACTCGCAAGCCGGAGGCCTTCGCCCGTGCTATGGTGCGCCTCGCCGATCAGAACCTGGCCGAGGCCGATCCGCCAGCATGGGTTGTCTGGCTGCTGCATGGCCACCCACCGCTGAAGGCGCGCATCGAGAAGGCGAGGCGGTATGGAGAAAGGCCCGTGGAAGCGTTTTGAGCGAGCGGGGCATGCAGTGGCTGCGCTCGAAACCGTTCGTGGGTGCTTTGCATCTCTCCGCTGGGGCTAGGGGTGGTTGCGTAGGCGAGTAGGGGCGCAATGGATTGCGCCCCTACAACGTGGCCCCTAGATCCGGAATTCGCCCGATTCGTAGAACAGCTCACCGTCGACGATAATCCGGCCGCCGGCTTTCATATCACAGAGCATGTCCCAGTGGATGGCGCTCTTGTTCCTGCCGCCGGTCTCAGGGTAGCCGGCCCCAATGGCCAGATGGATCGTGGCCCCCAGCTTCTCATCAAAGAGAATGTTTCCAATAAAGCGATCGATGCGCGTGTTCGTGCCGACCGCAAATTCTCCCAGGTAACGCGCGCCCGGGTCCAGATCCAACGCTTGTATGAGAAAGGCCTCGTTCTTGGCCGCCGAGGCCTTGGTGATCCGTCCGTTCTCAAACCAAAGCTCGATGCCATCCACTTCGACGCCCGTATGAATGGCGGGGTAGGAGAAGCGGATCCAGCCATTGATTGAATCCTCCACTGGGCTGGTGAAGATCTCCCCGCTGGGCATGTTATTCCGGCCATCCGAATTGACAAAGCGCCGGCCCTCGATCGACAGCTCAAGGTCGACATCTGGCCCCTGGACCTTGACCTCCCGCTTGCCTTCGAGCCAGTCCACCAGGCGTTGCTGCTGACGGTGGACTTCCTGCCAGCGCTCGACCGGGTCTTCCTCATCGGCGTACATCGCACCGAATGCGTAATCCTCGAACTCGCGCAGGCTCATCTCGGCATCTTGAGCACGGGCGGGTGTGGGGAACAGGGTGACGACCCACTTCAGATCGCCCCTGGCCTGCCGTTCCATATAGGTCTGCATGACCGGCCCCATGGCCTTGCCCCGGCGGGCAATACGGGCCGGATCGACGTTGGATAGCTGGCGCGTATTGGCAGCCGCCTCGACGCCGATCAGGCCCTCGAACTGCTCGATTGGGATTTGGAAAAAGGGGGACACATACTGCAACTGATCGTCGTTGGCTTCCTCCATGAAGATGGCATCCAAGCCGGGTATGCGGGCCATGACATGCGGGTATCCCCCTGCCCGCAGGATCTCACGCTGGAGCGCCAGCAGCAGCGGTTCTGCCAGCACGGTGCCGTTGACCGCGATTCGGTCACCGGGCTTCACCTCCAGACAGTAGTGCGTGAGGATTTGGGCCTGCTTGGCCACTCTCGGATCAAGCATCCGTTACAACTCCTTCATGCAAGGCGCCCTTCCACCCGAAACTGTGGGAGGGCGCTTGAGCCCTGCGGCTTTCATCCGCTCCGCAGGCATGCGGCTGTCGGGCGCACCCCTGCGCGGCGGCACTCAGATCTTGAACTCGCCGGATTCATAGAAGAGCTCGCCATCCGCGAAGATCTGCCCACCCTCACGCATATCGCAGATCATATCCCAATGGATGGCGCTTTCGTTCTTGCCGCCGGCTTCCGGGAATCCAAAGCCGACGGCCATGTGGATGGTGCCACCAATCTTCTCATCGAAGAGGATGTTCTTGATGAAGCGGTCGATGCGCTTGTTGGTGCCGATGGCGAATTCTCCTAGGTAGCGGGCGCCCTCATCCGTATCGAGCATGCTCTGCAGAAAGGCTTCGTTCTTCTGCGCCGTGGCCTTGACCACGCGTCCGGCCTCGAAGGTCAGCTCGATGCCTTCTACCTCACGGGCCTGGCGGATGGCCGGGTAGCTGAAGCGGATCCAGCCGTTGACCGAGTCCTCCACCGGGCTTGTGTAGATTTCGCCGCTGGGCATGTTATGGGTGCCGTCGCTGTTGATGAATTTGCGCCCTTCGATCGACAACTCCAGGTCCACATGGGGCCCCTTGACGCTCAACTGCTTCTTCCCATCCAGCCAATCGACCAGGCGCTGCTGCTCGTCATGGATCTTGCACCAGGCCGCGATGGGATCGTCGGTGTCGGCGTAAGTGGTGCTGAATACATAGCTCTCAAACTCTTCAAGGCTCATCTCGGCGTCTTGGGCGTAGGCGTCGGTGGGGAAGAGGGTCATCACCCAGCGTAGTTCACCCGTGGCGCTGCGGTGCTGATAGACCCTGGTGACTTCGCTATAGGCCTGGGCGCGGAGGCGCTGCAGGTCCGGGCTGACGTTGCTGAGCCCGCGGGTGTTCGTAAGGCTCAGCAACACGATCATGACTTCGAATTCCTGACGGATCTCCTTCACGAAACGATTCACGTGCTGAATTTGATCCTCGCTACCCTCGGTGAACAGCAAGTATTCCAATGTCTCTGTCTCGACTCGTGAGCGCAGCCCGCCCAGTTGCACATAGGGGTAGCCCCCGGCTTTGAGTGCGAAGCGATAGACCTCCTCGGCCAGCGGCATGGCAACCGGCTGGGCCATGATGGCGACATGATCCCCCGGCTTGACGCGGGTGGAATATTCCACCAGCGTTCGAGCAAGATTGGAAATCCGTGGATCGGGCATCTATGTTCTCCTAAACCTTGATGAATTTTGGTGTGCAAGGGGATGCCATTATACTCCCGCGCGGCTCGGCAGAGGTGCCGCGCCGCTGCAGGCCTCCCATTCGGGTACTCCGCCTGGCGCCTCCAGGTTCATGGATGCATGGCCCCTGGATCACCACGCGCCGGAAAGCGCGCAGCCCGGCGAGAATTCGAGCTGAAGTTCATAGCCAGATGGCCCGGCGGCGTACTCGGAAACCAGCCTGAACTTCAGCGCCTGATCGGGCAGAATGCGGGCTTGCGCGCCTTCTCGGAAGGCCAGTGATTCTCCAGGCAGGGGCTCGCCTGCCAGCAAAGGCTCCTCCCCCAACCAGGCCTCCAGCAGCCGGCCATTGGCCAAAGGCCAATCCAGGACCTCGAGCCGGGTCAAATGCACGGTCTCGTCAGTGCCGTTATCGATCAGCCACGAGACGCTGTCATCCTCGGCTTGCAGCGCGTGCAGGGCCAGACCCGGGCATTGGGGCGAGGTGATCGGCGTGGGCACCGCCGTGGGCGGGGGCTCAGGCGTGGTGGTCCCGTCCTCCGACCCCGATCCCAGCGGGATCCATGCCTCCCTCGTCGGCGTCCAGAGCGGGGGCGTCGGCGCGGGGGTTTGTCCGCCACGGCTGAAGACGGCCCATGCCCCCGCCGCCAGGGAGGGAACCAGGAGTGCAAGCAGGGCCCACAGCCTCCACGAGGGAGCGGGACGGAGGGCAGGGGCGCTTTCGATAAAGGCTGGCTCTGGTCGCGGCCGGGGCATGTAGGCCGTGGGCTCGGACGCCCGGCGTTCCGGCGAGGGTAACGGTTTGCCTGCAAGGGCTGCCTGGTAAGCCTCATTGAGCGCCCGCACCGATTCAAAGCGCGCTTCCCGCCGCTTGGCCAGAGCCTTGAGGATCACGACTTCGAGGTCGGGGGGGAGCTCCGGGTTAAAGCGCCTCGGCCTGGGGACCGGCTCCTGGATGTGCTGCAGCACGGTCGCCATGGGTGACTCGGCTTCGAAGGGCAGGCGCCCGGTGTGGACCTCGTAGAGCAGGACGCCCAGCGAATATTGATCTGAGCGGGCGTCCAAGTCCTCGCCCCGCCCCTGTTCCGGCGAGACGTAGGCCGGCGTGCCCATGAGCATCGACCCAGTCAGGCTGCTGTGGCCTGCGACAAGCCGTGCCAGCCCAAAATCGGTGAGCCGTGCAATTCCGGCTTCGTCGATGATCACATTGGAGGGCTTGATATCGCGGTGGATGATCCCCTGCTCATGCGCATATGTCAGGGCTTCGCAGATCTGGCCGATCCAGCGTGAGCACTCCTCGCGACTCAGCCGACCGCCCTTCATGCGGGCATAGAGTGTTTCGCCCGCCACATAGGGCATAACCGTGAAGACGAAGCCATCCGATTCCCCGTAGGCCAGTACCGGGACGATGTTCGGGTGGCGGAGCTTGGAGACCAAGCTGGCCTCGCGCCGGAAGCGCCGGATGAAACGCCGGTCGCTGCCCATTCCGGGCGCCAGGACTTTGAGTGCCACTTCCTCGCCGCTGCGCACATCCACGGCCTGGTAGACGGTGGCCATGCCGCCGCGGCCAACCATGGCGAGTATCTCGTAATGATCGAGTTGCCTTCCAATGAGCGACGACATGCACTACTCCGCCGATCGCGTTCTCTCTGATTCCCACTCTACCATGCTGCGGAAGCGCGCCAAACGGGGAAGAGAGTGGGATTCCAGAACCAGGGAAATCCAGGCCTCTGGCTTGACGCTGGGGTCTTCCTCCCCTACCATATGCACATTGCCGATCCGCCGCAAGGCCGCCCCGCCCTCCTCATCTTCCCCTGGGCCTTGCTTCGCCAAAGATGCTCCGCTCCCCCCCGGTGCCATGAGGAGGTGACACCGAACCGATCCCCATTCTTTCCCCTACCTTCGCCGACGAATGCTTATTTATGGAGGAGAACGATACGATGAAGAAGTCAGTTGTTGTCTTAGTGGTGCTTGCAGCGGTGGTCCTGGCACTCAGCGCCTGCCAGCCGGCGGAGCCTGAGATTCGTGAAGTGAAGGTCGTCGAGACCCAGGAAGTCAAGGTCGTTGAGACGCAGGAGGTCCAGGTCCAGGTGCCGGTTGAATTCCAGATGGTCTCCGCCCGGCTGGAGAGCGTGAAGAACAACGGCTTCCTGCGCTGTGGCGTGAACTCAGGCGTTCCTGGTTTCGGCTTCCTGAACGAGCAGGGTGAGTTCACCGGCTTCGACGTTGACTTTTGCCGGGCGATTGCGGCGGCAATCTTCGGCGATCCCACCGCCGTCGAGTTCCGCCCGCTCACCGCTGCGGAGCGTTTCACGGCCTTGCAGACCAACGAAATCGACGTCCTGATCCGCAACACAACCTGGACCTTCACGCGCGACGTGGAACTGGGCACCGATTTTGGCCCCACGACGTTCTATGACGGCCAGGGCATGATGGTCCGGAAGGACAGCGGCTTCACCTCGCTCAATGACATGGGCGGCGCAACGATTTGCGTGCTCTCGGGCACAACGACCGAACTCAACCTGGCGGATGCCTTCGCCTCCCGCGGCCTGACCTACGATGCGCTGGTCTTCGACCGCTCCGAGGAGACGGCGGCAGCCTACGACCAGGGCCGCTGCGATGGGCTTACCTCGGACAAGTCCCAGCTGGCTGGGCTGCGCACGCAGATGTCCGATCCCAGCGCGCACATGATCTTGCCTGAGACGATGTCCAAGGAGCCTTTGGGGCCCGTTTGGGCTCATGGCGATCAGCAGTGGGGTGACCTGGTCCGCTGGGTGGTGAACGGCATCATCATCGCCGAGGAGAAGGGCATCACCTCCGCCAATGTGGAGGAGATCGCCGCCGGCACGCCGGAGGATCCCGAAGTGGCCCGGCTGCTCGGCCAGGAAGGCGAGTTTGGCGCTCTGCTCGGCCTGCCCCCCGACTTCATGGTGAACGTGATCCGCGAAGTCGGAAACTATGGCGAGATCTACGAGCGACATCTCGGGCCTGAGGGAACCGACATCCCGCGTGCGGGCTCGTTCAACGCCCTCTACAAGGATGGCGGCCTGCTCTACGCACCGCCGTGGCGTTGATCCGACGCCATTCAATGACACGATAGGGCAATGTGCAGCCCGGGAGGCATCCGGGCTGCACCCCCTCCCATTGCTGGAGCTCGTCCCAAACGATGGCAACTTCGGCTAAGCCCTCCAGCCTTCAACGCGTCACCGCCGTCTTCCGCGACGTGCGCGTCTTGCAGGGTATCGCTCAGGCGGTGTTTGTCCTGCTGGTGGTATTGGCCGCCCGCTGGTTGATCGGCAACCTGCTTGAATCCATCGAGACTCGAGGGCTCAGCCTAAGCTTCGAGTTCCTTCGCAGGACCGCAGGCTTCATGATCGGTGAAGGCCTGCCGATGGAGCGCACCGACAGCTTCTTCTACGCCTACATTGTGGGACTGGTCAACAGCCTGCGCGTGATTCTGGTCGGCCTGGTGCTGGCGACGGTTGTGGGCATCCTGGCGGGCCTGGCACTCCTTTCCCCGAATTGGCTGCTGCGATCGATCGTTTCGGCGTATGTCGAGATCATGCGCAACACGCCCTTGCTTGTTCAGCTCTTCTTCCTTTATTTCGGCGTCATCCTGCGCCTGCCCTCCCTCCAAGACCGACTCATCCTGGGGCCTTTCAACCTGAGCAACCGCGGTTTCTTCTTCCCGCGCCCTGTGCCCCAGCCTGGCTTTTCATTCTGGCTGGGAAGCCTGATGGCTGGATTGGTTTTGGGAGCGGTTGTTTACCGTATCCTGCTGAAGCGGCGGCTGCTGCACGGTGTGGAGACGCGGCCTGGCTTGTGGGCGGCATTGCTGATCATCGGGCTGCCCTCTGCCGGCTGGTTGCTGTCGCCCGGCCGCCCGCTACTGTTTGAGAACCCGGTTCTGATCGGGCTACGTATGGAAGGCGGCGCCCGCCTCTCTCCGGAGTTCGCCGGCATCTTGCTTGGCCTGGTGCTCTACACAGCCGCGTTCATTGCAGATATCGTTCGCGCCGGTATCCTCGCCGTTCCGAAGGGGCAGACGGAAGCGGCGCGGTCGATCGGCCTGACAGGTTTCCAGGTCACGCGTTTTGTCGTGCTCCCGCAGGCCATGCGGGTCATCATCCCACCGCTCACCAATCAATACCTGAACCTGGCTAAGAACTCCAGCCTGGCCGTGGGTGTGGGCTATCCCGATCTCTACAATGTCTCCTCAACGATCTTCAATCAGTCAGGCCAAGCGGTGCAAGTGATCAGCCTGATGATGGTCACCTACCTGATCATGAGCCTCTCGATCTCGGCCATCATGAACTTTATCAACGACCGCCTTAAGATCCCGGAGCGCTGAAAGCCATGGAGCGTGCAGTGACCGCTGAAATGGAGAAGCCGCCCGTCACCGAGCTGGGAATCATGGGCTGGATTTGGAAGAACCTGTTCGGTTCCTGGCTCAACACGCTGCTCACGCTCATCTCGGGCGCTTTCCTTTTCGTTCTGGGGCGGGCAGTTCTCACGTGGGCCGTGCGGGAGGCCAACTGGAGGGCCGTAACCAACAACCTGCGAGTGCTCGCCTGGGGTCGCTACCCTGACGATCAGGTCTGGCGGCTGGGCGCGAGCGCCGGCTTTCTGCTCCTGATGGCTCTCGTTACCTGGCTTGTGTGGCGAGGGGGGGAGGAAGCCCGTGCCCGGCGGTATGTTCTTGGGGGGTGGCTGCTCTCGCCGGTTGTCTTGACGGTTCTCATTTGCGGCATCCGCCTGCCCACCCTGAACACGATTGGCAACAATTTCGGTTACTATCTGTTCCGGCCGGATGTGCTGATCTCGCTCGATGAGGCTTGGCGGGCGACGATGGGCTTGGCCATCGTAGGCCTGCTTTCCGCCGCGAGCCTCCATCTGATCTCGGCGAGGCGATGGCGAGTGGCAGTGATTGCGGCGATGGCGCTGGCAGCAGGCCTGACGCTGCCCTTGGGCCTGCAAGCCCAGCCCTGGATTCTGGGGCTGACGGCTCCTCTGCTCCTGCGCTTTGCACTGGCCATGGGGATTGGCTATTGGGCCGGTGCCGCTATCGCGCGAGCCCTGCAGGGCAACGCGCGCGTGCTGCAGGCGCTCCCGACCCTATGGGCTGTGGTTGTCGTGGCGCTGATTGTGCTGCTCACCAATTTCGAAGTCGGTGTGCCGCGCGTAGATCCCGTGGAGGCGCTCCCGATTGTGCAGCCCAGCATCTGGAGCGGGATCATGCTCACGCTGGCGCTGGCCACCGTCAGCATCGCGGTCTCGTTCCCGATCGGCATTCTGCTGGCCCTCGGACGCCGCAGCAGCCTTCCTGTTGTCAAGGGCCTATGCATCCTCACCATTGAAATCATTCGCGGTGTGCCCTTGATCACGATCCTGTTCATGGCGCAAGTCATGCTGCCACTCTTCCTGCCCCTGGAATTCAACGTGGACAGGGTATTGCGGGCGATGGTCGGCATGACGATTTTCACGGCGGCCTATCTTGCGGAGATCGTGCGCGGCGGCTTGCAGGCCGTGAGGCATGAGCAGGTGGAAGCAGCACGGTCGCTAGGCTTGAGCGAGGTATTGGTGACCGGACTGATCGTCCTGCCTCAGGCCTTGCGGGCGGTGATCCCGCCCATCATGGGCCAGTTCGTGAGCATCTTCAAGGACACCTCCTTGGTGGCCATTGTGGGCCTGCTGGATCTGCTCGCCGTGGGGCAGAGCGTGATCAAGGCGCGCGAGTACCTGGGAGCGGTCCGCGAAATGTATCTCTTCGCCGGCGTGTTTTACTTCGTGGTAAGCTATGGCATGTCCCTCGCCAGCCGGCGGATTGAAAAGCGCCTGGGCGTAGTCGAGTCCTAGGCGAGGAGCGCACGATGAGTGAATCCATCATCATCTGTCGAGACGTGCACAAATGGTTCGGCAGCTTCCACGCCCTGAAGGGCATCTCGATGGAGGTCCAGAAGGGCGAGGTGATCGTGATCTTCGGCCCCTCCGGCTCGGGCAAGTCGACCTTCATCCGCACCCTCAACCGCCTGGAGGAACACCAACGCGGCACGATCATCGTGGATGGTATTGAGCTCACTCATGACACCCGCAACATCCATGCAGTCCGCAGCGAAATCGGCATGGTCTTCCAGCAGTTCAACCTTTTCCCCCACCTGACGGTATTGCAGAACATCACGCTCGCGCCGATCTGGGTCCGCAAGTGGCCTAAGGACAAAGCCGAGGAAGTGGCACTCAAGCTGCTGGAACGCGTGGGCATTCCCGAGCAGGCCCATAAGTATCCCGGCCAGCTCTCAGGCGGCCAGCAGCAGCGGGTGGCGATTGCTCGAGCGCTGGCGATGCAACCCAAGATCATGCTCTTCGACGAGCCCACTTCCGCCCTCGACCCAGAGATGATCAAAGAAGTGCTGGACGTGATGATCGAGCTGGCGAAGTCGGGGATGACCATGATCGTGGTCACCCATGAGATGGGCTTCGCGCGCGCCGTCGCGCACCGCATGTACTTCTTCGACGAGGGACTGGTGGTGGAAAACGGCACGCCGGACGAGATCTTCGGCAGCCCGAAGGAAGACCGCACCAAGCTGTTCCTCTCCCAAATCCTGACTCACTAGGCCGGTTGCGTCTGATATGCCCTGGCCGCAAGGGGCGTCCGCCTGCACGCACCCAACCCATCGGGCACGACCTTCCAGGGGAAGGGAAATGTGGGCCCCGCATGCCGACTTGATGTGGACGGCCGCGGGCAAGGCTGCGCAAGCAGACCATGATGCGAGCCGGCGATGGTAGCCCCCACGTCCTGCCGCGCCTTTCTATCGGGCATGCGCGCCCAGCTCCCCTTGCTGCTGGGAGTAGTCCCCTTCGGCCTTATCTTCGGGGCCCTGGCCATCTCGGAGGGCATTCCGCCCTGGGAAGCCCAAGCGCTTTCGCTCTTCGTGTTTGCAGGAAGCGCCCAGTTCATCGCCGTCGGCCTGATCGCCGGAGGCGGGCCTCCGGCGGTGGTGGTGCTCACGATCCTGACCGTCAATCTGCGCCATCTGCTCTACAGCGCCGCCATGGCACGCCGCTGGCAGTCCCTGCCGAACCGCTGGAAGGCGGCCCTGGCCTGGCTGCTCACCGATGAAGCCTTCGCGATTGGCTCGCTAGAGTATGCCCACCCGAAGAGCGGATCTCCGCATGCCTTTTACCTTGGCACCGGTCTGGCGCTGTGGTTGTCCTGGCAGACGAGCACCGCAGCGGGCATCCTGCTTGGGGCCTTGATCCCCGCCTCCTGGGGCCTGGAATTCGCCCTGCCGCTGACCTTCCTGGCGATGCTGTTCCCCTTGCTGGAGGATAGATGCCATGTGGTAGCAGCGGTCGTCGCGGGGGTGTTGTCCCCTTTGCTGGCCGAACTGCCCTATGGCCTGGGACTGCTGATGGCAATCTTAGCCGGCATAGCGGCAGCCATGGGCATTGAGAGCCAGTCCGTACGCAGGGGGGCGACGTGAACCGTATGGAATTGTGGGCCGTCATTCTGGGCGGGATGGTGGTCACTTACGCCACCCGGTTTTCGCTGGTGCTGCTCGGGCCGGGTTTGCTCCCGGCGCGCATGCGGGCCGCCCTGCGCTTTGTGCCGCCGGCAGTCCTATCGGCGTTGATCGTTCCTGCGCTTGCGCGCCCGGAGGGCTCGCTGGACTTCTCATTCGAGAACACGGCGCTTGTAGCAGGCATCCTGGCAGGCATGGTTGCCTGGAGAACCCGCAACCCATGGCTCACGATCGCCAGCGGACTGGCGGCGCGCGCGACGCTGCTCCTTTTTCGATAGAAGCACTTTGCGACACAGTCTGCGGGATGGTTCGCCGCAAACCCAAACGCGAGCCTAAAATTCGGGCGGCTCGCTGGTAGGGGTTAGCGTGCAGTAGAAGGGATGGCCAGGGCGCGCCCTCGGCAGGCACTTGCGCGGGGTTGGTTCGGGATTGTCGCTCGGGATGGGCGTGCTGGTCGGCACCGGCGTGGCAGTGGGCGCAAGGGTAGGGCTGGGGGGCAGTGTGGCCGAGGGCATTGGCGAGGGAGTCTTTGTGGGCGTAGGTGAGTGCATCGGTGTCAGTGTTCTGATAGGACCAGGTGTCGACGACGCCTCCGTGCCATCAGCCATAGGTGTTAGGCTTGCTGTGGGAGAAGAGGTGGCGCTGGGCTCGGAGATGGGCGGCGGCGCGGAGGGGGTGAAAGTCGCTGACGGACCCGTAGGCCCATGCCCTTGGGAATTCTGTGTGGGCGTGGGCTCACTCCTGGCAAACGAGCCTCCGCCGGCATTTGCAGGCCCGGGCGTGGGAGTCGGACTAGGCAGGCGGGATGCAAACCCCAGGACCTTCAGGACAGAGTCGGCCAGGCTGGGTTGTGTAGGGGTCGGATTCATGCCGGGCATGGCCTGGAGTGTGGCCTGGACGGCCGAAGCCACCGCCTCGGGATCAAAGGCGTTGCCCATCAAAGAGGCGTTGAGCGCATAGAGTGAATCGATGGTTGCCTGCAGCCCCGGCTGGGAAGGCATGGGCGAGGCCTCCGGCGTGACGCCGCGTAGCGCCAAGGCTCCCAGCGGGAAGGCCAGCAGGAGCAACAGTGCGCCCACGAATGCAGGCCAGCGCCGGGCAATCCAGCTGTGGAAGGCCCACCGAAGTTGCCGGATGCGGCGGTCGGCCAGGATTTTCAGGCGGCCGAGGCGAGGGAAGATCGCCGTGGGCTGGTCGGTAAGCCGCCGGTAGGTTTCGATCGCTCGCTGAAAATCCTGATTGAATTCGGCCACACTCTTGTACCGGTCTTTGGGGTTCTTGGCCAGCGCCCGCTCAAGCACTTCCGCGACCTCAACCGGGATGCTGGGGTTGGCCTCGCGGAGCGGAGGCAGAGTCTCGTTAATCTGCTTGAGCGCCACCGCCAAAGGCGTGTCGCCGTCGAAGGGCAACTTCCCCGCGGCCACGCGGTACATCACGATGCCCAGAGCATACTGATCTGACCGGGCATCGACTTGTTCCCCGAGGCACTGCTCGGGGGACATAAAAGCCGGAGTGCCGACCAGTGCAGAGCCGGTCAGGCTGAGCGAGGCCTCGCGCCAGCGGGCGATGCCGAAGTCTGTAAGGAGGGCATTGCCCTGAGAATCAATCAGGATGTTGGAGGGCTTGATATCCCGGTGGATGACGCCACGATCGTGGGCATACTGCAGGGCCCCCGCCAGGTCGTCCATAAGTTTGGCAGCTTCGCGCACGCCAAGCGGTGAACCGCGCAAGCGCTCTAGCAGTGTGCCCGATTCCATGAAGGGCATGATAAGGTAGGGCGCGCCCTGGAGCTCGCCATGCTTGAGGATGCGGACAATGTTCGGATGGTCAAAGCCTTGAAGTAGCTCAACCTCCCGGCGGAATCGGGCCAGGAAATTGGGGTCTGTTGCCAGGACAGCCGCCAGCAGCTTGATGGCCACGCGCTTTCCCGTAATGGGATTGCGAGCCTCGTAGACGGCCGACATCCCGCCCGATCCGACCATTCGGAGGATTTCGTAGCCGTCAATTATCTGGCCGATGAGCTCGGACATCGATCCATTGCTCCCAGCAGGCAGGGGCAAAAAAGCGCACGAGCCCCCTTCTCTCCCTCGTGCAGGCTCAGTGTACCATCGAAAGGGCCTGCCTTGAAATAAGACTTGAGGGTCATATCTCGTGAAAGGCTTCACATGGCATGTGCACCGTCGCCTCGAAGCAGGGTATGATGCAGGGGGGAGGAATGGATGCCAGATCGTGATCCGCCCGAGGCACGGGCGAGCAAGGATCCCCATACTGGTCGGTTTCTCGAGGTGACGCCCGATCTAGCCATCTCGGAGGATGACCTCGAGGAGCGCTTCGTGCGTGCGCCGGGTCCAGGAGGGCAGCATGTCAATAAGGCCAGCACGGCGGTTCATCTCCGCTTCCGTGCGGCCGGGATACGCCGCTTGCCGGCCGAGGTGCAGGCGAGGCTTGCTCAGATCGCTGGTTCGCGGCTTACCGCCCAAGGCGACCTGTTGATCACCGCCCGCCGCCACCGCTCCCAGGAGCGAAACCGGGCGGACGCCCGGGAACGCCTGATCGCCCTGCTCAGGCACGCTGCCGAGCCGAAGAAAGCCCGCAGACCCGGTCGCCCTCCAAGGGCTGCGATCGAAAAGCGGCTCCAGGCGAAGCGGCGGCGCAGCGAGCGCAAGCGCGAGCGCCGGCCGCCTTCCTTGGAGGCTTAGCGAGGCATCGAGAGGAGGCGAAGACCATGCTTGGGGCCATCGTCGGCGACATCATCGGATCACCTTATGAGTACCGGCCGATCAAGACCACCGAATTCCCACTCTTTCAGGAAGACTCCATTTTCACCGATGACAGCGTTATGACGCTTGCCACTGCGCTTGCCATTCTGGAGGGGCAAGACTACGCGCAGACCTACCTGGCACTGGGTCGCCGCTATCCAAACGCGGACTACGGCTCCCATTTTCGGCGCTGGCTGTTTTCCGAGCACGCCGGACCCTACAATTCCTGGGGAAACGGGTCGGCCATGCGGCTGAGCCCGGTGGGGTGGGCCTTTGAGACGGAGCAGGCCGTGCTCGAGCAAGCCCGCCTTGCGGCGGAAGTCTCCCATAATCACCCCGAGGGCATCAAGGGCGCCCAGGCGGTGGCATTGGCGGTCTATCTCGCTCGCAAAGGCGCCCCCAAGGAAGTCATCCGTGAGCGCATCACGGCGGCCTTCGGCTACGATCTCAGCCGAAGCCTGGCCGACATTCGGCCCGGCTACAGCTACGATATCTCATGCCAGGGTACCGTGCCGCCAGCGCTGATCGCCTTCCTGGAGGCGGAAAGCTTTGAGCAGGCTGTCCGCAACGCCGTATCGCTGGGGGGAGATGCGGACACGTTGGCCTGCATCAGCAGCGCGGTGGCGGAAGCCTATTTCGGGCCTTTGCCGCCAGATATCGCAGCCGAGGCGCGTCGCCGCCTCACGCCTGATTTGCTGCAAACCCTGGACGCCTTCGAAGCGCGATACGGACCTCACCGCCAAGAGAGCGGCTAGGGATCGCGGCTTGCTGGGGATCCTCGAGGGTCCCGCGGCCGCTCTGCCCCAAAGTGCATTTCCGGGACGCTGGCCATCAACCCGCCTCCCTTCGCGGCTCCATGCGCTAAGGCATCTTCCATGGACTGAATTCCTTGAGGATTGAGCCGCCCACAAACTCCCGCAGAATCGAGTTGTCGGGGATGAGATCGGTATCGATGGGGAGGAACCATTCCAAGAACGCCAGCAGGCGCTTGGCCTCGACATGTTCCACCGTGCCGAAGGGCACCTGCCGGATGAGTGGTTCGGCCAGAGGCGCCAACGCAGATCCCTCGTACATCAGCGCCGAATTGAACATCACATCGGCGAATTCCTGGAAGGGGAAGATGTAGCGCTTCTCTCCCCGCCGCACGGATTCCCAGCGCCGGATCGTTTCGGCCGCAGTGTAGCCGCGCTGGGTGGCATCCCGGACGATGCGCCGCAGGAGCCGCGTGTCGGTGGTCGAGACGCGGTTCAGCCGGTCGAGGTTGAGCTGGGTAAGGGCAGAGACGTAGATGCGGAATGTCGATTCCGGCGGGATCTCGGGGATGAGGTCCGGGTTGAGACCGTGGATGCCCTCCAGAATGATGATCTGGCCTTGGTCGAGTTGGACTGATTCACCCTCCTCGCGCACGCCGGTCAGGAAATTGTACCTGGGCAGTTGGACCTTCTCTCCGCGGATCAGGCGGCGGAGATCATGGTTGAGGCGCTTGCGGTCAACGGCCTCAATGGATTCATAGTCATACTCTCCGTGCTCGTCGCGCGGGGTCTTGTCCCGGTCGACGAAGAAGT
This sequence comes from uncultured Anaerolineaceae bacterium, assembly GCA_964492745.1. Taxonomy (GTDB): domain Bacteria; phylum Chloroflexota; class Anaerolineae; order Anaerolineales; family E44-bin32; genus E44-bin32. Next base: position 24,660 of record CAZBLT010000032.1, read on the forward strand.
TATCGAGTTCGACCGGGAAGGGCGAGATGCCGCGTGCCAGCAACTGGATGGAGAGTCGCTTTGAGAAAGTGGTCTTTCCGGAAGACGAAGGGCCGGCGACCAAAACTACCCGCAGATGCGAGGCGCGCTCGGAGATCATGCGGGCAATCTCGGCGATGCGGCCCTCGTGGAGAGCCTCGGAGACGAGGATGATCTCGCGGGCGCGCCCCTCCACAATGGCATCATTCAATGCCCCGATGCTAGAGATTCCCAGCCTTTCCAACCAGTCGCCATACTCCCGGAAGGTGGCCAGCAGCTTGGGGTACTCCGGCAGCGGGAGCAGCTCAATCGGCCGGTGCCGGCGGGGAAACCGCAACGTGAATCCCCCATCCGTTTTCACTAACCCGAACCACTTCAGATAACGGGTGGAGGGCACCATGTAACCGTGGTGGTAATCCTTATGGTTGCCCAGTTGGTAGAGCACCAGATGGGGCTTCTTACGATGGGCGAGCAGGCGTGCCTTATCGTGCAGTCCCCGTTCCTGGAAGTGGCGCAGGGCATCTTCGAGCGGCACGATGGTCTTGGCGAAGGGGATATCGGCATCCACTAGCTCACGCATGCGCGCCTCGAGCCGGGACAGGTCCGCTTGGGTAAAGGGCTCACGCCCACGCACTTCACAGTAGTAGCCCCCTGAGGAGACGGAGTGGTCCACGGTCAGTTCAGCGTCCGGAAAGAGCTCGTCGAATGCAGCCGCCAGCAAGAAGGTCAGGGAGCGCCGGTAAATGCGCATGCCGTCGGCCTCGCCCATGGTCACGGGGCGCACCTTCGAATCCATCTCGATGGGGTAGGTCAGCTCGCGCAGCTCGCCGTTCACGATACCGCCTACAACAGGAGCGCGGGCATCTAGCGCGCTCAGGAACAGTTCAAGCTGGCTTCCCGCTGGGCCCTCCAGAATGCGCCCGTCGGGCAGGTGAATCTGCGCCGTTTCACGCTTCTTGGTTTCACGCACGACCCTCTTCGAAGCAGACTCCATCTTCCCGACCTCCGTATGGGACTCGATTCTACACCATCAAGCCTGGGAAGCCGCATGAGAAAGCCATCTCATGGGCGCACAAAAGAACCCCTCTCCCGCGCGGGAGAGGGGTCAGGTTGAGAAGGAACTGAGATGGGGGTCTGTTGCGGACCTTCAGCCCTGATCGACGAGTTCCAGCGGCTTGCAGCGGAGCACAAGCTGCTTGGCCGCGCGCACCTCATCCAGTCGCCCGAACGGCGTCGCATGGGGCGCGCTCTTCAGCACTTCGGGATCCTCGCGCGCCTCGCGGGCGATGGTCTCCATGGCCTCGATGAAGGCGTCCAGGGTGGCCTTGCTCTCGGTCTCGGTGGGCTCGATCATGAGCGCCTCGGGCACGATGAGCGGGAAGTAATTGGTCGGTGGGTGGAACCCGAAATCCATCAGTCGCTTGGCGATGTCCAGCGCGTGGACATCTGGTGCATCCGGCCAGCGGCCTTCGGCCACGAACTCATGCATGCAGACCCGATCGAAGGGCACTTTGTAGGTATCCCGCAATCGGACCCGCAGGTAGTTGGCATTGAGCACGGAGTAGTCCGCCACTTCTCGCAGGCCTTGCTTGCCCTGGATGCGCATGTAGGCGTAGGCCCGTACCATCACGCCGAAGTGACCGTGGAAGGCCTTGACGCGGCCGATGCTCTTCTTGGGCATCACTAGGCCGTAGAGTGGGGGTTCTTCCTGGCTGCCTTCCTCCAGGACCTCGACCACCGGCCCCGGCAAGAAATCAACCAGGTGCTCCGCCACGCCCACCGGGCCGGAACCTGGGCCGCCGCCGCCGTGGGGTGTCGAGAAAGTTTTGTGCAGGTTGTAGTGCAGGACATCGAATCCGAGGTCCCCAGGCCGGACGATGCCGAGCAGCGCGTTCATGTTGGCGCCGTCGCCGTATACTAGGCCGCCGCATCCATGGATCAAGTCCACCACTTCCTGGACGTGCTCCTCGAAGAGCCCCAGCGTGCTGGGGTTGGTGAGCATCAATCCGGCGACATCCTCGCCGCAATGCTTGCGCAGTTCGTCGAGATCCACATTGCCACGCGCGTCGGAGGGGATTTCGATCACTTCCATCCCGCTCATCGTGGTGGTGGCGGGGTTGGTGCCGTGGGCCGAATCGGGGATCAGGATCTTCCGGCGATGGTCATCCCCGCGGCTCAGGTGATAGGCGCGAATGATGAGGATCCCAGTCAACTCGCCATGAGCGCCCGCCGCCGGCTGCAGGCTCACGCCCGCGAAGCCGCCGATTTCCTTGAGCCACTCCTGGAGGGCATACATGAGCGCCAGATTGCCCTGGGCCGTCTCGGGGTCTTGGAGGGGATGGGTCAGGGCGAAGCCGGGCAATCGGCAGGCGTCCTCGTTGATCTTGGGGTTGTACTTCATCGTGCAGGACCCCAGCGGATAGAAGCCGATATCGACCCCATGATTGAGCTGGGAAAGGCGCACGAAGTGCCGCACCACATCCGTCTCGAAGAGCTCTGGCGGCGGCAGTTCCTGGCGCGTCAGTACCTCGGGCAATTCCGCCAGGGGCCCAT
>CAZBLT010000033.1:0-27161 GCA_964492745.1 uncultured Anaerolineaceae bacterium
GCAGGCACCGATGCGGCGATCGAAGCCGCCGACGTCGCACTGATGGCGGATGACCTCACCAAGGTGTCCTTTGCGATCCACCTAGGCAGAAGAGCGCGAAGCATCAGCCTTCAGAATATTGTTTTTTCCCTGTTCATACTGGCTGTGCTGATCCCGGCGGCGCTCATTGGGGCCATGAGCGTTGCTCTTGCGGTCTTCTTGCATGAAACCTCAGAGCTCTTGGCCGTGGCCAACGGTCTCCGGGTGGCAAGACCATGAGAGCAGTTTGTCGCCACAGCATGACGTTGCCATAGGGCAGGCCAAGATGCGGCCAGCGGCGCCCTCATCGCTTCTTGGCGCTGCGCCGGGTTCTGCCCTATGCATCGCGCGTTCGAGGCGCCGCATGGCGCATGGTCGCTGGCCAACGCCCGGGAGGCCCCCTCCCCCCTTGCCAATGGTATAATCCCCCCGTGGAATCGAAGAGCTGGCGCAGCGCGCTGGAGCGGACGCGCCGCAGCGCCTTCGGCCGCATCGCCACCCTCCTGGGAGCTTCCGAACTTAGCCCGGAATTCTGGGACGAACTCGAAGCCCACCTGATCCAGGCGGATTTGGGCGTGGACGCCACCCAGGCGCTGATCGCAGCGCTCCAGAGCCAGGCCAAGGCCGAAGGATGGCTCACCGGAGCCCAGGTCAGGGGCGGGCTGCGGACTCTGCTGCTCGAGCAGCTCCAGACGGCGCCCGAGATCGGCTTCGAGCACCCGCCCGCGGTGGTGATCCTGGCCGGCGTTAACGGCTCCGGCAAGACCACCACCGCCGCCAAACTGGCCTGGCGCTGGTCCCAGGCTGGACGCAAGGTCTTGCTTGCTGCAGCAGACACGTACCGAGCAGCGGCGCGTGAACAGCTCGAGATCTGGGGCCGGCGGCTGGGGCTGGATGTGATCGCCGGCCAGCCGGGGGGCGACCCGGGCGCGGTGGCCTACGACGCCTGCCAGGCCGGCCGGGCGCGGCGCCTCGACGCCGTACTCATCGACACCTCCGGCCGCATGCACACCGAGGCCAACCTGATGGCCGAGCTGGCCAAGATCGTGCGCGTCGCCGAGCGCCAGTCCGACGGGGCCGCGCCCCACGTGCTGCTCGTGCTCGACGCCACCACCGGGCAGAACGGCATCCAACAGGCCCGCGCCTTCGCCGAGGCCGTGCGCGTCGAGAGCGTGGTGCTCGCCAAACTCGACGGCTCCGCCAAGGGGGGTGTCGGGTTTGCGGTGAGCCGCACCCTCGGACTGCCCATTGCGTACGTGGGCCTGGGGGAAGGCCTTGAAGATCTGGCGCCTTTCGACCCCCAGGGCTTCGTCGATGGGCTGCTGGCCGAAGAGGAACGATAAGAGAGCCGCCAAGAAGGATTCACCCCCTCCAGAGGGCGGCTAGATGAAGGACACGAGTATGGAAGAGCTTCGCAACCGCCTGGAAACGCTGAACGCCCGCGTCGAAGACTTGCTGGTGCGTCTTTGACTTCGCTTCGCGCGAAAAAACCCTCCAAGAACTCCAAAAACGAGCCGAAGACCCTGACCTCTGGGAGAACGGTTCGCAGGCCCAGAAGGTGATGCGTCAGCTCGCCCGAGCCCGCGAGGAGGTCGAATCCTGGCGGGCGCTGAAGACCCGCCTGCAGGACGCCATCGACCTGGCCGGCCTCGAGGATGAGTCCATCCTGCCCGACCTCGAGAAAGAGCTCGCGGAACTCGAAGCCGAGGTCGACCGCCGAGAAACTCAGGCACTGCTCTCCGGCCCCTACGACGCCGAGGACGCCATCCTTGCCATCCACGCCGGCGCCGGCGGCACCGACTCGCAGGATTGGGCCGCCATGCTCCAGCGCATGTACCTGCGCTGGGCCGAATCCAAAGGCTACGAGGCCGAGATCCTCGACACCAGCGAGGGCGAGGAGGCCGGCATCAAGAGCACCACCATCGCCGTCGAGGGCGACTACGCCTACGGCTACCTGAAGGCCGAGAAGGGCGTCCACCGGCTGGTGCGGCTCTCGCCGTTCGACTCCGCCAAGCGGCGCCACACCTCCTTCGCGTTGGTCGAAGTGCTGCCGCAGGTGGACTCCGACGATGAGATCGAGATCAGCCCCTCCGACCTGCGCATCGACACCTTCCGCAGCGCCGGGGCCGGCGGGCAGAACGTCCAGAAGAACGAGACCGCCGTTCGCATCACCCACCTGCCCACCGGCATCGTCGTATCCTGCCAGAACGAGCGCTCGCAGATGCAGAACAAGGAGAACGCCATGCGCGTGCTGCGCGCCCGGCTGCTGGATCTTAAACATCGCCAGCAAGCCGAGCAGCTGGCGGAGATCAAAGGCGACCATGTGAGCGCGGAATGGGGCAGTCAGATCCGGTCGTACGTGCTGCATCCCTACCAGATGGTGAAGGATCACCGCACGGATTTCGAGGTGAGCAATGCGCAGGCCGTCCTGGATGGTGATTTGGACGGCTTCATCGAGAGTTATCTACGCTCAACCATCGGCGAGGAGCGCGCCGCCTAGGCACTGAAGGCTACGACCTTGTCGGCCTTATGGCGGTCTGCTATAATCCGGCGGCTCAGCGATTAGAGGAGGAACACGCGTGCAGACGTATCTCAACCTGGCATTAATCATCATTTCGATCGCGCTCATCGCCATCATCCTGCTGCAAAGCCGCGGCGCGGGACTGGGCGGCCTGGGAGGCGGAGCCGATTTCGGCGGCGCCGGCTTCCACGTGCGGCGAGGCGTCGAGCGCCTGCTTTTCAACGTCACTATCGTGCTGAGCGTGCTCTTCTTCCTCCTGGCACTGCTCACAGTCACCCTCGTGGGGTAACGGCTCCCCAACCCCACCCCACCCCCGATGCGAAGATTACGCTGGCCACTGCTGATCGCTGTAGGGGGCATTATCCTCATCCTGGGATTGCTCCTGCAACAGTCGACCTCGACCACGGAGGCGCCGCCTCAACCGGCCGTTGGCGGCGTGTATACCGAGGCGTTGATCGGCCGGATCCAGCGCCTGAACCCAATCCTCGATCTCTTCAATCAGACCGACCGCGACATCGACAGGCTGATCTACAGCGGCTTGGTCCGGTTCGACTCCCGCGGCATGCCACAGAAGGATCTGGCATCGGAATGGGCGATCTCGGCCGACGCAACCCTCTATACCATCACCTTGCGCGAGGATGCCCTCTGGCACGACGGCGAGCCGGTGACTTCCGATGACATCATCTACACGTTTTCCAAGCTGCAGGATGATGATTTTCCCGGCCCGGAGGATCTAAGGGATTTCTGGAAGGCTGTCAACATTGTGCGCCTGGACGAGCGCAGCGTCCAGTTCCAGCTCCCCGAGCCCTTCGCGCCTTTTCTAGACTACTTGGCGGTCGGCCTCCTGCCAGACCATTTGCTGAGGGGCGTCTCGGCGGGGGAACTCGTCGATCATCCCTTCAATCTGGCACCGGTCGGCACCGGGCCCTTCCGCTTCGACCGTTTCATCCTGGAGGATGAAACCATCCGCGGCGTAAGCCTCTCGGCATTCGAGGGCTACTATGGTCGGCGCCCTTTCATGGAGCGGGTTGAATTCTACATCTTCCCGGACTCCTCAGAAGCGCTTGACGCCTACCAGGACGGAACCGTCCTCGGCATCGGCACCATCGACGACCAGATTCTCGACGAAGTCCTGCCCATGCCCCAGATGAACCTGCATACTGCCCGGCTTCCGCGCATGGGGATCATCTTTCTGAACCTAAAGCATCCGGTCAAGGAGTTCCTGGCAGATAAGCAGATTCGGAAGGCGCTGATGCTGGCCCTAAACCGGGAGCGCATCATCCATCTCGCCTTCGACGGCCAGGCTATTATGCCTACTGGGCCCATTATGCCGGGGACCTGGGCCTTTGCCGAAAGCCTCCAGCAGCATCCCTTCGACCCCGAAGAGGCGGCCCGCATCCTGGATGACGAGGAATGGACCCTGCCCGCCGGTGCCTCGCCCGGTGATCCGGCCTATCTGCGGACCAAGGATGAGCAATCCTTGAGCCTGGAGCTGGCCTACGCGGATACGCCGGCGTTCACGCAAGTCGCCGAAGCCGTGGCCTTCTATTGGGAGCAAATCGGGATCAAGGTGGACTTGCGCCCTGTCGGCCCCGCGGCCATGCTCAGTGAAGTTCTGGAGCCCAGGGAGTTCGAAGCGGCGCTTACCGAGCTGGTCTTCAGCCCCTACCCCGATCCCGACCCCTACCCATTCTGGCACGATTCCCAGACGGAAACGGGGCAGAACTACAGTGGCTTCGAGGATCGAAACATCAGCATCTGGCTCGAGCAGGCCCGCACCACCCCGGACTACGGCCGTCGGGCGGATCTGTATGCCAGCTTCCAATACCGCTTTCAGGATCAGCTGCCGGCGCTGCCACTCTACTATCCCACCTACAGCTTCGGAATCGATGCCCAAGTCCAGGGTGTGACCGTGGGCCCGATGATCGATCCAGCCGACCGGTTCAATCGGATCGAGGAGTGGTTCCTGATCGCGCAGCGGGCCCCCGCTGCGCAACCCACGCCTACATCCGGCGCAAACTAGCCTCCCGCCATTCAGATCTGCCAGGGACCTGCGGCCAGGCATGGTATAATCCCTGCCGCCTTCCGGGTTGCCACGGCGCTCCGAAGGTCAGATCATCCAGGAAGGTGTACGTTGAGCGTTCAAGAAACCAGCACCCCCCTCCCGTTAGACTCGCTTCGACCGGGCCAGAAGCTCACCGGCAAGGTGGTCAAGATTGAGCTCTTCGGCGCATTCGTAAACGTGGGCGCAGAGCTTCCCGGGCTGCTGCACATCTCCCGCCTGCGGAAAGGTCATGTGAACCGCGTGGAGGACGTCCTCCAGGAAGGGCAGGATCTCGAGACCTGGGTCCACAAGGTCGATCCCGTGACACGCAGGCTCGAACTCACACTGATCCGGCCCATCGAAGTCAAATGGGGGCAGATCAAGCCCGGAAACCGGTATGATGGGAAGGTCGTCCGTTTGGAGAAATTCGGTGCCTTTGTCGACTTCGGCGCCGAGCGGCCCGGGCTCGTTCACGTCAGCGAGATGCGCGATGATTATGTGCCCGACCCGCAAGCCATCGTAAGCGTGGGGGACCAGGTTTCGGTGACCGTGCTTGAGGTCGACCGCAAGAAGAAGCAAATCCGCCTGACCATGAAGGAAGAGCAACAGGAATACATGGCGGAAGAGGTGGAGGAGAAGATCCCGACCGCGATGGAGGTTGCCTTGCGCCAGGCGCTTGAGCAAACCGACGGGCAGCCCGCTCGCGAAGCACACACACAGGCTCGCGACGGCAAGCCCAGCAGGGACGAACTCGAGAATATCCTCAGCCGGACGCTGGCATCCAAGGTGAAGACTTCCTCCAAGGAATAACGAAGCCTGAGCCTATCCTCTCGCAACGAAGAGGGCTGCCGGCATTCCGGCAGCCCTGATGATTTCTCCTCTTGCCACCCAAACGACCTACAATTCTTCCTCCTCCAGCCAATCATCTTCCTCCTCATCGTCGAGGAAGATCTCCACCTCATCTCCATCCCAGATTTCCCCTAACTCCCCCTCTTCCCATTCCTCCTCGGGGATCTCGCCGATGCGCACGTAGGTCAGGCAACCCTCATCCGGATCGATCTCCACCGAGGCCGCACTGCAGTAGTCATCATCCAGATAGACACAATCGATGTAGCGGCACCGAATGCGAGGCATCCCGTTCCTCCTCTGTTCCGGCTAAGCCAATCGCCACAGCCTTACGCTACTGATGATCCAAAGGGCCGTCATGATGACTGCCGATACCACACAATAGGGGCAGATCGCCCGCAGGATAGCGATCTCGACATAGGTCAGATACGCCGAATACATCGTCCCTGCCAGCGTAAACCCAAACTGCGCCAAGTGCAAGACCCCTCTTCCGGCCTCGATCCGGACCTCCAGCAGCAGCAGAGCCAGGATCGCCACGTAGCCCAGCGCCCCCAGCAAAGCCACGGGCACGCCCGCCACCTCGGCATAGCTGGAGGAGTTTACCGCTTCACAGTTCCCGATCTCGCCGCAGGCCGCCAGGGAGCCGGTGAGCTTGAGCCAAGCCAAATAGATCGAATCCAGCAACCCCGCAAGCGCGAGGAAGATCGAAACCTGCCGCAAACGCCCCACAAGAACCTTCCTTTCCCTCGAAAGACCGCCCACACGAGTGGCTCGGCCTCGAGCCTCAGGCCGGCGATGACCTCGCGAGAGTCAAAAGCGGGGGATCCGGTCTTCCCCCGCACTTCCGATCGTCTCCAGTCTCGCCAGACGCACCCCCCGCACCAGCGAAACCGGCGGCCATTATAGCATCGCGGCCTTGCCTGACTATCCGGGTTTTAGCCTCCTAGCCTCCAGAACATTGGGCAGCGCCTCCAGCCGATTGAGGATGCGGCTCAGTTGAGTCACATCTGAGATGCCCATCACCAAGTCGAAGACAGCGAGGCTATTCTTGGTGGAGACATGAATCGATGACATGCTGATGCCCTCATTGGCGACCAGCGTGGACACATCTCGCATCAAGCCATCGCGATCGTACGCCCGAAGGCGCACCGAGACCGGATAGGTGCGCTGCTGCCGTCCCCAAGAGACCTGCACCAGCCGCTCACGGTCGCGTATTCGAAGCACATTCGGGCAGTCCTGACGATGCACTGTGGCGCCCCTGCCACGGGTGATGTAGCCGACGATGGGATCCCCAGGCGCGGGTTTGCAGCACCGTGCCAGTCTCGTCAGCACACCCGACAGACCCAGGACGCTGATCTCGTCCGAGACCATGGCCTCGGCTTCGGGCTGCATCCCCTCGGCCGGCATGGTGGCATCCTCCACCTCTTCCGGCACGATGGTGGCCACGATCTTGCCCAGGTTCAGGTCGCCGCAGCCCACAGCCGCCAGCAGGTCATCGACCTGGCCGAAACCCATGTCTTTGGCGATGCGCTCGTAGGAGAGGTTCTCCAAACCTAGCCGGCGCAGCTCGCGTTCCAGCAGCAATCTGCCATGAGAGATATTCTGCTCGCGGTCCTGCCGGCGAAACCATTGACGAATCTTGCTACGGGCCCTCTGGCTCTTGACCATCTCCAGGCTTGGGTTGAGCCAATCCCGGCTGGGGCCGCCCCGCTTGGCTGTTAGGATCTCCACCGCATCGCCAGTCTGGAGCTTGGTGTCCAGCGAAACCAACTTTCCGTTCACCTTTGCCCCCCGGCACCTATGCCCGATGGAGGTGTGGATGTGGTAGGCGAAGTCAATCGGCGTCGAGCCGGCCGGAAGGTCAATGATATCGCCCTTGGGGGTGAACACATACACTCGGTCGTCGAAGACATCCGACTTCATCGCCGCTACGAAGTCGCCGGCGTCATCCACATCCTGGCGCCATTCCATCAAGCGCCGCAGCCACATCACCCGCTGCTCGAAGGCACCTTCCCGCGGCCGTCCTTCCTTGTAGCGCCAATGGGCGGCGATGCCGTACTCTGCGTTCTCGTGCATCTCCGGTGTGCGAATCTGCACCTCGAGCGTCTTGCCGTCGTCGTATATCACGGCCGTATGCAACGATTGATAGAAATTGTCCTTGGGGGTAGCGATGTAATCATCGAAGGCGCCGGGGACGGGCTTCCAATGATTATGAATGACGCCGAGCGCCAAGTAGCAGGTCGGTTCCTCGTCCACGATAATGCGCACACCGCGCACGTCGTAGACCATATCGAAGGGGACCCCTTTGCGCTGCATCTTGCGGTAGATGGAATAGAGGTGCTTGGGCCGGCCGCTCACCTCGGCCTCGATCCCGGCTTCGACGAGAACCTGCCGGAGGCGCTCACAAATCTTCGTCAGGGCCGCTTCACGATCCTCCCGCCGCTCCGCTACATTGGACGCGATCTCCTTATACGCATCTGGATGCACGTAGCGGAAGGCCAAATCCTCCAGTTCCCACTTCATCTGCCAGATGCCCAGGCGATTGGCAAGCGGGGCGAAGATCTCTAGCGTCTCCTGGGCAATGCGCTGCTGCTTCTCAGGGGGAAGATGAGAGAGCGTACGCATATTGTGGAGCCGATCGGCGAGCTTGATGACCACGACCCGCACGTCATCACCCATGGCCAGGAAGGTCTTTCGCAGTGTCTCCTTGGCCAGATCCCCTTTGGTGGCGAGCGGGTCGGCCGCCCGCTTCCCACTATGGCTTACCCTGGGCAGCTGGGTCAGTTTGGTTACCCCATCCACCAACGTCGCGACCTCCTCGCCGAAATCGCGCCGCAAATCGTCGAGCGTGAGATCGGTATCTTCGACGGAGTCATGCAGCAGCCCGGCAACAATCGCGGGGATGGGCGCGCCCAGCTCTAGCAGAATACTCGCCACCGCCACGCAGTGATTGATGTAGGGCTCACCACTGGCGCGCTTCTGCCTGCGGTGGGCCTTCTTGGCCACCCGGTAGGCGCGTTCAACCACCTCCCGGTCAGCAGGGGAGGTTTCTTCGGGCAGCGCGTCCAGCAAATCTCGAATGTCCATGGTGCATCTGGTTCCAGTATATTCCGCAGGTGATGGACCAGCAAGAGGAAGCTTAAAGAAAAGCCAAACATGCGGGGCAAACCCTCCCTCCATGCCCCTGCGGGCGAGCCAAGCGAGATGCGGATTGCCCTCCCCATAAACAAGCTTCGACCGCCGGAAATCGGGCGGTCGAAGCTATCTGTATAGGTTCGCCGTGGCAGGCGGGGAGTTTATCCTCCCGGCACGATGGGCGGCGGCAGGTGCGAGGCCCAATCTTCTGAGATCGTGACCTCCGCTTCATTTCGCAGTTGGACCAGGAAGCGCTGGTAATCATTGCGCGCCGCCGTCTCCGCGGCTGCGGCGCTCAGCGGGCGTTCCTCGCGAGCCGTCACCCGGAAGATATGCCAGCCACTCTCGGTCTGCAGGGGGCCAACCAGCTCTCCAATCGGTGCGCTATAGGCCACGACCCCAGCCTGCCCGAAGAAGGATGCGAGCTCATCCACCGTCCGCCAACCTAGCAAGCCGCTCTCCTCACGCGTGGTTTCATCCTCGGAAAGTTCGGAGGCCACGTCCTCCCAGGCCTCGCCCGCTTCCAACCGAGCCAGGGCTGCGTTGGCCGCTTCCTCCGCGCTAAAGAGGATATGCCAGACTTCCACCTGCTCGACCTTATCAGGCAATTCGGGCTCGTAGGCAGCCTCCAGCTTCTCCCGGTAGAGCTGGGTCTCGACGAACGTCCGGAAATCTTGCTCGCTAATCTTGAAGTCAGAAAGCGATTCGACGAATGCCTGATATTCGCTCTCGAAGGCTTCTCGCGTATAGGGCGTCGGAGTCGGGCGCGGCGTGCTAGTTGGCCTGGGGGTAGCCTCGGAGGTTGCCGTCGAAGGCATGGTGGCATCCAGCGTCGGGGAGGCCACAAGGGTCCGAGTCGGCATGGGCGTGGGCGTTCCTTCGCTGTAGAAGCCGAAATCCTGCTCGATGCGCCGATCGATTTCCTCCGCCGTGACCTGCAACCCACGGCGTTTCGCTTCGGCAGCGATCAGCCGGTCCATGATAAGTTGTTCAAGGGTCTGCCGTCCCAAGACTTCCGCGTTTGCGAGTTGCGTGCTCAGTTGGCGTTCGAGCTCCTGAAGTTGCTGAAGCGCATCGGGGTCGGAGGCGAAGTAGGATTCCATCTGTGCATAGGAGTTCAGTTGCACAAGCAGCTGGCGCTGCATGAGCCGCACCCGGCCCTGGAACTCGCGCTTTGTAATCGGCTCCCCATTGACGACGGCGATCTCCCGATAGGGATCGACGAAGGTGCTGTCATAGAAGCCGTAGCCCAATACAATCACGACGATGGTAAGCACGACGGTCGTGCCAATCAAGATAATGCGCCGCTGCCTTTGTTCACGCTGCGCGCGTGCCAGGTGCTTCCTGGTTGTAATGCGCGGCGCCGCCCGCTTCTTGGACATGCTCGCTCCTTCGGAGATGGCGATGAGGGCCTCGCGGCCTGCGTCCGCCTGCCGCGATGGGGTTGCTCAGGATCCTAGCGAAGACGCTCAGCCGCGAAGGGGAGCAGCGCCATGTGGCGGGCGCGCTTCACAGCCTTGGCGACCATGCGCTGATGGCGGGCGCAAGTCCCGGTCTGCCGGCGGGAGCGGATCTTTCCACTCTCATCGACCAGCCGTTTCAGTACCTCGACCTGCTTGTAATCGATCACCTGCGTCTGCTCGGCGCAGAACTGGCACACGCGCGGCCGCCGGCGAAATCTGCCGCCGCCACGCCTCGGCCTCGAGCCGCGTCGTTCTTGTGTACTTTCAGAAGAAGGAGTGGACTCAGTCAAGTTATGCTCTCCTAGCTTGATGCTTAATGTGCGAGGGGAAGCCTCGCCCTATGTCTCAGAAGGGATGCGGTTCCTCGTCTTCGCTTCCGGCCATGAACTCGCTCGGGCCCGCGTCCTTGCGCTCTCCGAGCATGATCATCTCTTGGGCCACGAGCTCCGTCGTGAAATGCTTATTCCCCTCCGAATCCTCCCAACGGCGGGTTTGAAGCCGTCCTTCGACGTAGACCTGCTGCCCCTTGCGAAGGTGCTGATTGCAGATCTCGGCCAGATTTCCCCACGCGACTACGTTGAACCATTCGGTTTCTTCATGGCGCTCGCCATCCGATGAATGCCAGCTACGAGTCGTCGCCACACTGAACGTCGTGACGGGCCTGCCGGAAGGCGTGTAGCGCATTTCGGGGTCGCGGCCGAGATGGCCGATGATCATCATCTTGTTCAAGCCACGACTCATCAGGGTCTCCTTTCCCTAAGCCCGGGAGGGCCTCTCGAGAGGGAAGGCGTCAGTCTTGCGGTTCCTGCAGCGTGAACATGAAGCGCAGGATTTGCTCGCTTAGCCGGAAATCCCGCTCGATGATCGCTGGTGCCTCCGTCGGCATATCCGCGTAGATAAAGACGTAATGGCCGTCCGTCTTCTTCTTGATTGGATAGGCCAGGCGACGCTTGCCCCAGCGATCGATCTTCCCAAGCTTGCCGCCAGCGGATTCAATCCAGCCCTTGACCTTCGCTTCCAGCTCAGCAAGGGCTTCATCATCCAACTCGGGATCCGCGATATAGGCGATTTCGTAGTTGCGCATAGAGGTCTCCTTTCCTCGGGTTTGCCCCTGGCACAGGCACCGGGCGGTGCCGCCCAGGAGCGGAAAGCCCGCCCTGGCTCGGGCGTCGCAACAGCGGAAGTCTATCACGAAGCATGCCAATTGGCAATCTTGCCGATCAAACCCGGGACCTTCTGGCTCATGCGATTCAATCCGGGTATAATCCGCATGTCGGGGCCCGCCAACCAGAGCGGGGGGCTTTCGCGATGCTGGATGTGGCAAACCCGACCGCTTCGGTTTGCACCAGGCTGAGCCGGGCAAACTCTGACAGGGCCAGGTCTTGATCTACCTGGCCTGCTTTCTGTCCATCGCGACAAGGACTGAACATCCTGCCGTGCGAAGGAGGTACTATGGCTGCCAAGGCAATCCGATTCGGGACCGATGGCTGGCGGGGGCGCATCGCGGAGGATTACACCTTCTCGGCTGTGCGGCGCTGCAGCCACGGTTTTGCAGAATACCTTAAGCGCACCCGCGGGCAGGATGCTCCCCTTGTGGTGGGCTATGACAAGCGTTTTGGATCCGAACACTTCGCCGCAGCCGCAGCGGAAGTGATGGCAGGCCATGGCTTTGGCGTTCTCCTGACCGAAGGTCCTACGCCTACGCCCACCATCTCCTACACCGTCGTTCACGAAAAGGCCGCCGGCGCCATCAACATCACCGCCTCTCACAACCCGTCCACCGATAATGGCTTCAAAGTACGGGATGAACGCGGCGGCGCCATCGCCCCGGATGGACTGCGAGAGATCGAGGCCGCGATCCCAGACGATGATGAACAGATCCCCCGCGTCGCCCTGGACGCCGCGCTCGAGAGCGGCCGCATCCGGCTTATCGACCCCGCCCCGGCCTACATCGAGCAAATCGAGCGGCTCATCGACCTTGAACCGATCCGTCGGGCCGGGCTGACGCTGCTTTTCGACCCCATGTGGGGCAACGGAGCCGGCTGGTTTCCGCGCCTTCTCGAAGGCGGCTCCACGCAGGTCATCGAAATTCACAATGTCCGTAACCCCATCTTCCCGGAAATGGGCCGCCCAGAACCCATCCCCCCCAACATCGATGCCGGCCTGGAATTGGCCCGCCAGGAGGGTGCTGACGCGGTCATCTTCACCGATGGAGATGCAGACCGCGTCGGCCTGGGGGATGAGCAGGGACGCTTTGTCAACCAGCTGCGCGTCTATGGTCTCCTGGCCTATTATTTTCTCGAAGTGCGTGGCGAGCGGGGGCCGATCGTCAAGACCTTATCCACCACCTCGATGCTCGAGAAGCTGGGTGAGCTCTACGATGTTCCGGTCTACCAGACCGGCGTGGGCTTCAAATACGTCGCTCCCAAGATGCTCGAGGTCGATGCGCTCATCGGCGGCGAGGAATCTGGCGGCTACGCTTTCCGCGGCCACGTCCCCGAGCGTGACGGCATCCTGGCAGGCCTTTATCTATTGGATATGATGGTTCGCCTGGAGCGTAAACCCGCTGAGCTTCTCGAGCTTCTATTCGAGAAGGTAGGGCCTCATTACTACGACCGCATCGATACACCCCTCGATCCGGAGCAGCGAAGGCTCTACGAGGAGCGCATCGAGCAAGCCCGGCCCGAGCGCCTCGCAGGGCTTAAGGTTCTGGATGCGCTCAAGGTCGACGGCTATAAATTCCTGCTCGAGGATGGGGGCTGGCTGCTGGTACGCTTCTCCGGCACGGAGCCAATCGTGCGTGTATACTGTGAGACGACCGACGAGACGCGTGTCCAGCCGCTGCTTGAGGAAGGTTTGGGACTCCTGGGCCTGCGATGAGCACACTCGAACTGGTAGATACGCACTGCCACTTGAACCTGGGTGCGTTATCGAATGATCTTCCACAGGTTCTCGAGCGCGCCCGTCAAGCGGGTGTGCGGGCCATCCTCGTGCCTGGCATCGATCTGGAGACAAGCCGATCAGCGGCGAACTTGGCAGAAGTCCACACAGACTTATTCGCGGCTGTCGGCGTGCATCCGCATCACGCGTCCCGATGGGACGATCAAACTGCCCGCGAGCTCGAGGCAGCCGCCAGCAGCGGAAGAGTTGTGGCCATCGGAGAGATTGGCCTGGATTACTACCGATTGCTTTCTACCAAGGAGCAACAACAACGCGCTTTCCTGGCGCAGTTGGAAATTGCCCGGGGGCTGGAGCTCCCAGTGGTGATTCACCAGCGGGAATCGGAGAACGATACGCTCGCCATTCTGCACGAATGGAGCGCGGACCTGCCGGAGGCCTTGCGGGCCCGCGCGGGGGTATTGCACGCATTTTCGGCTTCCGAACGTGCCGCCTCCCAGGCGGTTGAAATGGGTTTCTACATAGGGATTGCGGGACCCATCACCTACCCGCGCGCCGATAGCCTCCGGCGTATTGTGGAGAACCTGCCAGGCGAGCGCCTGCTGACTGAGACGGATGCGCCTTACTTGGCGCCCGCGCCCTACCGAGGCAAACGCAACGAGCCCGCATATGTGAGGGCCATCACCGAGACTATTGCAGAGATTCGCGGCATAGAACCCGAGAGCGCCGGCCGCCTTTTCGCTGACAACGCCCGGGACCTCTTCCGGTGGGATTATGAAAGCACAAATCGCAACGTTTCTTGAGATCGCCCAGCCTGACCTTCAGGAGGTTGAGGCTTGCATGCGCCGGAGCCCCGGCGAGCATCACTCTGGCCTGGATGATGCGATCGAGCATTTGCTCAGCTCGGGGGGCAAGCGCATCCGGCCTACCGTCGCCATATTGACCGGGCGTATGTTAGGCGTCGAGAAGGAGCGCTACATCACTCTGGCGGCTTCGATTGAGATGCTCCATACGGCCACGCTAGTTCACGACGATTTGATCGATGGGTCGCTTCTCCGCCGGGGAATCCCCACGCTGAACGCCCGATGGAGCTCAGGGCCCACGGTTCTCACAGGCGATTACATCTTCGCCCGTGCAGCGTACTTGGCGGCGAAGACCGGCTCGCTGCCCTTGCAGGAAATCTTCGCCCGCACACTGATGACCATCGTGAACGGCGAGATCACCCAACTCTTCGATCAAGAAAGCCCGGATTGGATGCAATCCTATCTGAATCGCATCTACGCCAAGACTGCTTCGCTCTTCGAAGTGGCCACGGAGGGCATTTGCCTGCTTGGAGACTTCGACTCCCGGACGGTGCAGGCGCTAAAGCAATACGGCTGCAACATCGGCATGGCCTTCCAGATCGTGGATGATGTGCTCGACTTCATTGGCGAGGAGGAGCGCGTCGGCAAGCCCCTGGCGAGCGATCTCCGCCAGGGGATCCTAACCCTGCCAGCGCTCTATTTCTTGGATGAGCATCCGGAAGGGAATGGCCTCGCCAATCGCCTCCGGACCCGGGCATTGGAGGAGGCCGAACTGGAGGCCATCATCCGCCAGATCCGTGACTCGTCAGCCATCCGCCAGGCTTTGGCCCAGGCGGAGCAGATGAGCGCCATTGCCCGCAAGCAGCTAACTATCTTTCCAGAATGCCCTGAGCGCGAAGCCCTGTGTGAACTCGCAGACTATATCGTCCGGCGAACATTCTAGGATCGAGGAGCACACTATGGAGATCGTCAGCAAGGAATACAAACGTGTCGCCGTCTTGACCGTCAAAGGCAGGATCGATTCGGCCAATGCCGCGCAATTCGAGGAGCAGCTCTCCCAGTTAACCCAAGCCGGCAAGAACAACCTCGTCTTGGACCTTTCGGGAGTCCAGTTCATCTCCTCTGCCGGCCTGCGGGTGCTGGTCACGGTGCGAAAGGCAGTCAAATCCGCAGGCGGCGATATCCGTCTGGCGAGCCCTTCAGAGCAGGTCATCGAAACCCTCAAGATCGCCGGGCTGGATGTGCTTTTCGAGCAATTCGCGGATCGCGAATCAGCGATCGCCTCCTTTTAGGATGTTCCGGCAGCGCCTGACGATCCGGGCCCGCTTCGAACACCTGCAGAAAGTCCGCCAAATTGTCGAGCAAGCAGCCTCGGCCGCCGGGCTGAGCCCGCGGGATTCATACGGCTGTCAATTGGCCGTGAGCGAAGCGCTGGAAAATATCATCCGGCATGGGTATGGCGGTGAAACGGATCTTCCGATAGGGATCGACATTCTTGCCGATGCCGACACGCTCACGATCGAGGTGGAAGACCGCGCGCCTCCCTTCAACCCCGCTGCCCCGCCTCCAGAGCGCGAATTGGACGCGAAGAACCCACCTGTCGGAGGCCTGGGTCTCAGGATCATCCACCGGGCGATGGACGAGGTCGAATATCAACGGCGCGGCGACGCGAATTGGCTACGCATGCGCAAGCGTGCAGCGCAAGATCAGGCAACGGCCTAGGCCGCAGACGGATGCAAAAGGCCCCTTCCCCGATCCCTTCCGACCATGCACGCACACTCTGAGAAAGAATCTTCCGCCCTATTGAGCCAACTCGCCGATATTGGACGAGCCCTCGGCGAAGCCTCGGAAGATCCCCAAGAAGTGGCCGAGATCGCTTTCCTCGAGACGGCCCGCTTGATGGAGACCGATTTCTTTCAGATCGGGCTCTTCGAAGGCGAAACCTATCGCCTGCTCATCCATGTTCGGGATGGAAGCCGCCTGCCCAACGCGTCCTTCCCAATGGCATCGAATGATGCCGGTCTTGTGGGATGGGTTCGCATCCACCGCCAGCCTTTGCTGGTTCGGGATTTTGCCCTCGAGGCCGATCAACTTCCCGCTCGGCCCAGCTATGAAGCCTCGGATCCTCCCCGCTCGGGGGTCTTCGTTCCGCTCACTACGGGCGGGCGCTCGACAGGAGTCATCGCCGTCCAGAGCCGGCGTCCCGCTGCCTTCAGCGAGCGGCATGTAACGCTGCTCACATTGCTTGCCGGGATGATCTCCCCCATCCTCGCCCTCGGCTCGCTGGCTCCCAGCATCCGACGGCTCTCGCTCCAATCCGTGCTCAGCGAGCAGATTTCCCGCATCTTGATCTCCCTCGACCCGCTGCCTGAGCGCCTTCAGCGCGCTGCGGAGTTGATTTCCGGGGCCTTAGGGCTGGCCGGCCTCCACCTCTATGAGCAGTTGCCGGAACAGATTGGCCTCCTCGCCGGAATGCCCTGGGATGAGGCGGCCCAACGGCAACCGCCTCCGGCCGAGGTGGCGGAGGCCATACAATCTGGAACCGTCATAAGCAAGCCAATAGGCGAAAGCAACCCGGAGGGCAAGCCGCCCCCCTCTCCCTCCTGGAGCCTGACTCTTCCACTCAGTGTGCAGAATCGGCGGCTCGGAGCGCTGCATGCAAGCTTCCGGGCAGGAGAATCTCCGAGTGACGAGCACAGATCCATCCTGGATGGATTCGCCCAATTGGCTGCCTTTGCCATCCTGGAGGCCCGCAACTATGCCCAGCACCAGGAAGAGGCCTGGACCACCACGGTGCTTCTGGAAGTGGCCAAGCATGCGGCCCGGCCAGGGGATATGCAATCGGCGCTACAGGCAGTGCTGCAGCTCGTCACCTTGCTCGCGGGCACGCGTTGGGCGCTTCTGCTGGCGCTTGAGGAGGGCGACCGCCTAAAGCCCGGCGCGATAGCCGGCCTGAGGCGTCAGGAGCGTTTCAACTTGCAGGAGAAGGACCTCGCCGCCGATTCATTAGGGATTCACCCCCCATACCGGGATACTGGAGCGCCGCTGCCCCTTAGGCTTCCACAGGAGTGGGCCGATTTGCTGGGCACAGAGCGTGCCACCGGATTCGTACTCTCGGATGGGGCATCTCTGCTTGGTCTGCTGCTGATCGAGCCAGTCTCATTGGCTGAAAAGCAGCAGGCGTTGCTCGCAGGCATCGCCCGCCAAATCTCACTGCGTCTGGAAAACGCCAGGCTGGTCGAGGAAGCGGCTGTCCAAAAGTCGCTCGAGCGGGAATTGCTGACCGCACGCCAGATCCAGGCAAGCTTCCTCCCCCGGGATGTCCCTCTGGAGCCGGGATGGGAGCTGGCTGCGGGCTGGCGCGTGGCTCGCAATGTCGGCGGCGACTTCTACGATTTCATCCCTCTTCCCGATGGGCCAGACGGAAGGCGCTGGGGAATTGCCATCGCAGATGTGTCCGATAAGGGAATCCCGGCGGCACTCTACATGGCCCTATGTCGCACACTCCTGCGCAGCGTGGCTGTGGCCTACGAGGACCCAGGATCGACGCTCGAGCGCGTCAACCGCACACTCATTGCCGACACCCAGGCAGATCTCTTTGTGAGCCTGTTTTACGCGCATTGGGAGCCCTTAAGCGGGAGGATTCGCTTCGCGAACGCAGGCCACAACCCGCCGCTCCTCCTCCGGCCCCGAGAGCGGGCCAGGACGCTCGAGCCCCACGGCATAGTTCTCGGCGTAGACCCGGAGGCCAGTTATCAATCCCATGCCCTGACGCTCGAACCCGGCGAACTGCTGGTGCTCTACACGGATGGGGTCACCGAAGCCTTCAACGAACGCTGGGAACCCTTTGGTGTGCATCGCCTGGAGAACCTCATCCTGGGCCTTTCCGAGTGGACCGCGTCGGGCGTTGTCTCCTCCATCGAGGAGCGGGTTCTCGAGTTCACGGGTCAGCGCGATCTGACCGACGACCTTACGGTCGTGGTGCTGCAGCGCCTGGCGAGATAGGATGGTGCAGGATTCGCAGTAAGGCCAAGGAAGGAGATCGCCATGGAAAACGTCTTCCCCTCCGATCATCCTTTGGTTCATCATAAGCTAACCAAGCTTCGAGACCGTTCGACCGACCCGAAGAAGTTCCGCGAGCTGATTCGTGAGATCTCCGCCCTATTGGCCTACGAGGCCACACGGGACCTGCTGACACGCGAGGTCGAAGTAGAGACACCCCTTGAACGCACGCAGGGCAAGACGCTCGCTGAGAAGATCGGATTGGTGCCTATCCTGCGGGCTGGGCTTGGCATGGTCGAAGGCATTTGGGAACTCATGCCCTCGGCCGAAGTGTGGCATATTGGCATGTATCGCGACGAGGCCACCCTACAACCTGTCCAGTACTACAACAAGCTGCCAGTGGAGCCCACGGTCTCGGTGTGCTTGATTCTGGACCCGATGCTCGCCACGGGAGGATCGGCATGCGCTACCGTTGGCATCCTCAAGGATTGGGGCGTGCGCAAGATCAAATTCGTGGGGCTCATTGCGGCGCCGGAGGGCATCCGAACCCTCCACACGAAGCATCCGGAGGTGCCCATCCATCTGGCTGCCATCGACCGCACCCTGAACGAGCACGCATTCATCCTCCCCGGCCTGGGCGATGCGGGCGATAGGCAATTTGGGACCGGCTAGGCATACGTCCGGGGCCAACAAGGGACCGCGGTTTCAGGCGGCTGCGGCCTGAGCGATCCCAATGAACGACTCGGCCTGAAGGCTTGCGCCCCCTACTAAGGCGCCATCGATGTCTTCGAGGGCGAAGAAGGCGCCCGCGTTCTCCGGCTTAACGCTTCCTCCATAGAGCACGCGAACGCTCTCCGCGGTGTCCTCGCCAAAGAGCTTGTGAAGCAGGGGCCGGATGGCCTCCTCCACGACGGCTCCGGCATCCTCCGGCGTGGCGGCCCGGCCGGTTCCAATGGCCCAAATGGGCTCATAGGCGATGACGATCTTGTGGACCTGTTCGGCCGTGAGATCCTTCAGCGCGGCGCGCAACTGCTGCTCCACGTGCCCGATCGTCTCGCCGCGTTCACGTTGTTCGAGAGCCTCACCCACACAGAGTATGGGCATCAGGCCATGCGCGAGCGCCGCTTCCAGCTTCCGGCGCACGATCTCATCGCTTTCGGCAAAGTACTGTCTCCGTTCAGAGTGGCCCAGAATGACATACTTGCAGAGGTCAACCAGCATCGGGGCTGATATCTCGCCTGTGTAGGCTCCCTGGGGTTCCCAATGCATATTTTGAGCGCCAACCTCTATGCTTGTTCCTCTCAGGCGCCTCGAGACAGCCTCCAGCGCCACAAACGGTGGACATACGACGAGATCCATCGAGGCCAGGCTTTTCAGCCTTGGCAGCAGCGCCTCCACCAGAGCCACCGCCTCCGGGATGGTCTTATGCATTTTCCAATTGCCGGCTATAAGGGGTCGCCTCGCCATGCCGCCTCCTCCCCACCAATATCAGGCCTGGGCCTTTTCCTCAAGCGATGAAAGAAATTCGAAGAGCCACGGAGGCAGCGAGTCGCGCCTTGTCAATTCCTTCTGGATAATCCGCAAGGCTTCCGCCTTCTCGCCTTGGAAGAGGCGAGATTCAGCCATGACCGCCAGCGCGAACGGATCCTTGGGGGCCTTGTCCAGCGCCTTGGCAAGCAACTCTCGGGCGGCCTCGCCGCGGCCGGCGTGCAAGAAGGCACGAGCCTGAATGGCATCTAGATGGGGAAACTGGGGCGCGAGTTCCCCCACGCGCTCCACCATCCCCCAGACGGGCTCCTCGGAGGCGCCCAAGAACAGGGCTTCCTGCATCCCGGCTGCAGCGCCCTCTTGCCGCAGCAAGGCGGCCGGGCCCAGTTCCAGCGACTGCAGGAAAGCCTCGGCTGCCTCCACGACCGCGCCCTCACGCAAGTAGAGCTCTCCAGCGGCCGCGAATTCTTGCGCGGCCCGCAGATCCTTCCCCTCGGCCTGC
Source organism: uncultured Anaerolineaceae bacterium (assembly GCA_964492745.1). Taxonomy (GTDB): domain Bacteria; phylum Chloroflexota; class Anaerolineae; order Anaerolineales; family E44-bin32; genus E44-bin32. The sequence goes on from CAZBLT010000033.1 coordinate 19,721, forward strand.
AAGGCTTTCGCCCTTCGGAGGCGCACGAATGGATCTTCGGCGGCTTCGCCGAGAGCTTGCGCGACAGGGCGATCCACCTCCCCCAGTTCGAGCGTTTGGGCGGCCCCGGGCACCTCCGCGCTGCCCAACGCCAGCAGGAAAAGGAACAGGCAGATGAGCGCCATCCCCACCCCGCCGACCACCCATGGCCAGCGCCGCTTCTTCTGGACCTGGTCTTCCGGGGATTGAACATCCTCGACAACCGAGGCAGGTTCTTCCTCATTAAGGACTTTGGTGGCGGCTAGGTCCGGCGGCACTTTGCGCGCCGCGACTTGCGGGCTCAGCTTGCCCACGCTGGCATCCACGCCGAGCACTGCGCCTTTGAACGCTTCCACCAATGCATGAACATCTTCAAAGCGGTCGGCACGTTCCTTCGCCAGGGCCTTGAGCAAGACCTGCTCCATGACCTCCGGGACCTTGGGATTCACCTTTCGGGGGAGCGGGAGGGGCGTATAGATATGATCGTGGATGATCGAAAAGGGCGTGTCGGCATTGAACGGAACCCGTCCGACAACCAGCTCATACAGAACCACACCGAAAGAATAGATATCGGTGCCCTCGTCCAGCTCTTGGGTTCCCTTCGCCTGCTCAGGGGAGATATATTGCGGTGTCCCGAGCATCACATCCTTCGATAGCGTTGACGCCCCCGCCTGTGCGATGCGCGCCAGCCCGAAATCCGCAAGGTAGATCGAGCCATCAGGGCTGAGCAGCACATTGGAGGGCTTGATATCTCGGTGCAAGACACCTTGTGCATGGGCATAGGCCAGCGCGCTGCCGATCGCCTCCACGACCCGCAAAGCCTCTCCCTTGGAAAGCGGGCCTTCCGCAAGGCGGGCCTTCAGCGTCCTCCCCTCGATGAACTTCATCACCAGGTAGGGCTGGCCACGGTGTTCGGCGAAGTCGTAAATGGGGACGATGTGGGGATGCTCCAGCTTGGCAACGACGCGCGCTTCACGCTGGAAGCGAGAGAGGAAGGAAGGATCCTCCATGAAAGCGGGATGCAGAACCTTGATGGCAACATAGCGATCCAGGGCAGGATGGTAGGCCTTGAAAACCGAGGCCATCCCCCCTTGCCCTAACTGCTCGATAATGCGGTAGGGTCCAACATTTTCCCCTGGCGCAAACGCCATAGGCCCTCCTGGACACGTCTGGTCTCATTATAGATGAGCGATGATATCGGAACAATAAATCGCGGTTAACTGTAAGCAAACTGTGAAGTCTCAGGGTCGGGGATGTGCGAAAGCGGGCCGCGTAGATCGCAGGCGGCCCGCCTTATAGCACAGAACCGCTCAAGCAGGGGTCAGTCAGAGGGATCGCGATCGAGCAGAGCGGCCACCCCCGGAAGGGTCTTGCCTTCCAGGAACTCCAGCGAAGCCCCTCCGCCGGTGGAGATGTGGCTGATGCGATCGGCGAGGCCAACCTGCTGGATGGCGGCCGCCGAATCCCCCCCGCCAACGATGGACACCGCGCCGGATTCGGCCACGGCCTCAGCCACCGCCTGAGTGCCTGCCGCAAAGGGCCCGAGTTCGAAAACACCCATGGGACCATTCCAAACGATGAGCTTCGCACCAGTCAGGGCTTCCCGGAAGCGGCGTTGCGTTTCGGGACCGACATCCATCGCTCGCCAGCCGGCGGGGATGGCATCCACAGTCACTATCTTCCTCTCGGCCCCCTCCTCGAAGGCAGATGCCACGACCAGGTCCACGGGGAGAAGCAGCTTGGCGCCTCCCTCCTGCATCAGCTCCTTGGCAAGGTCGAGGACCTCCGCTTCGACGAGCGATTCCCGCATCTCAAAGCCTTGCGCAGCGAGAAAAGTGTTTGCCATCCCGCCGCCAATCAGCAGGCGGTCCGCCAGGCCCAACAGCCGGCGAATGACTCCTATCTTATCGGAGATCTTGGCGCCGCCCAGGATCGCCATGAAGGGCCTTGCCGGATCCTCAAGCGCCTTGCCAAGGAATTCGATCTCCTTTTCCATGAGAAAGCCTGCCACGGCCGGCAGGAAGTGCGCCACCCCTTCGGTCGAGGCGTGCGCCCGGTGCGCGGATCCGAAGGCGTCATTTACATAGATATCCGCAAGCGACGCCAGAGCCCGGGCAAAACCTTCGTCATTCTGCTTCTCCTCGGGATGGAAGCGGGTGTTCTCGAGCAGCAGGACTTCACCCTCCCCCAAGGCTGCGGCGGCGTTTTCGGCCTCGGGGCCCACGCAGTCCTCCGCGAAGGCCACCGGCTTGCCCAGCAATTGGGCCAAGTGGTCGGCCACCGGCTTCAAGGACAGGCCGGCCTCTGGCTTTCCCTTGGGTCGCCCCAAATGGGAGCAAAGAATGACCCTCGCATCCCGGTCGAGCAGATATTGAATGGTCGGCAGTGCGGCGCGGATACGCATATCATCCGCCACAGTCCCATCCTTGAGCGGGACATTGAAATCGACCCGCACAAGCACGCGGCGCCCGCTGACATCGATATCTCGCACTGTCTTCTTTTCCAGCATGGTCCTCCGCCTTATAGAACGCTCTTTGCGGGCCTCGCAATCAAGTCAGGAAAGGCTCTGGGCCATCAGCGCGGCCAAGTCAGCCGTGCGCACTGAATAGCCCCATTCGTTATCGTACCAGGCGACTACCTTGGCCAGCTTCTTTCCCATCACGAAGGTGAATTGCGCATCCACGATGCACGACCGGGAATCCATTTTGTAATCCATGCTCACGAGGGGCCTCTCCTCGAAGCCCAGGATGCCCTTCATTCGGCCTTCGGCGGCCTCCTTGAAGGCTGCGTGCAGGGTCTCGGTTGTGGCCTCCTGCTCAAGCACTGCCGTAAGGTCAACCACCGACACTGTCGGCGTGGGTACCCGCAGTGCATAGCCGTCGAAGCGCCCCTCCAGCTCCGGGATTACGAGCGCCACGGCCTTAGCCGCCCCAGTTGTTGTAGGGATGATGTTCAGCGCAGCCGCCCGCGCCCGGCGCAAATCTTTGTGCGGCAGGTCAAGAATGCGCTGATCGTTGGTGTAGGAGTGGATGGTGGTCATCAGGCCGCGTTCGATGCCGAAAGCGTCCTGGACAACCTTTGCGGCGGGCGCCAGGCAATTGGTCGTGCAGGAAGCGTTGGACACGATGTGATGCTCGGCCGGATTGTAGGTCTCGTCGTTGACACCCAGGACCACGGTCAAGTCCGGATCCTTCGCCGGCGCGGTGATAATGACCTTCTTGGCTCCAGCTTCCAGGTGTTTGGCGGCATCTTGGCGGGCCCGGAACCTTCCGGTGCCTTCAATCACCACGTCGACGCCCAGGTCCTTCCAGGGAAGCTGGGCCGGGTCTGGGATCGAGAGGGCCTTGATGAAGTCGCCATCGATAACTAGGCCTTCTTCCCGGACTTCGACCTCCCCCTGATAATGGCCGTAGTTCGAGTCAAACAGGAAGAGGTGGGCCATGGTCTCCAGGTCGCCCAGATCGTTGAAGGCGACGACATCGAAGACCTCGGGGTATTTCTCCTTCATGGCCTTCAATACTTGTCGGCCAATTCGGCCAAATCCGTTGATACCAACGCGAGTTGCCATAGTTGCACTCCTATCTTGAGATTAGGTGGCCTGGGCCGGTTTGGCTCTTGCCATTCCCATTGGAGAGCGCTTCAAGAGGACCCGTCCGCTCCTCCAGCAAAGCGATCAGCGTTTCGGCAAGCTTGCTTGCATTGTGGCGGGTGGGCCGTTCATGATCTGCCAAATCCGCCGCATAGATGGGCACGAGCTGGGAACGCTCCAGCGCCGGCCGGACCGGCTCGCAGCCCTCTGGGAGATCGAGGTCGAGATTGTCATTTGCGACGGCGAGATCCACCAGGGTGTCGCCCACTTGCGTCTGAATCGCCTCGAGATGCTGGCAGCAATCCAAATGGTCGGTCTCGCCCGGCTGAGTGGCCACATTGCAGACGTATACCTTGAATGCCCGGCTGGTCTGAATGGCACGGGCGATATCCGGCACGAGCAGGTTGGGGATCAGGCTTGTGTACAAACTGCCGGGGCCAATGACGATCATATCGGCTGCCAGGATCGCCTGAATGGCCGGGGGATATGCTGGCGGATCGTTCGGCTCGAGCTGGATGCGCCGGATCCTGCCCGGCAATTCGGGGATGTGGCTCTCCCCCTCGATGCGCACCGCCTCGCCCGCCGCGGCGAGAGCCTTATCCGCTACCAGCGCCACTGAGGAAGCCGTGGAGGGCAAGACCTGTCCCTGAACTCCAAGCACCCGCGCCGCCTCCAGTACGCCCGTCTCGAAACTGCCGGTTACCCCCGCAAGAGCGGCGATAAACAGGTTCCCGAAGGAGTGGCCCCCGAGCTCCTCACCCTCCCGGAAGCGATATTGGAAGAGCTGGGTCAGCAGATCCTCGTCAGCCGAGAGCGCCGCCAGGCAGGCGCGGATATCCCCCGGCGGCGGCAATCCCAGCGACCGCCGCAGCCGGCCCGATGAGCCTCCGTCATCCGCCACAGACACGATCGCGGTCAGATTGCTGGTGTACTCCCTAAGCCCGCGCAGCAGGGTGGAAAGACCTGTCCCGCCGCCGATGGCCACGATATGCGGCCCCTTGCCCAGGCGGCGGTGACGCGACACCGCCTCGACCAGCGAGCGGCCTGGACGCCGATAGGGTGCCAGGAGCGCTTGATTAAGCCGCAGCGAGGCCCACACCAGCACGGCTCCACCCAGGCCGGCCAGAAGCACCGCCCGCAGCCAGCGGGGCAACGCCCTCAAGCTAAGCAGCGCCATCCAGGGGGAATCAGGGTATGTGCGGTAGAGATCTAGCAGGAAGATCGCCAGGCCCAAGCCAACGAGCGCTGTGCCCAGAATCATAAAAGCCAGCCAGCGCTTAACTCCCAAGCCTGGCTCAAGCCACCTGGCCAAACGCGAAAGGCGCCCTCGCGCTTGGCTCTGCTCGCGCTTCGCGTTCGCCTTTGAGAGCACATCGCGACTATACCAGAGGTGCAAAGGAGCGTCAATGAAGGCCCCCCTGAGGTTCCCCTACGCGGCTTCGGGAGTCGTGCGGAAGAACGATGGGAGTATAATTGTCGGTACGATACCAAAACGGAAGGAGGACGGCCCCATGGCCAGCGTAACGTACGATCACGTGACCAAACGGTTCGGCGATGTCATCGCAGTCAACGATATGAACATTGAGATCGAGGACAAAGAGTTTCTAGTGCTAGTGGGGCCGTCTGGTTGCGGGAAGACAACCGCTCTGCGGCTCTTGGCAGGCCTGGAAGAGATCACTGAAGGCCGGATCCTCATCGGGGATCGCGTGGTCAACGACATGGCCCCCAAGGATCGGGATATCGCCATGGTGTTCCAGTCCTATGCCCTTTACCCTCACATGTCAGTTTTCGACAATATGGCCTTCGGCCTCAAGCTGCGAAAGACCCCCAAGGAGGAGATCAAGCGCAGGGTCCAGGAGGCGGCCGAGATCCTGGGCATCGAAGGTTTGTTGGACCGCAAGCCGCGTCAACTTTCCGGTGGGCAGCGCCAGCGCGTGGCGGTCGGCCGGGCCATCGTGCGCGAGCCGAAGGTTTTCCTCTTCGACGAGCCGCTTTCGAACCTGGACGCCAAACTGCGTGTGCAAACCCGCGCCGAAATCACTAAGCTCCATCAGCGCCTGCAAACCACCTTCATCTACGTAACCCACGACCAGGTCGAAGCGATGACCATGGCCACCCGCATCGCCGTGATGCGCGATGGCATTCTGCAGCAAATCGACAGCCCCCAGAACCTGTACGACTACCCTGCTAACGTGTTCGTAGCGGGGTTCATCGGCTCGCCGGCCATGAATTTCTTCGATGCGAAATTGGCCCAATCCGACGGCCATCTGATCGTTGACACCGGCGCATTCAGCGTGCCCGTGCCAGAGAACAAGAAAGACAAGTATGCCAAGCATGTCGGCCGCAAGGTCATCTTCGGCATCCGTCCGGATGACGTCCACGATCCTGATTTCGCGCCTCCCGGGATTCAGGCCGCACCGGTGGAAATCAAGGTGGACGTCACGGAGTTAATGGGCAACGAGATCTTTGTCTACATGCTCAGCGGTGACTATTCCTTCGTCGGGAGGCTCGACCCACGCACGAAGATCAAGATTGGCGACCAGACTCGGGTGGTCTTTAATATGGATAACATGCACCTGTTCGAGCCCGAGGGCAAACAGGAGCGTATTCAGTAGGCGCTCGGCATATCCTGCGGAGCCCCGCGCCGCAATGGGCGGGGCTTTCGCATGCACGCCGGGCATGGAGGATCAATATGGCCGATTTCGAGCTCATGCGCAGCCTGAAAATCCAGGCGAAGACCAAGATCGTCATGCTCATCCTGGATGGTCTTGGGGGGATGCCAATCGAGCCTGGAGGCCCCACCGAGCTCGAGGCTGCCCGAACGCCAAACATGGACCGCTTGACCAAAGAAGGAGCGCTGGGACAGGTTGTGCCTATTGGTCCGGGCATCACACCTGGTTCCGGGCCGGCTCACCTGGCGCTGTTTGGATATGACCCGCTGACCTATGAAGTGGGGCGAGGCGTACTTGAAGCATCCGGCATCGGAATGGAGGTGCGGGAGGGCGACGTGGCGGCCCGCGGCAATTTCTGCACGCTCGATGAGCAGGGCCGCATCATCGACCGTCGAGCCGGACGCATCCCCAGCGAAGAAGCGCTTCCGATTGTCGAGCGGCTGCAAGCGATCCAATTGCCCGATGTGGAGCTGGATGTCCGGCAGGTGCGCGAGTACCGCTTCGCGGTGGTGATGCGGGGCCCTGATCTCGATCCCGAGATCGAGGATACCGACCCACAGGCAACCGGCGTGCCCCCCCTCCCAGCGCGGCCACGGCGTAACGCGGCCCGACGGACGGCTGAGCTGTTCGACCGCTGGGTGGCGCTCGCCCGCCAAGCCCTTGCTGATCAGCCCAAGGCCAACGGGCTCACGCTGCGCGGCTTTTCCACAGACCCGAAATTGCCGGCATTTGGCGAGGTCTATGGGCTTCATCCCGCCTGCATCGCGGTCTATCCCATGTACCGGGGCGTCTCACGGCTCGTAGGTATGGAGGTGCTCTCATTCCAAGGCGAATCGCCCGAACTGGAATTCGCCACCGCCGCCGAAACTTGGGGGGACTACGACTTCTTCTTTATTCATATCAAGAAGACCGACAGCCGCGGCGAGGATGGCGACTTTGCCAAGAAGGCGGAAGTTATCGAGCAGGTTGATCAGGCGCTTCCGAGGCTGCTCGAACTCAAGCCCGATGTGCTCGCTATCACCGGCGATCACTCCACCCCAGCCCGCCTGCGGACACACTCCTGGCATCCCGTGCCATTGCTGCGCTGGGCGCCTGAGACCCTGCGCGCTGATGATCGGCAGTCCTTTGGCGAGCGCCAATGCGCTCTCGGGGGATTGGGCAC
>CAZBLT010000034.1:0-26998 GCA_964492745.1 uncultured Anaerolineaceae bacterium
ATCAGTAGGTTGCAGGTTCGAGTCCTGCCGCGGTCACCTGAAGCGTACATCCCGGATCTCCCTCTTTGCTTCCGCGTTTTGACAGCGGAACCAGGCAGCAGCCACGTGGTGGCCTGGAGGGAGGGCCGGGATGGCGTTATTGAGCCGCAGCTCCGGTCAGGCCGGCACCACTCTTACCATTTGGATCTGGGAAACATCACACTCCTGGACAAACCGATGCCTGTTCAAGCCATGACCTTCAACATCGATGGCACGCTCGTTCAGACTGAGCGCTTGAAGGCGATATCCCATGCCCGTGCCGCGGTGGCGCTCTGCCCTGATAAGATCACAGAGGAAGAAGTTGTCGATGCCTTCAAGCAGGTCGTGGGATTGGCGCGAAGCGAGGTCGCCCCGACATTGATGGAGCGCTTTCATTTGGAGCCTGAGCCCTCACGCCGCATAGCGAAATTCGGCGTGGGAACGCCCTGACAGGCCTGCATCCAGGTGCGCATAGGGATTTATGATGCGATGCTCGCCGATCCCCATGTGCTCCTCGACCATCGCTGGCCGCATGCGCTGGCCTTGCTCGATGCGGCACGCCGCGCACACTGCAGGCTGGGCCTCGCGACGCAATCGCGCTGTGAGCAGGCGCGGCGTGTGCTGCAGCCGCTGAAGCTAGAATCGGCCTTTGATTTCATTGCCAGCCGCGAGGATGTTGAGTGAGGGAAGCCGGATTCCGAAATGCATCTGCTCGTCGCGAAGGAATCGGGTGTGGCGCCGCAGACATGCCTAGTGGTAGAGGATTCTCCCACAGGTGTTCAGGCCTCCGTGGCGGCCGGCATGGCAGTGGTGGCGGTGAGCACGCCCTTCACACGCCGCGGGCTGCATGCATCCGGTCTGCTTCCGAAAGGCCATATCGTCGACGATCCGGGCGAGCTACCTGGCGTTGTGCGCCACGTGTTGGACCATTTGCCGCAGTGGAGGTTCCATGCCCTTCCCTTTCCCTGACCATCCCCTTCCTGCGCTGATCCGCGCCCAGATGCAGGAGGGGGATGGTCGAGGATTTCGGGATTGATTTGCTCCAAATGATGGAGAACGCCGGCCGCAACCTCGCCCATCTGGCTCTGATCAGCGCGGCCTATGATCTTAGCCGTCGCATGGAGCGGCGCGGGTGCGGGGCGGCTGGGCTGTCAGGGATCGTTCCGGGATCCCGTGAATGCGAGAAATGCCGCCGGCCATCCGGCGGCATTTGGATGAAGCGTTGCTGGGATTAGCGCACGGAGATTTGCGAACCGAGGATCACCTTGATGAGCTCAGAAAACATCTGCAGGTCTACGGGCTTCATAAAGAAGCCATCGAGACCCATTTCCTCCGCTCGCCGCCGGGTGGCTTCGTTCCCATAGGCCGTAACCATGATCACGGGGAGCCGCTGTCCGAAAGGAAGCTTGCGAATGCGCTCAAACGTTTGGAAGCCATCCATGCCGGGCATCATATAATCCAAGATGATCAAGTCCACCTCTTTGTCTTCCAAGGCTGCAAGCGCTTCTTCCCCGCTCATGGCAGTACGCGTCCTGTATCCCCACCGCCGAAGGACAAGCGAAAACATTTGCAGGCTTTCAAGTTGATCATCAACGACGAGAATGGTTGCCATGCAAACGCCCCCAAGATGCTAGGATGTATTTGCACCACGTGACCTTGCTAGGCGTGGTGCACTCCCTTTATACCTATTTCTGCCTTCCTGATTCCTTGCAAAGAGCTTACAGTCTAGATTTAGCCGGTTTGCATGGATCCTGACGATTGCCGCGCATCTGAGCCGTCGGCAATCAAGCGGTCAATCGCTTCCTTGAGATCCCGGGCGGAAAATGGCTTGGATAGGTATGCGTTGGCCCCGGCCTCCATGGCGGCTGCGCGGTCCTCGGCCAGAAATTTGGCGCTGGAAACGATAATGGGCGTGCCGGTATGGGCCGGGTCTCTCCGCAGGCGGCGGATGAGGGTGAGCCCATCCACGTCCGGCATCATGATGTCCAGAATCATCAGGTCAGGGTGAATGGATCGGAGCAATTCCTCTGCTTGTGCGGCGCTGTACGCCTGGTGGACGCGATAGCCGTAGCTATCGAGTATTTCGCTCACGACGTCGCAGAAGGAGCGCTCGTCATCGATAACGAGGATCGACTGAGTCATGGCTGCCATAGGCCCGTCCGACGCCGGCCCGCGATCAGGGCCAGCCGATAGGCTCAGGTCTCCCCTGCTCTCCGGTAACATTCGCGTCGGGCCTGATCGTCGGGTGCACAGCAGGCCAGCCAGATCCACGCAACCGTGTTGCTAGGATCCTTCTTGAGCACCCAACTAAGGGCCGCCTCGCCGTGGCGCAAATCGCCGCGCTCCACGGCTTCCACCCCAACGCTGAGAGCCTCCTCAATCGTCTTGTACCCATTCGGATGAATGCTTGATGCCATGGTTCTCCTCAAACCGGTTCAATTGCCGCGATATTATCCTAGCATGCTGCAGCGCGTTGCGAATTTACATCCACCTTACAAGCCTGGCGGCGGACGCCTGGAAGGGTTACACTCGCATCCGGTCGAGTCGGAAGGGGAACTGCCTTGGGCACGCGGGCGCTGGCCGAACTCTATATCATCCTGCAGTTGTTGCTTGGGCCGCCAATGGACGTGCTGGTGGACCGCGAGCATGGATTGCCTGCCTGGTATGATCCCGGGCCTCATCCACAGGCCATGGCTGCGTGGGAAAGGCTGCGGGAGGCCGCAGAGGCCGATGGGCTGCGCATAGCCATCTACTCCGGCTACCGCAGTTATGCCTATCAGGCCCGCTTGTGGGCGCGCGAGATGAGCAAGAATCCGGCGACTGCGGAGAGCTATTCCGGGCGGCCCGGCCATAGCGAGCATCAATTGGGCACTGCGTTCGATGTGGCTTGGCCGGGCCTGCACGTTTATATGGCTGATCCAAGAAATGAGCGCCTCTTCGCCTGGCTGGCGAAGAACGCGCACCGCTATGGGTTCGTCCTCAGCTACCCTCTCAAAGCGACTGAATCCTGGCCCTACGACAATCGCTGGATGCCGGTCCACACAGAGTACATCTACGAACCTTGGCATATTCGGTTCGTAGGCCACGAGCTTGCGATGGAGATACACGCGGCGGGGTACCTCGATCCCTGGAGCCCCGTTCTTCCCCAGAATTTCTACCATCCCTGGCTGCCGCAGCTTCACCTGCTGGAAGAGTAGCGCTGAGCTCACGCGTCGCTCTGATATACTATTTCCCAGCACAAGGTTCTGTGAGGCCCATAATATGGATCAATCCATTCGATTGTTTAGCGTGCGCGGGATCGCTGTGCGCATGCACCTGACGTTTCCGCTGATCCTGGTTTGGGCGGCGCTCCAATTCGGCGTGCTGGCCCACGGCGGCATGAGCGGCGCGGTCTTCGGAGTCCTCACCACGATATTACTATTCGTCATCGTGGTGCTGCACGAGCTAGGTCATAGCGTGGCCGCCCAGTATTATGGTGTGGAGGTCAAGCAGATCGTCCTCTTGCCACTGGGCGGCGTTGCGCAGCTTGCGCGCATTCCAGAAAAGCCCTCTCAGGAGTTTGTCATCGCGATCGCCGGCCCGGCGGTGAACTTTGGCCTGGCGCTCATCTTCGGTGTGATCGCAGCTTTGGCCGGATGGTCGACGGAGATTTCTCGCTTGCCTGCTTTGTTGGGAGACATGAGCCGGGTCAGTCTGGCCGGGCTTTTCGCATACATCTTTGCCTCCAACCTCTTGCTGGCGGTCTTCAATCTCATCCCGGCTTTCCCCATGGATGGTGGACGCATTCTCAGAGCCGCTCTCGCAACAAGGCTTCCATACCCAAGGGCCACCGACCTGGCCGCCGGGATCGGGCAAGCTTTGGCCTGGGTGATGGGCATCGCGGGTTTCCTGCGAGGGGATTTCTTCTGGGTCCTGATCGCCCTCTTTGTCCATTCCGGTGCCAGCCAGGAGCGTCAGCTCGTCGCAGCTCGCAGCATCCTCAGCGGGTTGACCGTCGAGCAGGCCTTCTCTCGCGGGGCCAAGGTGCTCGCGCCAGATCAGCCACTGAAGGATGCTATCGATCTGACGCTGAATTCATTCCAGTCGGATTTTCCGATTTGCGATGGCGACTCCTTGATCGGTATGCTCACGCATGCGCGCTTGATCGAAGCTTTGAACAAGCGAAGGCCCGATGCCCGCGTGGGTGATGTCATGGAGCGCACTGTCATAGCGCTGAACCCCTCGGATGAGCTCATCGACGCCCAACAGCGCTTGGCAGAGGCGAAGCTGGATGCGCTGCCCGTTGTCCAGGGTGACCGCTTTCTAGGCATTCTGACTACAAGGGATGTCAGCGAGATCTATCGGCTGGCATCCATCCGCCAGGATCTCTTGCGCAGGGAGCAACCACCTTCATCGGAGGCGCAGGTACAGATCTAAGGCAAGGCATTGTCAGGGCAAAGGAGCAGAAGGCCCTGCCCCGCATGCTTCCCAGGCCCCTGACTATTCTTAACTGTCAGAAACCCCAACCGGCCTCGCTAGGAGCAGAGGCTGGTTGCGCATTGGGATGGTTGTGCTACACTACGTGAGACCTTCCTGCGAGGCGATGAAGGAGAACGGATGGCGGAGCAGTCCAAACGCGTGGTATGCATCGAGGACGAGCCCGAGATGATCGACCTCGTCCGTCTCATCCTTGGCCGCAAGGGCTTCGAGGTCATTGGCGCAAACGGTGGCATTGAAGGGCTCGAGACCGTGCGCAAGGAGCGGCCCGACCTCGTCCTGCTGGATCTAATGATGCCCGATATGGATGGCTGGGAGGTCTACCAGCAAATGAAGGCCGATGAGTCATTGCGGGAAATCCCTGTGGTGGTCGTGACGGCCAAGGCCCAATCCATCGATAAGGTCCTAGGGTTGCACATCGCCAAGGTCGATGACTACATTACCAAGCCCTTTGGCCCCCAGGAGTTGCTGGAAAGTGTGGAGAAGATCCTGGGCCACGTGGGTTAGGATAACCGGAGCTGGCAAACCGGGGCGGCCGCTGCCGCCCCCTGTTTATTTCTGGGGAGTCTGGAATGGATGCGTGGGTTGAAGTCTGGCGCCAGAGCCGAGGCCCCAAGCGCCTGCTGCGCGCTCGCTGGTGCAGCTCATACACCTGTCGTCTGAAAGGCCTGATGTTTCGCAGACGGCTGGCGGAGGGCGAGGGGCTGCTGCTTGTGGATTCGCGGGAAGGACGAATAAGCGCCGCGATTCACATGTGGTTTGTCTTCATGACGCTCGGCGTTGCATGGTTGGACAACGAACTTCGAGTGGTGGATCTCCAATTGGCGAGGCCCTGGCGCCTCTATGCGCCGCGCGCTGCGGCGAGGTATATTCTGGAAGGTCCGCCCTCGATGAACGAAGAATTGACCCTTGGCGATGAACTATCATTCGAAACAAGTTCGCATTCATAGCCTCGCGCTGCTGACATGGGTGCTCTTGCTGGCCGTCCCTTTGGCCAGCGGATGGGCGCAGGGCGAGGGGCCGGTGTACATCGTCCAGCCAGGGGATACGCTATCCCAAATCGCCCGGCGACTGGGCGCAAGCGTCGAAGACCTGGCAGCTAGAAATGGGATCGCGGACCCCTCGCGTATCACACCCGGAATGGAGCTGATCATACCGGGGTTTGAGGGCCTGGAGGGGCGGCTGAGATTCGAAGAGGTGCAAGTGGGAGAGCGCTTCGAGTTGGCTGCCATGGAGTTCGGGCTGGATGCAGATACGCTTGCGCGTCTGAATCGCATCTCCCGTCCGGATGCTATCTATGCAGGGCAGGCGCTGGTTGTCCTCGAAAGTGAAGATGACCAGGCGGGACCTCTGCCAGGAAGGGTGGTGCTTCCCAAGCCTGGCGAGACAAGCCTCGAACTGGCAGCCCGCTTGGGGCGATCTCCATGGGGCTTTATGCCTATAGGGGGCGGCCTCTTTGAACGCTGGGCGATCGCCGGAGAGCCGCTGTTGGATGCAGCGCCTGCTGATACGACTGCGGTCTTTCCAGCGCCCATCCAGGACGTTGCCATCAGCCCCTTGCCGCTCGTGCAGGGCCTCACCACCGTATTCCGCGTCCAGGCACCAGGGCTGTCGGTGGAGGGTGAGCTGGGAGAGCGGGCGCTGGCCTTCTTCCCGGATGATGATGGTAGCTTCGTTTCTCTCCAGGGCGTGCATGCGATGGCAGAACCCGGCCTGGTGCCCCTAAGTCTTCGATTCATAGATACCGCCAGCGGCGAGATCCTATATGCATTTCGCCAGCCGCTGCTTCTCGAGGAAGGCGGGTATCCCTTCCGGGTCTTGAACGGCGTGCCACCGGAGACGATCGACCTCGACGTGATCGAACCCGAAGAGGAGCTGATCTCCGATTTGCTTGCTCCGGTAACCCCCGAGAAATATTGGCAAGGCCCGTTTGATTACCCTTCTCGCTACTACACCGAGGAGTTTGTGGCGCTCTTTGGCACCCGCCGGAGCTACAACAATGGGGCCTACCTCTCCTATCATGCAGGGGTTGATTTCTACGGCCGTGATACTCCGATCTACGCCCCGGCAAACGGGAGGGTCGTATTTGCGGGCCCTTTGACCGTGCGTGGCAACGCCACCTATATCGATCACGGCTGGGGTGTGTATTCGGGCTACTTGCACCAGGCGGAGATCTACGTTTCAGAAGGTGAGTGGGTTGAACGCGGCCAAGTCATCGGAAAGGTGGGGAGCACTGGCCGCGTCACAGGTCCACATTTGCATTGGGAAATCTGGGTCGGGGGTGTGCCGGTTGAACCGCTATCCTGGGTTCTGGTTGGTTACCCATGAGCGCTCCCCGCGTTGGGTCCGGGATCAGCCGTTTTCATCCTCGCCTGCAAGCCGTCCAGCGTAGTAGTCTGCCAGGATAGTCGCGGCCTGCTCCAATTGCTTCCGAGGGACCAGCACGTCCACTCGTGCCAGACGGCCCACATTAAGCCCGATCGCCGCGGCCGCGCCTTCGCCGGAGAGCAAGGCCTGAATCCCGTGGGCTTTGAGCATGCTGCGCACGATTTCGCCTTCGATCCTTCCCGAGACTGTATCGGCAACCACAAAGGCATCTTCCATGGTGACACCCCTCTCGCATGTAGTATAATGGCTCTGATTTCCCCAAATCAAGCCATGTATTTGCTTTTATGATGCCGACAGCCACCACCGTTTCGCCGGAAGCCTATTGGGCCCAATTCGACATTGATGGGTCGGATGTAGACTTCATTCTAAACCTGCTCCTCGATCGTGAGGTGCCACTGACCACGGCCGAAATGGCTGAGGAGCTCGTGGCACAGCGCCTCAAGCGCCTGGAACAGGAAGCGCAAGCTGCCGCCGAAGCGGAATATGCAAGTTATCTGCCCAAGGAATCCTATGAGGTGGGGCAGACCCTGGCTTTCCCGGCATTGGGAGGGCGCATTGGCAAAGTCGTGGGCGTCCGGCCGGGCGAGAACCCCGACCTGGGTGAATTCGACGTCATTCAGATTGAGTTCGAAGGCGATGGGGACCGGCGGGAATTTGCGGCCAGGCTCGAGGATCATGCGCTGAATGCCCCGCCGGCGCCGGATCTGGAGGAGAGGCAGCTCGATACTCCGCAGAAGGTCATCGAGCGCTTCGGCCCTCGAATAGAAGAGTTGCTTGAGGCCCGGCTTGAAGAGAATCAGGATACCGTGCGCATCGCTGGCCGCTGGTTCCCGCGGGCGCTGGTGGCGGAGATTAATGAGGGTCATCTGAACCTGGCCGAAGCGGTCTTGGACGTCGCGGGCGGCGGCCCGCTGCCCACGAAGGATCTCCTCGAAACGATCGAACTTCCGTCCAATCTTTCACCTCAACTTGCAGAATTTTCGTTGGATTATGCCTTGCAAGAGGATGAGCGCTTCGATGAGGTCGGGCCGGCGGGGCAGGTGCTTTGGTATCTGCGGCGGCTGGAGCCGCCAGAGGTTCAGTTCACCCCGCCCCGACTCGAATGGCAGGGCGAGATCCCGGACCGCTCGATATTGACGGAGGAGCTGCAGGCACTCGAGGCGCGCCTCGATGATGAATGGGCGCTGCAGGGAGGCCCTGTGGAGCCTTCCGATGAGGTGACCATTTCCCTAATCTTCCCACACTGGCGAGTAGGCAGCCTGCCGCTCTCTCCCCGACTCAAGCCGCTGTTTCCTACAGCCTATGAGGCCCCACGTATCCGTTTCATTTTGGTGGATGCGCACAGCGGCGAGCGCTTCCCTGGCTGGGTGGTGCGGGAGAAAGGCTACGTGATTGGCCTGGAGGACTGGTACCGGCAATACGCTGTGCCGGTCGGGGGGTTGGTGACGATCCGCCCGGGCGAAGCGCCCGGTGAGGTGGTGATCGAAACCCGCGACCGCCGGATGCGAAATGATTGGATCCGCACCGCCGCAGTTGACGATCGCGGAGAGGTCATCTTCACCATGCTCAAGCAGCCGGTGGGGACGGCCTACGATGATCTGATGGTTGTGGGCGTGGTCGATACCCAGGCGCTGGATGAGGCCTGGATGAAGCGCAAGCGCAAAGACGTTCCGCTTGAAAGGACCGTGGCGCATGTCTTCCGCGAACTCGCTAAGTTGACGCCCCAGAGCGCGGTGCATGCCCAGACGCTTTACGCTGCCGTGAACGTGATCGAGCGGCAGCCGCCGGCGGCGGTGTTCGCTGAGCTGATAAGCCACCCCTACTTCGTCCATGTGGGCGATCTTTACTGGCGTTTTGAAGCCTCAGCCTGGAGCGGGGGAGAATGAGTCCAGACGCCCCGAAGCCGCGCACACTCGTGCGTCCCACGCTGGATACCAAGTTCCACATCGACTATGAATGGTGGAAGCGCGCCGGCCGCGAACTGGACGTCTACCTGCGCAGCCACTTATGCCCTGAGCATCAGGAAGCCTACGCCGATGTGGGCGCCGATGCGCTGGTGGACACGGTGAATCCAGAGACCGGCGAAGTGACACGTGTGCTCGGAATCCAACACACGCTGATCACCCACTGTTCCCAGCAGCCGGATTACCTGACGCCACAGACCACGCTGGTGAATGCCGTCTTCCGCGTTTTCCTGGCCAACGGCAACACCCCGCTGACCCCGGTTGAGCTGGGTGAACGCCTGGGCCGGCCGGCACGCATGATCCTGCGGACTCTCTCCGGGCCGCGGGTCTATAAGGGCATTCGGCCGATTCTCTCCGATTGATCCCCGCGAGCCTTTGGAATACAATCATCCCCAAGCTCCCGTAGCTCAGTGGAATAGAGCAGGGGCCTTCTAAGCCCAAGGTCGCAGGTTCGAATCCTGCCGGGAGCGCCTTCCGCGCCAGGCCTTCTTTTCCTCTGCGGCCTGATCGGACCTTGGCCCTTGAGCCGATCCTAGGCACTCAGGCCGGGCCAGAGTTCGAGATGCATCCTAGATAAAGAATTGATCATGGATTCCGGCGGCGGTCTTGGGAAGCGCTTCTGTCCTCCAAAGACTCTTGCTGGCGCCGGGATGATGGGCGGTCGGCTGAGGAGAGGAGTCTCCGGATGGTGAAATCGAACCCCATCACGCCAGGGAAGGCGTCAAGAGGATCCTTTCCAGGGTCGGCTGGGGCAGGGAGGCCATGCCGCGGCGGCCTACGACGAGGGGCCGAGCGGGGCGCGGAGTGAGCCGGGCACGATAGAAATCGTATAGAAAATAAGGGATGAATCCCCGGTAAACTCGAGCCCGGGAAAGTTCTCATACCAGCAGATATACCCCGGCGGGCAGGTCGACTGCCACCACCAGAGTGAGAACTTGACATCATAGGGGCCGATGGTCAGGATTTCGGGATAGTATTCAGCGATACGGGTGTTCCAGTCGTCGCCGAAGGCAGTGCTATCGGCCGGCTGGCCGCTCACGTTATCCTTCACAGTTTCGTTGTAGAGCAGATTTGCCGCTCGCAGGCGATCCATGAATTCACTGGCGATGGCTTGGTCGAGGACATTGAATCTTAGTTCCAATCGTTGCAGCTGGTCCATGCGGGGCTGACGGTGGAGAACCTGGATCTCAAGGCTGCCGTCCTCCCAGGTGAAGATGGGTTCATAGGGATTCTCCCTTGCCCACTGGAAGCCCTCGGTCCCGTCGCCCGCACTCATGGGATAGCGCCTGTAACCAGCATCGCGTAGTGCCTGCTCGACCGAATGGATGTCGAAAGGCGGCAGGCTGGGCGTTGGCGTCTTAGACGGCTTGGGAGTGGGCGTGATGGAGGGGACGGGTATAGGCGAGGCGGTTGGAGATGGCGGGGGATTGGTCTGAGTCGGAGGTGGGCGGGTGGCGGTGACGATCACGACGATAGTCTTGGGTGCGGCTGTGCATGCGGACATCGCCAGGCTGAGCAGGACCGGTACCCAAAGTCTCATGATTTCCCCCAAGGCAGATCGCGGTTAGGTCGAGTGTATGCGGAAATCTAGCAACAGGCAATCACGCCGTGCAGGCGTTGTCGCAGTTTAGCCATCCGGGTGAGGCTGATCCGGAACTCCTCGCCGGGCTTGCGCGCAAGCGGAAATCCTGTATATCCTCGGCCGGTCTCGAAAGGAGGGGCAGCATGCAGCCTTCACATGATAAGCAGGCCTTGGAGAATGCCCAGGCCATCCTTGAGGCATGCGGGAATCCGCAGGCGATGGGCAGAGCATTGCAGGATGCCGTGGACAGGAACCGGGAGTGGCGGGGAGAGCGCTGCATCAACCTGCTGGCACCGGAAGCGCCGACTAGCTCCTCAGTGCGCGCACTGCTGGCTGCAGAGGTGGGCATCCGGGCGGCGGAGGGACACATCGGCCAGGAAAACCGCTGGTTTGTGGGAACGCGCTACATCGATGAAATCGAGGCGCTATGCGTCGAACTCCTGAAGAAGGTATTCCGTTGTAAGTACGCGGATCATAGGCTCCTCTCGGGCATGCTGGGAAACCTGACGGTCTACACGGCGCTTACGCAGCCAGGCGATATCATTATGAGCATACCCAAGCCTGTGGGCGGCCATTCCTCGAATCGCCCCGATGGCCCCGCTGGAGTGCGGGGGCTGAGAGTAGTGGATGTTCCCTTCGACCCAAATGAACTCGAAGTAGACCTGGAGCTCTTCAGAAAGACTGGGGCGCTTGTTCGGCCGAAGCTCGTCGCGCTTGGCGCAACCATGACACTCTTCCCGTTCCCCATCGTGGAAATGGCCGAGATCGTGGCTGATTGGGGAGGGAAGATCTATTTCGACGGAGCGCACCAATTGGGCCTAATCGCGGCCGGATTATTCCAGGATCCGCTCCGGGAGGGCGCCGCCGTCATGACAGGGTCTGCTGGTAAGACCTTCAGCGGCCCGCAAAGTGGGATCATCGTCTGGGATGATGAAGGCCTCACCGAGGCACTTTCTTTCGCCATCTTTCCCGTGCTGATCGCCACGCATCAGGTGAATCGTGTCGCTGCCTTGGCGATGGCAGCCGCAGAATTCCTCGCCTTCGGTGAGGCGTACATGCGCCAAATCGTGGCGAATGCGCAAGCGCTTGCACGGGCTCTGGATGGAAGAGGGGTGCCGATGCTCGCGGCGCACAAGGGATATACACAAACCCACCAAGCGATTGCGGACGTAAGGCGCTTCGGCGGGGGCCAGGAGGTGGCCCAGAAGCTGGAAAGGGCCAACATTATCGCGAATAAAAACCTCATCCCCGCGGACCGCGCTGAGGATTGGGATCACCCTGGGGGGCTGCGTATGGGGACCATCGAAGTCACCCGCCTTGGCATGAAAGAGGCCGAGATGGAAGCGATCGCAGACTTCATCGGGCGCATTCTTGTCGAGGATGAAGCCCCTGAGCAGGTGATGGAAGATGTGATCGAGTTCCGGATGCCCTTTCAAACGATGTACTATTCCTTCGATGAAGGGCTTCCTCCCAGTTAGGTGGGGCGGAGAATCAGGAGCAATCTTACGGGCATTCTGGCCCTTGAGTCGTCTTGAAGGCCAGAGAGATCCATCTTGGTTGGGCGAGCCGACCTCTCGCTGAGATGGGCCCATAGGGCGGGAACGAGTTCCAGGGATGATCAGGACTTCTATCACAGCCGTAGCCTTTGACTGGGGCAACACCATCATGCGTGTCTTCCCCGAGTATGAAGGCCCCATGGTGAACTGGCCCAAAGTCGAGGCGATCCCGGGCGCGGCAGAGACTTTGGAGAGACTCAGGCCGCATTATCGTCTGATACTTGCCACGAATGCGATGGATTCTGGGCCAGCCGAGGTGGAAAAGGCCCTTGCCCGGGTTGGCATCGACGGGTTCTTCGAGTTGATCTACACTGCGAAACATTCAGGCCATCGGAAGGATTCACCCGAGTTCTACCGGGCCTTGCTTGAAATGCTGGGGCTGCATCCTCCGGAGCTGCTCATGGTTGGCGATAGCTACCATCCTGATGTGGAAGTGCCCGCGGAAGCGGGCTGCCGGACCGTATGGTTCAATCCAGAGCGAAAACCCTGTCCCTCCAGCCTGCCCAAGCATGACGCGGCAATCTCGCATCTCGGTGCCTTGCCGGCTATGCTTCAAGCCATGGGCTTCTAATCCCAACCGGCTCAGAAATCCCACCTTACAGGCAGCTTTCAAAGATCCCACAAACCCAAGATTTCTTGGGATAATGCAGGCGTACCTTTACACGGGCAACCTCCGCCCGTTATCCCTCCGCCTTGGTCGCCTTTCCGGCGGCCATGTGCGTTAAAGGGGCCTTGGGCCGCGGAGATCGGTCTGCAATGGACGCCGCCCTGGGAAGGTTGCGCCGCTTGCAAGATCACCTCGCGAGAAGGCTCTAATTCGTCGATGCCGATGTATCGGAGGCAAGCGAGGCTTCGGCGGCGGCGAGAGCCTTGGCCCGCCGCCATGGAGGTAGATCCTCCTTCTCGACCAGGGCGGCCCGTAGTTCGAAAATCTGATCCCGCAGCGCGGCGGCTTTCTCGAATTCCAGCGCCTCGGCGGCGCGTTGCATTTGCTTTTCCAGCTCCAAGATCAACCGCTGCAGTTCGTCCTTCGGCAAGCTCGCCGGCGTGAGCGGCCGATACTCGCCCGCTTCCTCCGCAACGGTCCGGGCAGCGACCTGGTCGGTTAGATCGCGGATTTCCTTCACGATGCTGGCGGGTTCGATCCCGTGTGCCTGGTTGTAGGCGATCTGCTTGGCGCGGCGCCGCTCGGTCTCCTCGATGGCGCGGCGCATCGAATCGGTCAGGTGGTCGGCGTACATGATGACCTTTCCATTGAGATGGCGGGCGGCGCGGCCGATGGTTTGTATGAGCGCCGTGTCGGAGCGAAGGAAGCCCTCCTTGTCCGCATCCAGAATGGCGACCAGGGACACTTCGGGGAGATCGAGCCCCTCGCGCAGCAGGTTGATGCCCACAACGACGTCAAAAACACCCAGGCGAAGGTCGCGCAAGATTTCGACGCGCTCGATAGTGTCGATCTCTGAGTGGAGGTAATGCACTTTGATGCCGAGCTCCAACAGATAATCGGAGAGGTCTTCGGCCATGCGCTTGGTCAAGGTGGTGACCAGGGCGCGCTCTCCCACCTCCACGCGCTGCCGTATCTCCGCCACCAGATCGTCGACCTGCCCCGTTACAGGACGAACCTCCACATCCGGATCGATCAAGCCGGTGGGGCGGATGATTTGCTCCACCACTTGCGTGGCATGCTCAAGTTCGTAGGGGCCTGGCGTGGCGGAGGTGTAGATCACCTGGTGGATGCGGGATTCGAACTCATCGAAGGAGAGAGGACGGTTGTCCAGCGCGGAGGGCAGCCGGAAGCCATACTCGACCAAGGTCTCCTTGCGGGACCGGTCTCCTGCATACATTCCCCGAACCTGCGGGATGGTCATATGGCTCTCATCGACGACCAGCAGGAAATCGGGTGGGAAGTAGTCCATTAGGGTCCAAGGCGGCGAGCCGGGCGGGCGCTGGTCGAGGTGGCGGGAGTAGTTTTCGATCCCGGCACAATAGCCCACCTCACGCAGCATCTCCAGATCGTAGAGCGTACGTTGCTCCAGCCGCTGGGCCTCGAGCAGCTTATCGTGCGAACGAAGGTAGGCCAGGCGCTCTTCCAGCTCCGCCTGGATATCCCGTATGGCTGCCTGGAGCTTCTCCTCGTCGGTGATGAAGTGCTTGGCGGGGTAGATGCTTACGGCCTGGCGGTCGCCGAGCAATTCCCCGGTGAGCGGATCGAAGAGCGTGATTCGCTCGAGCTCGTCGCCAAAGAAACTCAGGCGTAGTCCTTGCTCCTCATAAGCAGGGATGACCTCCAGGGTATCGCCCCGCACACGGAAGGTGCCAGGGCGCAGCTCGAGGTCGTTGCGGTCATAATGACTCTCGACCAACTGCCGCAAGATGGTATCGCGGCGGTAGCGGTCACCAACCCTCAAACGCAAGACCACGCGGCCATAGGCCTCCGGGTTGCCGATGCCATAGATGCTCGACACCGAGGCGACCACGATGACATCCCGGCGAGACAACAGGGATGTGGTCGCCGACAATCGGAGCCGGTCGATCTCCTCGTTGATATCCGTCTCCTTCTCGATGTAGAGATCATGCTTGGGAACATAGGCCTCAGGCTGGTAGTAGTCATAGTAGGAGACGAAGTATTCGACGGCGTTTTCGGGGAAGAAGGATTTGAACTCGGCATAGAGTTGGGCAGCCAGGGTTTTATTATGAGCCAGCACAAGCGTTGGCCGTTGGGTGCGGGCCACGACGTTGGCGATCGTGAAGGTCTTGCCGGTGCCGGTGGCTCCGAGCAGGACCTGATGCCGGTCGCCGCGTTCCAGTCCGTCCACCAGCTTCTCGATCGCTTCCGGCTGATCGCCTGTTGGCTGATAGGGTGCATAGAGCCGGAAAGGCTGCATGGCTTCACCTGGTGTTTCGCTCAAATGTTCTGGGATTATATCACTTGGGTTTCGGGCTGCGCTCTGGCCGCAAGCGACTCAGGCCCCTTGCAGATGGATGGGATTGCTGTAGATCCAGCCCCGAACGCGGCCCCTGTAATGGCGATGGGCCTCCACCCGGTAGGCGCCAGGCTCGCGGACAGTGTGTACCACCGATTGCTCCTCCTCCCAAATCCGCACGAGTCTGCCATTTCTCAGTAGGCGGATTTCGGCTGGGCTTGGGAGATGGATCTTCAGGGTGACGCCTAGGCCGAGGGGAAGGGTGCCCCCCATGCCAGCCTCGCCCCGCTCACCATGGGCGCTGAATCGGAAGCCCCGAGTGGGGGCCGGGAGGTCATAGCCTACGAAACACGCGCCGGCTCGGAGGGCTTCGAAAAGGCGCCGCCGGTCTTGGTCTGGATCACCGAGCAAGGGCTTCTCCAGCAGCACGTGGGTATTTACGGTGCGAAATAGAAAAGCATAGGGAAAGATAATCCGCTCGAGAGGGCCCAGCCGGATGTGAGTGGCATGGGCGTCGGTTCCCCCAATGGCCACTACCCGGCGGCCTTCGGCGAGGAGCTGATCCCAACGCTTCAAGACCTGGGGGAATGGGCCTTGACCGATCAGGCCTGGATTATAGGCATAGAAGATGGCGGCCGGGAGGGAGCGGAGGCGCGACTTGAACTCGCTCATGAAATTCCAGAGCTCAAGGCCGGTGAAGTCCTGGATGTCCCAATCCACCCAGGAGAGATCTGGCTGGTCGAAGATGGGGGCTTCGGGATCATGTGGGTGAGCAAGGAAGGCCAACCCGCCCCTCTCAAGGATCGTTGTGACCAGGCGGCGCGGGTCGGCGGCTTCCGGAGCGAGCTCGGCCTGGGCTCCATAGGCCAGCAAGTGGTTCTTCTGGGGATGCCGTCCTTGGTCGTGCACCTCCTCGCCGATGAGCAGCAGCACGCGGTCGTCGCCTCGATAGTAGTAGCCGTCCAGGCCCTCGACCCAGACGTTGTGATCGGTCACGACGATGAAATCCAGGCCGGCATCCAGTGCGGCGCGAAGGATGTCTTCATGGCTGCCCTCCCCATCGGAGTACCAGGTGTGCACATGCAAATTGCCGACGATCTCAAACGGCAAAGGATCCTCCTAAGTGTGGTGCGCGAGGAGAACGGGCTAGCTCGTGCTTGTGAAGCCGGTGCGGGTGCGGTTCCGTCCGGCATCAGCCGGCGTGATGAGTTGGGCGCTGGCCTGAGCGCACACACCAATAAGCTGCTGGCGCTGCGCAGGCGTGAGCGGAGCGAGGTGAGTGATGACTAATTCGATTTGCTCTTCGAGCAGGCTCTCCAGGAGGAGGTCCCAGGCCCTGCCAGCAGGCTGCTCATCCACAAGCATGGTAAGCTTTTCCGGGTTGTGGGGGCCAATGAGGTCCTCAAGCTGCTTCTTGAAGTCGTTGTCGAAGTGCAGCCAGCGGAAGAACGGGCCGGTTTCGATGCGCTCCAGCGGGTGGCGCTCGACCAGATACACTACATAGGGTTTGAGGGCGGATACGTCGTCCATGCCATCTGCGAATGCTACGATAGCACCAAGCTTAGCATAGGCTGCCTGGCGCGACAATAGTTGAGGCGACTCGCGCTTCCCGCTAGGCGGTCGGCGAGGCGTGTATAATCGACGCGAGAATTTCCATGCGAGAAGCGAAACTGTGGCTCCGGGGCTGCTTGCTGCTGCTGGTCCTTGCCGGTGCAGCGGGCTGTCGGTCGGGGAGACTGGTGGAGGGGCACGACGCCCCGCATGATCTCCAGCTCGCGCTGCTGGCAACCTCAGACCATCTTTTATTGGCCGTCAATGCCAGGCGGGCAGAGTCGGGCGCGCTGCCCCTGCTTGCGAACGAGGTGTTGACGGATTTGGCCTTCGAACGCGCCACGGATATGGCCGTTCGTGGATACCTCGGACATGTGGACCCTCTGAGTGGTGGAAACCTTCTAGAAACCCGCCTGGATGAGCAGGGATTCACAGGCCCGGCCGCGGAGCTGCTCTATGAGACCCAGGGCCCTCTGCAGGATGCGGCGGATCGGGCTCTCGAGGCCTGGTGGCAGGATCCGGCACATAGGACGCTCCTGTTGGAACCGGCCTTCCGATTTGCTGGCGTGGGGCTCATGGGCGATGGCAGCGAGTGGCGAGTAGTGGTGATCCTGGCGGTGCAAGCCCCTGAGACCACGCAGCCATGAGCGAACGAGATTTGGCCGATACCTTTGAGGCCATAGCCAACTTGCTGGAAATTAAGGGAGAGCCAGCCTACCGCGTGATGGCGTACCGCCGGGCGTCAGATACCCTGCGCGGATTGGGACCAGAGGTGCGTGATATCTGGGAGCGCGGAGAATTGCAGGCCCTCCCCGGGGTGGGCAAGGCCATCGCCAAGAAGATCGACGAATTCCTGCGCACAGGAAGGCTGGCATTCTACGAGAAACTAGCCGCCGAAGTCCCTGCCGGCTTGCTTGATGTGCTGAAGGTCGAGGGGATTGGGCCAAAGCGGGCCGCCCAATTCTGGCAAGAGCTCGGGATTACCTCCCTGGACGCCCTGGAACAGGCGGCTCAGTCAGGGCAGTTGCGGTCATTGAGCGGAATGGGCCCTCGCTCTGAGGCCAAGATCCTGGCGGGCATCGAAGCGCTGCGCGGGCGTGAGACCGGCAGGATCTTGCTCAGCCAGGCGTGGGAATCGGCCCAAGCCATGCTCGAATATCTGAAGCGCGGCGATGGCATCCTGCACGCCGAGGTGGCGGGCAGCCTGCGGAGAGGATGTGAAACGATCGGGGACTTGGACCTGCTGGTGGCCTCCGACAGCCCCTCAAAGGCCATCGAGGCGGTCTTGGGTTATGGCCGGATCACTCGCGTGCTAGCGCGAGGGGAAACGAAGACAAGCCTTGAGTTGCAGGGTGGACTGCGTGCCCAAATTTGGATCCATCCGCTGGCGCGGTGGGGTAGCGCAATGCAATACGCCACCGGATCGCAGGCCCACAATGTCCGGTTGCGGGAATTGGCGCTCGTTCAAGGTCTCTCCCTCTCCGAGCATGGATTCAGGCGCACAGACGGAGGCGAGATCCTCTGCAGGGAAGAGGCCAAAGTCTATGAGACCTTGGGATTGCCCTGGATCCCGCCTGAACTGCGGGAAGACCGTGGCGAGATCCAGGCTGCCAAGGAGGGCCGCTTGCCCGAACTGGTGGAGATCACGGATCTTCGGGGCGAGCTGCATGCCCACTCGACCTGGAGCGATGGCAAAGCCTCCATCCTGGAGATGGCGCAGGTGGCCATGGACATGGGGATGGAATACCTGGTCATCTCCGACCACTCCAAGGGCCTGGGTATCGCTGGCGGGCTAAACGTAGAGGACCTGCGCAGGCAGCGCGAGGAGATCGAGGCTGTACAGGCACGGCTGAGCCGGGGCCCTCGCATCCTGCAAGGCATTGAAGTGGAGATCCTGGCGGACGGCAGCTTGGATTTCCCCGACGAAGTGCTGGCAGGGCTTGATCTGGTGATCGCCTCACTGCACTCCTCGCTTAAGCAGGAGCGCGGGCGCATCATGCATCGCATCCTCAGGGCGATCGAGAACCCCCATGTGGACATCATCGGCCATCTAACAGGCAGATTGATCAACCGGCGGGATCCTGCGGATTTGGATGTGGAACAGGCGTTGCGGGCTGCGGCCATGCATGGGACGGCGCTTGAGATTAATGCCCATCCAGATCGCCTGGACCTAAAGGATGCTCACGCGCGACGTGCCGTCGAGCTGGGCTGCCTGCTGGCGATCAACACCGACGCGCATCATCCTGAACATTTCGGCTACCAACGCTTCGGCGTCATGACAGCCCGTCGCGGCTGGGTCCCGGCGCAGGCGATTCTCAATACATGGTCCTTGGAAAAGCTGCTGGAATGGCTACATAACCGCCGGTGAGCTGCCCCCGCAACCTCGCACGCTGCCAGGGGTTCTAACTTACTGGAACGCCACGGCGGCAAAGCAGACAGAGGAGGGCAGCGAATGGTGGACATAGCTATTATCACCGACAGTACCGCATATATTCCCAAAGAACTCGTCGATACCTACGATATCAAAGTCGCCCCCCAGGTCTTGATTTGGGGCGATGAATCCTTTCTGGATGGGGTGGACATTCAGCCTACAGAATTCTATGAGCGGCTTTCCAAGAGCAGCGTAATGCCCACAACCTCACAGGCCACAGTGGCGGCCTTTCGCAGCATCTTCGAGCCCCTGGCCGAGGCGGGCACCCCCATGGTCGTGATTGTGATCTCGGAGAAGCTCTCGGGAACGCTGCAATCCGCGCGCCAGGCCAAAGAGATGTTCCAGGGCGCGACCATTGAGCTGGTGGATTCGCGCTCCACCTCCATGGAACTTGGCTTCCATGTGCTCGCGGCTGCGCGTGCGGCCGAAGCTGGAAGATCGTTTGAGGAAGTGGTTCGCGTCGCCAGGCAGGCCCCCGATCACACCGGGGTCTATTTCGTGGTTGACACGCTCGAGTTCCTTCATCGAGGTGGCAGGATCGGGGGCGCTTCCAGGTTTATCGGGACCGCGCTGAATATCAAGCCGTTGCTCCATATCGAGGGCGGGCGGGTGGAGCCCTTCGAAAAAGTACGCACAAAGAAGAAGGCCAAGGCTCGCCTGCTGGAGGTCCTCGAAGAGCAAGTAAGGGGGAAGCCGAACTTAAGGCTGGCCGCCTTGCATGCGGCCGCCGAAGCCGAGGCGCGCGAGTTGCTCGGAGCCGCGACGGAGCGATTGAATCCCGTCGAGACCTTCCTGGCCGAAGTCAGCCCGGTCGTGGGCACACATGCCGGGCCGGGAACGGTGGGCATTGCCTATTGCACCGATCTCTAGATGCGCAGCTTGCGCTGATGGATAGGGGCTGCCCCCCACAGGTTAGGGGCAGCCCCTTCTGGATTGGATGGGTGGCTTGGAATAGGTCCGCCATCCCGGCGGTGATCGTGGCCGCGATGGTTGGAGCAACTCCGAGACAACCTGGGTGCCCTGGATGTGGAGCTTATGCCGGGCCCCATCGAGGCTTTGAACAAGTCCAGCGCCTGGGATTCCTGACGACCGCATGCGGGAGCTGAGGCGAGGGCGTACAGTTATGGTAAGTGTTTCGCGTGCGATGGTATAATGAGGCCTCGTTACGGCCAGCGAAAGCCGGGGCACTTGCGTGGAACGCAGTATCCAACAATTCCTTGAGCGCTTGCGCGTGGAAAGAGGAGCGGCGAAAAACACGCTCCTTGCCTACCGAACCGACTTGGACCAATTCCGGCGTGTCCTTGCAGCCCGGGGCGTTGCCGCGCCAGAAGAATTGAACGCGGCCGTCCTCGAGTCCTATGTCGGATGGCTGCATAGGCAGGGCTACCGCCCGGCGACTATCTCCCGCAAGCTGGCCGCGGCACGCTCCTATCTCGAATATGCTGGCCATGCCAGCGGCATAAGGGGGGAAACTCTGCGAAAGGTTTTGCGAGCGCCTTCCAACCCCCGGAGTGAGCCCCGCACGCTTTCGCCTGAGGAGCTGGATCGCTTGCTGGAAGCCCCGATGCGACGCAAGAGCGCGGGCGCCATACGTGACGGTGCCATTCTATCGGTCCTCTATGAGACCGCCTTCCGGGCGGCCGAGATCGTGAACCTTCAGCTCGGGGACCTGAACATCGAGGCGGCTCTCCTGCTCAAGCCGCCGGCGCGCGTGGAGGCCTACGCCATCCCGCGCTCCGTGGAGCCGCTTAAACGCTATCTGCGTGAGAGTAGGCCCCAACTCAGCAAGCAGCCCGGCGAACATACGCTCTTTCTGAACCAGCGGGGAAACGGGCTAAGCCGCCAGGGCCTATGGCTGGTGGTCAAACGCTGGGCCTCCGATGCCGATCTGGGCGACGATCTGTCTCCTCAAACCCTGCGACATACCCGGGCGCGGGACCTGCTGCAGGCCGGCCACTCGCGCAGGGAGGTGCAGACCTTTCTTGGGCTTTCCAGCCCCAATGCGATCCGGATTCATCGTGCAACTCGAGGAGCGGAGACGGAGTGAACCCCACGGAGTTTCTGACAGAAAAGGATATTCAGGCGGCAGTAGATGCCATTCGATCCCGCACCGACCTGCAACCCAGGATCGGCATGATCCTAGGCTCAGGCCTGGGCCCATTGGCGGAGGCGGTCGAAGGGCATGTGGCGTTGGATTCAAAGGAGGTTCCAGGCTGGCCGGCCTCCACCGTGGAAGGGCATGTGGGACGGCTGGTTTTCGGCACGCTCGAGGGCCAGCGGGTCTTCGTCTTGCAGGGCCGTGCCCATTACTATGAAGGTCACTCTATAGCCAGCTTGGGCTTGCCTGTGCGGGTCATGCAGAGGCTGGGCGCTGAGATTCTGATTGTGACCAACGCGGCCGGCGCCGTGAATCCACAATTCTCCCCGGGCGAATTGATGCTGATCACTGACCATATCAATTTCATCGGGATGGCTGGGCTCACACCTCTGCGCGGGCCTAACCTGGATTCCTTCGGCCCGCGCTTCCCCGATATGAGCCAGGCCTACGATCCTGAACTGAAGGACCTTGCCCGAGAAGTCGCCAGGCAGCAAGATATCCCCCTGCAAGAGGGCGTATACATCTGTCTGGCAGGTCCCTCATTCGAGACCCCCGCGGATTTGCGTTTCCTGCGGATGATCGGTGTAGATGCTGTGGGCATGTCCACTGTGCCGGAGGTTACGGTTGCACGGCATGGCGGCATGCGGGTCTTGGGCATATCGGGCATCAGCAACAAGGCCAACTTAGATGGCAAGACCATCACTAGCCATGAGGAAGTTCTCGAGGCGGGGAAAGTTATCGTCCCGCGGCTTGTTCGGCTCATCACGGGGGTTCTAGGTAGTCTCTGAGTCTGGTATGCATGGAAGAAGCCCTGCTATTCATCGAGCAAAACCAAACCTGGCTTTTCCTGATTGTGGGGGCAGGGTGCGCAATATACATGCTCCTGGGCCTGCGCGCCTACAGGGA
This sequence comes from uncultured Anaerolineaceae bacterium, assembly GCA_964492745.1. Taxonomy (GTDB): domain Bacteria; phylum Chloroflexota; class Anaerolineae; order Anaerolineales; family E44-bin32; genus E44-bin32. The sequence continues at coordinate 21,895 of CAZBLT010000034.1, forward strand.
TCTTCAGGCAGCAAACTTCGAACTGGAGCGAGAGCGGGCCGTTACCCGCCTCACCCGTTCGGGTGCGATGTTCGCGCTGCTGGCCGCGGCCCTGATAGCTACCTACTTGCTGACGACTTTCGTCAGCCCTGCCATCCCGGCCGCTTCCCGTCCAACCGCCATGCCGACCGTGTCCTTGCTGGCGACGCCGCGCCCGGCGACCTTGGAGCCGGGGCAGGCTCTGGCCTCGCCGACACCGCTCGATGTCTCAACCATCGATGGGGCCGGATGCCAGAATCCGCAAGCGACCATTCTCACGCCGGCAAGCGGGGATACCCTGCGCGGCGAAGTGCGCTTCATAGGGGCTGCGAGTATCCCAGGCTTCGCTTTCTACAAACTCGAGTACCATGATCTCAAGCCGGGGAGCACATGGATGGCGATCTCAGCTGGAAATCGTCCTGTTTGTGAGCAGGGCTGCGAGGCCGGGGAGGGGGCCGAGGAAGGCGAACTGGGTATCTGGGATACGAGCCTGGTCACGCCTGGGCAATACGCAATCCAATTGGTCGTGACCGATACGTTGGGAAACGCGCCCCTGCCGTGCCAGATCCTGGTGCAGGTTGTGCCCTGAAGCACAAGAAGTAGAATGGTTGGGTGAATATGGTCCTTCAGGTTGAGATCCGGAGAGCGGTTTCCAGCGACATCCCCGCTTTGATTGCCATGGATCATGGCTACAGCACCGATCATGTCTGGCAGCTTTCACTGCAGAGAGAAGCTGGGCAGATCCAGGCTTCCTTCCGGGAGGTGCGATTGCCGCGAGCGATGCGTGTGCCCTATCCGCGCCAACCGGAGCGGCTGGCGGATGAGTGGACGGAGAAGGCCGCCATCCTGCTGGCCGAAGGCGGGGGCGGCCCTCTGGGCTATGTGGCGCTAGTCTACGGCCCGGCCGAAGATTCCGCCTGGATCACCGATCTCACCGTCGATCTGCCGCACCGTGGGAAGGGAATTGGGAAGCAATTGCTCTTGGCGGCGTTGGAGTGGAGCCGGGAGCGCGGGATGAGACATCTCTTCTTCGAGATGCAGAGCAAGAATTACCCCGCCATCCGGCTCGCACAGCAGGCCGGCTTTACCTTCGCCGGGTTCAGCGACATGTATTATCCGGAACAGGAGATCGCTCTCTTCTTCGCCCAACCGCTCTAGAGGCCTGAATTCCAAGATCCTATGGTTGCGCCACTGCTTGTTCTGCATCAAATCCTGACGGCGGGGAACACTATTACGGCTTTTTCCCTGCTGCTCTACGGGCTAACGTTTAACTTGCGGGAGCGGGTCGCACGGGCCCTGTCGGTGCTGATGGCTTGTGTAACTATCGCCTACTTTGGCGACGTGCTCGTGGCGACCTCGGCCCTAACGATCGAAACCGAGACCTGGCTGCGCCTGCAATGGGTGGGCATCAGCTTTGTTCCGGCGGCCTACCTGCAGCTCTCGGATGCGTTATTGGAAGCCACCGGCCGGCCATCCCGGGGGCGGCGATCCAAGGTCGTATGGCTCAGCTATGTCCTTGGAGCTCTCTCGCTCATCGCGGCGACCATGGGGCGGTCCCTCGCCGGGAGCCTGACCCAGGCTGACTCGGTGCCTTACCTGGCACCGGGTCCGCTCTTCCCCGTGTTTACGCTTTTTCTGCTGGTGACCATCGGCTTTGCCAGCCTGAACTTCTACCGGGCCTATCAGCGCTGCCTTACGCGCTCCAGCCGCCGCAGGATGCGTTACCTGATGGCTGGGTCGCTCGGTCCACTGTTGGGCTCCTTTCCATTCCTGATGCTTGGCGGCCGGGCCATCGTCTCTTTTCCCATGCTGTTCTGGGGCATCCAGATCATCATCAACGCCTTTGTGACGATCCAGATGGTGCTGATGGCCTATGCCGTAGCCTACTTCGGCGTGGATATCCCCGATCGGGTGGTAAAGAGCCGGCTATTCCAATGGATTCTGCGAGGGCCGGTGGTCGCCTCGACCGTCTTGGCGATTACGGTCGTCGTGAACCGGGTTAGCGTCCTGCTGGGCTATGAGAATAGTCGCGCTGTGCCCTTCGCCATGGTGGCCTCTCTGTTGCTGCTGCAATACCTCATCACACTCATCCGGCGGCCCATCGAACGCTGGTTCTTCTATGGCGAAGACCGCGGCGATGTTGCCCGTCTGCAGGCCCTGGAGGAGAAGCTGCTGACCTCCGGTGACTTGCGGCAATTCCTAGAATCGCTGCTGAACGCTATCTGCGATGTCTTGGGGGTCGAGTCGGCCTTCCTGGCGGTGGTGGGATCGTCGGGGCTGGAGATGGAGGTTGCAGTCGGCCCCGAGGATCCCCTGCGAGGGGAGAAGGAGTTGCCGCCGCTCTTGGTGACGGAGGACAAAGTCGAATTCGACCGCCTGGGACCCGTCTTCAGTTGGGATATCTACTGGATCCTTCCGCTGCGCCTCGCCAATCCTGCCGAGGTCATCGGATTCATGGGCGTGCGGGCTCGGAACCATAGGCCGGATTTTTCCCTGGAAGAACAGGAGCGCCTGGCAGTGCTGCTGGAGCGGGCGACCATCGCTCTGGCGGAAAAGAAGCTGCAGCAGGAGGTCTTTGCGGTCGTAGATCGGCTCGTGCCGCAGGTGGACGCCATCCAGCGTATGCGGGCGGAAGCGCGCTATGCGGGTGCGCAGGCCCTGGTGGCCCCGCTGGAGGGCATCGGCACGGAGGAAGACCTCGCCAACTTGGTGAAGGATGCACTGGGGCATTATTGGGGAGGCCCGCGGCTAACACGGAGTCCATTGCTGGGCCTGCGGGTGGTGCAGCGCGCAATCGACGAGCATGATGGTAACCCAGTTAATGCGCTGCGGGCTATCCTGCGGAACGCCATCGAGCAGGTCCGGCCGGAAGGGGAACGGCGTCTAACAGGCGAGTGGATGCTGTACAATATCCTCGAGATGAAGTTTCTCCAGGGTCGCAAAGTGCGGGATGTAGCCCGGAAGCTGGCGATGTCGGAGGCGGACTTATACCGCAAGCAGCGCATAGCCATTGAGGCCGTGGCGGAGGCTATCGCACAGATGGAGCGCCAGGTAGCCTCTTCCGAGGAGGTGAAATCCGAATAGAAGACATAACTTGCCAAGAGGCTGGAGTAGGGTAACCTTCGACCTGGTTCTAATGCGTGCAATGAGCCTTGGATAGAGGTCAGGACAAGATCATGGATGAAGGTTCAAGGGAGGAATGGGGGGAATCGCAGCCACCGGCGATGGATGAGTCATGGTGGGCCGCGATCATGGAGGAGGAGGAACAAGCCAGCGTCTCTCGGCGCCCGGTCTTCGATGAGGAAGAGCGCCGAGGTGTGCGGCAGGGGAGCCCGGAGGATTGGCAGTGGGCCCAATCCCTCTACCAGGCGGATGACGTCGTGGAGCTGCCGGTTATCGGATACAACCGGGGCGGGCTGCTGGTTGAGGCCCGGAATCTGCGGGGGTTCGTTCCCATCTCGCATCTGACAGATATTGACCCCATGATGGACGAGATGGCCCGCGTCGAGCGCCTCGAAAGCCTGGTGGGCGAACGGCTCTGCCTGAAGGTAATTGAGTTCGATCCTGAGCGGGGACGGCTCGTCTTTTCTCAGCGCGCAGCCCTGGCCGGGCCAGGGCGCAGGGTGGAATTGCTCTCCAATTTGGAGGCTGGAGACCGCGTGCGCGGGAAAGTGACCAATATCACGCGCTTTGGTGTCTTCATCGATCTGGGTGGCGTAGAGGGACTTATCCACGTCTCCGAGCTCTCCTGGGGACGTGTGCGCCACCCATCCGACGTCGTCCATTGTGGAGAGGAGCTTGAGGTCCAGGTGCTCTCAGTCGATCGGGAGCAGGATCGCGTGGCGTTGAGTCTGAAGGAGCTCTTGCCTGACCCCTGGGAGAAGGTCGAGGAGACGTACTCCGAGGGACAAATTGTTGAGGGCGTGGTCACCAACGTCGTGAAATTCGGAGCCTTTGTCGGCCTTGAGGAGGGATTGGAAGGGCTCATCCATGTCTCGGAGCTAGGGGATGGGAGTTTCCTGCATCCGCGAAACGTGGTGCAGGAGGGTGAGCGGGTGCGCGTTCGCATCATCCATATCGACGCCGCCGCCCGGCGGCTGGGCCTGAGTTTGCGCAATGTCGCCCAATCGCCGGTTGAATATGAGGGAACGACAGACGAGTCAGAAGCTGAGCGTTCTGAGGCCTATCCGTTGCTTTAGAAGCCGCTCCGCATTTCGCTTGCCGGGCGTCGGGATCGCGCGCCCGGCAGGCTGATTCCAGGCGAGGAGTCGACGCGCAGCATGGCCAAGCAGGATCCTCAAGGCGTCCCAGGAAACGGTCAGCCGCGACTGACGGGCTTCAACATCCTGAATGAGGACTTCCCAGCCTTCCTGGACGTGGTGGCAGTCCTATCAGGCCTGACAGCCCTGATCCTGATCTTGGGGCTCGTGGGTCTTACCGAAGGCCGCTGGATCGACCCTGTCGCAGAGCTTTTGCGGCGCTGGTTTGGCTACGCCGCTTTTCTGCTTCCGTTGCTCCCGGCTGGCCTAAGCGTGATCCTTCTTGCCCACCGCCAGGGTTCTCCTATCAGGTTGCCATGGCTCCAGGTCATCGCCCTCGAAGTGGCTCTCTTCTGCATGCTCGCTCTCCTTGCCATAATCGATGGGCTTGACCTAGTTCGGGCCGAGTCCGGGTATGGCGGGGGCATCGTCGGCTGGGGCACAGCTCGATTCCTCCGGGACCTACTCGGCTCCGTGGGCAGCGTGCTGGCGCTCCTCGCGTTGCTTCTTCCCAGCGCCGCATTGGGCGTTCAACCGCTTATTGGCCTGCTAGTGGCAGGGCTGCGTGAGCCTGCGGCGCCCTTCCGTGAGCCTCCCGCCCGGGCCGAATCCGGACCCAGCCGCGAGCCTCCCCAGAGGTCCAGCTCCGAAGCCGTCCGGCGGACTCGCTCGGTTCGCAACTTGCCGAGGGCCTACCGCAAGCAGTTCCGAGTCGAGGCCTATGAAGATGCGGCCCCGGCGCGTCCCATGAGGCGCGACACCCGCCTGCCACCGCTCACCCTGCTGGAGGCCGGCAAGCTGGCGCAGGTGACCGCCAAGGAAATTAA
>CAZBLT010000035.1:0-11058 GCA_964492745.1 uncultured Anaerolineaceae bacterium
ACACCCCGCAGCAGGTAACCCGAGGAGACGAGGATGCTCATGACGAGCAGCAGACCCAGGAAGTAAGGCACCATAAAGTTGAGGGCAACGTTCAGCGGCCCTCCTCCAGGCTTGCCCTCACCCTCCAGGCTGACCAGCACCGGCTCAATCGGGTCCGCCAGCCGCTGGCGCAAGGTCGGGCCTACCTCATCCCGCACCAGGTGGTTCACGAAGAATGCCCGCATTGAGGCCGAATCAACCCTCACAGCCTCACTTAAGCCACCGCCCTTGCTAATGACCATTACTTGGCCGCTCTCTACGTAATCCTGAGGGATGACCAGCAGGGTGGTGATCTTATCGGCCTTCAGAGCCGCCCGTCCTGCCTGCTCGTCGGTGAAGAGGTGGTAGCGATCCTGGTGGGTTGGCAGGATGGGCGTGAAAGCGCCCAGGTGATCCACCACGCCGATTTGCTCCGGCTCGGGGGCGAACTGGCGCTCGAAAAAGGCCGAGGCCTGTCCGCCGAAGAATGACGCCACGACCAGCCCCAATGCCCCCAGCAGCGGCACCAGCGCCGTCATAACAATGAAGCCGGTGCGGCGCACGTTGACCAGGTATTCGTGTCTGGCGATAGTCCACACCTTATGCATCGCTTGCCTCCTTCACCACAGCGATGAAAATCTCCTCCAGCGGCGCTGTAGCCACCTCGAAGGCTTCCACGGAGATATCCCGCTCCACCAGCGTCCGCAGTACTGCCTGGGGAGTGGTGCCCTCCAGGGTGAGCGTAAAGACGCCATCGCGCTGCTCGGTCCGGGCCACACCTGGCAGCCCCTGGATAGCGGCGGATGTGCGCAGGCGCACCGCGTTAGGGGCATAGCGACGCTTGATCTCGTCCAGCGGGCCGTAGAGCACCGCCCGGCCTCGATGGATGAGCATGATGCGATCGCACAGCGCCTCCACCAGGTTCATCTGGTGGGCGCTCAGCACCACCGTCTTGCCCTGCGCCTGCAACTCGCGGATCAGCCCTTTGAGCAGTTCCACGTTGACCGGATCCAGGCCCTGGAAGGGCTCGTCGAGTATGAGCAATTCGGGGTCGTGCACCAGGCCAGCCACGAACTGCAGCTTCTGCTGCATCCCCCGGCTCAGATCCCTGACCTTGCGATTGGCCCAGTCGGCCAGGTCCAGCCGATCCAACCAGGCCAGGGCGCGCTGGCGGGCGACCGGGCGGGGCGTGCCCTTCAGTTCAGCCAGGTAGACCAGCACGTCCAACACCTTGAGATCCCGGTAGAGGCCCCGTTCCTCGGGCAAGTAGCCGATGCGCCCCTTAGCCACACCGGGCGGTTGCCCCAGGACCTGCACCGCGCCCGCGTCGGGCTTGAAAATGTCCATCACGGTGCGGATGGTAGTCGTTTTCCCTGCCCCATTGGGTCCCAGCAGGCCAAAGATCTCCCCCTCGTACACCTCGAAGGAAAGGTCGTCCACAGCAGTGAAACCGTTGTAGCGTTTCACCAGATTGCGTACCTCCAGCATATTCTTAGTCATGATTCTCCCTTCCGTGTGACGATTTCACCTCGCAAAGTTTCCTCTAGCCGTTGCCGAATGCTTCGACCGTCCGGCAAGCCCCAAATCCCGGCTTTCGGGAAGGCAACGTGTGTGATTACTCATCAGAACCTGGCTCATGACGTCTTTGCGCATCTATCACAGCGCCGACCACCAGTCCCACTCCAGCGCCGATGGCGGAACCCAGCGCCAGGTTCTCAAACAGCATCAGGCCGAAGATCATGCCGATGGCGACCCCGATGGCCAGCCCTGCACCCGCGTAACGCGGCGTCTCACGGGAGTTTTCTCCCTTGCCCAAATTCTGGCCCATTTTTTCCTGCTCCTTTATTCCTGTTGAGTATGCTTAGGCGCACCTTTCACCAAATCGGATGCCTATAAATACCTGAATCCAGAGCGCCTCAACTGCCATTAAGTTGACATTCAGCCGATAGATCACTGCAGGCAATGCGCTTCAAGGGACCGGATCGGCCGCGCCTCACCCCACTTGGCTATTCTCGCGGCCAGAGCAGCATCCCGTACGCGTGATAGGTCCAGGGAGCCTCACCGGCCGGCATGGAGCCGCGACGGACAGCATATTGAGAACCATATTGCAGCTTCTGGCGATTCATGGTTGCCTCAGGAACTGCATTTCATTGGCTTCTGACGGGCTGCGCGTATTCGTAGGTGGCATCAAGCACGCGCCCGCGCCAGTAGGGAAGCCGTTGGTTCTCCAGATGCCACGCCACCTCCCCGCGCATAGGAATCCGCATCCCATCCCGTTCTGCGTAGTCCGCGTAGTTGCCGGCCCAGGGAGTGGGATGCAACTCCCCGTTGACCTCGCGCGGCCGGGAGTCGGCAAAGCTGTTCGTGATCTCCCCATCCGCATTGAAGCGAAAGACGAGCGAAACGGTCGTATCACCGTCGGTGAGCGTCGCCCGGGCGCTGGAGCCGTCAATTCGCTCCCAACTCACGCCCTGGCTGGGCAACAGTGCCGTGGGGTACCAGACCGCCTCGGCGAGATACCGCAATAGCTCGCTCTCAGACATCTCCGGTGTGGCCTCCATGTGGACCACGCGTACCAATGCGAGAACTTGCCCTTGTAGCATGCCAGCACCGGCGATGTAGGCGTCATACACATTCACCGGCAGGCCGGGGGCCATCTGGATTCGTGCGTCCCAGAGAAAGCCCGGCCGGCATGTGACGTAGTATTGGGTGGCTGTAAAAGGGCGCCAGCCGTTCTCGCCCTCACGCATCAGGAATTCTCCCTTCCACGTCAGCCGGGCGTGGACGACGATGGGCTGGCCCTCGCGCAGGACCGCCCGAAAGTAGCGCTGCACCGGATCAGGCAGGCCCTCCAGTTCGGATTGCGAGTAGGAAGACGTGCGGGGTGACACGCTGGCCGAGTCGAGCTGCGTCACCAGCGACCGAATCAGGCCCCGCCAGCGCAAAGCTCCGAAGGCCAGGGCTCCTGCGCCTATGACGATGATCAACCCTATGCCGAAGAACACAATCTTGAACCCCATGTCTGCCTCCGTCCCATGAATAGAAAGGCCAGGATGGCCAGGTTTACCAGCAGGCCGAAGCGCGCATCCGGCCAGCCCAGAATGCAGAGGGCCAGCGAGAAGAGCGTGGCCCCCAGAGTGAATAATCGCCACCACGGGCGCAGGTTGAAGACTGCGCCGCCAGCGACCACGAATCCGACGGCCCCCAGCAACCAGAGCAACCCCACCGCGCGGATGCCTGTGGCGCCCACATCCAGGGCGCCGGCGAGCAGAGTGGTCTTATAGGGCATCTCAGCCAGGCTAGCCAGTTGCCAGTTCACAACGAACCCGAGCAGGTGCACCAGGCCGTGCGCGATTAACGGCGCCACGAAAAGAAAGCGTCTCATCCGCGCTCTCATCCCTTCATATCCAGAGGGCTTGATGCGGGGTCAGATCTTCCACCTGACCAACGGGCGATACTTCGACCTTCAATCCCCCCGACGCAGCGCCTGATCCACCTGCTCGGTGATCTCCGCCGTGGCGCCGCGCTTGCTGGCGTAGGCCACCTGAACCACCAACTGGTCCAGCGTCGTCCGCAGCATCTCGTCCAGATCGAGTGAACTGCTAACCGCGGCGGCAGCGTCCAGCAGGGTTTGCAGCTGCTCCTGCCTCTCCTGTTCCATATGGTAGAAGCGCGCGTTTTCGACCGTCAGGGCCATCGCGTTGGCGATGCCCCAGGCAAGTTAGATCTGCTCCTCGCCGAAAGCAAAGGATTCATCGAATGTGCTCACCATGGCCACGCCCAGTAGCCTCTTTCTAACCACGAGAGGCACAGCCAGAATCGATCTGAGGACCAGTGTGCGCACCAGTTCTTTGTCCGCCCGCGGATCGGTCTCGGCATCGCAGCAGACGACGGGCTGCATGACGTCGAGCACCTCACGCGTGAAACCATCCCCTCGCGGATCCGGCGATCTGCCAAGGAAGCTCTCCACGAACGCCAGGGGCAGGCTCTCGGGCGCTGCTCTACTCTCCGTCGGCATGAGCAAGCCAGTCGCCTCGTTCAATGATAAATGCCGTAGTGACGCACGCCAACGGCCTCAACGATGTCGCGTGGCACGCGGCGCAAGACCTCGTGCAGATCAAGAGATCTGCTGGCGATTCGAACCGCCTCGAGCACCAGAAACGTACGCCGCTCTGCTCCTGCATCAAGCGCTGGCTGCTCTCGCCCGCATAGAAGGCTCCAAAGTGGCCGGCCATCCAGCGCGAACAGCGCATGATGCAATCGGTCATTTCGCGGCCCTTTGGCGAGTCGGCAGTGCAGGAGCGCCACACGACCGGAAGCGCTGCGACCTCAAACAGCAGGAGAGCCTCGATGACCTCGGCGATCTCGAAGCCCATGTTGAGGTGCAGAGGCTGATTTCCTTCAGATAGGAATCCAATGCCCGGTCAAAGCCCGTATGCAAAGCCTCGATGGTGGCTCGCAGACCGCGTGATGTGGAGGCCCGGAGATCATCCAGCGGCTGTCCTCCGTAGCTGGAGCCAGGCATGTTGTGGACCAACCAGGCCCAGTCGGCGGAGACCGCCTCATCGTTGGCCCTGAGCATGCTGGCCAATGTCGGAACCCGTCCGCTCCACGCAGTCATCTTCTATTGCTCCAAGATTCCCGCAAGGGATTGAGAGTCCATGCACGGCGTGCCCCTGTTTCGCGCGCCGCAATGGCTGAGATCGTTGAGCCCCTCGGGGATCGCAATTCACAGCGCGCCACCATGTCACCCGTGTGGCAGGATCGCAGCCTGCCTGCGGCTTGCGCTGCTTGCTGGAGGGGTTTCACCCACGATTATGAATTCCGCCTGGACCGAAGTCTATGGAGCCGCCCAATACAGGTCGCCGGGCACTCACCGGCAGGCAGTTGTCTTTGGCTTTGAGCATCGTGGTTCAGCCGCAGCATCGGCCCCGACAGCTATCGGATGGGCATGTCTTGGCCGCGCCGGGCCGAAGGGCTTCTCCACACCCCCCAACTGCCCATCTGTCCCGATCGCTGACGGCAGGCAGCCGCGAAGAGGGCTGGTTTGATTGGGCCATGGGGGCTATGCGTTTGGCGTGGAGAGCGGCGCTCTCTAGGCTTCTCCGGTAGGGCGCATGTTTCCCTGCGAGTGACCACCGCTTTGGGTCAATCGCTTGCGCGAGTCGTTCCGAGCTGTTTCAGGAATACTTCCACCACCTCGGGGTCGAACAGCACCCCGGCCTGCTCCTTCAAATAGTTGCAGGCCTTCTCCTCCGACCAGGCCTCGCGGTGGGGTCGATCGGATGTGAGCGCCGCCCAGACATCCACGACGGCGAAGATGCGGGCGATCAGCGGGATGGTCTCGCCGCGCAGATGCCGGGGGTAGCCTGAGCCATCCCAGCGTTCGTGATGACAGAAGGGAATGTCGATCGCGGGGCGCAAGAATTCAATCGGGGATAGGATCGCATAGGCGAAGGCCGGATGCTCTTCGATCTGGGCCCGCTCGCTGGGGGTGAGCGGCTTGGGCTTGCGCAGCAACGCATCCGGCAGAGCCAGATTTCCGATGTCGTGGAGCAGGGCACCGCGCCGGAGGTGCACCAACTCCTCCCCGCGCATACCCAATTGCCGGGCGAGCTGGAGGCTCAAGCGCACAACTCGCTCCGTGTGGCCTTCACCCTCCCCGCTGCGCAATTCCACGGTCCTCGCCCATCCCATAAGCACCTCGTCGAGCGCCCGTGATAGATGCAAATGCGATTCATTCAACTCGCGGAAGATGGCGGCATTATCGACGGCGATCGCCGCCCTGGCGGCCATCGCCTCCAAGTAAGATGGCCAAGCCTCATCCAGCTCGCGAAGCCCCCGGGTGAAGACCGCCAACACGCCCAATACTCTGCCCTTTGCGATGAGAGGTGCCAGGCACATCCCCGTGAATCCCTCCTCCTGGATAGCCGGGAAATCCGGGATCGCATCGGGCTCATCGGCGAAGCTCAGGAAGGGGATGGTCTTGCGCGAGCGGACGGCCTGTGCCACCAGGCCCTCTGTCAGCGGAATGGAAACCTCTCGAAACGCCCTACCGCGGAATCCTGCGCCCGCCTCATAGCGCAGCCGGCTTTCATGGGGATCGAGCAGGAATACCGCCCCAGCATCGACTTGTAGATGATCCAGGACCTGGCTTAGAAGCACTTCGAGAGTGACATTAATATCCAGGGAGCCGGCGATCGCAATGTCGATGGAGCGAAGCGCTTGGAGGTGCTCGATCTGTTTCTGGATTTGCTCCGCGGCCTGCTTTTGCGCGGTGACATCCGTGAATACGGCCAAGCTCCCGGCGAATTGCCCTTCGACCATGCGTGGGCGGCCGGCGACAAGCACATGGATGATACCACCGTCCTTGCGAATGAGACGCGCTTCATAACGATCGGCCTCGCCCCTCTGGCGGCGGCTGTCCGCCTGGCGCACGATTTCGTGGTCACCCGGATGGATAACGGCCGTCCAAGGAAGCTCGAGCAACTCCTCCAGCGAGTACCCGAGCATCTGCAGCGCTGCTGGGTTGGCGAAAGTGAAGCGCCCTTCCTCATCCTGGATGACAATCCCCTCGGCCATCTGCTGGACGATGCCGGCGTTGAACTCCAGGACCTCCCGCAATTGCGTTTCCACCTTCTTCTGGTCGCGCATGTCCGTGACCGCCGCCAGTGTCCCCACGAACTCTTCCCCCTCAAACCGTGGGCTGCCGCTGATGAGGACCGGGATACGCGTGCCATCCCGATGCAATAGGTCAACCATATAGCGGCTCGATTCCCCACGCATTCGCAAGGCATCGGCTTCTTCGAGAATGTGATGCTGATCCTCGGGGAAGATCTTCCGCGAGTGCTCGCCGACCAGTTCTTCGCGGCGGTATCCAAGCAACTCTTCCAGAGCCGGATTCATGAACGTGATGATCCCCTCGGCGTTGCTGGCCACGATGCCCTCACGGATAGTCTCCACGACGCTCTCGTTGAATTCCCTCAGGGCGCGTATATCCCGCTGCGCTCGTTCTCTCTCGCTGACATCCTCCTTGATGGCGATGAAACTCTGGATCTCCGCCTGCTCGTCGAGCACCGGAGTGATTGTCTGTTCCTCGACGTAGAGACTGCCATCCTTGCGGCGGTTGATGAGCTTGCCCCGCCAGACGTCACCCGCCAGGATAGTGTTCCACAGCTCCCTGTAGAACTGCAGATCTTGTCTTCCGGATTTGAGAATCCGCGGCGTCTTGCCGCGCACCTCTTCCAGGCTGTAGCCGGTAAGCTTCTCAAAGGCCGGGTTCACCCATTGGATGAGGCCCTCACGATTGGCGATGAGAATGGCATTGGCAGCGCTCTGCAATGCGGTGGTTTGCATGCGGAGCTGTGCCTCCTGCTCGGTTCGAAGCCGGAGTTCATCCTGAACGGCCGAAAACAAGCGGGCGTTCTCGACCGCGATGGCAAGCAGGCTGCCGACCGCTCGCAGGAATGGATACCACTCGCTCTCGTCAGCGGCGACTAGATCGCTACCGCCGATAAGCCAGGCTCCGACCGGGCGGCCGTGCAACATCAACGGCACGGCGATTTGGTCCATTTGGAGGGGATGTGATGTGTCACTCTCGGTGCCATCCTGAGCCAAGAGCCAGGCCGAGAGCGTGGCCCTCAGGTCCTCCAAGGTTTGCGCGTCGAAACCGCGTGCATAGAGGGTCTCCGGGGCACCCCCTCGCCGGATGAAGATGGCCGTTTGACGCAAGCCGAGCCGCGGGATCAGATTCCGCTCCAGGTAATCGATAAACATTTGAGGGTCAAGTGCTGCGGGGAGCTCTTCGGTGAGTTCGCGCATCCACTCCAGCGGTTGGGGGCGAAGGCCTGGCACCCACGCTAATAGGCGGTCCCGGAACAGTTCCTGAGCCCGCGGGGCGGCCATCAGGAAGATCACCGATAGGGCTGCAGCCAGCGAAAGAGCCAGTTTGTCATTGGCGGTGAATGTGCGCACCAGGAAGATTCCGAGAAGATAGAGGGCCGCGTAGAGAACCAGGAAGCCATGCCAAAGCATCCATGCGGCGCGCATCATATTCCATCCCTCTGGCATGGGCACGTGGGAGCTCTCCTGGGTTGCGGGATCGATTCCGGCTTTCATGCAATATCACGCCAAAGCTTGACCGGAAGCCGGGCTGTCAAGACGGGTTGCATACACCCCGCTCCTTCAGTAGCGCTCGCGGCGAACGTGTGAGGCTCAACGAGCAAACTGGGGGACGCCGATGGCGATCTGGTGCGCTCAGGTTCCCTGGACGCGATCTCCAAGCACGTATTCGATCACATCGAGCAATTCTTCAGCCATGAAAGGCTTCGGGAGAAACGCATCCGCCCCCGACATCCAGGCCGCGCTCTTGTTCGATGCCTGGACATTGGCGCTGGTGACGACGATCGGCACGTGCAGATATTCCGGGTTGGGGGTTAGCGCCTGAACCAGTGACAGGCCGCCCGTTTCGGGCATCATCACATCGACCAGGATCACATCTGGTCTGACAGTCTGAAGCACGGATTGGGCTTCGGCGACGCTGCCGGCCTCGTGGACTACGAAGTGGTATGTCTCCAGGATCTCACGCACGATGCGTCGGAAGCCGGGCTCGTCATCCACGACCAGGACGGAGAGTGCGATGCGCCCATCCCCCTGCATGCTTTCATAACCGCTCATGGGTTTCAAGACCTCCAATCCCTGCGACGTCTACCCTGAGTATAGATGCGCTCCTGGCAGTTCAGGCTTGCAATCGGCTTGCAGTTCGAAGCCCCCTTGGGAGGGTCAGAGCTCGCCTGATTGGCGCGCTTGCTGGAGGACTTTGCGAACAGCCTGGGCGACCGTCTCGGCCGTGAACGGTTTGGCCAGCCAGGTGGTCAGGCGCTGATCGAACAGATGGCGCGTCCCGCCGCCCAAGGGGTAGCCGGTGATCAGGATCACGGGGATTTGCGGATATCGTTTTCTCAGCACATCGAAGAGGCGCTCACCGCCCATCTCCGGCATAATCAGGTCCGATATGATGAGATCCACCCGCTTGCGCTGCTGCTCGAGCACCCGCAAGGCCTCCTGGCCATTCTGGGCCAGGATAACCTCATAGTTGAGAGAGCCGAGAACCTCGCCCAGCGCTTCCCGCGTGACCCGATCATCCTCGACGACCAACAACCGCTCGCCCTGGCCGGTCAGCTGTTCCGCTTCCGGCGGAGGTTTCTCCTCTTCCTCGGGTTCGGCCAGAGCCGGGAAGTAGAGGTGGAACGTGGTGCCCTGACCCACGATGCTTTCCACTTCGATATGGCCATCATGTTGCTTTACGATGCCGTAGACCTGCGCCAAGCCGAGCCCTGTCCCCTCACCCGGTGCTTTGGTGGTGAAGAAAGGCTCGAAGATACGATCGAGGTTCTCGGAGGGGATGCCGATCCCTGTGTCGCTTACGGCCAGATGGATCCAGCGGTCTGGGCCCAAGTCCAGCGGCCCGTCCGCCTCCTCGTCAGAGTAATCGAGTATTTCAAGCTCATAGCGCAGTGTGCCGCCGTCCGGCATGGCATCGCGCGCGTTGAGAGCCAGGTTCATCAGGGCCTGATCGAGGCGGGCCGGGTCCCCGTTGATCCAGTGGGGTCCATCCAGAAGCTCGATGGCGAGATGAATGTTTTCCGGGAGCGTGCGCGCCAGCAGCTTCTGGGATTCCTTCAGGAAGGCTCCTAATTCCATCGGCCGCCGTTCCATCACCGATTTGCGGCTGAAGTCCAGAATCTGGCCGGTCAGCTCGGCTGCCCGCTGGGCCTGCTCCAGGATGGTCGTTAAGCGCTCGCTTTGCACGCTCCCCTGCTCGGCCTGCCTGAGCAGGATCTGGGCGTAGAGAATGATGGCCCCTAGAGTATTGTTGAAATCGTGGGCGATTCCGGCCGCAAGCTGGCCAACCGCTGCGAGCCGGGCTTGAAGCTGTTCACGCCGCTGGGCCTCCTTGATGCCGCTGATGTCGCGCAGGATGAGAGAGTAAAAGCGCCCTTCCTCAGAAGTCCAAGTCCCGATGGAAACCTCAATTGGGAATTCCCTGCCCTCACGGTTCACGGCCTCCAGCTCTAAATTGCTCCGCCGCTCCCCGGGATCGCGCAGGCCCAATCGGGGCAGGATCCCCGTGCCTTTCGCATGATACCTGCGGGGAAAGAGGAAATCCAGCTTGCGTCCCAGCGCCTCGCCAGGCGCATAGCCGAAAATGACGCTCGCCCTTTGATTCCAATAACGAATGACCCCACCCTCATCGATGACCAGGATGGCGTTCGGAGCACTTTCGGTTACGCTGCGGAAACGTTCCTCATTCTCACGCAGGGCTTGCTCAGAGCGCTTGCGATCCGTGACGTCCTCCAGGCTCCCGCCGAAGAATAGCGACTCTCCGGCCTCGTCCTGGATGACGCGCGTGTTCTCGCGCACCCAGATGATCTGGCCATCGTGGCGCCTCAACTGCACCTCGAAGTTAAGCACGGCTCCCTTGCTGGACATCTCGGCCGTCCAACGGAATCCATCCGCGGGGTCGACGTAAAGATCCGAGAAATGCGCCTGAAGAAGGGATTCACGGTCAGGGTAGCCGAGCATTTCGACCATCGCCCGGTTCACGTCCACCAGTTTGCCATCCAAGGTACGCTGGAACAGCCCGATCGGGATCTCATCAAAAAGGCGGCGGTATTGCTGTTCACTACGCTTCAGAGCACGTTCATATTGGCTCTTCTCAATTGCTCGCTGGATGGTGAGCAGAAGCTGCTCAGGATCGTAGGGCTTTGGGATGAACCCATAGGCGCCCAGATTGACGGCCTCGATGGCGGTTTCGCGCGTCCCGACACCCGTCAGGACGATGCACTGTGTATGAGAGGGCCGGCTGCGCACATGCCGAAGGACATCAAGCCCCGAGCCTTCTCGAAGCTTAAGGTCGATGAGCGCCACCTCGGGCGCTTCGCCCGCCAGAAAATCCAGCGCTTCCCGGCCGGTCTCCACGGCATTCACCCGGTAGCCGCGCGCCGTGAGGATGTCGCTCAATGTCTTGAGCAGGCCTGG
>CAZBLT010000035.1:11158-26718 GCA_964492745.1 uncultured Anaerolineaceae bacterium
CGGGTAGCCCGTGCCATCCCACTTCTCATGGTGGCAGTAGGGGATATCCAAGCTGCGGCGCAGGTAGGGGATAGGCGAGAGCATTTCATAGGCATAGACCGGATGCTGGCGCATGATCTCCCATTCCTCGTCATCCAGGGCGCCGGGCTTATGAAGGATGGCATCCGGTATGCCCATCTTGCCAATGTCGTGCAAGATGGCGCCGCGGCGGATGTGAGCAATCTCATCCTCCGGGATCCCCATCTTCCGGGCTAGCTCGACAGTCATACGCGCTACCCGCTGGGTATGGCCCTCAGTGTCATGATCGCGCAGATCCAATGCCCGGGACCAGCCCTCCAGGGTGGCGTCGTAGGCCTGGATCAACTCGAAGTGGGAATCCTGCAGTTCTGTGAACAGTAGGGCGTTATCGATGGCGATGGCGGCCTGTAGGGCCACTGCCTGCAAGAACTCCAGCCATTCATCATCTGGCTCGAACGCCTGGCGATGGAAGATCTCCATCACGCCCTTGATCGTCGCCTTGGCTAGAAGGGGAACCCCACAGTAATAAATGAAACCTTCCTGCTCCAGGTACCTGGAGCGGGTCAGGTCGCCGGGGTCCTGGCTCAAATCGAATACTTGCAGGATCTTCTTCTCTGCGGCGGCCTGCCCCGCATAGCCTTCGCCGAGCCGCAGGCGGGTCGATTGCAGCGCCGGCGTGCGGAAGCCTCGCCCGGCGATGAACTCGAGCTCATGGGTCAGCGGATCCAGCAGCAGGACGTCAGCCGCGTCCATCCCGAGCTGGCTGCAAACCTGCTCGAGCAGCACCTGCAGGGTCACGCGCAGGTCCAGACTGCTGGAGATCGCCTGATCGATTGTGTGCAGGGCGCGCAGCCGCTCGACCCGGCGCCGAATTTCCTCCATCGCTCGTCGCGATTCGGTAATATCCACCAGGCTGCCATCGAAGTAGACTTCGCCGCTTTCTGGATCTCGGACCATCCGGGCTGTATCGCGTACCCAAATCACCCGCCTATCGAAGCGGCGCAATTGGATTTCATCCTCGCGGATCTCCCCCTCTCGCATGAGTCTGTTGATCTGTTCCTTCCGTTTTTGAGGCTCTACAAAGAGTGCATGCGCTGGTGTCTGCACCAAAGTTTGCAAATCGGGGAAGCCCAGCAGGTCGGCCATGGCGCGATTGGCTTCCAGGATCTTGCCTTCGGGGGTGGAACGGTAGAGCCCGACAGGCACCCGCTGGAAGAGATCGCGGTAGCGCTCCTCGCTCCTGCGCACCGCTTTGCGCATCTGCTTGAGCTCAGAAAGATCGTAGAGCACGGTGAGCACGCCGGCGAAGGTCTCGCCCTCGAAGCGCGGCTGGCCACTGGCCAGCACATCGACGCGTTTGCCATCCAGCCGCTGGATCTGGAGTTCGTACCGGGCCGACTCGCCCCTGAGAAAGGCTTCAAGGGCTTGCTCCACTTGCAGACGCTGGTCCTCCGGGACGACTTCGTGCCAATGGTGGCCCAGCAGGGCCCCCATTTCGCAGCCAAAGAGGTCGCAGGCGGCGGGGTTTAAGAAAATGAAGGTTCCCGCGGCGTCGACTACGGTGATCCCTTCGGAGACGTTCTGCACTATCTCCTGGTTGAAGGCCTGCAGCCGCTCGAGTTCGGCCCTCGCCCGAGCGGCCTCCACGGCACGCCGCACAGTTACCAGGAGATGCTCCACATCATAGGGCTTCTTGAAATAGCTATAGGCTCCTAGGTTGACGGCTTCGATGGCCGAGTCGCCGGAGGCGTACCCCGTCAGAACGATGCACTCAACCTGCGGGGCTTGCTCTTTGATGCGTCGGATCAGCTCCAGGCCCGGTATGTCCTCGAGTTTAAGATCGATGAGCGCCACGAGCGGCTCGTGCGCACCAACCCGCTCGAGGGCGGCTTCCCCGCTCGCCACGCTCTCCGCCTGAAACCCCTTGGCGCGCAGGATATCCTTCAGCGTGCGGCGGAAGTTGGGGTCATCGTCGACGATGAGAACTTCCAGAGGCCGGTCCGTCATCTTTAGCCTCTATTCCCAAGATCCCGCCAGGAGATCCCTCGCCGCCTTGGATCGGATCTGGCGCAATTCATCCTCCAGCTCCGGGATCTCGAAAGGCTTGATTAGGCAGGCCTCGGCGCCAAGTTCGAGCCCCTCCTGGATTTCCTCCTTCAACTCCTCGGCATAAGCTGTCATGAGGATCACGCGGGAGGGCAGTTGCCTGGCCCGCAGCCGGCGCAGCAGATCGATGCCGCTCAACCCGGGCAGCTTGAGATCCAGGAGCAAGACGCCACAGCGCCGCTCGCGGATCGCTTCCTCGACCTGCGCCGGATCGAGAACCTCGAGGACCTGATAGCCCCGTGCCCGCAGGGTCTCCCCGAGTGCTTCACGGAAGATCGGGTCGTCGTCGATGATCAGGAGCGAATGGTGACGCTGCAGCTCCTGGCATAGGGCCAGGAAAGCCTCGATGTCGAGCGGCTTGGTGAGCACACCCAGGATGCCTTCCCGCAGGCCCTCCTGGATGACCTCATCGGAGGCATAGGCGGTCATGAGCAGAAAGGGCAGATTGGGGGCCCTCTTCTTCAGGCTTAGGTAGAGGGCAACGCCGTCCTCGTCGGGCAGGCGCACATCACAGATCACGCAGTCGATGTCATTCCTGAGTATCTTCCCGCGCGCCTGCTCGGCGGAGAACGCCGTCAGGACCTCCATGCCTTTCATCCGGAGAATATCCGCCAGCGTGCGCACCATGGCTTCGTCGTCGTCGACAACGAGAACACGGAAAGCCTTCCTCACGGTTTTGCCTCCTCTAGGGGAAGCCGTATGGTGAATCTACTCCCCGCGCCTTCCTGACTCTGTGCCCGTATCTCTCCCCCATGCGATTCGACGACCATCTTGGCGAGCGCCAGGCCCAGCCCGATGCCGCGCGCCTTGGTGGTCACGAGCGGCTCGAAGAGCCGTTCGCGGATCTCGGTAGATATTCCAGAGCCGTTATCCTCCACCGTGATCTCAACCGCGCCGTCTCGGCTGGTAACGCGCAAGACCACCCTGCCCTTGTAGATCTCGCGGCCCACATCCTCGCGGCGCTCAATGACGGCATCGTACGCGTTCGCAAGAAGGTTGCCCAACGCCTGGAGCATCTGAGCCGGGTCGAGGGGAACGAGGAGATCCTCTTCCGGCAGATCCAAAACGAGGTCGACGCCTTCCGGAGGCGGATAATGTTGGACGACCGAATCGATCAGGGCGGCGATCGATGTGGAGGCGCGTTTGGGCTCCTTAATCCGGCCGAATTCAAGCAATTCATTCACGATGTCCGTGGCGCGCTTCACTTCGGAGGCAATCAATTCCAGGTATTCCCTCATGCCAGGATCCTCGACGGCCAGCACGCCCGTCAGGTAGTAGGCCGCGTTGGAGATCACCCCTAGAGGATTGCGCAACTCATGGCCGACCGATCCCGCCATCTGCCCGAGCAGGGCGAGCTTCTCCCTGCGGACCAACCGCTCGCGGATGCGATCGAGTTCGGCGGACTGC
Organism: uncultured Anaerolineaceae bacterium; assembly: GCA_964492745.1. Lineage (GTDB taxonomy): Bacteria > Chloroflexota > Anaerolineae > Anaerolineales > E44-bin32 > E44-bin32. The sequence continues at coordinate 14,690 of CAZBLT010000035.1, forward strand.
ATGCGCGCTATCCGCCGCATGCTCTCCGCCTCCCGGCGGCGTTGCATACCGCGGGCAATCTCGTTTGCCGCCAACCAATTCAGGGCGACGAGCGAGGCGAGCCCAAGCGCGATCGCAATTAGCTCCAAATGGATGTTCTCTTCCAAAGGTAGGACCTGAGGAAGTCCTAGGGTCCCCTGAAGGAGTCCCTCGATCCAATACGATAGGGAGCCCAGGGCTGCGAATATCAGCGCCCAACGGACACCGAGGAGCACACTTGCGGTCGTCACCGTTATCGCAAGGCCGATCATCGTCGCATGGCCGATCCCAACCCATGCGGTGGCCAGGATCATAGTGAGCAGAAGAGCGCAGGGCGGGATCAGAGTGGCGATGCGCAGCCTGCCGCGCAAGCCCAGGACGTAGGCCAGGGCATAAAAGGGCTGCAATCCAAGGCCAACCAGGACCGGCACCAAAGGGCTCTTCTCCATAAGCCACAAGATCAGGCTGATCATTCCATATATGAAGCCCGTTATGCCTAGCCCCAGGAGGACGATATGCAGGATGTACTGGCGCTGCCGGTCCTGCTCATCTTCCAGCGTGGGCTGCGCCGCGGCGCGCAAGTGGTGGACTAACGACTCAGGCCATGGCATTTTGGCCCTCTTCCACATTACCGGATCGCCCGGCGACTTCATCCATAGCTGCGGTCTCCTGGGTCGCGATCGGCAGCGTGAGCACGAATCTCGCGCCCGATCCCTGGACGCTCTCTGCCCGGAGGGACCCGCCGTTCGCCTCCGCCAGGCCTTGGGCGATGGCCAGGCCCATGCCCGTGCCGCGCTTCTTGGTGGTGAAGAGCGGCTCGAAGATGCGGTCCAGGTTCTCCTCCGGGATGCCCGGACCCGTATCCTCTATGCAAAGCTCGAATGCCCCATTCGCCTCCCGAGGCGTGAGTCGAAGGCAATGGCCAGGATGGCGCGGCGCGGTTTCCATGGCCTCATATGCGTTGATGATCAGATTCGCCAGCACCTGCTGCAACTGGGCGCGATCGAACAGGATCGTGCTGTCCCAGTTGCCGGCGGCCTGGTCGACGATGACCCCCGGTGGCGAGGGATAGCGTTCGAGAATTTCCTGGATGCATCGCCGCAGGTTCACCTTCTCTTGCCTGGGCGGCGATTGGCGTGAGAACTGCAGGAGGGCTTCGATGATCTCGCCGGACCGCCCCACCTCCCTCTGGATGAGTTGCACGTATTCTCGGTCCACCCGGTCGCCCTGCTCGAGTGTGGTGGCGAGCATGTAGGCTGCGTTGGAGATCACGGCCAGGGGGTTGCGGAGGTCGTGGGCGATGCCTCCCGCCATCTTGCCGAGTGCGGCGAGCTTTTCGGCCCGCAGCAGCCTCGCCTGGGACTCCGCGAGCTGGCGGGTGCGGGCTTCCACCTCCCGCTCGAGGTCCGCCGAGCGCTCGATCAGTGCCGCCTCGGCCTTCTTGATGAGTGTGATGTCCACGGCCAGTTGCAGGCGAACGTAGCGGCCGTCCACCCAGCCTATGGCGTGATCGTGGAAGAGGTACCAACGGCCTGTGATAGGGTTCATCCCCTCCCAAACGATGACGCCTTTTGACTCTCCTTTTTCATCCAGAAGTTGGCTATTCGTGCAGTGCCGGCAGGGCTGGGTCTCGTTGCGGAACGCGCGATAGCATACCTGCCCGACAAGATCACCACCGAAACTCTCGCGCATGTGGCGATTCATGAAGAGGATCTCGTAGCTCTCCAGATCTGCCACGTAGATGTCCGCCTCCACGCCGTCGAGGAGCAGCATGAGCATCTGGGTGCTTTCCCGCAAAGCGGCCTCTCTTCTCAACTGCGAAGATGCCTGCCGGGAAAGCAGCCAGCCGAGGCCAAGGAGCGCGATCCAGATAGATGTACGCACTGCGAGTTCCCGCGGAGGCACTCTCAAGATGAGCATGTCGAGAAACGGTGCCTGGTAGAAGATAAAAGCATCCAGCAGGCTATCGTAGAGCCAGACCAAAGCTCCCAGGAATATCGACAGCAGGATCCATATGTGGCCAGAGAAGGCTCGCTTCACGAACTTATCCCCTTTTCTTCTGCATTATTCAAACCCGCGCCCCTCTCCTCTCCCGCCTCCACTGGGAGGGCTATGTGGAAGACCGTCCCGCCTCCCTCGGCAGGTTCGAACCAGATACGACCTTCATTGGCCTCGATCAGGTTCTTCGAAATCGAAAGACCCAGGCCGAAGCCGCGCGCCTTGGTCGAGAAGAGCGGTTCGAAGATGCGCTCAGCATGTTCTGGGAGGATCCCAACGCCGGTATCGCGCACGGATAAGCATACTTCTCCCTCAGCTTGCGACACGGAAATTTCCAGCCGTCCACCCTCAGGCATCGCCTGCACCGCGTTGGAGAGCAGATTCGCGATCACTTGCTGGATCTGGAAAGGGTCTACAACGACGGTTGGACCGTTTTCCGGCGCCCTAAGGTCCAGGCTGATACCCTCCGGGAGGAAAAATCCATCTAAAGTTCTCTGGAGGATGCTCCCGATGGTGAGCTGTTCGCGCTGCGGCTCCCTGGGTCTGGTAAACTCCAGCAGATCGTTCACAATGCGCATGGCGGAGGCGACCTGCTTTTGGATCAGATCCAGGTATTCACGCTCCTGGACAGGGGCGTCCTCGCGGACCGATTTCAGGAAGTAGACCGCGTTGGTGATCACGCCGAGGGGGTTGCGCACCTCATGTGCCACGCTGCTGGCCAACTGTCCCATTGTGCTCAGGCGCTCCTTGCGCAGCAATTCCTCCTGGGCCTCCCGAAGCGCTCGCGTGCGCTCGTCCACCATCTCTTCAAGACGCTCCGAATAGCTCTCGAGGGCCTTATGCGCTTCATCAAGGCGGGCGATCTCCTCCTGAAGCTTTTCATATAGGCGCGCGTTCTGAACGGCACCGGCGACGAGATTCGCCATGCCGCGCAGCAGATCCGCATCCTCCTGGCTGTAGGCATCCACCTTCCAGCTCTGCACCTGCATCACCCCGAGGGTCTCGCCCTTGGCCTTCATGGGTACGAGCAGCATGGAGCGCGTCCATTCCTCACGCTCCTCTTCCGGCGGAGGGCCTTCCAGGATCTCCCCGTCGTCGCCGATGCTGTACACAGTGCGCGTTCCTTCGAGGAGCGCGGGCCGGGCATCCGAAATGTAGAGAGGCTCCCCGCTGCGGATAACCCGGCTCTGAGTACCCTGACCTTCGGGCTCGAGCGGGATGGGCGGGAGCCTGGAGGCGTCCTGGATCTCGCCTTGGACAACCACATAGGCCGCGTGGATCAGCTCCTCCTCCCGATCGAACATGGAGACAATGAAGGAAGCCGTATCCATAGCTTGCGCCACGTGATCGTAAGCTATCGAGAAGATGGCGCCCAGGTCGCGAGCCTCGCCGAGCGCGAGCGCCAGTCGATTGAGCGCTTCGGAAAGCCGGAGGCTGCTTTGAAGCCGTGACTCGTTCTCTTCAAGGGCCTTCGCGGCGAGGATATGCCGCTCCTGATCGGCTAGCAGCAAGCCCGTAAGCAGCGTGGCGGCGGGGAAGATGATCATCATAGGAAGCCCCACTGTACGTAGAGCCTGAGGGGCCGCGCTGCCCGGTAGACCGAAGTATTGCCAGAGGAGCACTGCTAGGTGTACGAGAAGTCCGAAGAGGTAAAGAGAAATGGGCCTATCGCATTCACCCCTTCTGGAGCAGAAGGCGCGATAGGCGATGCCCAGCGCGGCGGACGTGAGGATCGTCCCCACGCCGGCGAGGGTCCCATCTCCACCCAGCCAGAGGCGGTATGCCCCCGCGAGGGCCGCCGCCAGGCTGCCGACGATCCAGCCCCCAAAATAGCCCGCAAGTCCGAGCACGATCGAGCGCCCGTCGTAGATGATCCCCTCGGCGAAGCGGAAGGAGGTCACCATGCCAGCGATCGCCGTAGAGCCGAACGCAAGCCCACCAAGCACTTGCCCGGGCCATTCCGCATTCTTCCAGCGCCGCGTCAAATAATTGAAGAGCGTGCTCAGCGCGAGCAGCAATGCAACATTGGAGATGAGATCGCGATAGATCGAAGACACGCCTGCCCTCCCCCATTCCCCGGCTGGTGGCCGGACGCGGGCTAGCCACCAGCCCTGGCCGCTGTCCACGCGCCTGCTGCTTCGCTCTTCCGATCCCCACCATGGACCCTGCGCGGGCCTACGAGAGGAAGCCGCGGGCGACCCGGACTCACCCCCCTACCACTCTGCCAAAGGATTCTCACGCTCGTTGGCGGGGTGCTTCGTGCGGGCCGAGTGGCCCTGGGTGTATATTGGGGAATCCCTGGATTGCGTTTCTGGGGATTCCCAGCATCCCCATCCTAGCACATTTCACACAATAGAATATGCGAATTCCTCTCAACGGTTCAAGCCGAACAATCCCAGACGTGAACTTCTGTAAGCAGTTTGTAAGCTCTGGGAGACGGCGAGCAGCTTTCTCCCTCAGAACTGCTTCGACGGAAGCTGCAGGCGCCGCCCTAACCAGGCTGCCCACGGTGGGTGGATCCGCGCACAGTTCGGTGGGCGAGGGGGCCAGTGCCGTCGCTCAACCGCTTGCAACCGCCCCGGGTGACTCGAAAAGCCCCGCCGCACGCCTTTCACGCAAGCACATGAGGTTCACCGCCGGGCGGCATGGCCGGGTTCTCTCGCCTCTGAGGGGGGAGCAGAAGAGGCTCATCCAATGCCCTCTCAGAGCACGAGGAATGTGGAACCAGGTAGAAATCCGACCACGCCCAATCGCAGGAACTCAGACCGGGGACTGGCTGCAGCGCCTCGCCTGCGAGGGGCCCGCTCGCTGCCAGCACCCGCACCGGATCCCAGGCGGAACCCGCCTCGGCGTCCGTGAGGGGACCGTCCTGCATGCGAAAGGTCAGGCTCTGCCCGCGCGCCAGCACCAGCCCGATGACGAAATCCGGGCCGAAGTCTTGGCGCCGGACGATCAACCCTTCCACGTCGTTGATCAGCGCCAGCGTCTCCGGATGCGCTTGCTTCCAGGCGCTCCAGGTGGTCAGCTCGGAAGGGCGCAGGTGGAGCTGGAGGTCCTTGAGCGGGCCCACGATGGCGCGGCCCCAGGGCTGCGCCCATGTGGAGCCCGTCTCATGGTCTACCAGGTCATGGCATTCATGAAGTGGGAACCCGCGTTCCCGAAGATCTGGGCCGCCCCATTTATGCGCCGGTCGTGCACGAGACCGGTGTAACAGACCGGTCGCCAGGTGACGAGCGTGGGGGATGCCCGCCAGCTCGTCCTTCACCATCTCGCGGAAGACCAGGACGGCCACGGGGTAGGCCCTGGCATGGCCGCCGAGGGCGACGCCCAGCACCAGCTCCTCATCCTGCAAGGGGCCTCCGCCGCGGGCGCGAACTGGGGATCGCAGATGGGTGGGATGCCATCCAGCGGCAGCAACTGAGGAAAGCGGTACTCGGCGGCATCCGTGATGCGCGGGTTGAGCCCAGCATCAGGCGACAGCGTGGCCGCGGATGTGGCTGTGGGCGTGGGTGCAGTATGCGGCCCTCCGGCGGCTGGCGCGCGGGCCGCCAGCAGGAGCAGCGCAGCGAGGATCAAAAGCGTCAAGGGTCGCATGGGTATTATCCGATAGAACTCGGACGGTACGGAAGCCCCTCTTCTTGCCTCGCCGAAGAAGCCTGCAACTCAGGCCGGCGGGAATGCCAGGCGGGCGAGCAACATCAGGCTGAGGCTGAGCATGTAGAATCCGGCTGCGTGCTCACGGCCGTCGCTGTCCGCGGGCAGCCCCGCGAACCAGGCCGAAAGGTGCCCTCCGAAGAGGGCTGTGCCGGCCGCGGCCCAGAGGCGTGGCGCCGACAAGCCGCTGCGCAGCCAACCCATAGCCGCCCAGGCGATCAGGAATGCCAGCGAGAGTGCCCAGAGCGGCCGCTGGAGCTTCCATAGGCGCCGGCCTAGCCGGGGCGCGGCCGCTCCGGAGATCAGGATGATAGCAACCGTGGCCAGAGACGGCCAGAGAGAAAACAGGGGCGCTCCTCCGGGATACGCGCTCCCCAATCCCAACCCCGCCAGCAGGGCGAAGGCCAGCAATGCCGCCAGGAGCCAGTCCGGATGCGCCCGCAGGGCGAGCAGCGCGACGAAGGCCAGCAGTCCGAGGATGGCGATGGCGAGTGCGGCCGGGGCTCCCGCCTGCGGAGATGCCAGGCGCCATCCCAGCGCGGTCGCAGCCCATGCCAGGAAGGCAAACGGCAGCACCTGAACAGCGAACCACAACCAGGGGGCTTTCATCAGCGCACCGGGATCTCGGCCGCACCTTCGGCCTGCAGTTCGATTGCGCCACCCCTGAGAAGTCCGGTTAGCAGAACGGCGATGCGCCGCTCCAATCGGACACGCAGAGCCAGCCGTTCTTGACCCGGATCATAGGGATCAAAGGATGAAGATGGGTAGATGACCTCGGCCGCGGCCCCGGCAGGCGTCCCTGTAGTAGCGACGTTCCGGTTGACATAGTCGCGCGCCACGGCTATGGCCGTGCCCCGCACTTCCTCAGAGACCAGCGTGGCGCGATCGTCATCTTGCAGCCAGGGGAGCGGATCGCCAGGATCGGGCGTGCCGCTTGGCACCGGGCCGCTGGTCTGGCGGGCGACGGCCAAAGTGACCATGTGCTCCGCGACGACGCTGATGCCAGCATCTGCCCCGGCCTGCGCGGCGCGAGCAAGGCGGGCGTGCTCGACGTGTAGGCGGCCCCCATCGATGGCCACTGCCAGGAAGAGGAGTGTGATGGGGATGAGCACGGCCACGATGACAAGCACCTGCCCCTTGCGCTCGCTCATGGCGGGTTGGAATACTCCATGCGGCTCACGGCCTGCGCACTGAGGCGGACATGCAGCGGGAATGGGAACGCCAGATCCAGGACGTAGCTGGCCTCCACCCGCAGTGGCTCGCCGCGCGGCCTCGGCCAGGCCATGGCGGCACGTGTGGCCTCATCGGGCTCAATCTCTACCCCGACCTGCCGCGGGTCCAGCAGAGGCGCCACAGCCTCCTGCGCGGCGCGCCGGATGCGTTCATCGGCGTGACTGAGGCTGGGGTCGAGCGTTGCACCGGCGCGGGCGCCCTCCCATACCGCCTGGGTGAGCGTGATCTGGGCGTTGATGAGCACGCCGAGGTTCACAAGCCCCACCATCATCAATAGCAGGATAGGCAGGACGATGGCGAATTCAACCACCGCCTGCCCGCCGGGTCTGCCACGCTTTGGAGGCGCCTGGCCGGATTCAGCAAACTGGCCGCAGGTTCGCGGCCTACGAGGCATCTCAACCGTTTGGGCCTTCCGAGGATGGATGGGTGGGACTGATCGCAGCTTCATCATCGCGCCAGGAAAACATGCAGGAGCGGGGGCGCCAGGTAGATGATCAGCAGCGCCGGCAGGAAGAAGAAGACTAGCGGGAATACGATCACGACCGGCAGGCGGCGGCTGGCCTCCTCCGCCCGCCGTCTCCGGCGGGCCCGCAGCAGCCGGGTCTGAACGCGCAACGTTTGAGCCAGTGAGGTGCCCAGCCGGTCGGACTGCCTCACCGCCGTGACGAAAGCTGGCAGATCCTGGGAAGGCAGCCGGCGGATGAGAGCCTGGAGCGCATACGCCCGCCGGTGCCCGTGATCCAGCCGCCGCAGCGTGCGCCGCAATTCATCACCCAGCAGACCAGGGTAATTGGCAGCCACGCGTCGCAAGGCGATCTCGAAGCCCAGCCCGGCCTCGAGGCCGAGCGCCAGGCGGTCGAGCAGGTTCGGCAATGCGTTGTCCACTTCCTCCCTGCGCCGCTCGGTGCGGTGGGATATCCATGCCTCGGGACCCAGATAGGCACCCAACGCGCCAAGGACCGCCAGGGTGGAGGCGACCAAATCAGATCTGGCCAGCAGAACCCCTAGCGCCATCAGCAAACCCGCCCACAGCAAGCCCCAGCGCAGGGCCGCATACTCCTGAGCATCGATGGATACGCCTGCAAGTCTCAGCCTCTCCGCGGTCGCGCTGCTCGCCCACGATCTTCGAATACCTTCAGGGATCGGGATCTGTCTCAGGACCTCACGAAGCAGCCTGACCCCCGGCTTCGGCCAAGGCGATCGGGTGCCCCGTCCACGGCGGGCGCCCAACACTGTGACGAGAGCGAAGCAGGCCAGCATCGTGGAAAGAGCCACAAGCACCGCGATCAGGATGGGGAATGTGCTCACAGGCATGATCAGTAGCGAATGCGTATCAGGCGCGAGATGATCGCCCATCCCGCAATCTGCAGGATCAGCGCGATGACCAAGCAGAGTTGACCGATCCATGTATCGAAGAGAATGCGGATGTAGGTGGGGTTGAAGGCCAACAGGAACCCGGCGGAGACGGGCACGAGCGCCGCCAACACAATGCCGGAGAAGCGCCCCTGAGCCGTGACCGCACGCACCTCGCGTTCGAGTTCAAGCCGCTCTCTCAGCAGGGAGGCTGTCTCCTCCAGCATTTGGACCAGATTCCCACCGAATTGGCGCTGTAGAAGGATCCCATCGACGAAGAGCGCAAGAGAGTCGTCGGCGCGTGTGTCTGCAAGGCGGCCGAGCGCCTCTTCCAGGGTGTGCCCGAGGGAGAGCCAGCGGGTCACGCGGGCGAACCGGCCCCGAGCGGGTTCTTGGAGATCCTCCTCCGCATAAGCGATCGCCTGTTCGAAGGAGAGGCCCGCGGCTAGGCCAGATGCCAGGGTCTCGATTCCAAAGGGGAGCTGTTCATCGAAGCGGCTCTTGTATCGCTCCGAACGCCCCCGCACCCATGCACGCGGCGCAAACGGTAAAAGCAGCGCCAAGGTTGCCCCCAGCAGCCATCCCGCCAGCACAAGCCCGAGCAGGCACCCCATCGCGGCACTGAGACCCAGTATCAGCAGGTAGAGGCCTGGCCCCCCCGGCATCGAGGCCTGACGCCATTCCGCATCGAGGCGTGCACCCATGCGGGTCTTCCAAAGAGGCTTTGTGATCGCCTGGGAAACAGTTCTAAGGCTGTGGAGAAAACGGCGATGGGAAAGTGGCGGTGCGAGCTTTTCTAAGGCTGTGGCCGCCGCGACCCGCCGCCGCCACGTCCTCCTCCGGTGCCGGGAATCTGCGAGCAGACCTAGGGCTGCGGAACCCAGCAGGCCGGTCATGAACACCAGCGCGGCGGAAAGCCAGGAGGGATGGGCCATCAGACGGGTATGGAGAGATAGGCGGTGAGCCCACGCGACTCCGGAAAGAAGAACTATCCCGCCAGCGCTCGCGGCCAGCCACCTCCTGCTCAGCCTGTGACGGTTCGCAGTTCTCATGCCGGCACCTGATCAGGCTCGCCGATGCAGCCCCGTATCCGCATCAAATGTGAAGATCGGATGCAGAGAAAGCCGGTCGGACCTGGCTTTATCGACCCAGGAGATGCTCGTGACCACCCGGCTGCCGTCTCTCAGACGATCCTGCTGGAGGATAAGATCGACGGCGCCCTGGATCATGCCCTGAATTGCCCTTAGCGGCAGCTCGAACCCGGCCATCAACACCATCGACTCGAGCCGGACGAAGGCGTCCTCGGCGCTGTTGGCGTGGAGAGTGGTCATCGAGCCCTTATGGCCGGTGTTCATGGCCTGCAGCATGTCGAAGGCTTCGCCGCCTCGCACCTCGCCGACGATGATGCGATCAGGCCGCATGCGCAGGGCGTTGCGCACCAAGGTGCGGATGGGGATCTCCCCTTTGCCCTCGATGTTCGGCGGGCGTGCCTCGAGTGAGACCAGGTGAGGGTGGCGGAGCTGCAATTCGGCGGCATCTTCAATGGTGATGACGCGCTCCCCCTCGGGGATGCAAAGTCCGAGTGCGTTTAGCGTGGTCGTCTTGCCTGACCCAGTCCCACCGGAGATGACCAGGCTTCGGCGTTCGCGTACGCTCCTGGCAAGGAAGGCTGCCATTTCGTCGCTCAGCGTGCCGATGTGCGTGAGCGTTTCGAGGGTGAAGGGCTCGCGAGCGAACTTTCGGATTGTCAGCGACGGGCTTCCGATCGCCAGCGGAGGGATGATGGCGTTAACTCGCGAGCCATCCGGGAGCCTGGCGTCGACCAGTGGGCTGCTCTCATCGATGCGGCGGCCCAGTGGCGCCACGATGCGTTCGATGATGTGGCGCAGTTGGCTCTCGTCGCGGAATGAAAGGTGGGCGCGTTCAATCTGCCCGGACCGTTCGATGTAGATTTCGTCGGGCTTGTTGACCATGATTTCGGTCACGGTTGGATCGTCCAGCAAGGGCTGCAAGGGGCCCAGCCCTATGATGCGCGCCACCACGGCGCGGGCGATCTCGTGCTGCCTCTGGGCCGGCATCAGCGGCGCTAATTCTGCTATGAGCGCCCGCGCACGGATCTCCAACTGGTTCTTACCGGGAAACGCAGAGAGGATGCCCTCTTCCATCTCGCGATCGATTGCTTCGGTCAGCAGGGAGTGCACCTCATCCTCAAGCGGGGCTGAATCCTCACCCACCCTCTCAGCGGACGTTCCGGGTATCGTCTCAGGTTCCCACATCTCGACCTCGAATCCCATGGCCCAGGGGCGCTTGCTCTGCCGATGGATCCCGGCCGCCTGCGATTTGGCTGGCGAAGCGGCGCACCGCCTTCCCATACGTGCTGGCCTCTTGCAGCACCGCGGGCAGGCCAAAATGGACTTGCTGGCCAATCGCCTCCTGATCGAACGGCAACACCGCGGCCAGATCAATACCCAGTGCCTGGGAGGCTTCTTCCGGGGAAAGGGGATGCGGGGTTGCCCATTGGCTGACGACCAATCTCGTCCTCGACTTCCATGTGGGCGGAACGATCGCCAGGGTGTGCCGGGCCGACCGCAAGGAGGGAGGGTCGAGGCAGGTCACCAGAAATTGGGTCGCCTCTGGGGTCGCCGGCAGCTTCCAGATGGTTGGGTTGGCTCGGGGCAAATCGACGACCAGGTAGTCGGTGAAAGGTTCCAGCGCGTTCACCAGGTCGAGCATGGGTTCAAGCTGGGTTAGCGGATGGGATGGCGCAGCCAGGACCCACAGCCCGCTGGCATGCCGTTGGCACATCAGCTCGAGGTGATTGTCGCTCAACTCTGCGACGAGTGGCAGCAGCTCCACCCATGTCTGTTCGTTTCCGAGCCCAAGATAGAGATCATCCGCGCCTGTGAGGGGATGGAGATCGAGCAGGAGCGACCTGCCACGCTGCGCCAAGGCACAGGCGAGGTTTGCCGCCAGGAGGGATGCCCCCACACCGCCTCGAGCGCCGAAGATGCCGATCACGCTCATGGCTGTGCCCCCTCCGGCCTTAGAAGCGGCAGGAGCGAGAATTGGTTTGCCCGGCCATACAGGATGGCGATGGCCTGCTCCATGGTCACGGCCAGGGTCAGCTCGCGGGCCTGGCCTTCGTTCATCCCGAGCCCGATTACCTCGACGCCCTGCACAATGACCCCGGCGTCCTCGATCGGCCTGCCTGATTGGTAGGCAAGCAGATCGAGCCGGTCGCCCTCCTGGAGCTGGGGCAACGGCGCGACGAACCAACCCTGGGGGATGACGACCGCCCAATGCCCCTCTGGCAACCGCGCCGAGAGGGACGAGCCTCTCTCGCCCACGAAGTCTGCGAGGCGGAGAATTTGCCTTTCGGCCACGGGTTGGGCGAGGGCTCTTCCGAGCGCCTGGGCAGGGTCGGTGATCGCATCGGCGGGGAGCACCGCCTCTGGAACCGCCACTTGCATGACCATCCCCGGCTCGATAACCGCGCCGGGACGCAAATCGCTTGCCACCACTACAGCTTCACGCCCGGGCATGGCCTGTTCGCGGATTTGTTCGAGGTAGAGGTAGGTAAGGCCGGCCGCCAGGAAGGCGAGCAGCAGAGCCGCCACGCCGTAGAAGAGCGCCCGGCGTCGGCCGGGCTCCTCCCATCCCGGCGTCGTATGCGGTATGCGGGGTGTCCCTTGGGCTTTGGCGTTCCCCCTCATGTTGCGTCTCTACTCCAGATGCACGCTCCCGAGCAGCACCCCGCCCTCGCTGAGCAGGGT
>CAZBLT010000036.1:0-26195 GCA_964492745.1 uncultured Anaerolineaceae bacterium
CCGATGATCTTCTGGGCCGCGGCGATGGCCAGGGAGTCCACCTGCCCGCGCAACTCGCTCAGCGCCTGCTCCTGCGTCTGCTGCGCTTGAGCCTGAGCCTGAGCACGGATCTCGGCCGCCTCGGCCTCCGCTTCGGCTTTCAGCTCCCGCCGCACTTGCTCCCCGCGCTCGGTGGCCTCGCGCACGATGCGATTGGCTTCCTGGCGCGCCTGGGCGATGATCTCCTCAGCATCCTTCTCGGCGCTTTGCCGCGCTTCGCTGGCGATACGAGCGTCCTCCAGCCCCTTGGCGATGCGCTCCCTGCGCTGCTGAAGCATGTTGAGCAGCGGCCGGTAGACCCAAGCGATCAGGATCACCATGATGATGAGGAAATTGAATACCTGGACTATGAGGTATCCAAGATTAATGCCAAGACCTTCCAAAGGGATCCCTCCTCTCGATCGTCGCCTCTACCCGCCGACGAATAGGATCAGCATGGCGACGACGAGCGCGTAGATGGCAACCGCCTCCGCGAACGCGATCGCCAGAATCATGTTGATCTGGATCGTCCCTGCGGCATCCGGGTTGCGGGCGATACCCTGGACCGCACCACTGCCCAGAATGCCGATTCCCAGGCCGGCGCCGAGGGTGCCCACCATGGCGAGACCCGCCCCGAGGAATTTCAATCCCTGTGCGATAGCCAGCGCTGCTGCTTCGTTCATCTTCTAACCTTCCTCCTTAATGCTTGCAGTGTCGAAGCCCCGCAGGGCCCGGGCGAGTACCTAGCCGTGCTCCTCGCCATGTTCATCATGCGATTGTGTGGCCATGGTCATGAACACCATGGTCAGCATACCAAAGACCAGGGCCTGGATCAGGCCCACCATGAACTCTAAAAGCAGGAAGCCCGATTGAACCAGGACGGGGACCAGCGAGCCAATCACGAACAAGAGCACTGCGCCGGCGAAGATATTGCCGAAAAGCCGGAAGGAGAACGAAATGATCTTCGCTATCTCCGCCACAGTCTCCAGGATACCCACAAAGATATCGATGAAGGGCATGAGCACATCGAAGGGTCCCAGCTTCTCGCGGAACCACATGCGCCCGAAATTCTTGAAGGCGAAGAACTTGGAGAAGTATCCCGGTCCCAAGGCGCGCACTCCGATCACTTGAGTCATCGCGACTGAGATCAGCGCCAGGGCGACGGTGAAGTTGAGATCGGTGGAGGTTACCCGCACCCAGGGCGTGAAGCCCACCACGCCGGCCTCGGTGGCGTGGCCCTCACCCTCATCAGCGCCCTCCTCACCGTGCCCGGCCTCGGCTTCCTCCAAGTGCACCTCTTTGGTAATGGTGCCGATCTTAAAGTCCCCAATGGACAAGAGAGTCTCGGTCTCATAGGCCGGCAGCCCAGCGTGGGGCTCGTGGAATGAGCCGATGCTGTCGACGCCCGGAATAAGCTCCATCCAGTTGACGACCAGCACCAGCAGCACGATGGTCGCCATCCAGGGGAAGATCTGTCTCGCCCACTTCCCGGCGGTCGATTCGACCAGGCCATAGATGCCCTCGACCAGGGCTTCGATGGCGGCCGGGAAGCCGCTGAGCACCAGTTCTCCGCTGCGAGTCGCCAGGCGCACGCGCAGGGCAATAAGCAACAGGATCACATCCGCGATCAAGAGTGCGATGAGAGTGTTCGTCAGGGCCAGTTCCCCGAGAACCGGCACCTGGAACGGGCCTGCTACCACCTCCGCCGGCACCTGAACATGAGGCATGATGGGCGCATAGGCCCGGACGGCGAGGACATTGCCGACAATGATCAGCAGGATCAGCCAGCGGTATGTCCCCCACCTCCACCTAGGACGACTCTTCTGAGTGCTCGCCACCTTCGGCATCCTCCTGTTTGGGTTCCATAGCCTGCCCGGTGAGTTCTTGGATCCTGGGTGCAAAGGAGAGCACCAGACGCAGCATCAAGAAAATGGTCACGGGCACGCTGGCCAAGATCAAAATCAGAGCAAACAGCGGCCGGGTGTGAAACTGGCTATCCAGCCACAGCCCGGCGATTAAGGCCGCCAGGATGATCACCAGCGTCAGGCAGCCGACTTGGCCGATCACGCCCACCAACGCCATCTGCAGGGCACGTTGCGCCCGGGCCTTCTCGGGTGGGGATCCATCCTGGCTCATGGCTCGCGAATTCTATCACAAGGCCCAAGAGGGGTCAATCAAGTGGACCCAACTTGTCCGTTTTCTCAGAGCAATCCGCTCGTCACCCGCAGCGCCCACTCCAGCCACGGGCCACTAAGCGCACCGATGGCCACAATCAGCAAGACACAGGCCCCCAGCGTAGCGGCATATACGCCGGGCACCGGCACCGGCTTATCCTCGTGCTCTGATCGGTAGAGATAGACCACCTTCAGGATCGTCAGGTAGTAGTACAGCCCGACGATGGAGTTTAGCACGCCCAGGAATGCCAGCCAGATGTAGCCCGACTCCACCGCCGCGGCGAAGACATAGAATTTTGCCACGAAGCCGGCCAAGGGCGGCATGCCGCCCAGAGAGAGCAAGGCCACCAGCAGCGCAAAGGCCAAGCCTGGAGCCCGCCGGCTGAGCGCGGCATAATCGGCGATCTCATCCGAGCCCGCCGCCCGGGCGAACACGATCACCACACCGAAGGCGGCCAGATTGGTCACGACATAGGTCGCCAGGTAGAAGACCAGGCTGGCGCTTCCCAAATGATTCAGGGCCACCAGGCCGATCAGGGCATAGCCCGCGTGAGAGATGGACGAGAAGGCTAACAGCCGTTTGATGTTGCTCTGGACCAGCGCGAGCAGATTACCGACCGTCATCGTTGCAGCGGCCAGGATAGCCAGGAGCAGGCTCCATTGGGACTCGATCGCCGGGAAGGCCGCCATCATGAAGCGCACCAGCACGGCGAAACCTGCAGCCTTAGAGGCGGTCGAAATGAAGGCGGTGATGGACGTGGGCGCACCCTCGTACACGTCCGGAGCCCAGAAATGGAACGGCGCGGCCGAAATCTTGAAGCCGAATCCCACCAGCACCAGCGCCGCCATGCCAGCCATCAGCCAAGGCGAGATCTCTCCGGCGCGCATCCCCTCGGCCAGGAAGTAGAGGTTGGTCTCCCCGGAGAACCCATACAGCAGGCTGAAACCGTAAAGCATCACGGCCGAGGTCAAGGCCCCAAAGAGGAAATACTTCAGGCCTGATTCGGTCGATTTGTCGTCACCCTTCAAGAAGCCGGCCAGCACATAGAGCGGGATGGAGGTGGTTTCAATCGCCAGGAAGAGCATGATCAGGTCGGCCGCGGTGGCCATCAGGTTCATGCCCAGGGTGGCGACGACCAGCAACGCATAGTACTCGCCGCGATCGCGCACCCCTTCCACGCCCTGTGAAAGCAAGGCCGTCACCGCCGCCGCAAACAGCAGAACCACTTTGAAGGCGAAACCGAGCCAATCCTCTCGCACCATGCCGCCCAGGATGAGCTGCTCCTCCCCGGGACGGGTGTAGAGCAATGCGACCACCAGGATTGCAGCCAGGCCGGCCGAGGTCACCCAGCTCAAATAGGTCCCCCGCCGGTCACGGAAGATCATATCCAGCGTCAGGATCAGCCCGGCCAGGACCAGGAGTAGGATTTCCGGCAGAACCGCCAGAAGAGCCGCAGGCTCGAAGCTGGCAATCGTCACTTACGCACCTCCCACCAAGGCGAGGATCGCCTGAGCACCGGATTGGACCAGCGGCGCCATGATCCGTGGGTAAACGCCGATGATGACCAGGATGGCGGCCAGCATCACCAGGGCCACCTTATCCTGGACCTTCATGGGCGAGATATGCCCCTCGAATTCCTCGGGCATGTCCCCAAAGAACACATTACCCACGACCCGCATGATATAGCTGGCCGTGATGACGATCGAAATCGCGGCCACGATAGCGACGATGGGTGCCCGCTGCCAGAGCCCCATGAAGATGGGAAACTCGGCGATGAAGCCCGAGAACCCGGGCATGCCCATGGAAACCAGGCCGCCGATGATGAAGGCCACCGCCGCCAGCGGCAAGGGCCGGATGAAGCCCCCCAACTTGGGTATCTCCCGGGTATGGGCCCGATCGTACACCACGCCGACGACGGCAAAGAAGAGCGCCGTCATCACGCCGTGAGAGAACATCTGGATGCCGGCCCCTGTGAGGCCATCCAGATTGAGGGTGGCGAAACCAAGCAAGACCAGCCCCATGTGTGAGACGGAGGAGAAGCCGATGACGTATTTGAAATCCGTCTGCACCGAGGCGATGAAGGCGCCGTAGACCACGTTGACGGTGGCCAGCCCCAGGATGAGGGGCGCCCAGAACTTGGCCCCCTCCGGCATGAGCATGATGCCGACCCGCAGGGAGGCGAAGGCGCCCAGTTTCATTAAGACCCCCGCGTGGAACATGGAGACGGCGGTCGGCGCGGCGACATGGCCGTCCGGGGACCAGTTGTGGACCGGGAAGATGCCCCCCAATACGGCGAAGCCGAAGAAGACAAAGGGGAACCAGAAGCGCTGGAACCCGGTGGAGAAACCCGCACTCTCCAGGGCCAAGAGGTCGAAGGTCCCAAGCCCGGAGGCGAAGTACATCGCCAGCGCACCCACAAGGGCGATCACTGAGCCAACGAATAGGTAGAGTGTCAGCTTCATGGCCGCGTACTCGCGGGTGACCTTCCAGCCCCAGATGGCGATCAGCAAGTACATGGGGAAGACGGCGATCTCATAGAAGAAGAATAGCTGAAACAAATCCAGGGAAACGAACACCCCGAAGACGCCGGTCGCCAGGATGAAGAGGAATGCGAAGAATTCGCGCGGGCGGTCGTCGATGCCCCAAGAGATCAGCACCCCGGTGAAGATCACCACGCCGGTGAGCAGCACCAGCGGCAGATTCATGCCATCCACGCCGACGTGGTAGCTGATCCCCAAAGCCGGGATCCAGGGGACCTTCTCCACGAACTGATAGCCGCCTAAGGCCTGGTCATAGGCGAAGTAGGCCCAGATGGAGAGCACCGTCGTGATGGAGGCGCCTACCAGCGCGGCGATGCGGATCTCCTTATGGCGCTGCGCTGGGAATAGGAGCAACGCCAGTCCGAAGACGATGGGGGTGAAG
Source organism: uncultured Anaerolineaceae bacterium (assembly GCA_964492745.1). Classification (GTDB taxonomy): domain Bacteria; phylum Chloroflexota; class Anaerolineae; order Anaerolineales; family E44-bin32; genus E44-bin32. Next base: position 5,116 of record CAZBLT010000036.1, read on the forward strand.
ACGATGATGCTTAGGATTGGAAATGCCATAAGCCTCTCTCAACTACCTCCGGGAGGTCCTGCTCTTCCGCAGGGAAGGCCTCCCTCTACCCGAACAAGCGCAGCACCGTCCGGTTGATCACATCCAGGATCCAACTGGGCCAGACTCCGATGGCCAGCATCAAAACCATCAGGGGTGCGATCGCCACGACCTCGCGGCGGTTGATCTCCATCTTGTGGCCCAGCCATTTCTCGTTGAGCGGGCCGTGCAACACCTTCTTGATGCCCTTAAGGATGTAGGCGCCGGTGATCAGCAGCCCGAGCATCGAGATGGCCGTGTAGGCCGTCAGGATAGGCCAAGCGCCCCGCACGACCAGGAACTCGGAGATGAACCCGTTTAATCCTGGCAGCCCCAGCGAGGCCATGGCGGTAAAGATCAGGATGCCTCCATAGACAGGAGCCAGCGGGAACAGGCCGCCGAACTCATTCAAATCCCGCGTATGCGCCCGTTCGTAGATGACCCCGACGAGCAGGAACATGCCTGCAGCCGAGAGTCCGTGGTTGAACATCTGAAGCACGGCGCCATTCACCGCGATGACGCCATCCCCCGCGAGCGGGGTCCCCTGAACCATCGCTGCGGCGGCGATCCCCAGCACGACAAAGCCCATGTGGTTCACAGAGGAGTAGGCCACCAGGCGCTTGAAGTCGTCCTGCCCCCAAGACGCGAAGGCTCCGAGGACGATCGCCAGTGTGGCCAGAAGGGCCAGTGCTCCAGCGTAGATCTTGGCCTCCGCCGGGTAGAGCGGCAACACCAGCCGCAGAAAGCCGTAGGCACCCAGCTTCAGCAGCACGCCAGCCAGGATCATTGAACCAGCGGTCGGGGCCTCCGTGTGAGCATCCGGCAACCAGGTATGGAAAGGCCAGATCGGCACTTTGATGGCAAAAGCGATGACGAAAGCCCAGAAGGCGATGCGCTTGACGGCCCCGATGGAGAGCGTGATCGGCAGTCCCAGCAGCGTCAGCGGCCCGCTCAGGCTGGCCCAGCGCTCGGTGATCGTCACCAGGTCGAACGTGCCCGAGGCCACACCGATGAGCTGGATCGCCAGCAGCAGGCCCAACGAGCCCGCCATGGTGTAGATCAGGAACTTAAAGGAGGCGTATTCGCGGTTCGCGCTGCCCCATTGGTTGATGAGGAAGTACATGGGCACCAGGCCCACTTCCCAAAAGACGAAGAATAGCAGCAAATCGAGCGCCAGGAAGACGCCCAGCATGCCGGTCTCAAGCAGCAGGAACAGCATCATGTAGCTGCGCACGTTCTCTTCGATGCTGAATGAAATCAAGACCGCCAGGGGCGTGAGCAGCGTCGTGAGCAAGACCATCGGCACCGAGATGCCATCAACGCCCAGATGGAAGCTGGATCCGATGGCCTCATACCAGATGGCCTGCTCCACAAACTGATAACCCGGAACCTCCGGCTGATATGCGAACCACATCCAGAGCGAAAGTGCCAGCGGGATCAGGCTGATGCCAAAGGCCGCCCAGCGGATGGCGGCAACCCGTTCGCGTGGCAGCAGGAATAGCAAGAGCGCACCCACCACCGGGGTGAAGAGGATCAGTGTGAGAACATGCGCTTCGAGAAATGCCATAGACGATCGTCTCCCCAATCCTAGGGCCGCAGCAGTAGCAGATAGGAGATCAGGACGCCAGCGAAGACCACGCCGATGATCAGGTACTCCTGGACGCGCCCGGTTTGAATCACGCGGAGGATGCGGCCGGTGCGCTTCACGCCCTCCCCCACGGCATCCCCCGCGCCGTTGACGATGGGCAGATCGACGTAATTCCGCAGGAACGAGCCCATTCGCAGAGCGGTACGCCCTACCCAATGCAGGATGCCATCAATGATTCCGCGGTCGACCCAGCGGTACGTGAAGGTTTCCGCGAGCCAGTATGCCGGCCGGACGAAGACCGCCGCGTAGAACTCATCGAAGTAATATTTATTCTTCAAGACCGTATGGACGGGCCCCAGGGGGCGCTTCAGGGGATCCTCCCCACCCGCCGGGATACGCCGGTAAGCCAGCCAGCCGAGCGCCAGTCCCCCCAGCGCCACGGCAACGGAAACGAGCAGCGGCACAGGATTGAACTCCAGAGCCTCCGGGTGCTCCAGGAGCGAGCCCGAGACGAACTCATGCATCCAGTTCGGAAGCAGACCCCCGATCACCGGGAAATGCTCCGGGATGCCGGCCCAGCCCGCGCCGACGGCAAAGACCGCCAGGACGACCAGTGGCAAGGTCATCGTCCACACCGACTCGTGCGCATGCTTGGCGGCTTCGGTCCTGGGCTCTCCCAGGAAGGTGAGCGCAATCTGGCGCATGGTATAGAAGGCGGTCAGCAAGGCCGCCAGCGCAAGCGTAAGGAACACCGCCCAATGGCCGTGGGCGAAGGCATCCGCCAGGATCTCATCCTTCGACCAGAAACCGGCCGTGATCAGCGGAAAGCCTGAGAGGGCGAAGCCACCGATCAGAAAGGTCCAAAAGGTGATGGGCATCTTCTTGCGCAGGCCGCCCATGTTCATCATGTCGTTCGGGTCCAGGTGTTCGCCTGTTTCACGAGCGCCATGCTCAACGCCGTGGATGACGGAGCCCGATCCCAGGAATAGAAGTGCCTTGAAGAAGGCATGCGTGATGAGGTGGAAGGCGGCGGCCACGAAGGCCCCGATCCCCACGGCTGCCACCATATAGCCCAACTGCGATATGGTCGAATAGGCGAGCACGCGTTTGATGTCGTTCTGTGCCAGGGCAATCGTGGCGGCGAAGAGGGCCGTGAAGGCCCCGATGAAGGCGATCACCGCCATCGTCGGCGTCAGCGCGCCCCCTTCGTGCCATCCGGCGGTGATGAGCGGGAAGAACCGTACGATCAAGTAAACACCGGCGGAGACCATAGCGGCGGCGTGAATCATGGCCGAGACCGGCGTGGGGCCTTCCATGGCGTCCGGCAACCACACATGCAGCGGCCACTGTGCCGACTTCCCGACCGTGCCGATGAACAGCAGCAGGCCGATCAGCCCCGCCGTGGACAGCGCCGGGATCACAGAGGGCGTGGCCGCAAGCGCGGAGAGTACGTGTTCGTTGAACAGGATCTCACGGTAGCTCAGGGTGCCGGTCGCAGAGTAGAGATAGGCCAGGCCCAGAAGCATGAACACATCGCCGACCCGTGTGGTCATGAAGGCCTTGATCATGGCGTCCCTGGCCGAGGGTTTGCCATACCAGAAGCCGATCAGCAGGTATGAACAAAGGCCCATAATCTCCCAACCGATGAAAAGCAGCAGAAGGTTGTCGGAGAGCACGAGTGTGAGCATGCCAAAGGCGAAGAGTGAGATGAAGGCGAAGAAGCGCGCGTACATGGGCTCGATCCCGCCCGCGTGGGGCGGCAGGCCAGGACGATCGCCGGGGTCGCGCGGCTTGCCAAAGTTGTGGTAGCCGACGCTGTAGACGAAGATCGCCAAGCAGGTCCAGGCCACAAAGAAGAGCGTCACCGCGCTCAGGGGATCGATCATCACCCCGATCCGGAAAGCGGTCTCGCCCATCGGCAGCCAGGGGATGGAGACCTGGAAAGGATGATGGCCCAGGTCCTTTGTGGTAACCGCATTGCCGAAGACCACCATCGCCAGCCCCCAAGAGATGAGCATCGAGCCGATGGCCAGGAGATGGGAGAGCCGATTGCTGCGGTGCGCGAATAGCACGATCATGGCGAAAGCCAGGACCGGCGGGAGAGGGATGAGCCAGATAAGCGTCTCAATGTGCATTGCGCCTGCCTACCACTTCATCATGTCGATCTCTTCCACCGCCACAGTGCGACGCCGGCGATAGATGGAGATCATCAAAGCCAAGCCCACGGCTGCTTCCGAGGCAGCCACGGCAAAGACCACCAGCGCGAAGACCTGGCCCGAGACAGCTTCGGGGCCGAGATAGCGCCAGAAGGTCACCAGGTTGATGTTCACGGCATTGAGCATGAGTTCGATGGCCATGAGAATGGCAATGGCATTGCGCCGCGCCAGCGCCCCATAGAGACCCACACAGAAGAGCAACGCGGCGAAGATCAGGAACCAGCTGAGCGGGATCATCGCTCCTCCTCCCCGCGGCGCACGAAGAGCGGCCAGGCCACGATGATGGCGCCGACCATGGCCGCCACGAGAAGCACGGAAGCCACTTCGAAGGGCAGGATGTACTGGTTCACGTCCACCAGCGCCTGGCCGAGCCTCTCGAGAAACGCCTCCTGATCGAGCGGCAAGGTGGGCGGCAGCGCGCCCCTCGCCGGCGCCTGCAGGAGCATGACCAGCAGGCCGGTCAACATCACCAGAGCCGAGATCGCTGCGGCCCACCAGGTCTTGCTGACCGTGTGGCTCACGCCGCGCACTGCGCCGCGGGTGAGCATGACCACGATGATGATCATGATAGCGATGGCGTCGATATAGACCGCTACCTGGACCACCGCCAGGAACGTCGCGTTCAGCAAGATGAAGGTAACCGCCACGCCCGCCAGCGTCAGGATCAGCCATAGAGCGGCGTGGACCATCGAAGGGCTCGTGACCACCCTCAGCGCAGCCAGGAGGGTGAGGAAGGCGGTCAGCAGGAAGATAATCTGCAAAATGGTCATGGTTTGCTTTCTCTCTCCTCCCTATCAGCCAGCAGGCGCTTCCGCCCTGTTGGCTTTGGCCAGCAGCTCGGACCGGCGACGGGCGGCCCTGGCGTAGGCCCCTAAGCCGGCAACGGCAGCGAAGATAAGCAGCACGTTGCCGACAAGATGGGTCAGCAGCCTGGGAGCCCCCAGCTCCAGAGCCACCTTCTCCGCCACCGCTGTGACCACCAAGCCAGCCAGCGCCACAGGGGTTATGAGCTTCCAATTCAGGGCGTTCATCTGGTCGATACGGATGCGCGGGAACGATCCCCGGATCCATATGACCACGAAATAGACCAAGGAGGTCTTGACGAAGAAATACAGGAACCCGAGGGCCGTGTACTGCTCAGCCCATGGGCCGCGCCAGCCGCCCAGGAAGAGCACAGCCGTGAGGGCGGAGATGGTGAAGGCATGCAGGAACTCCGCCACGAAGAACATGCCGAACTTGAGGCCCGAATATTCGATGTGAAAACCGGCGACGATCTCGGATTCGGCCTCGAGAAGATCAAAGGGGGCGCGCCCCACCTCGGCAATCGAGCTAACGAAGAAGATCAGCGCCGCAACCGGAGCCAGCAGCAGAAATGGCAGCCCCTTCTGGGCCAGCACGATTTCCTGCATGCTCATCGACCCCGCCAGCAGCACCGGTACCAGCAAGGCCAACGTCATCGGCACGGCGTAGGAGATCATCAACGCGACAGTGCGGAAGGCCCCCAGCAAGGCGTATTTGTTGTTGGAGGCTAGCCCCGCCAGCAGGATCCCCAGGGTGCCGATCGACCCCACCGAAACAATGTAGAGCACGCCCACATGGATATCCGCGCCGAGCAGGGTGGGCGCCATTGGTATCACCGCCCATAGTCCCACCACCGACATTACCGCCAGGAGCGGCGCCAGATTGTATGGCAAAAGGTCGGCACCTTCGGGCGTGATCAGTTCTTTCGTCACGAGCTTCAGCAGATCGGCGACGGTTTGGAAAATCCCGTACGGCCCCACACGGTTGGGCCCCAGCCGATCCTGGATGCGGGCCACGATCTTGCGCTCGGCCCAGATCAGGAGGAAGGTCAATAAGAGGGCCGCTGTGCCCAAGGCCAGGGCGCCGACCAGTTGGAGAATCAGGCTCACCCAGTTCTCTGCAAGCCCCAAACCGGTGAGCCACGCCGCAAGCTGGGATCCTATGAAACTGAAGGGATCAATCCAGAAAGAGTCCATCCATCACTCCACACCATGCGCAAGCAAAGGGCTGATGTGCGAGCACATCAGCCGCTTCTCTGGGTGCTCTGCTCCTACACCCACTCGAGGACGCCCTTCCGCCACGCGTATGCAAGGCCTGCGGCCAGGATCACGATGAACAGCACCGCCTCGAGGACCATATAGAGCTGGAGCTTATTATAGGCAACGGCCCAGGGGAAGAGAAAGACCGCCTCGATGTCAAATACCACGAAGATGAGGGCATAGATGTAGTAGGCGCCCTTCAATTGGACATAGGTCTCGCCCACGGTCTCGATGCCGCATTCGTAGGTGGATTGCTTGATGGCATTTGGTTTCTTGGGCGAGAGCAGCCAGTTGGCTGCGATGGCGACACCGGGAAGCAGCATCCCGACGCCGAGCAGGAGGGCTACGAAAATCCACGGTTCGAGCATCTCGGCTCCTTCGGCTTTGCATTCGTGGCGCAGACGAGAACGGCCGGAGTTTACCATGTTCAGCTCGGAGCGTCAAAGGCGCGCTCAGTTCGGGGGCTTGACCCACGGTTCATGGGTCGTAGGCCCCACTTATCCCGAATCAAAGAGCAAGGCGTGACGCCGGCTGTGCCGGTCCAGACCGGCACCTCTGTCCGCACGCCACGCCTTCTCCCTGCCCCGGAGGGAACAGGCGATCCTGGAAGAATGGCGACAGAGCGCGACCTGCCGCCTCACTTGCCACGGCGGGATCCGCGCTAAGCCCTGGGAATCAAAACGCGGCGAAATGCGCCGCCTCTGAGTGCTTGATTCCCATGTCCCATGCAGTCCCCCTTTCGAGGCTCCCGCCTGCCAGGACCCGAGTACTATACCAATCTAGCACGGCTTGTCTGGACATGTCAAGAGGAATAGGGAGATCTATTGCTTTTAGAGATGCTTTTAGCCGGGAAAACGGCAAGGAGCACCGTGGTCAACCCGTCGCATATCCTGTGAAAGCACCTATTCAGTTTGACCTACCCCTGCGGCTCATCTAATATTCCCATGGAGCCTTCCGCGCGCGGGAGCTTGAAATGGCTGAGATTGCCGAATGGGCTCGGTCCAGATTGTCGCAGTGCTCGAGAGAATGGAACCGTATTAGCCTGTTCGATTGGAAAGCGACGGCCGCCTGCATCGCTGGCGGCATATTGCTTTTTCCTCTTGTAAATATGCTTCCGATGCTCGGCTACGATTGGGGGGTCTATTTTGCACAGGGGAGACTGCAAGAATATCCCCCTTGGGCATTTCTTATTCTTTGGCCTCTCATGCGGCTACCTTGGCGCAGCGGCCTGGCCTTGCTGAATGGGCTCCTACTCATGACGGTTGCGGTAGCTACAGCCCGCGAAGACTCAAGCGGCTCCCGACTCTCCAGGCTTATTGCAGCATGCATGGCCCTGTTGTCTCCGCCGACATTGATCCTACTTTGGCAAGGCAACATTGGAGGATTGGTGCTGCTGGGCCTGGTAGCCTTGCCCTGGGGATTGCCCCTGGCACTGCTTCATCCGCACCTTACCCTCTGGGCCGTTCTATCCAATAGGCGCTGGACACTATGGACTCTGGCTTTCCTGTTGCTCTCGCTGATCCTCTGGCAGGGTTGGCCGATGGAGATACTCGCAACGCTTCAACCGAGAGGCTCTCATCCTATGGCCATGGGATGGTCGAATCTTCATCTGGCGATTCTTCTGATCGGCCTTGCCTTGATCCCACTGGCAAGGGCGGACCATCTAATACTCATGAGCATCGGAGCATTTCTTAGCCCCTACCTCCTCCCTCAGCACTTCCTGCTGATATTGCCGGCAATTGGACGCGCTCAGGGCCGATCGCGTTTGCTCCTCTGGCTCCTGGCTTGGCTATCAGCCCTGCCTGCCATGTTCTCCGCCTGGACTGCCTACCTGACATATTTCTTCCCATTGGCTATTGTGATGGTCCTCCGAGGCAGCCAACCTGAAAGGCAGCTGATTCTCGATGCGATGTCCTCCGGGAAGTAAATCCCCCCTCGAGTGCCTTTGGCGCCCTTATGAATTGACGCCCACCCGCGGGTCCCTTATCATACCTCCGGTGTCTGACAATCCCCCCGAGGTGAAACCGAGATGGAAGTCGGCCTGGTAAAGCAAATCAACATCGACGACGAGATGCAGCAGTCCTACCTGGACTATGCCATGAGCGTCATCGTCGCCCGCGCCCTGCCCGACGCGCGCGACGGGTTCAAGCCTGTGCACCGGCGCATCCTGCACGCCATGCACGCCATGGGCGTGCGGCCTGATAGCCCCTTCCGGAAGTCGGCACGCATCGTCGGCGAGGTGCTCGGCAAATTCCATCCCCACGGCGACATGGCGGTCTACGACGCCATGGCCCGCATGGCCCAGCCGTTCTCGATGCGCTACCCGCTCATCGAGGGCCAAGGCAACTTCGGCTCCATCGATGGTGACCCTCCGGCGGCCATGCGCTATACCGAGGCGCGCCTGACACCGCTGGCGATGGAGATGCTCCACGATCTGAACAAGGAGACCGTGCCCTTCGTGGACAATTTCGACGGCTCGCTGCGCGAGCCAGTCGTGCTCCCCTCCGCCGTCCCCAACCTGCTGGTCAACGGTGCCACCGGGATCGCCGTGGGCATGTCCACTTCCATCCCTCCCCACAATATGGCCGAAGTCTGCGATGCACTGATCTTCATGCTCGAAAACTGGACCAAGCAAGATTCGATCAGCATCGACGACCTGATGCGGTTCATCCCGGGTCCGGACTTCCCCACTGGCGGCATCATCCTCAAGGACGCCTCCGACGGTGATCCCATCGCCTCGGCCTATGGAAGCGGGCGCGGGAAGATCACCGTCCAGGCGCGCGCCCACGTCGAGGACATGGGACGCGGCCGGGCACGCATCATCGTGACCGAGTTGCCATATCAGACCAACAAATCCAGCCTGATCGAGCGCATTGCCGACCTGGCGCGCGAGGGCAAGCTCGAAGGCCTGACGGATCTGCGCGACGAAAGCGACCGCGAGGGATTGCGCATCGTCCTGGAGCTCTCCAAGACCGCCAAGCCCGAGAAGGTCTTGGAAGTCTTGTACCGGCGCACGCCGATGCAACTCACCTTCAGCGTCATCATGCTGGCCCTGGTCGACGGCGAACCCCGGATGCTGAGTCTCAAACAGGCGCTGCGGGTCTTCCTCGAACACCGCCTAGAGGTTGTCAAGCGGCGTTCAGAATACGATCTGGCGCGCGCCCAGGAACGCGAACACATCCTGGCTGGCCTGAAGATCGCCCTCGAGAACCTGGATGAGGTCATCCAGATCATCCGCGGCGCCCGCGATGCCGACCAAGCGCATCAACGCCTCCAGAAGCGCTTCCAGCTGAGCGAGGCCCAGGCCCGCGCCATTCTCGACATGCCCCTGAAGCGGCTCTCCAGCCTCGAGCGCAAGAAGGTGGATCAGGAACACCGCGATGTTCTCAAGCGCATCAAGGAGCTGGAAAGCCTTCTGCGGTCGCCCAAGAAGATGCGCGCCGTGATTACAGATGAGCTCGCAGCGCTCAAGGAGCGCTATGGCGACCGCCGCCGGACGCTCATCGCCGAAACCGCCAAGGGCAAGCAGGCCCGGGTTCTCACAGCCTCCGACCTGGCGCCTGATAAGGATATATGGGTCGTGTTGGGGCCCGAAGGACAGATGTCGCGCACGACTTCGGCCCGCCTACCGGCGCTCGCCGGCACTGGCGCGCCCCAACTTGTGGTGGCTGCCAATACACGCGATCTGCTCTACCTGTTCGATGAACGGGGTCGCGCCTCCGCGCTCGCGGTTCACACCATCCCGGAGAGCGACGACCCGTCCGAAGGCAGACATATCTCAGCCATCTCCTCACTGCGTGGAGAGGATCAGATCGTCGCCGGCCTGGCACTGCCCTCCAGCCCTCAGGCACGGCAGGAGGCAGAGGGCTATCTCTGCCTCGTCACGGTCAAAGGCATGGTTAAGAAGACCGCTTTCTCCGCGCTGCCGGGCGCCTCCGCAAAGCCGTTCGAGGCCATGAAGATCGCCAAAGGGGATCGATTGCTGTGGGCTTTCGCCACCCGGGGCCAGGATGAGATCTTGTTGGTTGGAAGCAACGGCTATGCCATCCGCTTCTCGGAAGCGGATGTGCGGCCGATGGGCCTTGCCGCGGCCGGGGTGATGGGCATGCGCCTGCCCGAAGAGGGGGAGATCGTCGGCGCGGGCGTGCCAAAGTCAGGCAGGTTCTTGCTCCTGGTCACCGAGGATGGGCAGGCCAAGCGCACGCCCCTAAAGGACTTCCCCTCTCAAGGCCGGAATGGAAAGGGCGTGCTGGCCTGGAAATCGGGCGAATGCGTGAAGCTTGCCGGCGGCGCCATCGGCGAGGAGAAAGACCGCGCCATGGTTCGCTTCGCGCGCAGCGCCACGCGGTCCTTGCGGATCGGGGATGCACCCAAGAGAGCGCGGGCCTCAGCCGGGAAGCTGCTCTTCGAGCTGAAGGGTTCGAACCACATCACAGCGGTCACCCCCGTCGCCGAGCGGCCAGGCTGATTCCGCTCACCCCGGAATCGGCGTCTGGGAAGAGCCCACGCCACCGCTTGCCAGATAGGAGCCACTCAGGGAAGGGTGTAGAGAATCTGATTCTCGCGCCGCGTGCAGGGACAGGCTGGAACGACTTTCGATCCCTTCGTCAGCGTCCCCTCGTAGGGAGCCTCCCCATAGGCCGCCACCCAGCCACCGAGCTCGAAGGCCAGCGGTCCTCCGGCAGGGATCCACTCCCCGTTGTACTTGCGGGCCACATGCACATGCGTCCCGGTCGCCCGGCCGCCCTCACAGGAGGGGTGCCCGATCAAGTCACCCTGCCGGACGCGCGTCCCGGCTGCGACCATCCCCTCCGAACCCACGTGGAAGAAGAAAAGTACCCACCCGGTTTGCTCACGGCCGTCACCATCCAGGTCCAGCACGACGATCGCCTCGCCGCTGCGCACGATGACGCCATCCGCAGGCGCCGTCACCCACTCCTCGGATTCCACACAGCCGCTTTCAGCCGCAGGCGGGGCAAAATCCAGCGCTCCCAGAGGAAGGCTTTGCCCCCAGGCGGAGTGGGGACCACCCGAGAAATCCCAGATGCGGTTAGGCATGAACGGCAGGCTGAGTTCCGGCTGTTGCAGGCTCGCTGGGATCAACGCAATCTCCCGGTCGAAAGGCTCACCCCAAAGCCGGCGATAGGTTTGGATGAACCCCTCCGGACCCACGGCGTGCTCGAAATCCTGTTTTCCATAGAGCCCTGCGAAGAAGTTCTGCACCGCAACGGTGCCTGCGTTCTGCCATGAATCGGGGCGGACGATCAGCCCATCCGCCAACTCGAGGTCGCGGAGCTCACCGGTCCGCCATCCATAATAGCCGTCGTTGATGCGCTCCGCGGCCCACACCAACTGCCAGAACAGGCCCCGGTAGCGGGGATCTCTATATCCCATCAGGTAGCCAGGCTCGGCGCCCTGAGGTTCCGGTGCGCTCAACGCCCGGCTCTGATGTTCCAGAAGAGCCAGCAGCAGCCGCGGATTCACTGAGTAGTTCAGCGCGACAACCTCCACCACGTCCCATGCCTTGCGCTGCTTCCGATAGGCAAAAGATTCCGTCTCGGATAGGAACCCCGGCCGCGATCGGATCTCGGCCTCCAGATCGAGATCGACTGCCGTGGGCCCATAGACCACCTCACTATCTGGAAGAATCTTGAAGGGCGTGCCGCGGAGCGGCAGATAGTAGGCGGGCACCTGCAGGGGATACCCTGCCGGCAGCGTGGTTACCGCGGCAGGCAGGTCGGGATTCGCGGCCCGAATCTCCTGCACGCTTGTATTGAAATGTGAGGCAACGGCCTCGAGGGTATCTCCCGACTGCGCCCGATATTCGAGCAGCGTTCCAGGTGCGAAGGGGCCCCGCGTGGGAAGCGCCGAAGGACTGCTTTCGGGCAGAAGTGGCGTGGCCGCAGGCGTTGGCACTTCCGGACGGGGCAGCGGCGCGCAGGCAGCGATCCAAGAGGCGAAGGCGAGCAGGACCGCTCCCGCCGTGATCACGCGGCTCAAGGGTTTCATCGCCAAATCAGTGTCTCTTGCGACGCGCAGGGGCAGGCTAGAACCTGCTCATCGCCGCGCACTAGCGCACCTTGATAGGGAACCGATCCAGCCTTGGCGATCCATCCCTCCAGATTGAAGGGGAGCGGGCCATCGGCGAGGATCCATTCGCCGTTGTATTTGCGGGCCAGATGAATATGGGTGCCTGTGGCAATGCCACCCTCGCAGGAGGGGTGACCAATGCGGTCTCCAGCGGCCAGCAACTGCCCTTCCTGCACCCGTCCTTCCGCCGCCACATGCAGGTAGAGCAAGGCCCATCCGGAGTGTTCGCGGCCATCGCCATCCAGATCCAGCACGACCGCGCCGTCCTCGGCTCTCACAACGATGCCGGGCGCCGCGGCCAAGATCCAATCCTCCGATACAGCGCAACCAGTGACGCTCGAGGCAGGCGCGAAATCCAGCGCTGCCCAGGCGCTCTCACGTTCCCAGGCCCCATGCGGGCCGCCAGTGAACGACCAGATGCGCCCGCGGAGGAAGGGCAGGATCAATTCTGGCTGCTCTACGCCGGGCTCAAAGAGGGGATAGGCATAGGCCCAGGGATCGCCGAAGAAGGAGATATACGTCTCCAGGAAGCCCGTGGGGGCCAGGGCCTGCTCCCATGCGTCCTTCGGGCGATCGAGCGAGAAGAAATATTGCAGGGCAACTGTGCCGGCGTTTAATTCCGGCGCCAGGCGCAATCGCGAGTCGTCCCTGAAGCGAAGTTCTGTGATCGTCCCCGCCCGCCAACCATAGTAACCATTCCCCAGCTCATTGGCCGCCCACGTCAGTTGGCGGAACAGCCCCGGAATCTGGCGGTCCATTTTCCCCATCGGGTAGTTGAAAGCATCCCCCTCCGGCACGCTGGGGTCGGTCACCCAACCGGCCACATATTCCAGCAAGGCCAAGAGTGTTCGCGGGTTGACCGAGTTATTGCGCGCCACCAAGGCAACGATCTCTGGGCCCGAGCGCCATTCCCCATGCACGATCTCTTTGTAGTGTAGAAGATAGCCCCCCTGCGACTGCACGAATGCTTGCACGTTGAACTCAGCCGCATTAGGCGAGAAGACCATCTCGCTGTCCGGGAGCAGCCTCTCTGCAGGGCCTGTGTCGCCCAACCGCCTGGGAATCAGCAGAATCTGGCCGGGATCGACTAGGCTGCGGGTCTCCGGCAAGGGCTCAGGGGATTCGATGTCCTCCGGCAGAACGCCGAAGCGGATGGCGACCGCGTGCAATGTGTCACCGGGCTGCGCCTGGTAGACCAGAATCTCCGGCTCTTCGGTTGCCAGGCTGGTGGGCGTCGGCGGAAAGGTTGGCGATGCCAGTGGTTCAGGCTTGAAGGGCGTACCTGTGGGCGCCGGCACCGTGGGCGTCGCAATCACCGGGGGCGGATCGGGGAGCATGGTCTCAGCCACAGTCGGGGAAGGGACACCGCCGGATCCAATTGCCCCAGAAGCCGGAACATTGGCCCGGGTGCACGCAAGAATCGAGAGAAGGAGCGCCAGGCCCACCAGCCAGGGAGCAAAGGCGCCGCTCGCTCGGCTTCGTTTCCTAGCGCATGATCTGATTGAACTCATTGCGGCAAGCGCAAGCCTCCAGCTCCTGCGCCCCACGCCGGAGAAATCCATCGTAAGGCACACCCGCCCCTGACGAAACCCAGCCGTCGAGATTGAAAGGGATGTCCCCGTCGGCGGGAATCCACTCGCCATTATACTTGCGGGCCAGATGCACGTGGGTGCCGGTGGTTACTCCGCCCTCACAGGAAGGATGCCCGATGCGATCTCCGGCCTTCAGACGGACGCCCGCTGGAACGCGATCGCGGGTCTCGACGTGCAGGTAGAGCAGAACCCAGCCGGTCTGCTCGAATCCATCACCATCGAGGTCCAGCACCACGGCACCATCGCCGGAGCGCACTACCAGCCCATCGGCGGCGGCCACCAACCATTCATCCGAGGTCACACAGCCATAAGCCTGGCCGGGCGGAGCGAAGTCTAGCGCGGCCCAGGCCGCCCAATCACCCCAAGCGCTGTGAGGCCCGCCCGTGAAAGACCAGGCCTTCCCCGGCTCAAAGGGAAGCTGCATCCCTGGTTGCTCAAGATGCTCGGGGAGCAGCGGCTCGACCCGCCGGCTGAAGGGATTCCCAAACAGGTGCTCGTAGGCTGCCGCAAAGCCATCCGAGCCCACATCCCAGCGCCAACGGTCCGCGCCATCCAATTGGGCAAAAAGCATCTGGACCGCGGCCGTCCCGGCATTGATACCGGGGCCCGCAGGCACCACCGAACCATCTGCGAGCAGGTATGGCCCTGCCCATCCCGCCCGCCACGCGTAATAGCCGCGGTTGAGCGCATCCGCCGCCCAGGACAGCTGGGCGAATAGCCCTTCCCAGCCCGGGGCCTGATAGCCCAGCGGGTAGCTGAGTGTCTGAGGTTGGACATCCGGGTGGGTCAGCCACCCGCTCTGGTATTCGAGCAGCGCCAAGAGCAATCGGGGGTTGACCGAGTAGCGCTCGGCCACGAGCTGTACGATCGCGGCGCCATCACACGGCTCCTCCTCCACCGTTTCCCGGTAGTAGGCCAGGTAGCCGCCTCTGCGCGCCACCTCGGCCACGAGATCGAACCCGACGCTGGCGGGCCCATAGACTACCTCCGAATTGGGCAGGATCTTGTGGGCCGGGCCCGCAGGCTGAACTGCCGGCGGGGGGATCACGAGCCGCTGGCCAACGGCCAAGAAGTCCGCATTGGTAATGCCATTGACGAGCAGCAATGCCTGCGTTGAGATGGCATAACGCTCTGCAAGAACGCTGAGCGATTCCCCCGGCTGCACGTAGTGGATGAGCGTTTCTGTGCGAAGAGGGGGCGGCGTCCGGAGGGCGTCAGGGGTTGGGCTGCCATAGATAGGCTGTCGTGGCCAGATGGGATCCGGCACCGGCGTTCGCGTGGGCTCTCCCGTGGCGATCCATTCAACGCCTTCGCCCTCGATAAGCCCCACCCAGGGCGGGACCAGCGTCGGCGCCCGGTGCGTCTGCGGGGCGGGGATGCATCCCGCCATGACCCCGGCCAGCAAGGCAGTCAGCGCCAGTCGACGCCAGGCCCCGATGATGGCCAGAAATTGCCCAGCCTTCATCCGCATGAGGAAACGCACACTCGCTTTCTTGCTATCGATCGATGAGGTCCAAGTTCCATGCCAGCGATGAGCCCGCCTCCGGAGGCCCGAGACGCTTTTGAAGCAAGTAGGCGGGTTCATGAATGCTTCGGATGTTCCCCTGGTCGTCCTCATAGGTCCAGCGGCCTGGATCCTCGCCGAAAACGATGTAGCCATGCCGCTCATACAGCCGTCGTGCCCGGTCGTTCTGTTGTGCAACCGAGATGATCGCTCGCTGGTAGCCCCGCTCCCGGAGCATGGCTTCGGCCTGACGGATGAGGTCGCCGCCGATGCCCTTGCCTCGAAAGGCCGGCTTGACCCGGAAAGAGTGTAGATAGCCGGCGCGCTCACCGGGGAAACGTTTCAGCCAGGCGGATTGAAAGTGGATCAGCAATTGTCCCACCACTTCACTTCCCACTTCAGCCAGGAGAACCGCCCGCTTGCCCCGCTGGGCCTCACGCAGCGCTTGCCGATAGACACGCCGGAAATGACGATATTCGCCGCCCCACTCCATGGCCTCCAGATCGGCCGGCGTGGCAGGTCGGATCCGGGCCCCGATGAGCTCAGCCATGGTTACCTGCATTGCGGATCAGCCGTTCGAGCATGTCCCGCTCTTCGGCCTTAGACGTCACGCGGCCATCCAGCCAGGCCGCGCGCAGGGTCCAGAGGATTTGGGCGTAGATCGGTCCCGGTTGAAGTCCCAGCTCGCGCAGGACATCTCCGCCCGTCAGCGGCGCCACAAATCGCCACTCCGACAGATAGCGGTCGATGGCCTGCCGCGCCAATTCCATTCCAGCGCTCCCGAGCCAGGCCGCCACGAGGGCACGCTCGCGCCCTTCCTCAAGATTCGAAACGATCTGGCTCGGCGGCGTCTCGGCGTCGATCTCGCAAAGGAAGCGCGCCAGCCGAATGGCAAACAGGATTTCGGTTCGGATATCGCCGCGAAAACGCAAGCGCCGTATGACCTCCTCAGCGGTCTGAGCCGGGAGACGGTAGAGCCATAGGGCATAGTAGAGAAAATGGCGCTGCGGGATCTCCGCCAGCTTCCAGTGCTGCGGCGGTTCAAAGGCAGATATCTCCTCGAAGCGTTCGCGCAGCCACGCATCCCATGTGAGCACCGGGTGGATGGCCTGCAGCAGACCCAATTCGTGGAGGCGCTCCATGATGGCCACCAGGTTCACTTCTTCAAAGATGGTGTCCAATTCCCCCCGGATGCGCTCACCGCTGACGCGATCCAACAGGGGCAGGGCCTCCTCCAGAAGCTGCAAAGTACGGCGCTCGATCTCGAAGCCCAGCCGCACGGCCAGACGGACTGCCCGCAACATGCGCGTGGGATCATCGACAAAGCTGAGCGAATGCAGCACACGAATCTTTCCCTCGCGAAGGTCTCGCTGCCCGCCCCAAGGGTCCATCAGTGTCCCGTAGTAGCGGCCGTCCAACCTCAGCGCCAGGGTATTGATGGTGAAATCCCGGCGGTGGAGATCCAGCTTGATGCTCCCCCGGCGAACCGATGGCAATGCTGTCGGATGGGGGTAGAACTCAGTGCGAGCCGTCACAAAATCGAGCGTGGCCGGCAGGTCCAGGGGCTCCTCGCTGGCCTTGCCCAGAGACTCTCTGAGGCGTGTATCCCCCAGATCCAGTTGCCACTTGGCCGTGCCAAATCTTCGGTGGCTGCTGACCCGCCCGCCAAGGCGATCCGCCAGCCGTTTGGCGAGACCGATGGCATCCCCTTCCACAACCAGGTCGAAATCGACACTGGGTTCTCCCAGGATCAGGTCCCGCACGAAGCCGCCCACAACGTACAGCGCATCATTGCGTGCCTCAGCCTCCGCAGCCACCAGCCTCAGCAGCTCCAGGCGGTCCTTTGGCAGGGCTTTCTCCAACTGCTCGCGCAGCGAGGGCTCAGGGAAGCGAGCCTCCATGGCCCCCAGTGTGTTGATCAAATCTGTGCGTGTGGCGATTCCCACGATGGCATTCTTCTGTGGATCGATAACCGGGATCTGTCCCCATCCGTGCAGAATCATCAGCCGCTGGAGATGGTCCACCGAATCCTGAACCTGGACGCTTACATTGCCAGCCTCCATCACACGGCGGACGGGTTCATGACCCATGCCATGAGCCATCGCGCGGTCCACCGCCCGCCGGGTCAGCAAGCCAATCACCTCTCCCTCCTCGACGACCGGGTAGCCCTCGTGCCCAAAGCGACGCATGCGCTCGGCTGCCTCCGCGATGGTCACCTCCGGCTCAAGCAATTGAGGGTCGCGCGACATGATCTCGCCCACGGTTATGGGCGGCTTCACCATGCGATCCAGAGCCGCCAGCAACTCCTCCCGCACCTGCTCCACATCCTTATCGCGGATCAACGCCGCCGCAGCCCGATCGTGTCCGCCGCCGCCGAATTGCTCCGCCACCCGGCCCACATCCAATGCGTCCGTCGAGGAGCGGGCGACCAACTGGACATTGCCATCCAATCCCACAATCACAAACAAGCCATCAGGGTCGAAGACATCCCTCAATTTATGTGCGAGCGTGGAGATTTCCTCGGCGAGCCCTTGCGCCTTTCCACATGCAATCACAATGGATAGGCCCTGGTAGCTATGCGTCTCGGCACTCTCAAGCAGCCGGTCGTAGAGGGCGCGCTGGCCATTCGAAAGAGGATGATCGAGGAAATCTGCCGCCAAGTTTAGACTGGCGCCCATCTCCACCAACCAGGCGCTGGCCCGCAAGTCCCGGGGCTGGGTTCCGGCATAAGACAGGGAACCGGTATCCTCATAGATGCCGAGCAGGAGCAGTGTCGCCTGGAGCATGTCGGGCTCGGCACCCGTCTCTTGGATCTCCTCCACCAGAAGCGTGGCTGTGGCACCGACCTCCTCGATGTGCCAAGTCCAGGAAGGCTCCAGGCTATCCGAGGGGGGATGATGATCTATAAGATGGATGCGCGTGCCGGGATGAAGGCCCTTAATCGAGGGAGGCGACTGCGTATCCACGACGGTCAGGCGTTCCACGCTGCGGCGTGGCAGCTCCTCGAATTCGAGGAAGGGCAGCGCCTCGCCATAGAGTGTGACGAAGGCACGTACGTTGCGGTTCACCCGGCGCGGCAAGACCGGCGTGCACTCCCGGTCGAGGAGCCACACGCCTAGCAAGCTGGCGACGGCGTCGAAATCCGCCTGTTCGTGCGTGCAGACAACGTGCATGCCTTGCGCCCTCCGCAGTCCTTTGCCAAGAAAAGGACGCCATGTTCGCTGGATTATACAATGCAAGCTCCGGGTGGCGCCCTGTTCCAAATCAGGCCTACAATGGAGCCGGATGAACCAATCCCCCCAAAAGACTCTGAGGCTGATATGGGTGAGATGCATATTCGCGCCGCCAAGCCCGAAGACGGCCCCGCTCTGGCGCCCTTGAGTGCCCAACTAGGCTATGCTGACCCCGCAGAAGCGATCGCAGGGCGCCTTCGAGGCATTCTGCGGCGGTGGGATCATGCCGTCTTCGTGGCGGAAGATGAATCTGGCCGCTTGCTGGGCTGGATTCATGTCTTCATCCGTCCGTTGCTGATCCTTGGGCCGCACGCCGAAGTCGGCGGGTTGGTTGTGGATGAGGCCTGCCGGGGTGAAGGGATCGGTCAGGCCCTGCTAAAGGCCGCCGAATCCTGGGCTCGTTCGCGCCGTTTGGAGCAGATCTTTATCCGGTCACGGGAAAGCCGTGTGGAGGCGCACGCCTTCTACGAAAGCCAAGGGTACGCCCGGCTGAAAATTTCGCACACCTTCATAAAATCCCTGGAGGAGATCCCCTAAGGCCCGCTTCCCCCGGCCGCTTCCCAGCGGTCCTTCGACAAGGCCAGAGCAAAGCTCGGCTCGGCCCCTCTCAGCAGCACATCCTCGGCCGCCACCTCGAGCGCCTCGCCGATCCTGGATTCATCGAGATGGAGCGGAAGCGGCATACCCGAGCGGACGATCGAAGCGGCTTCCTCCATCCGGCGATCTTCCAACTCCGCATCAGCGCGGACAGGGAGATGTGCGGCGCCGGCAGGGCTCGCCAAGAGTGATTGCACCTCAGGCGAGAGCAGCAATCTGGCAAGGGTCCAGGCCGCTTCCAGGTCCTGGCTGGGATGCCCGGCGGCGATGTAGAGGTTTTCGGTCCAGACAAATCCCTTGAGCGCCACGCCCGTCGCTTCGTAGCGCGGCCAGGGGTCGATGGCAAGAGATTGCTCGCCCAGGGCGGCTCTCAGCGCCGGGAGCTGATCGGTCGACTCGATCAGCCAGGGGATCTGGCCAGCCCTGAACGCCTGCAAGTCGTCCTCTCGATTGAAGACCACTCTGCCGCCTCGCGCCCAATCCTGCAACAGATTCAGCCAGCAAACCCCCTCCGGCCCCCAGAATGCGGGCTCACCATTCGGCTCGATGAGTGCGCCTTCGCAGGCCGCGATGGCGGCCGCTGTGCTTCGGAAGCCCATGTCCCAGATCATGCCGGGCGGTGAGGCCTCCCGGAACGCTTGCGCCCTGCTGGCCCATCCCGCGAGGGTGCCGGCGGGGGCAGGCTCGAGGGCCCGGTTACGATAGATAACCATCCCCTGAAATTCGAGCGGAAGCCCGATGAGCGCCGCGCCATCCGCCGCCTGACTCCATGCGGCATCGTACATGGCTTGATCGAGCTCTGGGTCGAGCAGGGCGCCCACATCCAGGAGCCAGCCGGCCTGATAAAGCTCCGGCCCCCACACGGAGGGGCCGAGAAGGATCGTGGGGGCCCGGCGTGTGGCCGCGGCTTGCTTGAAAGCCTCGAGCAGTTCATCCGGGGGGTAGTAGGCCAGGCCCAGGCTCACGCCGGGGTGCTCCCGCTGGTAGCCATCGAGCACTTCCTGCAGAGTCTCCAATTCCTGCGGAGCCCATGAAAGCCAAATTTCAACGCTCCCGGCAGCCTCGAGCGCCGGGCCTCCGGTGGGCGTCGGCAGTGGAGAGGGCGTGTGCGTCGGAGCCGCGGCCGTGATTGGATGACTCGGGGCGACCGCCGGTTCAGGCGAGGGGGCGCACGCGCCGAGGAGCTGGCTCAGAGCGAAGCCGACCAGCAAGAAGATGGCGCCCCAATGGCGCAGATGCATCACAACCATCAGATCCTTCATCGAAGCCCCATGATACTCGAAGCCCTTCCAGGCATCCAGTCCGGCCCATCCACTCAGGCAGCGGCTATAATTCTGAGCGTGGAGAACTCATCAGATCACACCTGGAGGCTGGTGCTCTCACCTCCTGCCGACGGCCCGACAAACATGGCCCTCGATGAGAGCATCCTTGAAGCCGTGGCGGCGGGAGAATCGCCGCCCACGCTGCGGCTCTACGCGTGGAACCCGCCATGCCTATCGCTGGGTCATGCACAGTCGGTTGCCGACATCGACATGGCGCGACTGCAGCAACGAGGGTGGGACCTCGTCCGCCGCCCCACCGGCGGCCGTGCTATCCTGCATACCGATGAGCTCACCTATGCCATCATGGTGCCCGCGTCGAACCCCCATGTGGCCGGAGGCGTGCTCCCTTCCTATCGGCATCTGAGCCAGGGCCTCGTCCGGGGTCTCAAGCATCTGGGCCTTGGGATCGAGGTGGCCTCCCCAGAACCTCTCTCCCCAGAGACGCGAGAGAACCCCATTTGCTTTGAGGTTCCCAGCGCCTATGAGATCGAGGCGGCGGGCCGAAAGCTCATCGGTTCCGCGCAGCTCCGGCGGCAGGGCGCGGTCCTCCAACATGGCACCTTGCCCCTTTGGGGCGATCTAACCCGCATTTGTGACGCCCTGGTCTTTGAGGACGAAGCCGCCCGGGCGAATGCCCGGGCCAAACTCCGGCAGCGTGCAGCTACCGTGGAGGAACTGGCAGGCAGGCCCATCTCCTGGCAGGAGGCGGCGGAGGCCTTCGTCGCCGGCTTCTGTGAAGCGCTGGGGTTGGACCTTGTGCCTGGGGAGATCAAGCCTTCCGAACGGTCACGTGCGGAGGCGTTGAGAGCGGAACGCTACGC
>CAZBLT010000037.1:0-25893 GCA_964492745.1 uncultured Anaerolineaceae bacterium
GAAGCCCAGATCCCGCAGCAGCCGGTAGAGGAAGCTCTCCGCATTGGCCTGCGCCTTCTCGAGAATCCCATCTTCGATCGCAGATTGCTCCATGGCCCGCTCCGCGGCAAGCCTCGCTGCGCTTTCGAGTTGGACATCGCCCTTCCGGAGCAGACCGACCTCCCGGTCGTACACATAGGTCTGCTCATTATCGATGGCGGTCAGGAAGATTTCGGCTTTCGGCAAGGAGACCGTCACCTGTCCTTGCTGGTCGATCTGAACATCGTCCAGCCCCAACTTGTCGAGGTCGACGCCGGCGATCACCGTGCCATGCGCCACAAGCAAGAGCCGGTCCCCGAAGAGGAAGCCAAAGGGTCCCTGTCCGGTTTCGGCCGTGATGACCTTCTCCACGCTGTATTGCATCGTCTCCAACCGCGCCAGGGAGCGGACCTCATGGACGATGGTCACCGGGTCGGGCAACAAGGTTGGCGTGGGATGCAGCAAGGCGGCTACCTGGGTGCTGACTTGGGCCCGCAATTCGCCGACGGGCTCGAGGGCGCGTGTGAAGCTCGCTGCCACGGCCCAAGAAGCAATCGCGATTACCAGCGCAAGGGTTACGATCAAGAACACATAGGCTTTTTTCATAATGAGTCTATTTTATCCGGATTTATCTCGATCTTGCAGCCTGCAGCGCTCAGGGCTACACTCGAAACATGCGCATCGCGGCGCTCTCCCTGGACCTATATCTTCCCGGCTGCCAATCCCTGAAGCAGAAGCGCAGCCGCCTGAAACCTCTCCTGGCGCGCCTGCACCGAGAATTCAATGTCTCCGTGGCCGAGGTGGACCTAAACGACACGCATCAATCGGCGGTGATCGCTTGCGTGATCGTCAGCAATGATGCTGCGCATCTTCAACGCGTCCTGGAATCGATCCCCCACTGGGTCGAGCGCAACCGGCCCGACTTGCAGATCGTCGACCACCAGATCATGCTTTATTAGCGAGGACCATGAAGGGAGGGTAGATCATGGACCTGGGTCTTGAGGGCAAAATTGCCCTGGTCACCGCCGCTTCGCGCGGCCTGGGCAAGGCGGCTGCCATGGGGCTTGCGCAGGAGGGCGCCCAGGTGGCCATCTGCGCCCGAAGCGAGCAGATCCGGGAGGCCGCAGCGCAAATCGCCGAAACTACCGGTGCCGAGACATTGCCTTTCCAGGCCGATCTCACGAAGCCAGAAGATATTCGCGCCTTCGTGCGCGCCGCCCAGGACCGCTTCGGCGGCGTGGACATCCTGATCATCAACGCCGGCGGACCGCCCCCGGGAGCCTTCCTGGATCTGAACCCTGACATTTGGCGGGAGGCCGTGGACCTCACACTTATGAGCGCGGTCCACTTGTGCTACGAAGTCGTCCCCATCATGCTCGAACGCGGCGGCGGCTCTATCGTCACGACGCAGTCATACTCGGTGAAGCACCCTCTAGACCGCCTGATACTATCGAATGCGCTGCGGCTGGCGGTGATCGGCCTGATGAAGTCCATGGCCAACGAACTCGGTCCCCAGGGAATCCGCGTGAACTCGATCAATCCCGCCTGGACCCGGACGGAGCGCGTCCAGCAACTCATGGAAGACCGCGCCCGGGCACAGGGAACCTCGGTCGAGGAGCAGGCTGCCAAAGTGACGCAGGCGATCCCGTTGGGACGCATGGGAACCGTCGAGGAGTATGGGCGTACGATCGCTTGGCTGGCTTCTCCCGCGGCATCCTTCATCCATGGCCATGCCCTGATGTTTGATGGCGGGGCGACGCGATTCCCGCTCTAAGCTCGACGGATCCTCCAAAAAAAGGCGAACCGCCCGACGCTCGTCGGGCGGTTCTCACGAGGAAAACGCGGTTGCCAGCCAGCGATCCTACCTAGGGAATTTCAAGCTGCCGCCACCTCATCGACCCGCAGGCTTCTCCGAACCAGCGTGCGGAGCCGTGAGGAGAGCAGGCTTGCGTGCACGGGCTTGATCAGGTAATCATCGGCCCCGGCATCCAGCGCGCGGGCCACGCTCCCAGGCGATCCCAGCGCAGAGAGAATCAGAATCGGCACATCGGAAAAGCTGCGGATCCTCTCGCACACTTGCCAGCCGTCCATGCCTGGCATCAGCAGATCCAGAATAATGATATCCGGCGGGGATTCCTTGCAGGCCTGGATTCCATCCTCGCCGTTATAGACAGCACGAATCTGAAAGTCCTGTCCGCGCAGCAGCGCGCGCAGCATGACAGCCAGATCAGGATCGTCATCGATAAGAAGCACTTCAACTGCCATGGGTCTCCACCTCGCATCCGCAACTATTA
Source organism: uncultured Anaerolineaceae bacterium (assembly GCA_964492745.1). Classification (GTDB taxonomy): domain Bacteria; phylum Chloroflexota; class Anaerolineae; order Anaerolineales; family E44-bin32; genus E44-bin32. Next base: position 2,313 of record CAZBLT010000037.1, read on the forward strand.
TCGCCGATTCCACCATGGCATCACCTTACAGCGGCCTTTCATCCGACGGGGCGTATGGCTTGCCCTCGCTCCCCGGTAAGGCTATGATGTCCCCCGAGGGAAGCCCGAGAAGAGAGGACCGATGGCGGAGGACATGCCCTCCCAAGCCGCGGGTCGGGTCGTATTCTGCCCGCAGTGCGAACACCCCCTACCTTTCGACGCACGGCTCTGCCCCAATTGCGGCGTCGATCTTGCCCTGCTCTCCTTGCTGGGTGAGAAGGCCTATCTGGAAGGGTTCCCCAAGTACGCCCCCATGGACACCACGCCGGTGTGGCTCGTCCCCCGCATCGGCGAATTTCTCATCGAAGAAGGCGTGATCACACGCGAGCAACTTTCGGCGGCGCTCCGGCACCAGAAGCAGGCCCAAGCCGACGGGCAGCCGATCCTGCTGGGTCAATCTCTGGTGGCCTTGGGATTCCTCGACCGGGAGACCCTCGACCGGGCGCTCACACGCCAGATTGTCAAACTGCACGCCGCCGTGCAGGAATCCAACCGCACGCTGCAGCAGAGGGTCAATCAGCGCACACGTGAGCTTCGGCATGCCTTGGAGCGTCTGGCTGAAATCAACCAACTCAAGGCCAACTTGATCTCGAACATCTCGCACGAGCTGCGCACTCCCCTTGCACATTTGAAAGGTTATGTGGAATTGCTGGCGGCGGGCGAACTCGGCCCCCTCTCGCAAGAGCAAGCCGATGCCATCGAAGTCGTTCGCAGGGCCACCGACCGGCTCAGCTCGCTGATCGGCGATCTGATCGAGTTCTCCACTGCCTCGCGCGAAGGCCTCACGCTGCACCGCCGCGCAGTCGATGTGACCGAGTTGGTCGCAGGGGTGTTCAAGCGATCCCAGGCCAAGGCCGAGAAAGCCGGCGTGCGGCTCAAGGCTGAGCTTGAAGAAGGGCTCCCCCAGCTCCATGCCGACCCCGAGCGCCTATCCTGGGCCATCTACCAATTGGTCGATAATGGGATTAAGTTCACGCCGGATGGGGGTGAGGTGGTTGTGCAAGTGTGCAGAGATGGGGCCGGACTTCACTTCACGATCCAGGATAGCGGCATCGGTATCCCACAAGACCGATTGGAAGAAATCTTTGAGCCTTTCCACCAGTTGGATAGCTCACCCACCCGGCGCTATGGGGGAACGGGGCTGGGATTGGCCCTGGTCAGAATCATCCTCGAGGCCCATGGCACTTCCTTACAGGTGGAGAGCGAGGAAGGGCGCGGCACGCGCTTTGACTTCGTCCTGCCGGACGTGAGTGGAACATGACCGGACCCCTGATCCCGAGCGAATCCCTGGCATACGGCAACGAGCTGAACGCGGTCTATGCCATCGCCCGCATTGTGGCAGAAACTTTCGACACTGAGGCCGGCCTGGATGCGGTCTTCCGGCTGGCCCGCACCATCTTCATCTTCGATACTGTCGCGTTGTACTTGCAGTACGATGAAAGCGATGAGTTTGAGCCGATTTACGCCCGCGCCCTCGGCCGGGGGCGCTCCAAGGAGGCCGAGCTGGCCTGGGGCGAGCCCGCCGCGGCCGAGGCCTTCCGCGCCCGCCAGACGGTCCTGCGGAAGGAGGATTCCGGCCCGATCGTTCAAGAGCGCGACCGCCGACGGGATTACCTGGGCCTGCCGCTTCTGGTGGGCGGCCGCTGCGTCGGCAGCCTGGTCTTCGGGCGCTTCGGCGGACCATCCTACCCTCCTGAGCACATCCGCCTGGCCGAATTCGTCGCCTGGCATGTGGGCCAGTTGCTGGAAAATCGCCGGCTCTCACGCCGCATCGCAAGCCTCGAGGCCCAACGCGAGTTGGCGCGCATGCAGGACGAGTTCATCTCGACCATATCGCACGAACTGCGGACGCCTCTGGGCTTTATTAAAGGCTACGTGACCACTTTGCTGCGCGAGGACATCCAATGGGAGGAATCTAAGCGCCAGGAATTCTTGCGGATCATCGACGATGAGGCCGACCGCTTGCGCGAGCTCATCGATAATCTGCTCGACTCCTCCCGACTGGAGAGCGGCACGCTGAGCATGACCCTCGAGCCGAGCCGGCTCCCGCCCATCATCCGCGATGCTGTGCAACGCGTCTATAGTGCCCATCCGGATATGCAAATCGGGGTCGACATTCCCAAGGAGAAGCTCCCTATCCTGCGGCTCGATTCGACCCGCATCGCCCAGGTGTTGGACAACTTCCTGAACAACGCCCGCAAATACGCACCCGGGTCGCCCGTCGAAGTTCGCGTCCGGCGGCATGAGAGGAATATCGTGGTGGAGGTGGAAGATCAGGGGCCTGGCATTGCCCCTGAGCATCTCAGCCACCTCTTTGAGCGCTTTTATCGGGTCACCAATGACCATTCGATCCGGGGTACAGGCCTTGGACTCTACATCAGCCGCAAGATCGTAGAGGCCCATGGCGGCGAAGTCGGAGTCGAAAGCGAATTGGGCAAGGGAAGCCGGTTCTACTTCACCTTACCCATCGCCGATCTCGGTGTCGAGGGGCAGGAGGGAGATCATGCCTGATCAGAAGACTGTTCTCGTCGTGGATGATGAGCCCCGCTACCTGGGCCTGGTCCAGATTAACCTGGAGACCGACGGTTATGACGTAATCACGGCCATGGATGGGCAGCAGGCGGTGGAGGCAGTGGCCAACGATAAGCCGGATATTGTGCTGCTGGATGTCATGATGCCTGTGATGGACGGCTTCACCGCCTGTGAGCGCATTCGCGAATTCTCGTCGGTCCCGATCATCATCCTGACCGCCAAGGGCGAGGAACGGGACCGTGTCCGGGGACTGGATGCGGGGGCGGATGACTATATCGTGAAGCCCTTCTCGGCCCAGGAGCTTCTGGCCCGGGTGCGGGCCGTGCTCAGGCGGGCCGAGCGCGGCCAGATCGAGGATTTCCATGAGCCGGTCTTCCGGCATAAGGACCTGGAGATCGACCTTGCCCGGGCGCTCGTCACCGTCGGCGGGAAGGAGGTCTCCTTGACCGCCACTGAATACCGGCTGCTACAGACGATGGCCAGCAACCTGGGTCACGTCCTGAGTTCCGAGGAGCTCCTGACCTCGGTCTGGGGGCCAGAATACAAGGACGACAAGGAGATCCTCTGGGTCTGCTTGAGCCGCCTGCGGCAGAAGATCGAAGCCGATCCAAAGAATCCCATCCATATCGTCACACGGCAGGGTATCGGCTATCTGATGCCTCCTGCAGACGAGGCAGCCTAAGAAACCGCAAAATGCCTGGCACGCTGCTTCTATTGATCGAGCCGGACTCACAAACAGCTGCCCGCTTGAGCACGGTGCTCGAGCGTGCCGGGTATCGCGTGTCGGTCGCGCCATCGGGCAAGGAGGGGCTGATCAACGCCTGGCGTGATCAGCCCGGCGGCATCATCCTCGAGCTGGCACTTCCCGACTTGCCAGCCAGTGACTTGCTCGGGAAGCTCCGTCAGGACCGGCGCACCATGCGTACCCCGATCTTTGGCCTCACGCGCCTGCGAGATCCCTGCGCCATCGCGGCGGCTATGGAAGCCGGGCTGAACCAGTGCATCATCAAGGATGCCAACTCGCTGGAGCTGCTCCTGTCCGGGCTCGCGAGTGCGGGCCTTACGGCCCGGCAAAGAGTGGACACGGCTGGGAGGGTGCGGCAGGGATCGCTGACCGCTGTCGTCGCCGCCAAAGGCGGCGTGGGGGCCTCCTCGCTATGCGCCAATCTGGCGCACCTCATCGCCCAGTCGTCGGGTGAGGGAAGCACCGGGCTGGTAGACCTAGCACTGCCGATGGGCTCACTTCATCAACTGATGGGCGTCTCCTCGCCCCATGGCTGGCCCGATCTCTCGAATAGGGATGCACTCGAAGCCTTGCATTCCCTGATCGAAGACCTGCCCATGCCCAAGCCCTGGGCAGCCTGGCTGCTCCCAGGCGCGCGGCGCCCGGAAGAGGCCGAGCGGCTGCGCAAGATCGACCTTGGGGCCCTGTTGCAAGGGCTTCGCACCCGCTTTGCCCACGTTTGGCTGGACCTCGGCCGGGGGCTGGGACCCTCAGCCATGCTCGCATTTGCCCAGGCCAATCTGGTGTTGATCATCTTCCCGCCCGATCGCGATGGGGCGGCCGCTGCCCGGGCAATCCGCGAACACATCGTGGGGGAGGGCGTTGCAGCCAGCCGCATCCATCTCATCTCCAATCGGACCTTGCCATCCGAGGGCCTGACAGCCACCGCACTCGCCAAAGCCGTGGGCCAGGACGTGCTGGCGGCTATCCCCTATATGGAGGACCGCTTCTCCCTGGCCAATGCCCTGCGTGCCCCACTTAATTTACGCTTCCCTGAGGAGCGGGCCACGCTTGCCCTGCAGGATCTGGCAACGAGAATGCTCGAAATGCTCGCGGCTCCCGGCGGCCCTGCACGCCAGTGAGGCCACGACCCGCCGTCTCCGGGCCGCTCGACGGCGAATTCCCAAGCCTAGGGTGCCAAATTGCTAGTTCTGCTATAATCGCCTCGATCCGCAGGTAGGAGAGTCTCCCTACGATGATGGACGATCAAGCACGCATCCTGCGCGGAAAGATCCTGGGAGCCCTGCTGCGAGACGCGCGGCTAGACGCCGGCAAGAGCATGAAGGAAGTCGGCGAGCTGATCGGCGTATCCGGCGCCACGATATCCTCCTACGAGCATGGCCGGCGGCTGATCTCGCTCCCCGAACTCGAGCTCTTGGCCTATCACCTCGATGTGCCCCTCCAGCGCTTCATAGATCCTTCCACCCAGGATCTGGAGGAAGAAGCACACTTCGATCCCCAGGTGATGATCACGCTCCGGCAGCGCATGATCGCCGCCATGTTACGCCAGCGCCGCCTCGAACTTGGACTGTCCCAGAAGCAACTGGCCGCGGCGGCCTCGATGCCTCCCAGCCGCGTGAGCGCGTACGAACGCGGCGATCGTGCAATCCCTATTCCCGATCTCGAGAGCCTGCTGAAGGTGCTCGACCAGGATGTGAGCGAGTATCTCGACCGCGAAGGCCCGGTTGGCAAATGGCATCGCTCACAGGAAGCCTTCGAGCGTTTTCGGGAGTTGCCTGAAGAGCTGCAAGAATTCTTATCCGATGAGGAACACCGCTCCTACCTGCGCATGGCCCAGCAGCTCAGCCGTATTCCCTTAGAAGATCTGCGCGCTGTGGCAGAGGCGCTCCAGGATTTGGTGGCGTGAGAGAGGTCCAGACTCGACCCGAGTCCCTGGCCCAGGAAGCCCTGCAGAGCTACCAAAGCGGCGATCTTCAGGCTGCGATCGAGCAATTCACCGCAGCCCGGGCCGCCTACGCTGGCGAGGGGGATGGTCTCAAGGAAGCCGAAATGGCGAACAATTTGGCCGTCGCCCTGCTCAAAGCTGGCCGCCCTCAAGAAGCCTACGACGCGCTCGAGGCAACACCGGAAGTCTTCCAAGAGGCAGGAGCTGCCAAGCTCGAGGCCCAGGCCTATGGCAATCTCGGCTCCGCGCTGGAAGCTTTGGGCGATGCAGCCGGCGCGGAACGCTCCTACTCGCACGCTGCGCAGATCTTCGAAAAATTGGGGGCCGATGAAGAGCTGGGCTACACATTGCAGGCGATCTCGCGCTTGCAGCTTCAGCGGGGCAGACCCTTCGAAGCGCTCGCCAGCATGCAAGTGGCGGTGGCTTCCTCCAGCAAGCCCCGCTTCATCAAGCGTGCCCTGGGGACCATTCTCAACCTTCCCCGCCGGCTTCTGAACCGCTGATGGGATGATGTTCCCGCGTTCGGAATGGACAATTCGCCAAACCACACCTGCCGACCGGGATGACGCGGCTCGGTTTCTCGCCAGCGCGCATCGCCGCCACCTGCACCTGGACTGGTCTCAGCCCCTCGAACTTATGGGCCGCGCTCCGTTTCTCATTCTCCAGCGGCATAAGCGGTGGCTGGCCTGTCTCGCGTGCCCCCCCGACCCTGTGGACGTGGCCTGGCTGCGCCTCTTCGCCATCGCACCCGGCGCCCCCCTGGCGCCATGCTTTCGCAAGCTAATCCGGGCCGCAGTTCCAGAAGCAGCACGGATGGGGGCTTCCCGGATATCGGCTCTCGCCACAAGGACCTGGCTGCGGCCGCTACTGGAGGATACTGGATTCGCCCCGACGAATGAGATGATCTTCTTCGAGTGGGACGGGGGTCCGCTGGATCCGGTCCGACAGTCCGCCATCCGCGACATGCTGCCCGAAGATTTGCCCGAGGTACAGGCTGTCGACGAACGCTCCTTCCAATCCCCATGGCAGCACTCACAGAAGGCGCTCGAGCAAGCGCTGGAGGCGGCTGCGTTAGCCAGTGTGTATGAGCTTCAGGGCCAGATAGTAGGCTACCAGATCAGCACGGCTTCGGCGCTGGGCGCGCATCTGGCGCGTCTGGCTGTCGAGCCCCGGTACCAAGGCCGTGGGATCGGCCGCGAGCTTGTGCTCCACGCCCTGACAGCCCTCGGACGTCTGGGGCTGGGGCGCATGACCGTCAACACCCAGGCCGATAACTTGCCAAGCCGGCGGCTCTATCAGTCTCTGGGCTTCCGGGAGACGGGTATGCGGATCCGCCTCTACGAGCGTTTCCTCCGCGTCTAAGACCGTCCGGAGTGGCGAACCTTTCGCCCCGCCCATGTGGTTGGCCCAAGATTCTCACCGCTCTGATCGAGACTTCATCGTCGGGCAGAGACCTTGCCGTCTCGCGGGATGCAAAAGAGCGCAGCGTTCCCTCGAGCGAACGCTGCGCCCTGCAGGCCAAGGACAGCCAGGGGACTATTCTGAATCGCCTGAAGGCTTGACGAAGCGCTGGTAGAGGGCCTCGAACATATCCACCGGCACGGGGAAGATGATCGTGCTGTTCTTCTCCACACTGATCTCGGTCAAGGTTTGCAGGTAGCGCAATTGCAGCGACCCCGGGTTGGCGGACATCACATTGGCGGCGCTTGCCAGCGTCTGGGCTGCGGCGAGCTCACCCTCGGCATGCACGATCTTGGCGCGCTTCTCGCGCTCGGCTTCCGCCTGCTTGGCCATGGCGCGCTGCATCGGCTGAGGAAGCTCGACATCCTTGACCTCCACGATGCTGACCTTCACGCCCCAGGGCTCGGTAGTCTCATCGATGATGCGCTGAAGCTTGTGGTTGATCTCCTCGCGGTTGGCCAGGAGGTCGTCAAGCTCGGACTGGCCCACCACGTTTCGGAGCGTGGTCTGCGAGATGTTCCAGGTGGCGCGTTGGAAGTCCTCCACCTGTACGATCGCTGCGCTGGGGTCGATCACCCGGAAGAAGACCACCGCGTTGACCTTCACGGTGACGTTGTCACGCGTGATCACCTCCTGGGAGGGAACATCCAGCGTGACAACCCGCAAATCGACTTTCACCATGCGGTCGATGATGGGGATGATGAAAAACAGGCCCGGCCCGCGCGCGCCTACCAGCCGGCCCAGACGAAAGATGACCCCTCGTTCGTACTCCTGGACGATCTTGATCGCCGACGCCAGCAATAAGAGCAGCAGGACGAAGAGAAAGAAGAGTGGCAGGTTGAGCAATCGCAAAAGGATTTCCATGGCCGTCATCTCCTAATCAGGGCGGACTTATGGGCATTATAACCCACTGGCGGATTGCAGTCCGATTGCCTGCCTTATAGACAAGCCGGAGCTTTTATGGCAGTATTTCAGGAATCATTCGTCGTGGGAGGACCCATGAGCAAGCGAGAGGAAATCCGTGAGCGGCGCCGCAGGGAGCAGCGGCGGAATCTGCTGGTCGGCGCCTTCATCGTCGCTGGCCTGGCACTAATCATCGTGGGTATCGTCATCTTCCGCACCCAGGCCACGATCCAGAGCATCACGGTCCCGGATGGGTATAACTATCCTGAACAGGTCGAAGGAACGGCGATGGGCGATCCCAACGCCCCCGTCCGCATCGACGAATTCTCAGATTTCCAATGCTCGGCATGCCAGTATTTCCATGATGAGACCCTCGAGCCGCTGATCGAGACCTATATCAAGACCGGCCAAGTGTACTTTGTCTATCACAATTTCCCGGTGATCGATGCCCGCTCCCCGCAGAAAGAATCACAGGCAGCGGCACAGGCAAGCTATTGCGCCGCCGAGCAAGGTCGCTTCTGGCAATACCATGATCTGCTCTTCGCAAACCGCATCGGCGAGAACGTGGGCGGCTTCACAACGGCGCGCCTGGAGGCCATGGGCGAAGCCCTCGGCCTGGGCAGCGAGTTCAAGCAATGCTTGCGGAAGGAGCGCTACCGCGATCGGTTGATCGAGGACATCCGCATGGGGCAGAAGGCGGGTGTGAATTCCACGCCGAGTTTCTTGATCAATGGGCAACTTGTCGTCGGCGCGATGCCCTTTGCGCGCTTCCAGATCGAGATTGAGAATGCACTCGCGCGGTAGCCCTGCATTGCCTTGGAGCACAACATAGAAGCGTGCGCGCCGAGCGGCGCGCCCCTTTCGTCTTCCCCTACCAACCCAAGAAAGATAGCAGCACGGACAGCAACGGCGCCACGAGCAACGCCGGCAGAAGGTTGGCGGTCCTTATTGCCTTCAGATTCAGGAGCGGCCCCACCGCCAGGCTGAGCAGCAACACACCTCCCACCGCAGAGAGCTCAGCCAGCATGAGTGGTGTGAACAGGTTCTGGAGCTGCGCCGCCCCGAGAGTCAAGCCCCCCTGATACAGAAGCACTACCAGGGCTGAGAAGAAGACCCCTACTCCGAAGGCCGAGGCGAGCGCCAAGGAAGCGAAACCGTCCATGACGGACTTTACGGCCAGGAGCTCGTAGTCTCCGAGCAGACCATCTTGGATCGACCCCAGGATGGTCATTGGGCCCACACAGAAGAGCAGGCTGGCCGTCACGAAGCCACGAATGAAGCGGTTCCCCTCCACAGCCTCACCGGATCCCCCTGCGAAGCGAGCCTCAAGCCGCGCCCCCACATTGCGCAGGCGCTCTTCGACCTTCCACCATTCGCCAAGCAGCCCTCCCACCAGGAGGCTGATCAACGGGACGAGAATGTTCTCGCCTTCGACCGCGAGACCCTCTAGGAACATATCCACCCCGATGGCCAGAGTGAAGAGTCCCAGGACCGCAGTCAACATCTCCCGCAGGCGATCGGTCAGCCTAGCCCCTAGGAAAAGGCCCAAGAAGCTCCCCAAAAGCACGGTTGCGACATTAAGGATCGTTCCGGTCATGGAATCAGGCCTTGGCTGGCGTAGGGTGTTCGCGTCCAGCCGCCTTGGCCTCCCACAGTACCAGCAGGAAGCAGAGGCTGGAAAGCCGGTTCAGGTAGGCCAGCATGTGCGCATTCTCCAGCACCCCCTCATGCGTCATTTGGGCGATATGGCGTTCTGCTCGCCGCACCACCGTCCGCGCCAGGTCCATCGCCGCGCTTGAGGGATTTTCACCCGAGAGGATGAATCCTTTGGGCCTCTCCACGCGGGCATCCAGTTTCGAGACCTGCTCCTCGAGCCATTGCAGACGGGCCTCCGGGAAGCGGCCCTCTTTCTTGACCTGGTCGGGCGATGCGGCCACTTCTGCCATTATCCAGTAGAGATCACGCTGGGCGGCCTCTGCCAGCTCGCGAGCCTCCGCGGTCTGGGCCAGGGACTTGGCGAGCCCGAGCGCGGCGGAGGCTTCGTCCAAAGTGCCGCAGGCCCTCGGGCGGGGATCATATTTGGGCACCCGTTCCCCGCCCAGAAGGCTGGTGTAGCCGTCATCTCCAGAACCACGGGATCGAGGCGACATGCGCCGATTATATCCCTTTTGATTCGGCACCGCCCTGCGCTATACTGTTCGCAGAGGCGTTCTCCAGGGGGAGAGTTATGCTCAAGTGGTGGCCGTCCTTCACGGCTGGCTTACTCACTGGCCTGCTCGCGGCTGGTCTGATTCTCCTGCTCACCTCACGCCCCCCTCGGTACGCCATCGAGCTGCTGCCACCCCCCACTCCGGCACCGCTTCAAGTGCATGTGGCGGGCGCGGTCGCCACTCCAGGCGTGCATGCAATCCCATTTGGCGCACGTCTCCAAGACGCCCTCGCAGCCGCGGGAGGCCCGCTGCAGGACGCTGACCTGGACCGGGTCAACCTGGCCGCTGCGCTGGAGGACGGGCAGCACGTCTACATCCCGCATAGAACCCCCCAGATTCCAGAGGAGGACTCAGCAGCCAGCCCGACCCTACTGCCGATGACGCAAAAGGTGAATGTCAACACCGCGACCGCCGTCGAGTTGGAGTTGCTGCCAGGGATCGGTCCCAGCCTGGCGGAGGCGATCGTCGAATACCGCCTGGAGCATGGCCTGTTCAACCAGCCCGAAGATCTGCTCGGCGTCTCGGGGATTGGTCCGGCAAAACTGGATCAGATCGCGGGGCTGATCCGCTTCCGCTGACCTCGGCGATCTTGCGACCGAGTGGCAGGGCTGTATAATCCCCTCGATGCCTGAATTGCCAGAAGTGGAGACGATTGCACGCGCCCTGCGGGAGGGCAAAGATGGCCCCCCCTTACCGGGGAAGCATATCGTTGCGGTGACGATCAAGTGGCCGAGGCACTTCGAACGCCCCAAGGCCCGCACGGCCCGCAAGCGGCTCACGGGGCGGCGCATTGAGAGCGTCTCGCGCCGCGGAAAATACCTGGTTATGCGCCTCGATGAGGGCACGCTCTTGATCCACTTGCGAATGAGCGGCGATTTGCGGCTGGAGCCAGCCGGCCAGCCCCCAGGGCGCTTCGACCACACCATATTTCACCTGGGAGGCGATTGGGAGTTGCGCTTTAGCGATGCGCGCAAGTTCGGACGCATCTGGTGGCTGCAGGATCCGCAGCTCGAGCTGGGCAAGCTTGGGCCCGAGCCGCTTTCGGACGACTTCACGACTGACTGGCTGGCAGCCGCCGCAAACTCCCGCAAGCGGATGCTGAAACCATTGCTCCTGGACCAGAGCTTCCTGGCAGGGGTCGGCAACATCTACGCTGACGAAGCCCTGCATCGCGCCGGATTGCACCCCCGGCGCCGAAGTGATAGCCTATCCAACGTAGAGATCGAGGCACTCTATCATGGGATCCGCGAGGCCCTTTCGGCCGGCCTTCGCCATTGCGGCGCCTCCATCGACTGGGTCTACCGGGGCGGCGACTTTCAGAACCACTTCCGCGTCCACCGGCGGGAAGGGCTTCCATGCCCCGAATGCGGCACACCCATTGAGCGCATCGTCGTCGGTCAGCGCGGGACCTATCTATGCCCGCGCTGCCAACGGGAGGATTTGCGATGAGTCTAGCTAATCCGCTCATCATCGGTGGCATCCTGATCGCCGCCGGTGTGATCCTGGCCATTGTGGCCTACCTGGTCCTGTCCAGCAAGCCAGCCGAACCCATTGCGGGCGAGCCGGAGGAAGAGGAAACGAGGGATCAAAAGGCGGCGGACATGGAGGATTTGCCGCCCACACCGTCGGCGGCCGCCAGTGCCGAGCCAGAGGGCTCAGAGGAAGATCCAGCTCTGGCCGAAGCACCTGCGGAGGGAGAAGTCCAGCCCGCGCCACCTGAAGCTGCCTCCCCGCCGGAGGCCCTCTCGCCTGGGCCCAAGCCCCGCATCCGCGTAGCCACGCTGCTGCGGGACGAGGTGACCGGCGAACTCATCATCGAAGCCGATGGCGTGGAATACGCAAGCCCAGAAGCGCTGCGGGCTTCGAGCCATTGGACCCGCGTCGAATATGCCGCCACCGATCTGCAGAAATGGCTCGAAAAGAAGCAGCCACCACTCTCGAAACCTGACCTACCGGTGGAGGCCGAAGCGGTCGAGGCCAAACCCGAAAGCATGGTCGAGCAAATCAACGCGATCTTGCAGGAGCAGATCGCAGCCTCCGAGCGGAGCGATTTAGCCGTGCGTCTGATCGAGCGGCCTGACGGCGCAGTACGGGTCTTGATCGGCGTGAACAGCTACGAGCTGTCGGAGGTGCCGGATGCCGAGGTGCGCGTGCTCATCCGGCGGTCGGTCTCTATGTGGGAATCGAAGCAGACTTAATCTCGCCCCAAGCCACCGGCGCTAATCCGAGTTTCTCTCCGCGCCTTTCCAGCCGGGCCACAGGCATCGAGCCATCGTGCTCGAAGAAGAGCCACGCGTCGTGCTCCAAGGCCCATCGCTGCCAGCGCTCTTTCGTGGCCACATTCTCCAGCGGCAATACATCGTAGGCGGAAACCCAGGCCGTCTTGGCCATTTTAATGGCGAAGGAGGCCATATCCGCCACGAACAGCCCCCGCCAATCGCCCGCCTCCAGGATGACCGATTGATGGCCGCGGGTGTGCCCCGGCGTGACCACGCAGCGGATATGATCGTTCAACCGCGTGTCGCCATGCAATAAGCGCAACTGTCCATTGCGGAGCAGCGGTTGGAAGTTCTCCGGCAGATAGGTGGCTTTCGTGCGCGCGTCAGGATGGCTGGCATCCGCCCATTCCATGCGCTGCACCCAGTATTCGGCGTTGGGAAAAGTGGGATGCAGCTCCCCGTCGACCAGCATCGTATTCCCACTGCAGTGATCGGCATGCAGGTGGGTGTTGATCACAACGTCGATATCCTCGCGGTCCAGGCCAATCCGGCGCAGGCCCTCCAGCAGGCCTCCCTGGGGTCGTTCCAAACGCCAAAGTTTGGCTGCCTTCGGCGACAACTTCGTTCCGAGCCCCGTATCGATAAGCACAGTGGTGCCGCGAGCGCGGACCACGAGCGAGTGCAGGCTCATCGGGATCAGATGCTCCTCATTCGGGGGCCAGTAGCGCTCGTAGAGCGCCTTGGGAACCAAACCGAAGGCTCCGCCGGGGTCAACCCACACACGTCCATCCGAGACCCATTCTATTTCCAACGGCCCCACGTTCATGCTCCGCCCTCACCTGCCCACAAGGATTTCACCAGTTCTTGCTCCAGATCGCGCTTCTCTCGCGCCGGGAGGAAGGCGCCCTGCGCCGCGGTGAGAACCATACCCTTGACAGTCTCCAGGGAGAGACCCATATGCTCGATCGTTGCAGCATACTCATCCGCCAGGGAGATCCCGAAGATCCCCGGATCATCCGTTCCTATGGTCACCCGCAAGCCCGCTTGGATCATATCCAGGAGTGGATGCTCCTCGAGACGGCTGACGACACCTGTGCAAAGATTGCTCGTTGGCGCCACCTCAAACACCGCATTGCGATCCAGTGCCAGTGCTACCGTATTCGGATCTTCGAGGGCTCGGATGCCATGGCCAATCCGCTCCGCCTCGAGCACTTCCAGGGCGTAGGACACCTCCTGCGGGCCGGACCACTCGCCCGCATGCACCGTGAGATGAAGCCCGGCCTCCCTGGCACTCCGCAAGACGCCCGCGAAGGGCTCAGCCGGATGCTCGCGCTCGTTGCCCGCCAGGTCCAACCCTACTACTCCACACCCCATCCGATCCACAGCCAGCGAAGCTACCTGCTCCGCGATCTCGACCGGTTCATGGCGGTTGGCGCTGGCCAGCAGGCGGACGCCGATGCCCAGCGGCCGCGCAGCATCCATCGCCGCTTCGAGCACCCAGTCCATGACCTCGCCTAGGGCAAACCCTCTCGCCTCGCTCAATGCGGAGGGCGTGAAACGCAGCTCCAGGTAGCGTACGCCCTCCTTCGCCGCGTCCTCGACGGCCTCGCTTGCAACCCTTTGGATGATTTCGGCTGATAGGAAGAGGTTTCGAAGGGTTCGGAAGATTCCCAGAAATTGGTGGGGCGGCTTGGGGCTGTTCGGCGACACTTGCAGCAACGCCTTGAGCCGTTCCGGGTCGGTGGGCAGATCCAGGCGCCCGGAGGCGATTTCGGCGATGGTCGAGAGGCGCAGCGAGCCTTCGAGATGCCGATGCAGTTCGACTTTGGGCAGCGCTTCGAGCGCCTTGCGAAGGTTCATCTCGGCCTCAGCATCCGGCCTTCGTTCCGCCGCTGCATGCAAGCAAGCCTCCCGCCTCGCGCAGCTGTCGTCATCGGTGGATGAATTAGCCAGATCGATCCGGTCACTTTCGCCGCCGACGCCGCTTGCGTTTTTTCCCGGAGGCCTTCGGCTTACCGTCACCCTTGGCCGCGGCGGCCTCGGAAGGCTGTCCGCTGGCGGGCGTTGCAGGGGCTGCGGTCTGCGGGCTGGAAGACCGCAGACGGAACATGCGTGAGACCACGCCGGCACGGATCGAGGCGGACAGGTTTTCGAACAGATCGAATGCCCGGCTCTTATATTGCACGAGGGGATCGCGCTGGCCATAGGCTTCCAGCCCGATGGAGGTTCGCAGGGCTTCCATCTGTGTGAGGTAGTCCACCCAGAGCTGATCTGCCACCGACAGGAAGAGTTCACGATAGGCACGCGTGAGCAGCCGCCCGCCGAGTGCGGCAATCAGACTCTCCTGCGCCGGCTCAGGCAAGCTCCCCAGCGGGCCCGCCTCCGCGAATTCATCGAAGGCCTCCGGACCCAGATTGCTCCGCAGGTATGCCTGCAGGGGTTCTTCAAGTTCACCCAGGCGGCTCCCGCGCAGGCGAGCGAATTCGGCCTTTCCGAGCGCACGCTCAAGCACGGCCTGGGCCCCTTCAAGATGGGCCAGGACTTCGGCGGCCAGCGCCTCCGGCTGCCGGCCTGCAATGAAACCGGCGGCGTAGAAGGGGTAGGTCAGCCGGGCCACAAGTACTGACCGGCGCTGGTGGGTGCGCTTATCAAAGAATGTCTGCTGTCCGTAGCTCATCTGTACGAGCAGCCGGATCTTCAGCGCCTCATCGATGCGCTCGGCTTTCTTGAGCGCGACCTCCAGGTCCGAAGCGACTTCCTGGAGTATGCGTTCGCTGCGCTGGCCCCAGACGCGCTCGAAGGCACCCATGAGCTCTTCCTCGGCCTCGTCCCAATCCACGGCGCGCACCAATTTAGGCTCCAGGCCCAGTGATTCGCCGATCCGGCGTTCGATGGTTTGGATGAGCCCAATCCAGAGGCGCAGGCCCATGCTGGCCTCGACCAAATCAGGGATTTGGCGCAGGAAGACATGGGGGTCGTCCTCGATGCGGTTCAGCGCCTCCTGGTCGAGCTGGATCCTCAGCCCGGCCGACTGCTCCACAGCGGCGATGAGTTGCCGCGGGTTTACCCTTCCACCGCTCTCTTCCGCCTCCATGATGGCCGCCTCGACGGCCATCTCGGCCGTGTCCGAGCGCTGACGTACTTGATCGTCCAGCCGTTCTAAGGCGCGTTCGAATTGCTCGTCGATGGCCTTCCGCAGGTGTGCCCGGTGGGCATCAAGCGATCCGCGCGCAATCCCGAGCAGGCCCTGCTTCAGCGTCTCGGCTTCCCGGGCACCGCCGAGTTGGCTTGTGAGGACCGCCACCAGATAGGATGGGTAAGGTCGCGGTCCATCCAAACCCAGCGTAGGTTGAGTCTCCTCCAGCCAGGCGAGCAGCTTCCACGGCCCTTCGGGGTCGCCGGCCGCCATCTGCACATGGGACTCAACTTCGGCCTGCAGCATGGCCCGGAGATCCTCGCGAAGGTCCTCCTTCGCGAAGACCCGGTTGCGCTGGCTGTAGAAGATCTCGCGCTGCTTGTTGAGGACATCGTCGTATTCCAGCAGATGCTTGCGGGTGTCGAAGTTGGCGCCTTCGACCCGCTGCTGGGCCTGTTCGATCGTGCGGTTCACGATCCCATGCGCGATTGGCACGGCGTCATCGATGTTCAGCCGTTGCATCAGGTTCGACACCTGGGAGCCACCGAAGAGGCGCATCAACTCATCTTCCAGGGAGAGAAAGAACTGCGAGGAGCCCGGATCGCCCTGGCGGGCGGCGCGGCCGCGCAACTGGTTGTCGATACGCCGGGCTTCATGGCGCTCGGACCCCAGAACGTGCAGCCCGCCGACCTGACGGACCTTGCGGCCCTCTTCCATGAATGTGCGCAGCGTTTCCACTTCGGCCTCGTAGATACCGATAGCCTCCCCATCGGCCTTGTCGAGGGCTTCCAGACGCTCCTCCATGCTGAGCGACTCGGGGTCTTCAATGCCTGTGCGGCGAAGCACACGGTTCACGGCAGCCAGAATCTCTTCCGCGATCTCGCCGCCGAGCTTGATATCCACACCACGCCCGGCCATATTGGTTGCGATGGTCACAGCCCCCAGTGCACCCGCTCCCGCGATGATGCGCGATTCCTCATCGTGCTTCTTGGCATTCAGCACGTTGTGGGGGATGCCGCTCTGGAGCGTGCGCTCCAACGCCTCGCCATATTCGCCTCCCAAATCCAACAAGCGCAGAATGCGCTCCTTGTTCTCCTCGCGGGAAGGGTTGAGGGAGATTCCTAGTTCACGCGCGAATTTGCGAAGCTCGGCAGGTTTGATCTCCTGCAGCGGACGGTGCAGAGGCTCCAAGGCCTCGACTCGCGTCCCATCATCCGGAATATCATGAGCCTCGAGATAAGCATCCCGAATGACGATGATGTTCATCAAGGTTTGTAGAGCCTCCGCCCGAAGGCGCGTGGAGAGCCTCTCCGATAACTCGACGGAACTCGTGCCGACCAGCAGAGGCTGCCCGCACAGATGACGTCTCAGGATCTCCTGGGTGACGGCCCGGAGCTTTGCCTCCTCGGTGCGGTAGACAACGTCGGGGTAATCCTTCCGACGCCAGAATACCGGCTTGCGCTCGGGATCGTCGACACGGGCATAGTAGCTGAACTTGTTGCCATCCTCCTGGTACTCGACCTCCACCAGGTCCGAATCGGGCTGCATGGCGATCCATTCCAGGTTGGTCGGCAGCGGGATGACATCGACATTGTAGATTTTATCGAACTCCTCCGCCTCGGTCACGGCTGTGCCGGTCATGCCTGCCAGCTTCTCATACATGCGGAAGTAGTTCTGCAGCGTGATCGTGGCGTAGGTGACGTTTTCCTGGCGGACCTTCACGCCCTCCTTGGCCTCGACCGCCTGATGCAAACCATCCGACCAGCGCCGGCCGGGCATGAGCCGCCCGGTGAACTCGTCCACGATGATCACCCGCCCGCCCTGTACGACATAGTCCTTGTTGCGCTTGAAGAGATGTTCGGCTCTTAGGGCCTGTTCGAGGTGGCCCAGGAGACGGGCCTGCTCAGGGGTGATGTCCTCCGGGCGATCGGGGTCCCGCAAGGGCATGCCGAGGATCTGTTCGACATGGTCCTCCCCGATTTCGGTCAGCGCCACGGTGCGGTCGCGCTCGCTCACTTCATAGTCCTCAGGGTTGAGTTGTCGCACAACCTGGGCCATCTTGATATAGAGTTCTGGGTCTTCATGAGAAGGGCCGGAAATGATCAGGGGCGTACGGGCCTCATCGATGAGGATGTTGTCGACCTCATCGAGGATGGCATAGTGGTGCCCGCGCTGCACCCGGGCCTCCAGGCTGCGGGCCATGTTGTCACGCAGGTAATCAAAGCCGAACTCATTATTGGTCCCGTAAGTCACATCGGTTGCATAGGCCAGCCGGCGGTCGACCAACTGCAGGTTATGGAGGTCCTCCTGGAGGGACTCGCGGGTCGGATCGTAGAGGAAGGCCTTGCGGCCGTGCTCGGTGCGGGCGGCTTCCTGCAGAATGCCCACGCTCAGCCCCAAGAAGTGGAAAATCGGCCCCATCCAGCGGGCATCGCGCCGGGCCAGATAATCGTTGACGGTCACCAGATGGACGCCCTTGCCTTCCAGCGCATTCAGGTAGATGGGCAGCGTGGCGACTAGCGTCTTGCCCTCGCCGGTCTTCATCTCAGCAATCTTGCCTTCATGCAGGATGATCCCACCCACCAACTGGACATCGAAGTGGCGCAGGCCAATGGTGCGCACGGCGGTTTCCCGCACCACGGCAAAGGCCTCGACCAGCAAATCGTTCAGGCTTTCACCTTGCCGTAATCGCTGGCGGAATTCCTCGGTCTTGGCCTGCAAGGCCTCGTCGCTGAGCACCCGCATGGCCGGCTCAAGCGCGTTGATGGCTTCCACGCGGTGGCTGTACTCTTCGAGCATGCGGCGCACCGGATCGCCGCCGATGATCTTGGTCAATCGCTTTAACATAGGAATTCACCTTCTGTGGGCGGATTATAGCATAGCGGCATTCACCCTCTCGAAGCGCTTGACGTGTCTTCCTTGCAGGCTACAATAGCGCTGTGGGGCGGTGGCGGAATTGGCAGACGCCGGGGACTTAAAATCCTCTGAGGGTGACCTCGTGTGGGTTCGAATCCCACCCGCCCTACCTCCTTGGGTGCGCCGATCGGATGCCGGAAGCACCCTCAAGTGCCCATGCTCGCCATCTGGTTGCCAACCTTTCCCGCAGGCTCTATACTGCCCTTGGCGCTCCACAGAACCCCCTGCGCAATCGACGACGCACCCGCAAAGGGTCGACCGGCTCAGGGAGCGCCAACCGACATGGGAGGCGCCTATGCGTTTGCGAAAGCTGCTGCTCCTGGGATTCTTGCTGCTCACGCTGCCGGCATGCACGCTGCCCGGCGCGGCGTCGCCCACGCCCTTTACTTTCCCGACACCTAATCTGACCCACACCGCCATCTTTGCCGCTACGCCCACCCACACGCCGCTGCCCCCTACCCTCCCCCCTCTTGAGATCCCAGATACCTCCACGCTCACGCCCACCATGCCTCCTGGTGAAACCCCGGCCAGCACGCCCACCTTCACGCCACTGCCGGTCTCAACTGATGTCCGCCCGCATGGCGCCCCTGTGCTCGCCAGCTACCTGAGCGTCCCTCCCACCCTCGACGGGGACCTGTCGGATTGGGCCAGCAGTCCATACTTGGCCGACAAGGTCCTGGCCTATGCCTCGGGCGGCTGGACCGGGCCGAGCGACCTATCGGCCAGCTATTATGTCGGATGGGACACAGCCGCCCTCTACCTGGCCGTTCAACGCACCGATGACATCTTCGTGCAGGTCTCCTCGGGACGGTACATGTATAAGGGGGATGACGTGGAGATCCAGCTCGACCTGGACCTTCCAGGTGATTATCACACCACAACCCTTAGCAGCGATGATTACCAGATAGGCCTGTCCCCCGGGAACTTCGGCTCCCTGGGTAAGGAGGCCTATCTCTGGTACCCGCGCAGCCTGGAACAGCGGTTGGGCTCGGTTGAAGTGAGCGCGCAGAAGACAGCCGAGGGCTACACCCTCGAGGCCCGCATCCCCTGGACGGTCTTCGGCATCACGCCTGTCGAGGGGCAGGCCTTCGGGTTTGCGCTCTCTCTCTCAGACAACGACGTCAGCGGCGTCGCGACCTGGCAGTCGATGGTGTCGAGTGTCGAGACCCGCCGCTTAGCCGACCCGACGACCTGGGGGACGCTGATACTCGAAGCGCCCACAGCGAAGTAGCGCCGCTCTGAGAATATTGGAAGGCCCGGCCGTATGGCTGGTCCGTTTCGCATGGGGAAGGTCGCGATCGTTCGAGATCCCGCTTAGATCCCCAGAACGACCTTTGCGATCGTGAAATAGATGTACAGCCCGGTGGCGTCCACCAGGGTGCTCATCACCGGGCCAGAGACCACGGTGGGGTCGATGCCGATGCGGTCCGCCACTACAGGCAGAATGGCACCCAGCATGTTGGCCCAGATCACGATGGCCATCAACGCCAACGCCACCGCCAAGGCAACATCCGTACCCGTTTCCCAGAGTATCGCACGACCGAACCCGATCACGGCCATGCCTATTCCAAGTACGATTCCGACAGCCAGCTCATGCCAAAGCGCCTTGAGTCCATCCTTGAAATCGATATCTCCAAGAGCGATGGCCCGGATGATGGTGCTCGTCGCTTGGGATCCAGAGTTCCCACCTGTCCCAATGAGCAAGGGCACGAAGATCGTCAACGAAATGACTGTGCGCAGTTCAGATTCAAAGATGCGCAATACCGTACCCGTCAAGCTTCCGGTGACGAAGAGTAGAAGCAGCCAGCCGATTCGCTTCGTGGCGACGGAGAAGACGCTGCTCCGCAGGTAGGGCTCGCGCAGCGGCAGCGAACCGCCTAGGCGCTGGATATCCTCGGTGGCCTCGTCGATCATGGCATCCATCACGTCATCGAAGGTGATCACACCTAGCAGGCCGTTGCGCTCGTCGACCACCGGCAGGGTCACCAGATCGTAGCGAGCCATCAGCTCGGCGCATTCCTCCTGGTCGGTGCCGGCGGGCACGGCGATCACGTCGGGATCCATGATCTCCTCGATGCGCTGGCCGGGCCGGGCCACGAGAAGCTTGGGCAAATCGACGTAGCCGATCAATTTCGCTTCACGATCGACCACGAAGAGGTTGTAGGCCGTCTCGGTCTCCGGGTTCCACTCTCGCACGGCCTGGATGGCCTGGGCCACCGTCATTCGGCGCCGGAGCACCAGGAACTCAGAGGTCATCAGGCCGCCGGCGCTCTCGTCCGGGTAGAGCAACAGCGGCTTGACTTCCTCAGGGTCTTCGAGTTGCTCGAGGATTGCCTGGGCTTTCTCAGGCGGGAGATCGCCCAGCACGTCAGCCGCTTCATCCGGCTCCATCTCATCCAGGATTTGGATCGCGGCCTCGACGGGCAATTGGGCGATCAACTCGGCTGCGTCCCGGTCTTCCAGCTCTTCGACGATATCGGCCGATTGAGCCGGGTCCAGGTAGGGGAATAGGGCGACGCGGTCTTCCTGCTCGAGATCGGAGACCACCTCCGACTGATCGGCGGCGCGCAGATCTTCCAGCAGCCGCACGGCCTCGGCGATGCGCTCCTCTTCCAGCGCTGAGCGTACCTGGTCTATAACAGTGTCGATGTCAAAGGGGATCATGATGCACCTCCGGGGCAAGGCGTTCCGGAGGCGCATGCGGGGGCTCGCTCCGGAGGCCTAGCCTGGATCGACTAGATGTTTGCTGGTACTCGAGCCAGGTTGATCGTCCATAGTGCTGCCATTATAGCACCCGTTCCGTGCCAAGCGGAAGTGACCCCGCTCTCGATGGCCCAAGGCGCCGGTGGTACAATCGGGGGCTGATCGAAACGGGGAATCCGGGAGGCCTGTAGAAACCTACTCCCGTCCCGGCCAAAGGAGGCGGGCAGCCAGCCCGCAACGGAGAGCCCGCATGGAAACCAATGCAGCGCGCGAAGCCAGCGCGCCGGGTGAGGTCACGCTTAGCCGCGACCTGGATCTCTTCACCGTGACTATGATCGGCGTCGGCGGGATGATCGGCGCCGGGATCTTCGTCCTCACCGGCATCGCCGCCGGCGTGGCGGGGCCGGCGGTCGTCCTCGCTTTTCTACTCAATGGCATCGTGACCACTTTCACCGCCGCCTCCTACGCCGAACTCGGCTCGACCTTCCCCAAGGCTGGCGGCGGCTATGTGTGGGTGAGGGAGGGATTGGGCGGGGACCAAGGATTTCTTGCCGGCTGGATGGGCTGGTTCGCCTATATCTCCGCCGGCGGGTTATATGGGCTGGCGTTTGGCCGCTTCGCCAGCGAATTGTGGCTCCTCACGGGGCTACCCACCTTCGGGCTCGACGTGCCGCGCATGACGCTCATCTTCATGTCGCTGATCATCATCGCCATGTCGGCGCTTAATTACCGTGGCGCCTCCGAGACTGGCAAGGTCGGCAACCTGGTCACACTCACCAAGGTCATCATCTTGGGGATCTTTGTGCTCTTCGGCGCCGTAGTGATGCTCCGGACGCAGGGATGGCAGGTGCGTTTTACCGAAGGGTTCCTGCCGAACGGCATCGCGGGCGTGCTCACGGCCATGGGGCTCACCTTCGTGGCGTTCGAGGGCTACGAGATCATCGCTCAATCCGGCGAGGAGGTCATCGACCCTAGACGGAATATCCCTCGCGCCATCTTTCTCTCGATCTTCACCGCTGTCGTGATCTATATCCTCGTGGCGACGGTGGCCATCGGCTCCATCCAGCCACCGGAAGGCTTGAGAGCCCACGAGTACTTGGGGCTCAAGAAAGAGGTGGCCGTGGTCGAGGTCGCCCAGCAGATTTTCCCCTGGGGGATCGGCGGTCTGCTGTTGCTGTTCAGCGGGGTGGTCTCGACCGTCTCGGCGCTCAACGCCACCACCTATTCCGCCTCCAGGGTATCCTTCGCCATGGGGCGAGAGCATAACCTGCCTACCTTCTTCTCCCGCATCCATCCCCTGCGGCACACACCCCACTGGGCGGTAATCACCTCGGGCGGCATTATGCTGCTCATGGGCTGGACATTGCCCATCGAGGATGTGGCCTCTTCGGCCAGCATCATGTTTCTCCTGCTATTCGTTCAGGTGAACATCGCTGTGATGACGCTGCGTCGCAAGATGCCTCACATCGAACGAGGATTCCGCATACCCTGGTTCCCCCTCCTCCCTCTGGCGGGGCTCCTGACACAAGCTGTCCTGGCGGTGTTCCTTTTTCGCTACAGCCCCCTTGCCTGGTATTTCGCCATCGGCTGGATTGTCATCGGCTTGCTGGCCTATTACACCTACTTCTCGAAGAAGGAAGCCTTGGAAAAGCCCAAGGAGATCCTGCTTGAGGAGGTGCTGGTGAGCACAGACTATTCTGTGCTCGTGCCGGTTGCCACCCAGGAACAAGCTCGCATTTTGGGGAGAATCGGGGCGATCCTGGCCAAGGCCAACCGCGGCGAGGTGCTGGCCCTGCACGTCGTGCGCGTCCCGCCCCAGCTCACCCTCGGCGAAGGGAGGTTGCTGCTCAAGGAGGGCCGTCCACTCCTGGAGACGGTGATCCAAGAAGCCAAGAAGCTGAGTGCGCCCGTGCATACGATGATCCGGCTGGGGCGAGACGTGCCGGAGGCTATACGCAAGACCAGCTTGGAAAACGCCTCCGATTTGATCTTGTTGGGATGGCCGGGCTACACCCGCACCTCAGGCCGCATCTATGGCTCGGTGATCGATCCGATCGTCGATAACCCACCGGTCGACATCGCGGTGGTCCGCTACCGGCACCGCCGGCCGGTGCGCAAAGTGCTCGTACCCGTGGCCGGAGGCTCAAACAGCCGGCGGGCGGTCAAGATGGCGGTCACGATGGCCGCGGCCGGGGAGGATGGCCCCGCCAGTGTAACCCTGCTGTACGTCGTGCCGCACGCCGCGGGCACGGCGGCGCGCGTGCGGGGCAAACAAGTCTTCCGTTACATCCAAGAGGGCATGTCGTACGAGCACATGGAGACCCGCATCGTGGAGGGCGAGAACCTGATTGAGACCATCGTGTCGGAGGCCAAGGATTACGACCTGGTCGTTGTGGGCGCCACCGAGGAGCCGCTCTTCCGCAACCTCCTGCTCGGGAATGTGGCCGAGCAGATCGCCCGGCGGGTGGATGTCACCGCCATCGTCGTGAAGAGGCGCAGCAGCCGCCTGCATTCATTCCTGCGTGAGACTGTGCTCGAACCGAGCACCGAGGCGGAGGAGACGCCCGAGGCGGCCTAGCGCAGGCGGACCCCACTACACCCATTTCACCAACGAACAGCAGGCCGGGCTTCCACGCCCGGCCAAAATCGCTCTGGCCTGCACTTCCCCCCGGCTCAGCGCTGGCACGCGGGCGATCCCCAGGATGCAGGGTTTCGCCCCCGGTGTCATGCCGAGGGCGCGGGGCGCCCGAGGCATCCCCGCCGCGCGGCGGA
>CAZBLT010000038.1:0-25581 GCA_964492745.1 uncultured Anaerolineaceae bacterium
CGCCCCAGGCCTCGCGCAGGCGCAGCAGGTTCTCGCTCTCGATCCCCAGGCCGCGCGCCAGCACGGCCAGTCCTTCCTCGGTGTCGAGCGGTTCTTGAAGGAATCGCTTCACCTGATCGCTGCGCAGCAGATGGTGCAGCTTGTTCCATTCAATCTGGTAGCCAGTCAGGATGGGGACCATGTCGTCGATATCCGAGCCGCTGCCGATGTAGCAGGCCAGGGTATGCTCGCCGTCGTAGAAGCTGCGCCGGCGTCGTGCCTTGGCGGCGACCGGTTGCCAGCTCTCCACATCCCCGATGCCCCACGCCTGAAAGGCCGCCGGGCTCTGCCCGAGCACCACGCGGTCCACTTCCACGATGCAGGCAGGCAGCCGCAGCGAGGTGTAGATCAGCGCCGAGGTATCGGGCTGAGTCGAGCGCGCAGACAGGTGCAATGAGGAGCCCATCTGCGCGTGCACCTCCTCCAGCGAGCGGATGCGCACGTCCGTGGTGGAGCGCAGCAGCGAGTAGTAGGTGCGGATATAGAGCTCGATCTCTTCTGAGCCCGTCTTGGGCACGGTGCGGTCCATATCTCCTCAGCTCTTGCGTCGCTTGGGCCGCTTCTGTTTCTTAGGCGGCGGCGCATCGAATTCGCCCGGTTTGGGCGGGAAAGCCACGGCGTAGATCACGCTCAGGATGCCATAAGTGAGCAGCATGAACAGGAAACCCACCACCAGCTTCAGCAGGCGGCCCTGGCCCAGGAAGGGCGCAAACTCAGGGTACAGCACTGCACGCGGGATGTAGATCCAGTTGTTGATGGCGTTGGCCCTCACGAACCAGTCCGCGAAGAGATAGCCCAGCACGGCGAAGACGCCAATGACCAGGCATCCCACCCCTCGCCAGATGGGATTGAGCTGTTTGCGCTTCTCGCGCTCCTCGTCCAGCTTCCGGTAGCGGTAGGTATCCCTTCCCATGGCCTACTCCTTGTCCGTAGCCTGGTTAGCCAAGCTCGGCGGCGCGTTCCACGGCCGAGATGATCTTGTAATAACCGGTGCAGCGGCACAGATTGCCCGTGAGCGCCTCCAGGATTTCCTCCCGGCGGGGCGTGGGCCGCTCCTCCAGCAGCTTGGCCCCCGACATCAGGAAGCCGGGGGTGCAATAGCCACACTGCACCGCCCCCTCCTCGATGAAGGCCTGCTGGATGGGGTGCAGAGCGCCATCCTGCGCCAGCCCTTCCACGGTCACGATCTCTGCGCCGTGCGCACGCGGCGCGGGCACCAGGCAGGACATCACCGCCACCCCATCCAGGAAGACAGTGCAGGCCCCGCACTCGCCCTCGGCGCAGCCTTCCTTGGTGCCGATCAGGCCGGCCTCCTCACGCAGCAGGCGCAGCAGCGACTTGTCAAAGCCGCTCGTGAAACGGTAGGAGCGGCCGTTGATGGTGGTTTCGATCACGCCCGTCGCAGGATGCGCACAAGCCGCTGGAGCCTTCCCTGCTCGCGGCGGCTCACCCCCCCACAGGGTCACCGGATGCTCCGGCATCGCCTCTCGCTCACGGCCCTCAGCGAGCCGCTGCAACGTGCGGCGAACGCCAACCTTCAGCATGTGGCGCCGGTAGGCCGCCGAGCCTCGCAGGTCATCGATCGGGCTAGCCTCCTCCGCCGCAAGCGCCGCCGCCCGCTCGATCACCTCCTCCTCCAGGGTCTTGCCCACCAAGGATTGCTCCGCCTCCGGGGCATGGATGACCGTCGGAGCCACCGAACCCAATGTGATGTTCGCCGTCTGCACTACGCCCTCATCCATCTGAAGCACGATGGCAGCGTTCACCACCGAAATGGCCTGCGCCTTGCGCAGCCCCAGCTTATAGAAGGCGCTACGCGTGCCAGGGGGCGGCGAAGGGAAGGCAATATCAACCACCAACTCGTCCGGCCGCATCACGGTCTTGCGCACCCCGGTGTAGAAGTCCTCCAAAGATAGCGTGCGTTCACCCTGCGCCGATCTTAGCGTCACCCGGGCGCCCAGCGCCATCAGGGGCGGGATGCTATCGTTGGCGGGGGAGGCGGTGATCAGATTGCCGGCCACCGTGCCACGGTTGCGGATCTGCGGCGCACCCACCCGCCAGCAGGCCTGCGCCAAGGCGAAGGCGCGTTCATGGAGCAATGCAGATGCGGCGCAGTGGTTATGGGTCACTAGCGGGCCAAGGTGTATCCAGCCTTCCTGGTCCAGGCGGATTTCGTCCAGGCCGGATACACGCGTGATATCGATGAGAGTCTCCAAGCCCGGCCGCTGTCCGCGCTCCAATTCGAGCATTAGATCTGTGGCGCCGGCCACGATGCGGGCGTGCTCGCCATACTCGGCGAGCCAGCCCAGCGCCTGCTCCAGGTTCTCGGCTGTGTAGTATTGCGTCCACATGGTTCTCTGGCACTCCTCAGCGTTGTTGTAACCTGCTCGGTCTGTGAGCCATGCGCTCGCCGGTGCCGCCACGGCGGCGCATGATGATCTCGGCCAGGATGCTCACGGCGATCTCCCCGGGGGTCTCGGCGTTGAGCTCGAGGCCCATGGGCGATACGATCCGCTCGATGGCTTCGGCCTGCACGCCGCGCTCTAGCAGCGCCTCGGCAGTCGTCTCCCAGCGGCGGCGCGAGCCGATCACGCCGATGTAGGCGGCAGGCGTCTCGAGCAGCGCTGGCAGGCCTTCCAGATCGATCTGCACACCGCGGGTGGTCAGCACGACATAACTCTGCGAATGAATCCCCACCCTCTGGGGGACCTCACCCAAGGCGCAGACCACATGCGCGTCGGCATCCGGGACGGCCTCCGTCAGGGCGAACTCCGGACGGTCGTCGCAAACCACCACCCGGAAGCCGAGCCACTTACCCAGGTGCGCCACCGCCTTCCCCACATGCCCACCGCCGATGATCACCAACTGCGGTTCCTGGCCCAAGGGCTCCACGAAGACCTCCATCTCCCCCCCACACACGCCCACATCCCCCTGCTCCGGGTCCCGGAAGGCGTAGGTCATGCGGCGCGTCCGCCCATCGGCGAGTGCGGCGAGCGCCTCCTCGATCACCCGGCTCTCGAGCTCGCCACCCCCGATGGTGCCCTCGATGCGTCCATCCGGGAAGACGATCATCTTGGCCCCCGCGTGGCGGGGGACCGATCCCTGATCGCGGATGACGGTCACCAGGGCAGCGGGCTCGCCTGCCCCCTCCAGTTCGGCCAGCCGCTGAAAGATGCTCATCAGCTTTCCTCCAGCAGCGACAGCACGGCAGGCAAGAGTTGCTTCTTCCGGGAGACCACACCTCGCGCTTCCAGCGTACCATCTGGCCGTCGCTTGTAGGGCAACTCACCCAGGATGGCGGGCGCCTGCCGGCTCATGATCAAGCTGCTGCCCTCGACGATGTCGGTGATCATCAGCAGCGCGAAATCCAGGCCGCGGCTCTCGATGAGCGCCTCCATCGCCTCCCCGAGCCGCGCCAGGTGCTCCTCCACTTCCAAATGATCGGTTACTTCTACTTGGGAGATACCAAAGCGCAACCCGGCCGAATCGTAGATCTTCAGATCGCCAGTGACGATGGCCTGGGCCTCGCGGGCTGCCAGCCCGGTCCCGGCCTTCAGCAGGGCCTCCCCGAAACTCTCCAAGGTCTCGCCTTCGAGCGGCGAGCCGCCCACGAAAGCCCAGCGGCTCAGGCGCCGCGCCGCCCGGTGGTCCCGGTCGGTGGTGGTGGGTGAAGTGAGCATCAGCGTGTCCGAGATCAGGCCCGCCAGCATCAGTCCGGCGATCGCCGGCGGTGCGCTCAGGCCGGCGTCCTCGATGCGCTCAGAAACCAACGTGCTGGTGCTGCCCACCGGGTCCACCCGGAAGCGGATAGGCAAACGCGTGGGCGGGTTGCTCAGACGGTGGTGATCTAGAACCTCCAGCAGATCGGCCTCGTCCAGCGAACCCACCGATTGGCCCACCTCATTATGGTCGACCAGAATCAGTTGCAGCCGGGGCGGGTTCAGCAAATCGCGCTGCCGGCATACGCCCAGGTAGCGGCCCTGCTGATCGACTACAAAGAAGTCGTTGCGCTCGCCCCGCAGGATGCGCGGCAAGGCATCCCGGATGCGGGAGGAGGCTTCGAAGCGGGGCACCTCACGGTCGGCCGCCTGGCCGCTGGGGAGCTCGAACAACTCCGAAAGCGCCAGGTCCCTATGATCCGGCTGCGCGCCTACCAGCTCTCCCAGCGACTGAAAGAGACTGAAGCCCGAGACCAGGCCATAGGGTTCGCCGTCGTCCTCGACCACCGGCGCCACGGTGCCGGTTCGCTGGGCGATGGCCCAGGCTTCCCGCAGCGGGCGGTCGGGCGTGACGCTGTCGAAACGCTGGGCGACCGACTCGAAGCGCGGCGAGGCATCCGCCAGCAACTCCGGCGGGTTCAGACCCAGGCGTTCGAGCGCC
Source organism: uncultured Anaerolineaceae bacterium (assembly GCA_964492745.1). Classification (GTDB taxonomy): domain Bacteria; phylum Chloroflexota; class Anaerolineae; order Anaerolineales; family E44-bin32; genus E44-bin32. The sequence continues at coordinate 4,420 of CAZBLT010000038.1, forward strand.
CAGGCAGTCTGCGGGTTGATGGACCCTGCGCGGGCCGGCACGATCTCATCCTGGCTTCCCTGGCTGCGGTACCAGGCATAGCCCATCGCGGAGGCGATGGCGTCCGTATCCGGGTTCACGTGGCCGATGACGTAGATCTTGCCCATCTGCGATTATGATCCCTGCAGATTCACGGCCTGCAGCGCCTGCCAGACGCGCTCGGGCGTGAGCGGCGCGGTGAGCACGTCCGCCCCGCAGGCGTCCATTACGGCATTCGCCACGGCGGGCGCCACACCATCCATCGGGATCTCCGCCACCGCCTTAACACCGAAGGGGTGGGAGGGCTCGTAGGTCTCCACAAAAATGGTCTCCAGCCGCGGCATCTCATGCGCCGCGAAGATATGATACCCGCGGAAATCGCTCTCCCGCGGCCGGCCGAGTTCATCGTAGGCCATCTCCTCACAGACCGCGTAACCCAGCGCCTGGGTCATGCCGCCCTCTACTTGCCCAGAGGCGGTGAGGGGATTCACGATGACGCCTGAATCGACCGCCATGAGCAGCCGGTCCACCCGCACCTGGCCGGTCTCCACATCCACGGTGACCTCCGCGAACTGGGCGGCGAACGGTGGGGGTGAGACGGGCGACACATACGAGTCGACCGCCATGATTTGCTGCTGGTCTTCGTGGTGCAGGGCGTGCAGGGCGATCTCGCGCAGGCTCACCGAGCGCCCGTCGGGTGCCCAGGCACGGCGATTGCGAAGCTGGATCGAATCGGCGTCGATCGGCTCGCCCGACTGGCCGAGTATCTTGGCCGCCCGCTCGCAAATCTTGCGGGCCACCTTCTGGGCAGCGCGAACTACCGCCGCGCCGGAGATGTAGGTGGTGCTCGAGGCGTAGGCTCCCTTATCAAAGGGCGTGAAATCCGTGTCGGAGGAGTAGACCACGATGTCCTCCAATGGCACGCCAAGCACCTCCGCCGCCTGCTGGGCCAGCACGGTGTCGGAGCCTGTGCCGAGGTCCGTCGCTCCGATGAGCAGATTGAAGGAACCGTCGTCGTTGATCTTGATGCTGGCGCCGCCCATGTCCAGATAGGGGATGGCGGTACCCTGCATCACCAGCGCCATGCCGATGCCGCGCCGCAGGTAGGGCTTGCCGGGCACTTGATGCCATTCGGAGTTGCCGAATTTACGCTCCCAGCCCATGGCGCGCATGCCCTGCCTGGCGCAATCCTCCAGCGCACAGGTGTTAATGACCTCGGGGCGCGGCTCCCGGCCCTCCGACCACGCAGTGCTGAAGGGATGCAGTTCGCCTGCCCGCAGGGCGTTCTTCAGGCGGAATTCGATCGGATCCCAGCCCATGCTGCGGGCGATGCGCTCCATATGCCGTTCCACGGGCCAGAAGCCCTGCGGGACCCCATAACCCCGGTAGGCCCCGGCGGGCGGGAGGTTGGTGTAGACCACATCGGCGTAGAAGCGGATGTTGGGTGACTGGCGGTAGGGGCCATCGCCCACGTATAGCGCCATCGACTTGTGGCCGGTGTTGCCTGTGACGGTGAGCGCGTGGCAGCCGTAGGCGCCGGTGTCGCTCAGCACGCGCATCTCGTTGGCAGTGATGGTGCCGTCCTCCTTCACGCCGGTCTTCATGGCAATGCGCATCGGGTGACGGGAACGGGCGGCGTAGAACTCCTCCGCCCGGGTGTACTCGAAGAGCACCGGCCGGCCGGTGGCGATCGTGAGGTGGGCGGCGACATCCTCGATCAGCACTTCCTGCTTGCCGCCGAAACCACCGCCGATGCGGGGCTTGACCACCCGGATGCGCTTCACCGGCAGCCCCAGCACAGGCGCCAATTGCCGCCGCACGTGGAAGGGCACCTGTGTGCTGGTGCGGATCACCAGGCGGTCGTCCTCGTCCCAATACGTGACCACGACGTGAGGCTCGATATGCGCCTGCTGCACCTTCGGCACCTCATAGGTGGCCTCGAAGATGCGGTCGGCCTCCGCAAAGCCTTGCTCTACATCTCCGATATCGATGTGGATCTGTGCCGCCAGATTGTGGCTGGGATCGGAGTCGGCGAAGGGTACGTAATCCGGCTCATCGTGGATCTGCGGCGCACCGGGCTCCATGGCCTGCGCCGGGTCCAGAATCGCCGGAAGCACTTCGTACTCGACCTCGATCAACTCCAGAGCCTGTTCGGCGATGGCCTCCGTCTCGGCCGCCACGAAGGCCACCCGGTCGCCCACGAAGCGCACCTTATTGTCGAGCGAGAAGCTATCCAAGGGTCCGGGAATGGGATCGGATTGGCCTGCGGTCGAATAGGGCACGCGCGGGATGTCTTGCCAGGTGAGCACAGCCGCCACGCCGGGCAGGGCCCGTGCCTTGCTGGCGTCGATGCGCTGGATGCGGGCGTGGGCGTGGGGGCTGTGGAGCACTTTGGCGACCAGCATGCCCCGCATCTCGATGTCCGCGGTGAAGGCTGGCTTGCCTTGCACCAGCTTGATGGCATCCACCTTCGGCTCCGGATGGCCGACCACCTCGAAGGGCTCCTGGCGGGGGGCGAGCTGTATGTGCGGCAGAACGCTCGTGCGTGTGGCGGTGGCGGCGCCTGGCGCTCCCCAATCCCCGCCTTCGCCCGAGAGATCTTCCGATAGGAAGGCCTCCAGCGCCGGCGGGGCGACCCCCTCCAGGGGTTCGACCTGCTCCCCGCGCAGCACCGCCGCGGCGCGCAGCACGGCCTGCACCGGCTTCAGATAGCCGGTGCAGCGGCAGAGCACGCCCGATAGCGCCTCGCGCACTTGCTCCTCGCTGGGATTGGGTTCGCGCCTCAGCAGTGCCAAAGCCGCCAGCACCATCGCTGGCGTGCAGTAGCCACACTGGATCGCACCCGTATCGACGAAAGCCTGTTGAAGCGCGTGCAAGCCCTCCGTCCGGCGCCAGCCGAATTCCGGGCGCTCCCCCAGGGATTCGATCGTCGTGACTGAGCGCCCCTCAACCTGAGGCGCGAGCATCACGCAACTGCTGACGGGCTTGCCATCAAGCAACACCGTGCAGGCGCCACATTCGCCGGTTTCGCAGCCATGCTTGACGCCAAAGAGACCACACTCTTCCCGCAGCGCCTGGAGCAGGGTCGTCTCTGGCGGGACGTCGATAGAAGTGGCCTCGCCGTTGAGCGTGAATGAAATCCGCATCAATCCGAAACCTCCTTGAGCACACGCCCCAGCAACGCTCCAGCCGCATGCGCCCGATATTCGGCGCTTGCGAACGCGTCCCCGGCGTCCTCACACACCCGGGCCGCAAACTCGGCCAGTTGGGCCGGCTCGCCGCCCTCAGCCAGATGCGTCTCCAAGGCCGTCAGGCGCACCGGCGCCGCTCCCCAGCCCCCCAACGCAACCGTGATCGCACCCGCACCCGGCAGCTTCGCCGCCGCCACGCACACAATCGGCCGGTCGGCGGGACTGCGGGCCACTTGCTCATAGGCGAAAGCCAGCGGCTCCGGGAAACGCAGCGCGGTGATCAGAAAGGGCTGCCCGAGTTCGGACCTGCGCTCGAGCAGCCCGGCCAGCGGAATCTTCTGGCCGCCCGGTTCGGCCTGAACGAGTGCATCCAGCGCTAGCAGGGCCGTGAGCGCGGGCGAGCGGCCGTCGCCCGCCATAACCGTGCCGCCCAGCGTGGCTGTGTTGCGCAAGTTCCAGCCCGCTTCTCTGCGGAAGGTCTCGCGCAAGGAGGGTGCCAGGCCCGATTCGACCAGCGACTGCAGCGGAGTCGTGGCCCCCACGATAATCTGGCTCCCTTCGAGGTCAATGCCGTCCAACCCCAGGCCGCGCAGATCCACCACGGCCTTCAGTTGCCTCCGGCGGGGTGTCAGCACGGTCCCGCCTGCCAAGGGGATGCCCGCTTCCAGCAAACCCAGGGCTTCCTCGATGGTCCTAGGACGGTAATAGTCCATAATCATTCCCCTGAATCCGAATCGGGCGGCCCATCCGGATAGACCCGCCACCCCAGACGGGCCAACTCCTCGGCATCCACCGCCTCGCTGGGAAGATCGACAAGGGTCGCTTCGGCCTCGGCTGCGAGGGTCGCATCTGGCAGGCGTAATTCGGCGTGAGCCTTCGCCCGGCGGCCGGCACGCCGCTCCATGACGCCCCGCAGGATCAGCGGTTCCCCGATGGGCACCGGCCTGCGGTAGCGTATCTCCAGCTTCGCCGTCACCCGAAAGTGGTTGGGATCGCCAGCCATCGCTGCACGGCCGACGACTTCATCCAGCATGGAGGCCACGATGCCCCCGTGCACCACGCCCGGATAGCCCTGATAGCGCTCCGGCACGGTGTACACGGTCTCCACCATGCCCTCTCCCAACGAATAGAAATTCATCTTCAACCCATAGTCGTTCTCGATGCCACAGACGAAACAATATTTTGAATTGGGCTGTTTCTCTCGCATAACTGGCTCCGGCCTTTCCATGAAGATCCTCCCGTGGCTGCAATGAGATGCTGGCCGAACCTGCACTCAAGCCACCGGGCTGAAGGTGTCGATAAGCAGCTCAACATCGCCGCCCACCGGGTATAGAATCGGACAGGTGGCGCCGTGGTCGATATATTCCTGGACCTTGGCGCGCGCCTGCTCAGGCGTACCCGATGCGGTGATGCGAGTAACCAGTTCGTCCGGTACCAGATGCTTGGCCTGTTGGATCTGTTCATGCGTCGCCGGCCAGCCCAGGATTGATTGAATCTCCTCCACGATGGCAGGATCGACCTCGCTGGCCTTGGCGATATGCGGCTGTTGAGCCAGATACTGCGTGAGCAGCTCCCGGCTGGTCTCCAGCGCGGCCTGTTCATCCCGATCGACTGAGCAAACCACGAGTTGCGGCCGGTCGAGGTCATCCAGCGACCGGCCGGCCCGCCGGGCCCCGGCCTCCAGACGCTCGAGCGCCTGATCGTTGTAGCTGGGCGGGACGCAGTAGTTGAGCACCGCCCCATCGGCGATCTCGCCGGTCAACTCCATCATCTTGGGACCTGTGGCCCCAATGTAAATGGGTACATTGCGAGGCTCTCGCCGACCATGCACCACATCCAACTCGATCCCATCGACATGGTGAAACTCGCCATGGAAGGTCACCCGCTCCATAGCCAGCAGGCGGCGCAGCACCTCCACCGTCTCGCGCATGGCTTTTAGCGGCTTGCGCCGCTCGATGCCCACGTTGCGGGCGAGCGGGTCCCACCAGGCGCCGATGCCACAAATGATGCGGTTGGGCGCGAGATCATCCAGCGTCAGGAAGGTGGCGGCCAGCAGCCCGATGTTACGGGTCCAGTTATTAATGACCCCGGAGCCGACCTTGATGCGCTCGGTCACCGCGGCATAGGCCGCCATGGGCACGATCGCATCCCGCACCAGGCGGGACTCCGCCTGCCAGACGGCCTCGAATCCTTTCTCTTCCGCGTAGCGTGCGTACGCCAGGCCGTCGCGCAGATCGTGCGCGTCTTGCAGGTAGAGAGCCACACGTTCGAATCCCATGCCTATTCCTCCTGTCTCCTCATGTCCAGGTTGACCTGCAGGCCATTCCGCAGGAACTCCAAGTCTTCGGGCAAATCCACATCCAGGCCGATGGAGGGGATCTCGCATATTTCTACCCTCGCGCCGGCCTGCTCCGCCCGGTGCACATGCCGCTCGAAGCTGTCCGGTCCGAAGTCGTATTCGATCAATCCTGGCGGCGAGGCCAGCAGCGCGTTCGTTCCGCTATGCCGTCGGTCGGGCACGATGACCACGACCGGCGGGTCATGCGCCCGTTCGATAAGCGTGGTCACGTCCTCAGCCCGTAGCAGAGGCAGGTCGGCGGGGATCACCAGCACGCCGGACACGCTATAGCCCTGCGCCACCAGCGTGGCCCGCACGAGCGCGTTGTTCAGCCGGGGAGTTCCCCGCTCGGTGAGCGTGCGGGCGCCGTGCCTGCGCGCCAGGGATAGGGCTTGCGAATCGCGGCTGATCACCAATGTGCGCTCGATCTCGGGAACCTCGGCGAGCACATCCAGCGTGTGAACCAGCATCTTCTGGCTTAATTCGGCCCGCTCGTCGTCTGTGAGCACGCTCGATAGCCTGGATTTCGCGCTGCGCAATGGTTTGATCGGCACAATGGCCCAGTAGGTCATACGACTCCCTCCCCTTGCACCCGTTCTGCCATGGAGTCTAACAGGCTCCGGGCCACCCGCGCACGTGCGGTGGCATCGGGGATGCGGATGTCCATGACCAAGGTCTGAACGCCCAGCGCTTCGATCTCCGCCGCCAGCGAACGATCGAGATTATCGATGGCGAAGAGCTGAAGCAGATCCGCGTAATGCCCGGCCACGGCCAGAGCCGAGGGCTGCATGCCAAATTCGGCGAACATCTTCGCCGCCGGCCCTTTGAGCGCCCGGCCGCCAAGGATCGGCGACACGCCGCACACCGCCCGAGCGCGCACCTCCTCCCGCAACCCCGGCACAGCCAGAATGGGATCCAGGCTCACCCAGGGGTTGGAAGGCCCCAGGACCACCCAGTCCGCCTCCCGCAGCGCTTCCAGCACCCCTGGTGCGGGCCGGGCGCGCTCGACACCCTCGAAGCGGAAGCCCCGCACCCGCGGCTCGCAGCGCCGAGCCACAAAATAGGTTTGGAAGGGCAGCTCGCCATCCTCGGTCAGCACCACCGTGCGCACGGGCTCATCCGACATGGGCAGAACCCTCGGCTTCACGCCCAGGCGCGAAGCCAGATCGGCCGTAACCTGGCTGAGCGTCTCTCCGCAGGCCAGCCGCCGCGTGCGCTCGACGTGCAACGCCAAATCTTTATCTCCAAGCTGGAACCAGTCGGGGCCACCCAGCGTCCGCAGTGTCTCCAAGAAGTTCCAGCTCTCATCCGCCCGGCCCCAGCCACGTTGTGGGTGAGCCAGACCTGCCAAGGTGTAGGTGACCGTATCCAGATCGGGCGAGATGTGCAGGCCCAGATGCTCGAAATCGTCGGCGGTGTTGACCACGACCGTGAGGTTAGCGGGTGGCAGCAGCCGCGCCAGCCCATCCGCCAATTTGGCGCCTCCCACGCCCCCGACCAGCGCCACCACCTTCAGCGCCACAGGGTGACCTTCTCCACCGGATGCCGCCCGCGGCGCCGGCCGCGGTCCGCCGGGTATCCCAACAGGATCAATCCCTGTGGCTCCCAGGAGACCGGCAGCGAGAGGCTTTCCCGGGCCGCCTCGGATGCGAACAGAGGCGCACAGAGCCAGCACGCGCCCAGGCCCTCGGCGTGGGCTGCCAGCAGGAGCGCCATAGCGGCCATGGCCACGCTCTGCACCGCCATCAGACGCTCAGCCTCCTGCCGCCGCGCATCCGTATAGCGGTCCATCGCCTCCATCGTCAGACAAGCCACCAGAGTCAGGGGCGCGCCCCGAATGCGCTCGAGCGAGCGCATGACCTCTCTATCGATGTGATCCGCGCCCACTCCGTCCGACTCCAGGTCTTGCCGCAGGCGGCTTCCCATGGCCTCCGCCAAGCTGGCTCGCGCCGCTGAATCTCGCACCACCACGAAACGCCAAGGCTGGCGGTTATGCGCCGAGGGCGCCAACGTGGCGGCCTGCAGCAGCCTCCGTAGGACCGAATCCGACACCGGTTGATCCCGGAAGCGGCGGATCGACCGGCGGTCCTTCAGCAAGGCATACAGCGGCGCGGCGCGATCTCGCATCAGTGTGTGTCGACCGAATCGGGCTCGATCAGGAAGGTCACGCGCCCCGTTCGGGAGTAGTTGCTGAACGCCAGCCGGCCCGTGTATTTGCTCGCCAACTCATCAATATGCGCCTCGGCGCCTTCCTCGATCACCTCGGCCACATGGCCCCGGATTTGCAGATAGCGGTAGGGATCATCTGGATCCACGATCAACAAGGCGATCCTATCCGGCCGCTCCCGCAGGTTGCGTTCCTTCACGCGGCCGCGGGCGGTGTTGATGCGGATGCGATCTCCCGCCATGTCGAACCAAACCGGGGTGAGTTGCGGCGAACCGTTCTCCATGACGGTCGCTAGATAGGCGAAAGCCTGCTTCTCGCTGGAGAGCAGGTCTCGGTGTGATGCAGGTATCTCTGTTCCCATGATCGTTTCCCTAATCTCTCCGCTGAGCGTGCACCGGAAACCATCCTTCAGCGGAAGAGGTCTTCCTCCTCCGGCCGCAGGATCTCGGCCAGCGAGGCCTCCCGCAGGGGGTAGGGCAATCCGCGCAAATGGATCGCCGGCACGCCCTCATCCGCCTGGCCCATTAAGGCCGAAGCCCCGGCCGCAATCTCATCCGCCAGTCCTACCTGGGTAATCTCCAGGCGGCGTCCGAATAAATCCGACCGACCGCGCAGATCCTGCAGTGCTGGAAATCCTGCCACCCCAATGCAGACGCCCACTGTGCCCCGCCGCCAGGCGCGGCCATGCGAGTCGATGATCAGCACACCGATCTCCGCACCGCTGGCCTTCTTTAGGCGCCGGCGGATGCGCGCCGCCGAGGCGTCCGGGTCTTCGGGCAGGAGCAGCACCCTGGCGTCGCCGCCAGTATCTGGCACCCCCACGTTCGAGCGGTCGATTCCCGCGTTGGCGCAGATGAACCCCAGTCGGTGCTCCGCGATGATCAACTCTCCCTTCTGGCGCAAGATCTTCCTGCTCTCGCGCAGGATGAGTTCAACCAGCCGGGGATCCTTGCCGCTTCTTGCCGCCAGCGAGCGCGCCTCCTCGGAGGGCCTCACCTGCTCGAGCCGGACCTCCCGGCCCTCCGCCTTGGAGACGATCTTCTGTGCCAGGATGAGAACATCCCCATTCTCCAGCACGATACCGGCCCGGGCCAGACCCTCGAGGATCAGTTGGCCGAGGTCATCGCCGGCATGGATTATCGGCATGCCGGGCAGGGCCGTGAAGATCATCTGCCGCGGCGTCATTCACCCTCGAGCCCGGCGATGCGCAGGCTGATATCCCTGGCCTGGTAGTGCTTATTCATGGCGATCAGCATGGCCGTGAGCCCCTCGGCCACCAGGGCGAAGTCCAGATCCCCTGCGTAGTAGGCCCGCATCCCGGCGCCTTGCGCCAGCTTGCACACCTCCTCGGCCGCCTCGGGATCATCGGCGCAAACGAGCACGTCCAAATCGAGCGGCTCCTCAGGCTCCTTCTTCAAGCGGTTGGCGGGCACGGTCTGGAAGGCGGCCACGACCCGGCACTCCGTCCCGAGCACTTCTTGCGCCATGCGCGCCGCCGAAGGCGCCGAGGGCGGCCTGGGGTCGCGGTAGTCGACGCGGGCGGTGGTGTCGACGACAATCTTCCCTTGCAGCACATCTTTCAGGGATTCCACCGTGGCCTGATGGGCGGAGTGGTTCACGGTCAAGACACAGATATCGGCGCGCTGCGCGGCCTCTTCATTCTGCATTCCCTGGATGGTCTCCAGACCCAACATCTCGTTCAATTCGGCTGCCACTCGGGCCGCCTTCTCAGCCTGCCGGGAACCGATGATGACCTGGTAGCCGGCGTTCGCCCATCGCAAGGCCAGTCCTGGCCCCAGTTGGCCCGTGCCGCCCATCAATCCAATCGTGAGAATGAGTCGCTCAGACATGCCCTCTTCCTGTGCTCCACATCCCGGTCGGGCAACCCCGCAACTTGCCGGGGGTGCTAATCAGCCGGTACGAAGGTCAGATAGCGTTTCCAGGTCTCGCCCGCCAGTTCGCGGGCGCGCGCCATGATCGCCTGCTCATCCAGCGTCAGGAGCTCGCGGTTCTTCATCAATACTTTGCCTGCCACGATGGTAGTGGTAACCATCGAATCTCGAAAGCCAAAGAGGATGTGCCAGGGCAGGTTGCCGGCCGTAAGCGGCGTGGGGGCTTGGTAGTCGACCAGCATCAAATCGGCCGCAGCGCCGGGTTCTATCTTCCCCAGTGGTAGGCCGGGGAAGAAGACTTGTCCCAGGGCGGCGTTGTTCTTCACAGCCATCTCGACCAGCAAATCCCCCGGCATGCGGCGCGGATCTCGGTTCCAGAGCTTATGCGCCAGGTAGGTCGCCTTCCACTCCTCCCACATGGCGTTCGAGAAGCCATCGTTGCCCAGGCAAACCCGCACACCTGCCCGCATCATCGATTCGATCGCTGCCATCCCCACGGCGTTGTTCATGTTGGATCGCGGCTGGTGCGTCAGCCAGGTGCCGGTCTCGGCCAGCAACTGGACTTCGCGAGCGTCGATGTGCACACCATGCGCCAAGATCGTCCGCTCCCCCAGGATACCATGATCGTAGAGGCGGTCGACCACCCGCTTACCGCTCTTCTCCTGGCTGTCGTACTCATCGACCTCATGCTCGGCGGCGTGCAGGTGAAAGCCCACTCCCTCCGGCACCGCCTCCCGGCAATGGGCCAGCGTCTCCTCCGAAAGAGTCAGGCTGGCATGCATGCCGAAAGTGGCCTGGACACGGCCATTCGCCACCTGCTCGCGGCGGCAGCGCTCAAGAAAACGCAGGTTCTCGGCGATGCCCTCCTGGGCCTTCGCCTGGCCGTCCCGGTCGGTCACCTCATAACACAGCACCGCCCGCAGCCCAGCCTGATCGACGGCATCGGCGATCCAATCCAGCGATCCTGCAATGGCATTGGGAGAGGCGTGATGATCGATGAGCAACGTGGTGCCATGGCGGATGGCGTCCACCAGGCATACCAGCGCGGAGATGCGCACCCCCTCGGCGTCGAGGGCCTTATCCAAAGGCCACCATAGCTTGCGCAGGATGTCTGGAAAAGCGGCTGGCGCGCGCCCGGGGATGGCCATGCCGCGAGCAAAGGCCCCATAGAAATGGGTGTGCGCGCAGATATTGCCGGGCATCAGAAGCTGGTCGCGAGCGTCGAGAACATCCTCTTCCGGGAATCGTTCCATCAGGTCGCGCGCAGGCTCCACCTCAGCGATGCGCTCGCCCTCGATACGCAAGGCGTGGTCTTCCAGAATCTGAGGCGCCTCGCCCCAGCTCACGATGCGTGCGTTCGTGATCAGCATACCCAGCTCCCTTCAATCAAAGACCGCGCGCCATTGCTCATCTTGCCTGGCGGCGAACGCATCGCGCAGATGCCGCCCGGTGGTGCGATGCTCCGAGAGCGGCCCGGGCAAGCCGCCCTGCCTGAAGAAGCCCACCTGTGTGGTCTCCTGGCTGGACCGCAACTCCCCGCCCATTCGCTCGCATAGGAAGAGCAGCTTATAGGCGTGGAAGAGATCCAAGGCACCGGGAACCCGATTGGCATCGTAGACGCCGATCAGGCGCCTGGCCTTAACCTCCAACCCGGCCTCTTCCAGGACTTCCCGCTCTACCGCCAGGGAGGGGGCTTCACCCACGTCCGCCCAGCCTCCCGGAAGCGTCCAGCCGCCGTCGATCGCCTCGCGGACAAGCAGGATCTCTTCGTCTTGGAAGACAGCCGCGCGCACATCCACCTTCGGCGTCACATATCCAGGCTGTGCCTCGAACGCCAAGCGCAACTTCTCCATGGGTAGATCGGCATGCGCCTCGATGATTTCGGCGGCGATTTCGAGCAGGCGGCGGGCCCGCTCGGCTTCAAAGGGGTTCTCGGCGTAATGCAGCCCGGTCTGTGCCAGCGCCTGGATCTCACGCGCCCATGCCAGCCAGCGGGGAGGGCCCTCAGTCATCGCGCCTCCGGCGTTCGGCCAACTGGAGCGCCAACCAATCCTGATCCACCGGCAAGCGCCGCACGCGAACACCGCAAGCATGATAGATGGCGTTGGTGATGGCCGGCGAGGTGGGGATGCTCGAGATCTCGCCTACACCCTTGGCGCCATAGGGACCCTCGGTGGTCGGATGCTCCACCACGATGGGGATGATCTCAGGTGCCTGCACGACCGAGGGCATGCGGTAGCGCGCCATGCGGTCTGTGAAGACCCTTCCATTTTCCACGATGAACTCCTCGGTGAGGGCGTTGCCCAAGCCCATCATCACGCCGCCTTCGATCTGTCCCTGCAGGCCCAAGGGATTGATGGCGCGGCCCACATCGTTGGCGGCTATGACTCGCAGCACGCGCACCTCGCCGGTCTCCAGATCAACCTCCACCTGCGCCGCCTGCACTGCGAAGGAGTAGGCGAAGTGCATGGCGCCTCCCTGCCCCAACGGCTGAGTTTCCGGCGCCCAGTATTCGTAGCGCGCCCTGGGCTCGCGGTCTTCGGCCCGCATCAGCCGGGCCACCTCGCCCAGCGTGACGGTGGTTCCATTCACTCGAGCCAGGCCTTCCTCGAAGCGAACCTGCTCCGGGGGCAGATCGTACTTCTCCGCCAAGGTGGTCTTGACCACCTGGAGCAGCACCTGCGCCGCATGGCGGACGGCATTGCCGGTCACATAGGTCTGCCGCGAGGCCGTCGTGGGCCCGCCATCCGGTGTAAGCCCGGTGTCGGAGAGCAGCACACGCACTCTCTCAGGGGGAAGCGCCAGTTCCTCGGCGGCGATCAATTGCAGGACCGTCATCAGGCCCTGGCCCAGATCCGCCGAGGAGGAGCGCACCTCGACGGTGCCATCCTCGTAGAGCTCGATCTCGGCCGCGGCCTTATCAGGCGCGCCCCCGCCCAGGCCGGTGTTCTTATAGGCGGCGGCGATTCCCCAGGCCCGCCGGAGGTTCGGGTGGCCCTCCACCTTCTGGGCGGCGAAGAGATCGCCCGAACCTTCCAGGCGCCTCATCTCGGCCTCTACACGCTCCAGGCATTCCAGCAGGCCCACGCTCTCGGTCAGCTCCTGGCCGGTGTTGGTCTGGTCGCCCACCCGCAACGCATTCCGCCTGCGAATCTCGATCGGATCAAGGCCCAGACGTTCGCTCAACTCGTCTATGGCCGTCTCGACTGCGAAGCAAGATTGCGTGACGCCGAAGCCCCGGAAGGCGCCGGCGGGCGGGTTGTTGGTGTACATGGCGTAGCAATCGGCGCGCACATGCGGGATGCGGTAGGGCCCAGTCGAGTGGGTGGTCGCCCGGGTCATGACCTTCTCCCCCAGTGAGGCATACGCGCCGGTATCCCCGATGAGCTCCGTCTCGGCCGCCAGGAGGCTGCCATCCTGCTGGGCGGCCAGGCGCACCCGGATCTGCGTGGCATGCCGCTTCGGATGCACCAGCAGGCTCTCGTGGCGGTCGAAGAGCACCTTCACCGGCCGGCCGGTGGCCAGAGCCAGCATGGCGGCGTGAATCTGCCCGGCGATGTCCTCCTTGCCGCCGAAACCTCCGCCGATGGGCGTGCCGATCACGCGCACCTTCTCCGGATACAGCCCCAGGCAGCGGGCCGCCTGGTCACGATCAGCGTAGGGGATCTGGGACCCCACGTAGATATCGATTCCGCCGTCCTCGCGGGGCACGGCGAGACTGCATTCAGGCTCCATGAAGAGATGCTCCGTGGAGGGTGTGAAATAGGTCCCTTCCAGCACCGTGTGCGCTCTCTCCCAAACGCCCTCAGGCTCGCCTTTGCGGACCTTGATGTGCTTCAGCAGGTTGCCGCGTTCGTGAACCTTTGGGGCATGGGGGTCGCGCGCCTCCACGGCGGTGCTCACAATCGGCAACGCCTCAAGATCGACCTCGATGCGCTCAAGGGCCTCGGCGGCAGACAGCGCATCCTCGGCCGCCACTAGGGCCAGCGCATCCCCCACGTAGCGCACCTTCTCTCCTACACCGACCAGAACAGGCCAGTCGGGGATCACCAGTCCATGGTTGTGCTCGCCCGGGATATCCGCGGCCGTCAGCACGGCACGCACGCCCGGCACAGCTTTGGCCGCTTCAACCTCCAGATGCTTCACGAACGCATGCGGCACGCCGGCCCGCAGCACACGGCCCACCAGCATCCCAGGAAACTGCAGGTCGTCGGCGAACTTGGCCTGGCCGGTCACTTTGGCCACCGAGTCCGGCCGCGGCCGCACATGACCTACGGCGCGAGTGTCTTCCGATTCAGCCAGTTCCGGGCCTAGGATGGGCTCGCCGGTGGCAATATGTTGGGCGGCGGCCTGGACGGCCTTAACGATGGTGGGATAGCCGGCGCAACGGCATAGGGTATCCTTCAGCGCGGCGCGGATCTCGGACTCGCCAGGGTCGGGGTTTTTCTGCAGCAGCGCTGCCGCGGTCATGATCTGGCCAGGGGTGCAGAAGCCACACTGAATGGCACCGAGGCGCACGAAAGCCTCCTGCAAGGGATGGAGCGCGCCATCCTCCGCCAGGCCCTCAATCGTGACCACGCTCCGCCCTCGGGCTTTCTCGGCTGGCAGGATGCAGGAAAGCACCGCTTCCCCATCCACGAGCACGGTGCAGGCCCCGCATTCCGCCTCCCGGCAGGCAATTTTCGTCCCCGTAAGCCCCAATCGGTTCCGGAGCACATCGGCGAGCATCTCGCCTGGACGTACTTCCACCTCCACCGCCTGGCCGTTGATCGTGAGCTGTATCCTTTGGTTTTGCATGCCTGATCCTAGCTTTTCTCGCTACCTGCTCAACCCGCCGATATCGGTGCCTGCTCGTTCAGCTGCTCGCGGCAAGGTGCGGCGCAAGAGCACGGGAATCAGATGTCTCCGGTAGGCTTCGGTTGCCCGGTGCGGACTTGTACGCAACTTCGCCTCTGAGAGGATCACCTCCGCAAGCTGCTCAATGCGAAGTCCATCCAGCTTCTGGTCCTCGAGCAAGGCCTCGGCTTTCCGGGCCCGGAATGGAACCGGGCCGCCCGGCCCCAGCCCGATGCGGGCCCTACGGATCTCACCGCTCGCGCCAAGCTTCAGCCAGATGGATAGGTTCAAGATGGCGATCGCCACGCCCTGCGGCCTCATGATACGCTCGAAGGCCGACCCCTCTCCCGGGCCGCGAACCGGAAACCGGAATCGCACGATGATTTCACGCCTGCGATCGAAGGCCGGCTCTCCCGGGCCCGCAAATATGGATTCCAATGGGATCCAGCGCCTCCCTTCCAAGGAGGCCAGCTCGGCCTCGGCCCCTAGGCTAAGCAGAGCAATGGTGCCATCCGCTGCCGGGAGCGCATGCCCAACGTTGCCGCCCAGCGTTGCCACATTGCGCACCTGCGGACCACCGATCAACGAGCAGGCCTCGAGCAGGCAGGGCGCGTGTTGATCAATGAGCGCGTTCTCGACCAGCCTTGCCAGGGGCACGGCGGCACCGACCAACACCCATTCACCACTCAGGTCGATGCGGCACATTTCCTCGATCTGAGATAGATCGATGAGCGATTCCACCGGAGGGTGGCGCCCCTGCTCCAGATCAAGCAGCAGGTCCGTCCCGCCGGCGATGACGGCCGCCCTCCCGGGCGTCTCCTCCAGCGCCTTCAGCGCTTCTTCTACTGTTGTGGGGATCAGGTAGTGCTCCCAAAGGGCCATGTTCGCACCGGCTTGGAGGGATAAGGACCGCACGGCACTTTCCGATGAGCGAGGCTGCTCAACGCCGCTGGCCGGACCTCCCGGCCCGCGACCGCCGATCCGAGGTTGACTGATTCTAGCATCCTGGGGTTAACGCAGCAAGGGAGCTATATCATCTCCGCGTGCGAACGACGCGCTAGGAAGCGGCCCATACCGCGGTGCCCGAGCCAGCGATCGCCATCCACAATCAATTCGCCCCGCAGGAAGACCTTTTCAGGGAAGCCCTTCAGGCGCCATCCCTCAAAAAGATTGTAGTCAGTGCGATGCTGCGCGACCGCCACGCCGTATGTGAGCTCCCGATCCGGGTCCCAGAGGACCAGGTCGGCATCGGCGCCGGGTTGCAGGCTACCCTTGCGCGGGTAGAGGCCGAAAATCCTGGCGGCGTTGGTGCTCGTGAGGGCTACGAACTGGTTCATGCTGATGCGACCCTTACCTACGCCATATGTCCACAGTATGGGCATGCGATCGCCCACCCCGGGCAGCCCATTGGGAATCTTGGTGAAATCGTCTGCTCCCAGCTCCTTGCCCGGTATGGTGATCATCTCGCCCTCATACTCGATCGGCCTGGTGCCATCATAGAAGAAAGGGCAATGATCGGTCCCCATCGCCTGCAGCGTCTCTCCGCTCAACCCCTCCCATAGGCCGGCTTGGTCCGCCTCGCTGCGCATCGGCGGCGAGCAAACCCACTTGGCGCCGTCCGGGCGGCGCAGGTCATCCACGGTGAAGAACAAGTAGGCCGGACAGGTCTCGCCCATCACCGCGAGACCTTTTTCGCGGGCGTAGCGGATCTGATCGACCTCACCGGCGGTGTTCACATGCACCAAGTAGAGCGGCGATTCGGCCATCGCCGCGAGCGCGATCCCGCGCAGGGCCGACTCGACCGCGCCCCAGGGCGGGCGCGTGAGGGCATGCCACTCAGGGGTTGTGTGTCCCGCGGCGAGCGCTTCCCGGGTGAGGATCTCGATCACATCGCCATTCTCGGCATGCAACATGGGCAGCATGCCATGCTGTGCGGCGATGCGCATCACACGGAAGATCTCCCCGTCACCCAGGCGCAAGCGGCCATTGTAGGCCGTGAACATCTTGAGTGTAGTGATGCCCTCCTCGAGCAGGCCGGGGATCTGGGCCTCGATCTCGGGATCCAGGCGGGTGATGTTCATGTGGAAGCCATAATCGATGGCGGCCTTGCTTTCTGCCTTGGCATGCCAGGCTTCAACCGCCTGCTTCAAGGAAGGGTAATCCTGGGGGATGAAGTCCATTACGGTGGTGGTGCCGCCGAACGCGGCGGCTTTATGCCCGGTGTAGTGGTCGTCAGAGGAGACCGTGCCGAACATCGGCAGGTCAAAATGCGTGTGCGGGTCGATGCCGCCGGGCATCACAAGCTTCCCGCGGGCATCGATAACCTGGGCGTCTCCGGGCTGCAGCGCTTCCCCCACTTCGGCGATGGTCTCACCCTGAACCCGAAGATCCGCGACTCGAATGCTCTCAGCGGTGACGAGCGTCCCGCCTTGAATGAGAAGATGTGGCATGTGCCCGCCTTTCACCGGCCGTGCCCCCGCGGCCGCAAACATGTTTCTTCCATCATTATAAGGCAGACGGGAAGCGAAACGGCCGCAGGTGTGGTTGCTCGCCGAAGTTGATCCCATGCAAAGGCCCCGCCGGATCATGCGAGCGGGGCCTTCTGGATGCTTGCGGGGATGCCCTTCGGAGGGGCCCGAGCGCTAGCCCTTGCATAGACCCATTCCGCGAGTGGCCGCTCCCCCTCCCTCAGCCTCCCCGCTCTCTCAGAAGCCGCCAGAGCAAGGCCCGTTCGCTCGGGGATGTGATGCGCAGATCTTTCAGGGATCTCGCCCGCAGCAGTTGCTCCCCCGTAGTGTAAAGAAATGTGAAGCGCTTCCAGCCCCCGGCCTGTATGGGCCGCTCGAGCGCGGCCAACGGCCCCAGACGGATCTTCAGATAGGGCGCCTCGGCCCTGGGATGATCAGGCTCATCCCGCAGCAACTCCCGCCGGAGCGCTAGCTCATGACCCAGGACCGGCGCCAAGTAGCGCACCGACCAGCGCTCCTCGCCAAAGGCGGCCGGCAAGTAGAAGGCCAGCCAATCCACCTCGACCACCTTTGGCGCCGACTCCAACGGGATGCGGTACCAGCCAAGCACCCGCGCGATCTCAAGATCGCGCGGGTGCTTCATCACGGCCACAAGGACCAGATCACTCGGATTGAGCGCTTCCATCTCTCCCCCTTCCCTACTCATCCTTCTCGCTACAGCAAACCCACCTCTCGGTTGAAGGCCTCGATCAGGGCGTCGATCTGCGGCACCATGGCCTGGATCGAGGTCCAATAATCCGGATCGTACCACTGAGCCACGATCTCCTCGTAGCTCTTGCCCTGTTGTTCCACCCATGTGAAGTACTTCAGGTTATGAACCCGCCGCCGGTCTGTGTAACGCAGTTCGAGCAGATTGTCTGTCGTGAGACCTTGCAAGTAGCGGCCGAAGTCGGCCGCGGCGTGCACCTCGTTGTACGGACCCATCTCTTCGTGCATCTCCTTCAGCCGGCTTTGATAAAGCTCCATCGAGTCGGTGAGCACGGTAAGCACAACATCCTGGGAGCCCAGTTCGTAGTACTTGGCGAATTTGATCGCCATCGAGAGGTTGGCAATCCCGGAGAAGCCCAACAGGTCCAGCTTGGCTACGGTCTCCTCCGGCACTCCACGCTTCACCAAGTACTCCCGGCCCGCGGGTTCATTGAACAGCCGCGCCAGGTTCACGATCACGTCATCGTCGAGGGCCATGATCATATCGGTGTTCTTGACGTTGTGGATCCAGGGCACGTGCTTGTCGCCAATGCCCTCGATGCGATGCGCGCCGAAGCCGTTCTCGAGCAACGTGGGGCACTGCAAGGCTTCGCCCGCGGCGATGCGGCTCGTGGGGAATCGCTGCTTCAGATAATCCCCGCAGGCGATCGTCCCTGCGGAACCCGTCGTCAGCGTCACGCCCGCATAGCGGTCACCGGGCCCCATAGCTTCGCCCAGGACCTCCTCCATGGCATGGCCGGTGATATCGTAGTGCCAGAGGTAATTGCCAAATTCATCAAATTGATTAAAGACAACGACATTATCCCGCGTGCGGCGCAGCTCCCAGGTCTTATCGAAGATCTCCTTGACATTCGACTCCGACCCTGGCGTAGCAATCACCTCTCCCGCCACCGACGCAAGCCACTCAAAGCGCTCACGGCTCATTCCCTCAGGCAGGATGGCGATCGATTCACAGGCCAGCAGCGTGGCGTCATAGGCGCCGCCGCGGCAATAGTTACCTGTGGAGGGCCATACTGCCTTATCCTTCGTCGGATCGAACTGGCCCGTCACTAGTCGCGGCACGAGACAGCCGAACGTTGCGCCCACCTTGTGCGATCCCGTGGGAAACCACTTCCCCACCAGGGCGACTATCCGGGCGTCAACCCCCGTGAGGCTGCTGGGAAACTCGATATAGTTGACGCCATTAAATCCACCACCCTCTGGAACAGGTTCATTTTTCCAGGTGATCCGGAATAGGTTGCGAGGGTTAACCTCCCACAGACTGATCCTTTTCAACTCCTTCTGGATCTTCTCAGGAATCAGCGACGGATCCCTCATCTGCGCGAAGGTCGGGATGATGATGCCGCGCTCGCGAGCGCGGCCTACGGCTTTCGCCAACCGCTCCGCATATATCGTAAGGTCAATCATGCTTCTCAGGTGCTCCTTTCGGAAGGATGCGTTCTACTCTTCATCAGGCGCCCGGCGCACGATATACAGAGGGCGACCCTTGACTTCATCATAAATGCGCCCAATGTATTCTCCGAGGATCCCAAGCGAGATCAGTTGCACCCCCCCCAGGAACAACACGGCGATGAGCGCCGTCGCCTGCCCATAGAATGCCTGGCTGCCAGCCAACCGCATTGCGATGACCACCGGGATGGCAAGAATGCTGATCCCCGCGCTCGCGAAGCCGAGATAGGTGGCAATTTGCAGCGGGAAGTAGGAGAAACCCGTGATGGCATTCAGCGCCAGCCGGAACATCTTCCGAAAGGGATACTTCGTCTCTCCGGCGATGCGCGGCGCACGGCGGTAGGGCACACCGGTCTGACGAAAGCCCACCCATGCTGCCATGGCGCGCGGGAAGCGGTGCTGCTCGCGCATCGATTTAAGCGCTTCGACCACCTTGCGATCCATCAGGCGGAAATCGCCCGCATCGAGGGGGATCTCCACATCCGTGATGCGGTTGATCAATCGGTAGAAGAGGGCCGCGGTGGCCTTCTTGAACCAGCCCTCCCCCTCCCGGGCCTCGCGTACCCCATAGACCACCTCATAGCCTTCTCGCCACTTGGCCACCATCTCGGGGATGACCTCCGGCGGATCCTGGAGGTCGGCGTCCATCACGACGACGGCTTGGCCCCGGCTATAATCCAGGCCGGCGGTCAGCCCGATCTGATGGCCGAAGTTGCGGGCGAAGATAACCGGGCGCACGCGCGGATCCTCCTCCGCCTTGGCCTCGATCCACTCCCGTGAGCCATCCGTTGAGCCATCATCCACAAGCACCAGCTCCCAGGGTTCACCCAGGCCATCCATGACATCCGCCACCCGGCGGTAGAGTTCGGGGAGCGCATAGATTTCATTGAAAACGGGCACGGCGATGGAGAAGGTGACTTTAGCAGCCATGCTACTCTCCTGCGACCAATCCCCTCTCGGCCAGCAACCGCTGAAGCGCCGTCAGTTCAGGCTCAATAATATCCGCCTCGCCGGTGGCCTGCATGGCGGCGCGCACGTCCTTCAAGCCATTGCCCGTATTGAGAACCAGCACTTCATCGCCCTCGCCAATCAGGCCCTGGTCGACGGCCGCCCGGAAGCCGGCATAGGCCGCGGCGCCGGCGGGCTCTGCGAAGACCGCCGCCTCCCGCCCCAATTCCACAATGGCCTCCAGAATGGCCTGGTCGGAGACGGCCAGGTAGGCGCCGCCGGTCTGGGTGGCGGCACGCAACGCCCGCAACCCATCCCTCGGCAGGTCGACCGAGATGCTGTCGGCAATCGTGTCCGCCGCCACCGGCTGGATGTCCTCCGTGCCGGCGGCGAAGGCCCTGGCGATCGCCGCCGATCCTTCGGATTGCACACCGAAGATGCGGGGCATCGATTCGATCCAACCCAAGGCCAACAGGTCCTTGAAGCCCTTGTGCAGGCCGGAGATGATGTTCCCATCGCCCACCGATACGAAAATCGCCTGCGGTGCCCGCCATGCCCCATCTGGTGAACCTAGCTGCTCACAGATCTCGAAGGCGGCGGTCTTCTTGCCTTCGGCTGTGAAGGGGTTGTAGCCCGTATTACGGCAGTACCATCCGAAGGCCTGCGCCGCCTCCAGGCTCAGATCGAAGGCCTGGTCGTAATTGCCGTCGACGAGCACCACCCGCGCGCCGAAGGTGAGCAATTGTGCTATCTTCGCAGGGGGTGCGCTGCGCGGCGCCAGAATCACCGCCGGCATACGTGCCGCCGCCGCCATACCGGCCAGGGCCGCACCGGCGTTGCCCGTTGAGGCGGTGATGACGATATCCGCGCCAACCTCACGCGCCCTCGCCACCACCACCGCGCTGGCGCGATCCTTGAAGGAGGCGGTGGGGTTGCGGCCGTCATCCTTCAACCAGAGCCGCGAAAGGCCAAAGCGCGCCGCCATCTCGGGCAGCTCGTAAAGGGGTGTCCAGCCCACCGAGCGGAGCGGCGTTCCTTCAAACCCCGGCTCGCCGACCGGCAGCAGCGGCAGGTAGCGCCAGATCGA
>CAZBLT010000039.1:0-25007 GCA_964492745.1 uncultured Anaerolineaceae bacterium
CAACCAAGGGCTTATGAGTCCCCTGCTCTGCCGATTGAGCTACCTCGCCGCATGGGCTTGCGGGCTCATTCTACCCAATTCACCAGAGGCCGACAAGGGATTCAGCCTTTGGCCTCTCCTCGGACGGTGAAGGCCACCTCCCCTCGGTCTAAAACCACCACCTCCAGCCCAAAGGCCTCGGCCAGCCGTTTTGCCAGGTCCTGCAAATATTCCATCGTCGTCAAGGCACCCTCGGCCGGCGCCCCGAGGATCAGCATGTCGATCTCGAATTCCTGGATCACCGCCTTCAGGACCTCGGCAAAATGGCCACGGCGGACGAGGGTCTGCACTTGGAGCCCCTGCTTCTGAGCCCGTTCCTGTGCCATCACGAGCAGGAACTCGCCCATATCGTCGATCTCGGTCTCCATATCGACCAGAACCGGAGAGGCCATTCGATCGAGAAAGCTGACGTCCGTCACATAGAGAAAGATCAACTCGCCGCCCCGCTCCTTGGCGAACTGGATCGCCCGATCCTGATTGGGGAGGCTGGCCTCACCCCCGCGCGTGGGTGTCAGGATTCTCATCGCATATCCCTCCTAGCCCCCCATGAGCACGAAGCGAAGGACGAGCCAGAGGAAGCCCGCCGCCAGCGTGATATAGGTCACCGGCAGGCCCACTTTCATGAATTCGCGGAAGGAGATCGGTGTCCCGGCCTGTTCGGCGATGCCGGCGGTGACCAGGTTGGCCTCGCCGCCGATCAGCAGGCCGTTGCCGCCCATGGCCGCGCCCATCGAGAGGGCATAGTAGAGCACTTTGCTGTGGGCGCCGGGCACGGTCCCGCTAAGAAATTCCACCACCGGCAGCATGGAGGCCGCCAGCGGGATGTTGGCGATCACCGTTGAAAGCGTGCCCACGCCAAGGACGATGAGGGCGATGCCGAGCACCAGGTGTTTCCCCACCAGGCGCGCCATCGCCCCGGCAATGATGCTGATCAGCCCCACCTCCTGCACGGCGCCCACCACCATGAAGAGCGCCATGAAGAAAACCAGCGTGGTCCAGTCGACGGCCTTGATCATGGCGTGCACATCCGGCCTCAGCCAGACCAGCAGGATGGTTGCGCCCACAAGCGCCGACACGGCCGGGACGACGTGGAACCCTTCACCGACGACAAAGCCGACGATTACCAGTAGAAAGACAAGGCCGGATTTCCACAGTGCCGCCGGATCGCGCAGGCGGGCGTTGCGCTCGAGCCTCTCATACAGCGCCTGCGAGATCCCCGCCGGGTGCTTGTGCCACTCCTCCCGGTAGTGGTAGAGCACATAGCCCGCCATGCCAGCCATCGCCAGCAGCACGCCGGGGGTTTGATACACGAGGAAGTCCTGAAACCCGATCCCGGCATAGGCTCCGATCAATATATTGGTGGGGGTGCCGATCAGCGTGGTGATCCCACCGACGTTCGATGCCAGCACCTCCGGAATGATGAAGGCCAACGGGTTGATGCCCAGCGCCATGCCAATCTGCAGGCTGATAGGCGTCATCAGCAGCATGGTGGTGAAGTTGTCGAGAAGTGCCGAGGCCAAAGCCGTGAGCAGCATGAGGATTAGGACCAGCAGCCAGGCACGGCCCCGGCTGAGGCGGTAGGCCTGAAAGGCGGTCCACTGGAAGATGCCCGTGCCTTCGATGATGGCAATGATGATCATCATGCCCATCACCAGGAAGATGACCTCCCAATTGATATAGGACAGGGCGCGCTCGAAGTCGAAGATATACCAATCCGGATCGACCGACCCGGCGGTGAAGGTGATCAGGAAGATCGCGGAAAGGCCTGCAAGTGCGGCGGTCGTGCTATGTAGCCGCTCGAGTGCGATCACGGCCAGTACGCCCAGGAAAATGAGACTTGCAGCCCAAAAGGCGCCGTCGATCTTGCGCTCCAATTGAAGCGGAGGGAGGTCCAGGCCACCGCCGGTGAGCAGCCGGTTCGTTTGTGATTCCGTAAGCCGGAGCTGAAGAGGTTGGAAGTGGAGGCGATCGATCTCGAGGATGAGCTCGGGGGCATCTAGCTCGCCAAGACGCAAGGTCCAAAATCCCTCCTCGCCGCTCTCGGTCTCGGCGATGGGCTCTAAGCCATCCGCCGACCATATGGAGATATGGGCCTCATCGACCGGCCGGCCCTGGACATCCAGCACGCGGCCGGTAAGGATGGCGCCGCCCTGGGAGGCTTGCGCGGAGGAAGGGAGAAGTGCGGTATGCAAAGCACCCAGCGCGATCAAGGCACCCGAAACCCAGGCGACCCACCGGGTCCATGCTACCTTCCGATCCATCGAAGCGTGTCTCTTGGTCATCGTCGTTCTGAACCGCGGAGTGAAATCGGGCTTATGGCTATAGGGCGTCTACGGTCAGTTCGCCAAGCGAATCGAGTTCCTTGCGGAAGCGTTCCACGCCCACCTGCCGCAAGAAGAGATATGCGAGCCACAATCCGGCGGCCTCAAACAGAAACACGCCGCCGTACGCGTAGGCCGGAGAGAGCCCGATGGACATTAAAAAGGTCTGCAGCGCGCCGCCGGCAATAGCGGTGGGGCCCTTCGCTAGCGCCTGGATCAGCGTCCATGCCCCCACGAACAATCCGGTGTGTTCCTCGGAGGTCATGTCCATCATCATCGCCACGCCGCCGACCGTGAAGAAGCCTGCCCCCAGCCCCAAGAGCAGGATCGCCCCTGGCAGCGCCTGCGCCAGCTGGGCCCAGGCGCTAGCTGCCAGACCGGCAAAGGCACCCATCATCAGGAAGAGACCCTGGGCGGTCGTCCAAGGCTTCCCCCGGCTAGGGATCAAACGCATGCCCCCCAGCAACATCCCGGATACAACACCCACCCCCATGTAAGCGTTGAAGCGGGCTGTCTGGGAGGGGGAAAGCCCGAAGACCTCGCCTCCGAAGGGCTCCAGGATCACATCCTGCATGAAGTAGGAGAACATACTCAGGAAAAGGAAACCACCAAACCAGCGGGCCTGTGGGTTTTGCAGCAGACCCCCCAACGCCTGCCGGAAGCCCGGGGGGCGTTCCCCCACGGCCGGCGGGCTACCCTTGGGCTCCTGTCGCCAGAGGGCCACTCCAGCCAGGACGAACGCCAGAATGCCGCCTGCCAGGAAGAGCGACATTACCCGGCCGATATGGAAGTCCCTCAGGGCGAGACCGCTGCCGATACCGGTGAGGATGATTCCCACCATGAGCAGCGTCCACACCATCCCTGTGACACCCCCACGCTCCTCCTCGGTGGTCAGATCGGTGATCAGCGCCAGATAGGCCGTCCCGGCGACATAGGTAGCGATGCCCTCCAGCAGGAACACGCCAAAGCCGGCGGTGATCCGCCCGGCATGCGGGTCGGCGGCAATCCAGCGCACCACGAACGGCGAAGCCACCAGAATGATGGCTGTCGCCAGCGCCCCTAAGAGGACGTAGGCCGTCCGCCGGTAGCCGCCCAGCGGATGGCGGTCGGAGTAATAGCCGAAGGGGATGGCGATCACCGCGCCGAGGTAATGCCCACCACCGACGAGCAGGCTGACGGTGAGAAGATCCATACCCAATTCGACCCGCATGACACGGTTCAGCACGCCGAGGAACAAGACCGAGAGGCCCCCGGCTGCCATCTGAAAGAGTCCCAGGCGGAGAAAGCGTCGACGTTTCATCGATCCATCCATGTGCAGCGTTTCACCCAAAATAGCACGACCGCTTCAGGCGTTGGTTAAGTGTTTCATGAATACCGATGCACGTCCCCCGGGAACACCTGAACCGCGGGCGCTGCGCCGTTTTCCCGGGTCCGGAAGCTCCCCAGGCCCAGGGATCGGGCCAAGATCTCAACAGGATGAAAGGCGGGAACACCGGCATGCCGCTCGATCCACCAGCGGCAGGTCTCCGAATCGGTGATCACGAACTCCGCGCCGCTGGCCTGCACCTGCTCGAACAGCCCCGCCCCAACATCCGCCGCCACCCCGTACTTCTCGCGCTTGAGGCCATAGGTACCCGCCACGCCGCAGCACTCAGAGTCTGAGAGCGTCAGCGTGAGGCCGGGAACCCTGCGGAGCAATTCCACGGCGGGATAGCCGATGCCATGGCTCCGCAGCTGGCAGGGGGCGTGATAGAGGGCATGCCCGAGAACCTCGGCCCTTTCGGCCTCCTCCCAGGCTTCCGCAAGCTCCCAGAGAATGAACTCACAGAGATCCCAGGTGGCTCCCGCCACGCAGGCGCTGGCTCGACCCTCCAGGCCGAGAACAACGCGGTAATCATGCTTGAGGGCCAGGGTGCAGGAGGTCGAGGACCCGATGATCGGGTACCCCGCCTCCGCAAATGGGCTTAGCGTGGACAGGTTTGCTCGGGCATAGCGCCGGGCGGCATCGAAGAGGCCGTTGGATTGCAGCGGCAGGCCGCAGCAACGCTGCGGCGGGAGCACCACTTTGCAGCCGAGTGCTTCCAGGACGGCGATGGTGGCTTCGCCCACCCAGGGCTCGTAATGTTCGGCTCCACAGCCGTGGAAGTAGGCAACCGGCCGGCCCTCCGAGGCCGGGACTTCATCCGGGACCCGGACGCATCGCTCAGGCATGCGCGACCGCAGAGTCCGCCGCTGCACCTTCGGCAGCGGGGCCTGGCGGTGGATGCCGAAGGTTGCCTCCAGCACCCAGCGCAAGGGGCGGCTTTCCAGGGCCCAATTGAATGCTCGCGCCAGGGGACGCGCCAGCCGGCCGATCATCTCGGGCCGCGAAATGAGCCGATCCCGGAGCGGCGCTCCCCTCTGCTCCACCAGGCGGGCTTTGGCCTGCAGGTTGATCTCAGTCACCGCCACGCCATGCGGACACACCCGGGAGCAGGTCCCGCATGCCGAGCACCAGGAGACCGAATCGTCCGGGATGGGCAGATGCGGGTGCCGGAAGCGCTCGGCTTGGGGCCCTACGGCCTTGGGGCCCATGAAGGCCTCTGTGACAGCCATCACCGGGCAGGCAGCGGTGCAGATATTGCATTTCAGGCAATGATCCACCGTAAGGCGGGGTTCCACTGCCTCCACTGGCCAGGTCAGGGGGGAGCCAGATCCCCTGCCCACCGCCGGACTCAGCCGCAGCTCAGCCATGCCGCCGCATCCAGAGCGATTCAACGATTGTGTCGGGTTTCCGAAGTCTCATGACGCCGCCGATTCTACCCAATCGAAGGTGCGCTCCACGGCTTTGCGCCAACTCTGGATAAGCGCCTGGCGCTGCCCTGCGGGCATCTGGGGCTCCCAGGTGCGTTCGGCGCGCCATTGGGCACGCAGCCCCTCCAGGCTCTCCCAGAATCCCACCGCCAACCCCGCGGCATATGCCGCCCCAAGCGAGGTGGTTTCCGTTACCTGCGGCCGCACGACCGGGACGCCCAGCAGATCCGCCTGGAATTGCATCAGCAACTCATTGCGCACCATCCCGCCGTCCACCTTGAGGGCTGCAAGGCGGCGCCCGCCATCCTGCTCCATGGCTTCCAAAACATCCAGGCTCTGGTAGGCGGTGGCCTCCAACACGGCCCGCGCCAGGTGGCCTTTGCTGGCGAAACGGGTGAGGCCTAGAATCGCCCCACGAGCGTCCGCCCGCCAATAGGGTGCAAAAAGCCCCGAGAAGGCGGGCACGAAGTACACGCCGCCGTTATCTTCCACCGAGCGCGCCAGCGGTTCGATCTCGGCTGCCTGCTCGATCAGTCCCAGTTGGTCGCGAAGCCATTGCACCAACGCGCCGGCGATGGCAACCGAGCCCTCCAGGGCATAGGTAGGCGGATGCCCGCCCTGTTGGAAGGCCACGGTGGTGATCAGGCCGGCCGAGGAATGGACGGGCTCTTCTCCGGTGTTCAAGAGCAGGAAGCATCCCGTCCCGTAGGTGTTCTTGGCCTCGCCAGGCTCAAAGCAGACCTGCCCCAAGAGAGCCGCCTGCTGATCACCTACGGCACCGCACACTGGAAGCGCCTCGCCGAAGGGGCCATCCGGATTGGTTTGACCCCAGGCAGACGGATCGCTGGAGGGCCGGATCTCGGGAAGCACATGGCGGGGGATGCCCAATTCGGCCAGGATCTGCTCATCCCAGGTCAGCGTCTTGAGGTTCATCAGCAACGTGCGGCTGGCATTAGTGACGTCCGTGACATGCGCGCCGCCCTCGGGGCCACCGGTGAGCCACCAAATGAGCCAGGAGTCGATTGTGCCGAAGAGCGCTCTGCCGGATTCTGCAGCCCAGCGGGCATCCGCATCGTTGTCCAGAATCCAGCGCAGCTTCGGACCCGAGAAATATGTCGCCAAGGGGAGGCCTGTCTGGCGGCGGAAACGGTCCTGCCCACCCTCCCGGGCCAGTTCGGCGCAGAGATCCGCCGTACGGGTGTCTTGCCAGACGATGGCGCGGCCAAAAGGCCGGCCGGTCTCAGGGTCCCACAAGACACTGGTTTCGCGCTGGTTGGTGACGCCCACGGCGGCGATCTCGCCCGGCCGGACGCCGACCTCCTGGATCAGCTGGCGGACGACCTGCTGGGTGCGCTCCCAAATTTCCAGCGGGTCGTGTTCGACCCAGCCAGGCCGAGGGTAGATCTGCTGGTGTTCGCGCTGGGCCATTCCATGCACTTTGCCGGCGCGATCAAAGAGCATGGCCCGGGTGCTGGTTGTGCCCTGGTCAATAGCGGCGATGTACTTGGCCATGAGTCACGCTCCTGGAAGCGAACCCTCGATGATCTGTGTATGAGAGCTTCCATTGTACTCGAGCGCCGGCCGGGCCGCCCGGCAGGCACCCGGGATGGGCATCTGATACGAAACCGGGCCGCCCAGGGCGAACCCGGCCGGCCCGGTTGAGTCGCGTTGCATGCCTTCTATTTGGCTTTCACGGCGATGGTCTTGGGTTTGGCCTCCTCGAGCTTCGGCAATGTGAGCGTGAGGATGCCATTCTCAAACTCGGCCTTGGCCTTATCGGCGTCGACGGAAGCGGGCAGGACGATCGAGCGCGAGAAGCTCTCCACTCGGCGCTCGCGCAGGTGGTACTTCGCCCCCGTTTCCTCCCGCTCCTCCTTGGCCTCGCCGTGGATCGTCAGGGTGTCGCCGGTTATCGAAATGTTGATATCCTCCGGTTTGAAGCCCGGCGCGGTGGCCTTGACGACGACGTTATCATCGGTTTGATAGATATCGATCGGAACGCCGCCCTCAAAGAAGGCCCCAAATGCAGGGAATTCCATGAAGGCCGAGTCCATCCAGCGGTCAAGCATGTCATGCATGCGCCGCGACATACGGAAGGGTTCCCAACGTGTCAACCTCGCCATGGTCTCACCTCCCTTGCCCATTCTGCGCATGGATACTTTAGCAGCGATGCATTAGATCAATATCAGAGGCTTCGTCCGCCTGGCTGTTCGCCTCCAGCGCGCAGGCCAGGACCTCTGTCAGCTTCAGATCGCCCAGGACCCGCCCCTGCTCATCGACGACCGGCAGGCAGATTAGATCGTGGGCGATCATCCTTCGGAGCGCCTCCGCCAGCGTATCGCTGGGGCGCACCGCCGCAGCCTCGCTCCCAGGACGCATCACCTCCCCGGCAGTGATCGCGCGCATCAAGGCCGTCAAACGAACGTCCTCCGCCAGCCAGGCCTCCTCCGTGGAGTACGTCGCCTCGCCCAATTGCACCCGGGCCCAATCCAGCAAATCCCGCCGCGTGATCACGCCTATTAGGCGATCCTTTTCCCCGACGACGAAGATGCCGCGCATCTCCGGCCCCTCGGCGAAGCGCCGCACCACGGCGGTGAACCGCTCATCCGGCCCCACCAGCAGGGAGGGACGACGGTCCATAGTGTAGACGTCACCAATGGTCCTGCCTTACAGTATCTTCATCAGCCCACCTCTCGCCAGAATCTGTGCCCTCGAATCATATCGGGAGCCGGCCGGTTCTTTCAAGATCTCCGCTGGAGCCACACCGAATGCGATACAATGGCCGCGGCCGCCAACCTCCAGGTTGGCTGTGGAGGAATGCTGCATGTCCCAATCCGAAGCCCAAGCCGTCTACATGGTCCACTACGGCGAGATCGCCCTCAAAGGGCGCAACCGCATCGATTTCGAAAGGCAATTGATCGCCAATCTCAAGGCCCAATACCCCATCCATCGGGCCTACCGGCTTCCGGGACGCATCGTCCTGGAAGGCCCCAGCGGGCTGAATCTGACCAAAACCTTTGGCGTGGTGTGGTGGAGTGAAGCTGTGCGCGTGCCTAGCGACAAATCAGCTATCGCCGAGGCCTTGCTGCCGCTCGCAGAACAGGTCGGCGACACCATCCAAACCTTCGCCGTGCGTGTGACCCAGGGAGAGAGGGTCTTCGAAGAGTCAACCCCCCATCTAGAAGCCGAATTTGGCGGATTGATCGACCGCGCCTTTGATTGGCGGGTGGACCTCTCTCAGCCTGATCGCACGTTCTACATCGAGGTCATGCGGCGCGCGGCTTACTTATACACTCAGCGGCACCCCGGCCCGCGCGGGTTGCCCGTGGGCGCTTCCGGGCGTCTGCTGGGTCTCTTCTCGGGCGGGGTGGACTCGGTCTTGGCGGCGTATTTGATGGCCAAGCGCGGGGCGGAGATCGAATTGGTGCACTTCTACGCCATGGCGGACGCCTGCCAGGCCCATCAAGCCAAGATCGGCGCGCTTGCGCAGGCTTTGGCCGCCTACCTGCCCTCCCTGAAGATCCATTATTTCCCCTACCACATTTTCCAACTGGCCACGTCTCACCTGGTATCTCGCGAGCAACGCCACGAGTTGGTGCTCTTCCGGCGCTTCATGGCGCGTCTGGCCGAGCGCCTTGCCAGCGAGCGGGGAGCCGGGGGTCTATTCAGCGGCGACAACCTCGGGCAAGTGGCTTCGCAGACACTTGAGAACTTGGCCGGCGTGGATCTCGTCATCAAGCTGCCGATCTTCCGGCCACTCATCGCCTACGACAAGGTGGAGATCATCGACCTGGCACGGCGCCTGGACTTGCTGGAGCCAGCCGAGATCGCCTACAAGGATTGCTGCTCGATTCTCGCCACCCAGCCCTCCACGCGGGCGCGTCCGGAGATACTGGATGCTTTGGAGAGGGAAATCAAAGTCGAGAGCCTGATCTCCGAGACGCTCAGCCAGGGCGAGACGATCACATTGCGGCATGAAGCAAGCGGCGAATTGGTAACCACCTGACCGCAAGGCGTGCGCCTAACTCTAGCATCCCAGATAACATCGCGCTAAACTTGCCCTCTGGGATGGATCATGTTTCTGCCCGCAGCCGCGCCAAGAACTGCGGCCGACGGGGATCAGCGGGGGAGGGATCGATGGATCTCATCAATCTATTCTGGCTATTTCTGATGCTCTCGGCGCTGCAGCCCGCATTGCGGCAGCGCCTGCTGGAGATGGCGCGCGCCCGCGCCTTGCGCAAGTTCGAGGAAAAGCGCGGCAGCCGGGCCATTCTGCTCATCCATCGCCAGGAGACCTTCGCCTTTTTGGGGTTCCCGCTGGCACGCTACATCGATATCCAGGACTCGGAGGAGATATTGCGGGCGATCAAGCTTACCAGCCCGGAGATTCCCATCGATCTGGTGCTACACACGCCGGGCGGCCTCGTGTTGGCTTCGGAGCAAATCGCTCACGCATTATGCCGCCACCCTTCCAAGGTGACGGTCTTCATCCCCCACTACGCCATGTCGGGCGGAACACTGCTGGCGCTCTCGGCGGATGAGATTGTAATGGACGAAAACGCCGTGCTAGGTCCGGTCGACCCCCAGCTCAGCAACATGCCCGCGGCCTCCATCCTGAGCGTGCTCGAGAAGAAGAACATCGACCGCATCGATGACGAGACTCTCATCCTGGCGGATGTTGCCCGCAAGGCCATCTCCCAGGTCAAGCAAACTGTGACCGAGATCCTCACCTATCGGGATGTGTCCGCCGAGCGCGCCGCCGAGATCGCCGAGATTCTTGCCACCGGCCGCTGGACGCATGATTATCCCATCACTGTGGAAGAGGCCAAACAGATCGGACTCTCGGTCTCAACCGAGATGCCGGATGAGATTTACCAACTGATGAATCTCTACCCACAGACGTCCCAGCGGCGCCCCTCGGTGCAGTACATCCCCCTGCCCTACACCGAGAGGCCGGCGCGACCGCCTTCCAACGGCCAGACTAACGTCTGAGCCTAGGATCTCGCCCGGCGGAAATAAGATATCTCTTTCGCTGGAGTTGGAAATATGCGACAGACTGTAGGTTTGCGCCTCGCGAGATTCCTTGATCACCTGCGCCTGGGCGGCGGGATGATCCTGGTTGGCATCAGTCTGGCGATCGGCATCGGCACCGGACTGGGGGCGCTGCTCTTCAACACCATGATCTCCTGGGTCAGCCGATTCGCATTTTTCACTCTGCCGGCCCTAATTCCACAGGCCCGCATGGCCCTGATCGCTGCTGTCCCGGCCTTAGGTGGGCTGATCGCCGGCCCGCTCATCTACCGTTACGCCCGCGAGGCCAAGGGGCACGGCGTGCCGGAGGTGATGGAGGCCATCGCCCTGCGCGGCGGCCGCATCCGGCCGATTGTGGTGGTCATCAAGGCCGTGGCATCTGCCTTCACACTCGGCACAGGCGGTTCTGTCGGCCGGGAGGGGCCCATCGTGCAAATCGGTGCGGCGCTTGGCTCGACGCTGGGGCAGGCCTTCCGCATGTCGGAGGTCCGCATCCGCACCCTCGTCGCTTGCGGAGCCGCGGGCGGCATCGCCGCCACATTCAACGCCCCCATCGCCGGCGTGATCTTCGCGGCGGAGGTGATCCTCGGCGAATTGAGCATCAGCCACATCGGCGCGGTGGTGATCTCGGCCGTCACAGCCAACGCCACTATGCAGGCGCTGGTGGGCTCCGAATACACGTTCGCCGTCCCAGAGCCCTACGCCTTCGAGAGCCTGGCCGAGTTCGGGCTGTATGCCATCCTGGGCGCGCTGGCGGCCCTCGTAGCGGTGGCCTTTGTGCGCACGCTCTATTGGGCCGAGGACCGTTTCGCAGAGCAGCGCCGCATCCCCGAGTGGCTCCAGCCCGCGATCGGCGGCCTGCTGCTGGGCCTACTCGGGCTGGCCTATCCAATGATCTTCCCGACCCTGCGCTACGAGAACATGCCCCACGTGTTTGGGGGCGGGTACGATCCGATCTCGGCGGCGCTGACCAACCAATTGGCCATCGGTGGGGCCTTTCTGCTGATCTTTATCAAGATGCTGGCCACCGATTTCACGCTCGGCTCTGGCGGCTCCGGCGGCATTTTCGCACCTTCCCTCTTCATGGGCGCCATGCTGGGCTCCGCCGTGGGCGGACTCTTCAATGCATGGCTTCCCGGGCTGACCGCGCCGCCCGGCGCCTACGCCCTGGTCGGTATGGGCGCGGTGTTCGCCGGCGCGGCCCACGCCCCGCTCACGGCATTAATCATGCTTTTCGAGCTCACCGGTGACTATCGCATCATCCTGCCGCTGATGCTGAGCGTGGTCATCTCGACCCTGATCGCCCGTCGCATGCTGGCAGGCGAATCAATCTATACCCTCAAGCTTGCCCGACGCGGCATCCGGCTGCGCAGCGGACGTGACGTGGACGTGCTCGAGAGCGTGCGGGCCGAGGAGGTGATGGCCACCGATATCGATACCATCCGGGCCGACGCCACGCTCTCCGATCTCTCAAGGGCCTTCAGCCAGGCCAGGCGGCGGGGCTTTCCGGTGATGGATGCTTCCGGAATGCTGGCCGGGATCGTCACGTTGGCCGATCTGGAAAACGCCATCCAGCGCGGAATGCCCCTCGAGACGCCCGTGGCGGACATCGCTGTGCCCTTCGAAGACATGCTCTACGCCTATCCAGACGAGAGCATCGGCACCGTGCTGAAGCGCATGGGAACCCGCGGCGTGGGTCATATCCCCGTCGTGTCACGCCGGAACCCGCGCCGGCTCATCGGATGGATCTGGAACCATGAGATCATCCGGGCCTATAACATCGCCGTTGCCCGGCGATCCGAGCTTCGGCTTCGAGCTCAGGCCATGCAGCCCGACGGCGTGGTGGAGGGCATGCGCATGCTTGATGTCCACCTGGCTGAGGGTGATCCGTCTGTGGGCCTCGCCTTGAAGGATCTGCATGACGCCCTGCCTGAGAACTGCCTCTTCATCTCGATCCATCGGGATGGAAGGACCATCATTCCTCATGGCGATACTATGTTGAGAGCAGGAGACCGCGTAACGGTGCTCATCGATAACCAAGCGGCTGACTCATTGCGTTCACTGCTCACCCAGGCCGGAGCGCAAGGCAGGCTGCCTGCCGCGAGCCCTGGGAAGGGTCAGACCGATGAGGTCCGGAGCGACAGCCGCGAGCACTAATCTATCTCATATCCTGCACTGACCCAGATCTGATATTCCTGCTCTATGTTCAATTCGGCTGGGGCCGGTCTCCGCTTACGACGGCCCCTCTGCACTACGAAATGTGCGAAATGCATGGGGAGGTGGCCATGGCTGTGGATACGCAGGCTAGAACGACTACCGTGTTGACCCGCGATGAACTGCTTGAAGAATTGGTCTTCGAGGCTCTCTGCCGTGATGATATCTTCCGCTCGCTCGAACAGGATAGCGTTCGGGTGGATGTAAAGAATGGCGTCGTCTATCTCAAAGGCCATCTGAGCAAGTCTCTGCACCGCCATCATCTGGAGAGAATTGCGGCGGCAGTGCCGGGCGTCCGCGGTGTGGAGAACCGTCTCATAGCAGACCGCGATCTGAGCCTGCAAGTGGCCCAGGCGCTCAGCCATGATCCGCGGACGCGCCCCTTCAATATCCCGGTGCGCGTCTTTCACGGTTGGGTGCACCTGGGTGGAACGGTCCCGACCGAGGCAGATCGAGCGGCCTGCGAGCAGGTCGCGACCAGCGTGCCCGAAGTGCGGGGAGTGATTGCGCTTCCCAGACTGCCGGATGGCTCGGAGATTCCCCCCCGGCGTACCCTCCAACCTCTGCCCGGAGCCCAAGTATTTGGGGACACCGGTTACCTGGGGCGCATCCAGTCCGTAGTGATCGATCCTGGCAACCGGCTGGTGACGCATATCGTGATGCCCCACGCGCCAGAAACCCCCTGTGCGGAAGATGACCCTGGCGCCGCACTCTGCCGCATCCCGGCCGCGGCCATCCGCACCGCCAATGAGACCAGCGTCTTCCTGCAGCATGGATACCGGCCTGGCGCGGAATCGCATGCGCTGCGGTTCCAGGACCTGATTGAGCCGCCCGAAGACTGGCGTCCACCTTTCCCCTACCGATGGGTGGATGTCCGCTGGCCAGCGGAGGCATGCGATAACCGCTAGGCCCGGAAACCGGTGAAACGACGCGGCCGGAGATTGGCTATCCGGCTGCGTCGTATCTGCATGAAGTCCATTTCCGCGCGGCAGCTCCGCTAGTATCCTAGGATCCGGCTTCTTCGGTGGAAGTAGACGCAAGGGGCGAGGAACATCAGGAAGAGCAGGGGGAGCACCACTATGTCGAGCCAATATGGCAGAAAGCCCCTCCCCAAAACAGCCTGATTGAAGAGGTCCTGGGCATATGTCAACGGTGAAAGGAACGCAAAGGGGCGCGCCCAAGATGCCATATCACTTAATGGAATAAAGATCCCGCTGATGAAGAGCAGTGGCCAGCGGATCAGCGTGCTGGGCATCATAATGCTTCCCACCGAGCGCGCCGGGATGGAGGCGAACACAAGGCCAAGGGCCGAAAAGGCCAGGCTCGAAAAGAGAATCCCCACCACAAGAAGGCCCACATCCGCCACCGAAACGCCCAGAAAGATCACCCCGATCGAAAGCGGAACGACCGACACCATCACAGCAAAGAAAGCGCCAACCAGAGACTTGCCCAGCAATAGCGTCATCAGGGACATGGGTGCGGCGAGCAGCCGATCGTAGGTCCCGGTACGGCGCTCCATGGGTATGATCACCGGCCCTGCGGAGGAGGCGGTGAAGAAGGTCGTCAGCGCCAGCAGGCGTGCCAGGCCCACATCCGCGCCGATGTTGCGTTTCACGGAGAAGGAGAAGAATAGGAAAAAGGGCAAAAGAAGGCCGAACATGATCATCGGCGGCGTCAGGTAGTAGACCCTCACGTCCTTCACCGCGATGACCCATGCCTGCATCATCTCGTCTGCAAGCCGCTGCAAGGAGAGATCTCTCATCGCTCGCCCCCCGTTCGCCGAGAGGCATTACGGCCCCTCTCATCCCGGATCGATCCTACTTCCCGGCCCGTGATCTCCAGGAATACATCTTCCAGGCTTGGAGCCAATGTGCAAAGGCTGACCACTCGCAGGTCATGGGTCCGGGAGAAGTCCAGCAGTGAGATCAGCACCCGAGAAGGGTCTTCTGTGTACAGGCGCCACTTGTCACCCATTTTGGCGACCGTGCGCACGGCATCCAAGGCCCTTAGCTGGGGTGCAAGATCTCGCTCGGTGAGATTGAATGCCACCTCGATGGATTGGACCTTGAGGATGGCGCGTTTGAGGCTCTCCGGCGTGTCGATGGCGGCGATCCGTCCATGATTGATGATGGCCACCCGGTCACAGAGTTGGCTGGCTTCCTCGATCTGATGAGTGGTCAGGAATATCGTCCTGCCCTCTGCATTCATGCGCCGTATCAGCTCGTGGATCGCCCGCGTACTCTGCACATCCAGGCCGGGTGTGGGCTCGTCAAGAAAAAGCAGCGATGGGCGGTGGATCAGGGCCATGGCGATGCTGAGCCTGCGCCGCATACCCTTGGAAAAACTCTCGGCCTTGACATGGCGCTTCTCCCACAGCCCAAAGCTTTCCAGCAGCTCCCTTGCCTGCGCCTGTCGAGCTGCCTTAGGCACGCGGTAGAGTCGCGCCGTGAACATCAGGTTTTCCCATGCCGTCAGTTCGGTATAGACGTTAGACTCCTCAGGGACCAACCCAATATGACGCTTGGCCGGGAAGGCACCGCGCGCATAATCATGGCCGAAGACGGCGATGCGGCCCTCGGTGGGCTCCAGCAGCGTGGTGAGCATGCGCTGCGTGGTGGTCTTGCCCGCCCCGTTGGGCCCCAAGAAGCCGAAGACCTCGCCCTGATGCACGGTAAAGCTGACATGGTCCACGGCCAGGAGATCGCCGTAGTACTTGGTCAGACCCTCAACACAAATGGCATCCATCCGACCTTCTCCCGATTCGATCAAGGCCTCGCTCGGATTGGCCCTACCCATCAACCCGCGATAGTTGAATCCCCATTGCGTTCTCCGCTCCAATGGGCCTGGTACTCCTGCAGGAAGCGATCAAGTCTGACGCGCGTCTCATGGATCCTCTCGGCCCAGGCGTGCAGACAGGCCTCCCCCTCGGGTGTAATCGCATATACACGCCGAGCCGGGCCGGCGCCTTCGGTGTTCCATGCAGAACGGACCAGACCTTGATGCTCCATCTGACGCAAGGTCCGATAGAGCAGGCCTGGGTCTGCAGGGGGCGTGCCCTCATTCCGCTCGAGCTGAGCTCGAAGCTCATATCCATGCGCCGGGCTTCTGGAGAGCAGCAGCAGGAGCCAGGGCTGCAAGAAGCCGCTCACGCGCCCATGCCGCGGGCAGCCGGGACCTGGGAATCGTGGATCAATCTCTCGGGGCACGACTAACTCATCTATATGAGATAGTCATATATACCACGCTAGCTCTGGGGATGCAAGACTCGGCAGACCATCGATTTGCACCGGCCCCAACCCGGCGGCCATACACAGCAAGTCTGGACGGCGAGAGCCATGATGAGCATCACAGACCCGCACTGCGGCTCCTCCGATACCCTCCACTGCATTCTGGCTTGCCGGTGGTATCACATGGAAGCAGAGAGGCCTTGCTACCAGGCCAAAGCGCCGCCGCAGGCTGAGCCGTTCTTCTCCAGCCATGCCAACATTTCGCGCAGGCTTCCGGTGGCCAGCGCAATACAGGTATCCGCCCCGCCGTAGTAGAGGTGCAGCGTATCGCCATCATCCCCCAGGGTATAGCCACAGGGAAAGACCACGTTATCCACATCGCCCTCGCGCTCATAGCGCGCCTCTGGGCCGAATATCCAGGTATCGCTGCGCCGGAGACAGCGTTCCGGGTTCTCCAGATCGAAGAGGGCCAAGCCCAGCCGGTAGATCGATCCGGAAGCGGTGGTGCGAACGCCGTGATAAATGGCCAGCCAGCCCTCAGACGTTTCGATCAGGGGCGGCGAGAGACCGATTTTGTTGGCATCCCACCAGCCTCCCCGGCGGGCTTCGAGGATCAGCCGGTGATCCCCCCAGTGCCGCAGGTCGGGCGAGTAAGAGACCCAAATATGCGCCCCCAAGGCCGTCGTCGGCCGATGCACCAGCGCCCATAGCCCACGGATGCGGCGCGGCAGCAAGGCCGCATCCTTATCCTCGGGCGGCATCACCACCCCCAGACGCTCAAAGGAGCGGAAATCCTCGGTGATTGCCAGAGACACGCCGGGACCGCCGCGCGAATAGCTCACATAGGCGATGACGTAGCTCTCCAATTCGGGGACATAGGTGATGCGCGGGTCCTCCACCCCCCAAAGCTCCTCGGGATAGCGTTCCGGGTCCGGGTAGAGCGCCGGTTGGGTCTCGATCTCCCACCCTCCGATGCCATCCTTCGACCGCGCAACGCATAGATGCGAGTGTCCACGGTGATCTTCCACCCGGCAGAGCAAGAGCGTGGTGCCATCCCTGAGCCGGACGGCTCCGGGATTGAAGACCGTGTTGGCGGGATAGGGCCAGTCCGCCGCAGTGAGGATGGGGTTCTTGGGGTGCCTCCGCAGAAGCGTGGGATGAAGATGGTTGCGCAGATTGGGTGTCATGGGCACCTCCTCAACCGATCGGGATTGCACGTTCCGCTCGACGTCCACGATCGATCTCGAGCACTCTCTGGTAGACCCGCAGATAGTCTTCCACCATCCGGTCACATGTGAAATGTGTCTCCACATGCGCGCGGATGCGCCGTCGGTCGAGATCAGCCACACGCGCCAGCGCCTCGATCGCCGCCTCCTGATTGCGCACGAGAAAGCCCGTCACCCCATCCTGCACGATCTCAGGGATGGCCCCGCGTGGCGCGGCGATCACGGGGGTCCCGCAGGCCATGGCCTCGATCAGGCTCAGCCCGAAGGGCTCTTCGAAGTTCACCAGATGGAGCAGGGCGTAGGCCTCCCCAAGCAATTGGGCGCGCCTCTCCGGCCCCACGGAACCGAGATAGCGCACGCGATCGCAATCGATTCTGGGGCGAATTTGACGCTCGTAGTAGCCTTCATCTTGAATGATTCCTGCCAGCAGCAACCGGCGGCCGGCGCGCTGCGCCACCTCGATCGCCTCTCGCACGCCTTTCTCGGGATGGATGCGTCCGAAGAACAGCAGATATTCTCCGGGTTCAGCCCGGAAGGGAAACTGGCCCAGGTCGATGCCGTGATGGATCGTGGCGAGGTAATTCAGGCTGGGGTGGCGGTCGGCGTCACTGATCGAAACGTAATAGGTGCTGTCGTTGTAGCGCTGATAGACCGGGAGGATCCGCTCGGAGGAGAACCCGTGGATGGTGGTCAACACCGGCGTTTCGACCAGGCCGCTGTAGGTTAGCGGGAGGAAGTCGAAATGATTATGGATCAGATCGAACGCCGAGGCATGAGCGAAGGCCTTGGCGATGTGCAAGGCTTCCCACACCTTGGGGTCCAGGGATGGATCCTCAGAGTAGGGCCGCGGGCAAACCGATACGAGACGAGCTTGCGTAATCGAGTCCGCCGTCGCAAAGAGCGTCACCTCCACGCCGCGCCGGACCAGCCCTTCGGTGAGCAGGGAAACGACCTGCTCCCATGGGCCGTAATGACGGGGAGGCACACGCCAGGAGATGGGAGCCAGCATGCCAATGTGCATCAACTCACCTGTGGCTCGAGCACTGTATCCGCCAGACGGAGCTGCGCCAGCGAGAGCAGGAAGGAGAGTGTCGATTCGGCTCCCTGGTTCTGGTTGACCCGGTCGGGGTGGAGGCCATCGTGGCAGCCTCCCGTCTTTGGGTCATAAAGCGGTAGC
Source organism: uncultured Anaerolineaceae bacterium (assembly GCA_964492745.1). GTDB lineage: Bacteria > Chloroflexota > Anaerolineae > Anaerolineales > E44-bin32 > E44-bin32. The sequence goes on from CAZBLT010000039.1 coordinate 18,029, forward strand.
CCCAGGTCGTTGCGCCCCAGGAACCACTCGAAGGCCCGCTCGGCTTCCTGTAGCCAGGACGGCTCCCCCGTGATCCGATAGGCCTCCAGACAGGCCGATACGGTGCACTCGGCCTCGATCGGCTGCTGGTCGAAACGGGCCCGCTCGCCACCACACACAAAGAAGCCTTTGTTGCCGATGGGGACAAAGTGCCCCTCCTCGCTCCGCTGAACCTTCACCAGCCAGCGCAGCGTCTCCAACCCCGCCGCGGTGACCTCGTCCTTGCCCAGGATCTCACCCGCCAGCAGCAACGCATGCGGCAGGCGGGCGTTGCCATAGGTGAGGCGATCCTCGAACCAGACCCAGTCCTCCGTGCGGTTAGTTTGCAGCAGGCCCATCAAACGGGAGCCGAGCAGGTCGACCGTGTGATGGGCGCGGTGATCCCCGTAGAAGCGGATCAGGTAGGCATGCAGTCCCAGCAGGGCGAAGGCCCAGGCCCGCGGGCTGGTGAACGCCTGCGCCACCGGCAGCGCCTGATCAAACAGACGGCCGGCCGTGCCGCGCAGCCCGCCATCCTGCGAGCGCCCGACCGTAACGCCCAGCGCCCAGAGGGCGCGAGCGTGGCAATCCTCCGTGCCGGTTTCCTCTTGCCAGCGCCGGTCGTACCCCAGGAAATTGCGGAAGCGTCCCAGGCCAGGGTTGAATGCGTGCCATAGGAACGCCAGGTAGCGCCGGCTCAGGGAGACCGCCTGAAGGGCGGTCCGGCCGCCCAGCTCCTCCAGCAACACCGTCAAGACCAGGGCGCGAGCGTTGTCATCGGTCGTATAGCCCTGGCTGTAGTTGGGGACGTGGAATACGGCATGCTGGAGCAGGCCGGTATCGTCGCTGAGATGGGCCAGATGGTCCAGGCGCACCTCTGGAAGCTCGCTGGGGCGGTCATCCAGCGCCTTGACCACCGAGACAGCCCGCGGCGAACGCATGCGCTCCTCGCGCGCCTGCGCGAACAGCTCCACATACGCATGTGCCACCTGGGGCCAAACCATCTGGCGCGCGAAGAGATAGGCGCGTTTGCGCATGGCGTGCCGGCGGGCCTCGTTATCCAGTAATCCGGCCACTGCCTCGGCGATCGCCCTTGCATCACGGAAAGGCACCAGCACGCCCCGCCCATCCTCCAACAACTCCTCCGCATACCAATAGGGCGTCGAGATCACCGCCTTCCCGGTGCCCAGGCTATAGGCCAGCGTGCCGGAAACAATCTGCTCCTTGTTGAGATAGGGCGTGATATAGACGTCGGCCGCGCCGATGAACTCCAGCAACTCCTCCAACCGCACGAAGCGGTCGTAGAAGATCACGTGCGAATCGATCCCCTTCGATTTGGCCAGACGTTGAAGGCTTAGACGGTATGATTCCCCTTCCTGGAGCTTCACGTTCGGATGCGTGGCGCCCAGGATGATGTAGACGGTTTCCGGATGCCGCTCCAGGATGGCGGGCATGGCTTCGATCGCATGCTCGATGCCCTTGTTGGGCGATAGCAGGCCGAAGGTGAGCAGGACCCCCTTGCCCTCCACACCGAAGCGGTCCTTATAGAAGTTCGGATCGATGAAGGGCACATCCGGGATGCCATGGGGGATGATGGCGATCTTGGCCTCCGGCACGCCGTAGATTTCCTGCAGGAACTCGGCCCCGCGCTGGCTCATAACCACCATGCGATCGGAGAGCGCCGAGATTTCTGTCAACACGGCCCGCTGTTCGGCCGTCGGCTCCCGCAGGATGGTATGCAGTGTGGTGACCAGCGGGGTCTGGATCTCTCGCAGCAGAGTGAGCACATGGCTCCCAGCCCGGCCGCCGAAGATGCCATACTCATGTTGAAGGCAGACGACATCGACGCTGTTGATGTTCAGGAAGTCTGCCGCTCGGCGATAGGAGCGCAGGTCATCCTCTACCAGCTCGAAGCGCACCCGCTCGGGATAGGCATAGCCATCCGGCCGATCGTTGACCGGCAAGGCGATGACCTCCATCTCCTCAAATTGGCTTGCGATATGCTCACATAGATCGGTAGTAAACGTGGCGATGCCGCATTGGCGAGGCAGATAATTGCCAATTACGGCGACATGTCGCACGCGTGAACTCCTGCGTTTGACAGCCATTCGCCTTTGCCCCCACGACGAAGTTGTGTTGTGCGGGCGAGGGCCCAGAATGCCAGCCACGAGAAAACCGCCCGATGGCCTTAATTTTAATCAAAAGACGCCACCCTTCCACCCCTTTTTCCTGAGAAAGGATCCTGCCGGACCCTTGATCGAGCCCGGCAGGAAAAGGGGGGAGAAGACAAAGGGCCTATCCGCCGGCCCTTCCGAAGCCTCTGGCGCCATGCGGCCCGGTGCCATCACAGAGGCCCTGGCCGGCGCCTGGCCCATGGCCCAAGGCGCCGCGCTGGAGCATCCAGTCGGCCTGCTCCTGGGTGATCACGCCATCCGCCAACGCCTCCTGGATCATTTCGGACCGTGCCTCGAGCATGACCTCCCGGAGATCCTCCAGGGAGACACCCTGTTCGGCGGCCAGCGCGGCGAGCGGGGTGCCCTCTGCACGAGCGGCCTCGAAGTCGCTCAGGCTCATGCCAAGCGCCTCGGCCAGCTTCGCGTGGAGGATGTCATTGTACTCCGCCAGCAGCCCGCCGCCAGGCCCGCGGCCTGGTCCCCGCCCTGCGTAGGGCGGCTGGGGGGGTTCCGCTTGCGCGAAGGCCGCCGTTGCGCCCGCCAGGGCGATGACGCCCACCAGTGCTACCGGCAAACCAACCTTTAGAAACTTGCTCACCTTTCACCTCCTGATTTCCGGACCTGGTTCCATCCGGTGCGATGTTGCCCACATGATAGGAGATGGCGGTCAAAGGGTCATGAAGCAGATATGTGATTCTTGTGAAGAATGGGCGCATTCGATCGGATGCGGTTCGCCTGCTTGGTCGGCGCGCAAGTGATCGCATCGCGAACCTTAGAGCACCTCGAGCTGCTGGGCCCAATGGCGCGCCAAGGCACGCGCCTGTGAAATCGAATCCACCCAAATTACCTTCGCCTGTGGCCAGTGAGGCATGGCGTGATCGAGGAGCCCAGCTCGAACGACAGCCAGTGCATGGCGGTAATGGCCCGATGACACGGCCTCGATCCCAGCCATGAACCCCTGGCCCTGAAGCCATTCAAGCGGTCCCAGTTCATCCACGACAAGGACATCACAGGGCACGGCTTGCGCCAGCAGCCGGTTCGCCCAAGCGACCGTCTCCGGCTGGAAGACCCAGCTCTGTGTCCCTGGACCTGCGGAGCCCCCCCTTCGGCTTATGGCAAGGCACCGGCGCTCCCCGGAGCGCACTGCAACCGCATCGATCCCGACCTTCCGGTTACCCTCCCAGACCCCCGCCGAGACGATCCCAGCCATATCCAAATTGGCGGCGGACCGCTCCCGTAGGCGGTCAATGAACACACGGCAGAAGGTCGTTTTGCCCGCGCCGCGTTCCCCCGTGATAAGGAACAATCGTGGTGGGCAGGCCCCTCCCCCCTCAGGTCGCCGGTTGCGAACCGGATGCGCCGAGGAGCGCATCTCCTGGCCCACCTTCTGCGGGTCAGTCATCCTCCTTGCCCTCTCCCGGGAAGACAACAGCATGCCCATCCACACGCCGCACGGCCAGTGGGAGATCATAGAGCGCACTCAGATTCTTGCCTGTGAGTACACTCCCCGCGGGCCCACTGGCAAGCACACGGCCGCCATGCATCAATATGGCTTCATCCGCCACTGCCAGCGCCGTTTCGGGCTCATGGGTGGTGAATACAACCGTCCGCCCATCTCGACCGGCGATCCGCGCCAATGCATCCAGGACAGCGGCCCGATTCTTCAGGTCCAGATGCGCTGTCGGCTCATCGAGCAGCAAGATGCGCGTTTCCTGAACAAGGGCCCTGGCGAGCCGCAGCAACTGAGCCTCTCCACCGCTCAAGGCGTCGATCGGACGTTCCCAGAGAGCATCCAGCCCAATTTGAGCCATCACAGCTTCCACAGCGGCGTGATCCTCCGGGCCCGGCTTGCCCAACCACCCCAGAAACGGAGCGCGGCCCATGAGGGCATATTCATAGGCCGTTAAGGCAAATGGCAGCGACTCCTGTTGCGGCACAAAGCCAATCCATCGGCTGCGCAGCGATCTCGCCAAGGAGAGCAGGCGCTCCCCCATAATCATCACTTCTCCGGATTGCGCTGGCAAATAGCCCAGGATGACATGCAAGAGTGTCGTCTTGCCCGCGCCGTTCGGGCCCAGAATCGCAGCTATTGCCCCCGCCGAGACAGCGGCGCTCAAGCCCTCGAGCACCCACGGCGGCGCCTGCGTATACGACTGGAATACAGAGCGAAGCTCCAGCGCGTTGATCGCCTTAGCGGCCATCAAGGTTTGCGCCCTCCTCCAAGCATGGTCATGATCATCAGGAAGAAGGCTGCGCCCAGTAGCGAGGTGATGACTCCTAGAGGGATCTCGCCTGGAAGAAGCGTGCGCGCCAAGTCATCACAAGCTAGCGTAAAAGCGCCACCCAGAAGCAGCGAGCCGATGAGATGGTGCTGGGCATCCGCGCCGAAGATCCGTCTGGCGAGGTGAGGAACGATGAGCCCCACCCATCCGACGATCCCTGCCACCGACGTGAGTGAGGCCGTAGCCGCCACGGCGCCCAGCAATAACAGCCCGCGCTCCCGATTCGGCACGGCACCCAATGACCAAGACACTTCGTCCTGCATGGAGAGCAGGTTCAGGCGCCAGCGAAGGAGCACCAAGACTGCCAGGCCGGGCAGGGCAAAGGGGAGCGCCCGCAGGAGATCCTGCCAGGTCGCCTGCCACAGCCCGCCCAGAAGCCAGAAGGTGAGCTCAGGAAGCTCGGTTAGGGGATCCGCCAGATACTTGAGCATCCCCGTCCCGGCGGAGAAGAGCGCCGAGACTGCGATACCCGCCAGCACGAGACGCAGGAGCCATCCGCCGAAACGCAGGCGCTGAGCGAGACCATACGACAACGCCAGACCCAACAAGGCGAAAAAGATCGCCAGCGCCTGCATGGCCAGGGACCCAGAACCCAGCCACAGGATCCCGACCGCGGCGCCAAACGCCGCGCCCTGGGAGACGCCCAGGAAGCCCGGCTCAACAAGCGGATTGCGAAAAAGCATCTGGAAGACAGCCCCGGATGCGGAGAGGGAAGCACCCAACAGCAGCGCCAGCAATAGACGCGGCAACCGCAGGCTAAGGATCAACCGACGTGCGAGCGGGTCTTCGATCAAGATCGCCCAGGGCATCCACACAGGCCGGGGATAGCGCCCCACGAAAAGGGAGGCCGCCAGGATCAGCAACGTGACCACAGAGGCAAGCCCGAGAGCCAATCTGCGGCGCCGCAAGACGGCCTGTGCGAGCACGGCTATTCGTCCAGGGAACCAGGCAGAAGCGGCAGGACCTCCCGCTCGATCACCTCCGGCGTTAGGCGATAGAGTTCACTGTAGAAGGCGAGGACCTCCTCCCGCAAGTCCATACTCTCAGCGACGTGCGGGTTGATCTTCGTCGCAAGCCAGATCTGACCCAGGATCCACCGCGGATCGGGCTGGTCCCAACTCAGGAAGTCGCCGGCGAAACCGTAGAGGCGGCCCTGCTGAACGGCCTTTAGCGCCTGCCATTTTGGATCCTGGCGCAGGCGATCCACAATCGAGGCGGGATCCTCGGGATAGTAGATCACGAAGATGGCGTCCGGGTTCCAGGCCGCGATCTGCTCGAAGCCAACGACCGTCCAACCCCCGCCTTGAGCGGCTTCGACCCAGATGGGACTTCCGCCAGCCCGCCGCACCATCTCGGTCTGCAGCCAGGAGACCGATGGCACTTGCAGAGCCACATCCCCGCCCCGGTCAGAATATTTCAGCACAAGGATCGCGGGCGTGTCGGATTCGGCATTTGCCCCAGAGAGCGCACTAAGCCGCTCGAGGCGATCCTGGTAGAAGCCGATGATCTGCTCTGCCCGGGCTTCGTCTCCCAGGAGCCGTCCAAGGATACCCACGTCGCGGAAGAACTGCTCGGGCGTCTCCAGATCCAAATAGACAACCGGGATCCCCAGCCGCTCTAGGGGATCCCCCAGGCTCTCGGCCATGTAGCTCTTCAGCAGCACGACATCGGGATGCAGTGGGGCGATCTGCTCCACGCCGGCATTGCGCTCCAGCGGCGCAACCTCATCGAAACGGGGGTTGACGAGCGGGTAGAAGGATTGGCTGCGTTGCAGACGGACCTCCAGAGCGGCGAGGCGGCCACCGGCCTCGGGAAACAGATAGAGCGTGTGGGCCAATAAAGCCGTCGCCCGCCCAGCGATAACGATCCGGGAGGGCGGCTCTGCGAGCGCAAGCTGGCGGCCCAGGGCATCTACAATCGTCAAGTGGGCCTCTTGGTTCCCGGCCGCCAGTTCCGGCGTGCCCGGGAGAGTTGTCTCCATATGGGCATTCTCGGCAAGGGTGGCATCAGTGGACTCCCGCGATTCTCCTGTGCGGCAACCGGCCAATATCATCGCGATGATAAGCAATGTCCATGCTATGCGGCGAAGCATTACGGCGATCTCCTCTAAGAAAGTGGATGCCCCAGCAATTCTTGGCGACACATTTGCAGCCAGGCTTGCGAGGCCTCGAGTTGTGTGATTCGCATCTGTACCGAAAGCCGACTGAAGATCCGAGCAGAGGGAATGGCCTGCAGCGCATCTCGGAGCTGATCCAAGCCAGACTGGAGAGATGTCTCCTGAGCATCGAGCAGTGTCCGCATGAAAGAATCGCCTCGTCTCCGGGCGAAGTACAGCTTGGTCGTGAAAGCCATGCGCAGGGCTCGAACGCTCGGGCCTACTGGTGAAGTGAGCCAGGCCTCGAAGCGGCGTCTTCCCGTCGGTGTGAGTTGGAAACGGCGTCTATCGGGGCGTTTCTCCTGCGGCTCCACCTTGCCCTGGATCTCGCCCCGCATCTCAAGACGCTT
>CAZBLT010000040.1:0-24273 GCA_964492745.1 uncultured Anaerolineaceae bacterium
GAACGTATACACGCTGGGGACGGTGAGGATCAACCAGTGATCATCCTTGAACTCTTCGAAGCCGATGGCGTTGATCGGCTTGCCCGTCGATCGAGGGATGAAGGTGCCAGGGACCTCGGGCTGGAAGTCCGTCTCGGCGATATGGAACTGCATGGCCGTGTTCGAATAATGGACCTTCGGGAAGAACTCTCGCCAGGCCGGCGCAGGATCTGGAAAGAGGTCCAATACCCGATTGCCTTGCACGGCTACCACTACTCGCCTGGCTTGCAGGGTCTTATGAGTGCCATTTTGCGTATAGGCCACCGCCACCCCGCTGCCATCGGCATAGGGAGTGATGTTCTCGACGCGGGCGTTCAGCTCCACCTCAAGGTGCTTGGCGAGCGTCTCAGGCAGGATGCCGATGCCATCTCGAAATCCGATCGAATCCGCGTTGAGATAGCTTGCCAGCATCGCCACGAAGGCCTTCCGTGAGACATCCTCACCAGTATAGCTGCACATGGTTTCGAACATCGGGATGGCCCAATACTCGAACATCTCGCGGCTGATATGGCGATCGAAGAAGGTTTCGAAGGATTCGTCCACATCCCTCCCGGGTGCCTGCTCGAGATGGTAGACGTTCTTCAGGCGCATGGCGCGCAGCAGGTACGGAATCAGCTTGAGCATCGCCAGCCGGGCGCTTAAAGAGACACCACTCCAGCGCAGATAGGAACCGATGGAGAGGAAGTTCGCGGTGTGCAACCGATTGTTGCGATAGATAGCGATCGTGAGCCCCTCCTCGATCTTGCGCATCTGCTCCTCGAGACCGAGTTTATGAGCGAGATCGAGCAGGAAGCGATCGGATGTGGTCACGAACTTCGCTCCCGGGTCGAAACGGAAGCCCTGCCACTCGGCCGTGATCATCCGTCCGCCAACGCGGTCCTTGGCCTCCAGGACAAGCACGTCCTGGCAAGCCTGCTTGAGCTGATGCGCGGCTGTAAGGCCCGAGATTCCCGCCCCCACGACGAGGCATGCATTGCCAGCCACAGGGATACCCTCCATAGCTCCGCGGGCCGCTCCCCGCCCACGGTAGCGTTTGGCGGGTGATTATTGGGCATCGCCGGAAATGCGAAAGCTGCATAGGAATATCGAAACGAAGCTTCGGAAGATGGATCCGCCCTCTGGCCCGGAGGCCGGGGCTTCCGCGCGATATCCGCTCATCTCAGAGGCATCAGGAAGGAGCCCCGGCGCATCGGCAAGGGGCCCAGGCGGCTGCTACCTGCAGCCATACGTCCCTGGGAATTCGCAGGGCTATGGGCGATGAAGAAGTTGGGGATGAGCTGGAAGTCATAGCCCATGGAAACGATCAATAGGTTATCCAGATCCACCAAGTTGCCCATCTCGGTAAGGGATATCGGTGGCGCCGCCATGGCCATCGGGCGCGCCGGCCATGTCATCGTCCTCCCCATCCACGCGGATCACGACGCCATGCGTGTACTCACCATTATTCGCGCTCGCGTCGGAGGGGGCGGCAACCAGGATGAATGCCCCAATGACCATTGCAGCCACGATCCCATTGCCTATCGATATTCCCCTAAACGATATGACTTGCTCCTTTTTCTGTGGGGGCTGCCCTTGGGCATGCCCGCGCCGAGACTGGCATGATTGGACGCCACGAGATGGGTGGTTCTTGCTGCGCTCATTCGCTGTGCCTGGGTCGAACGGAAGCAATCCGGGAGTGGACCACTTGAAAGGTGCACCTCAACTTGACAGAACTTCATGGGCAAGGGATAATGAATTCAGGATGCAAAAGGATCGGCAGAGTGACCGCTCCCAGTCTGGAGCGGCTTTTTTTGCGCCGATCACCATGTTGAGAGGAAAAGCAACACGATATGCGATTCGACAAATTCGACTTTGACGGGCACTTGATGCGCGCCGTCCAGAAGCAAGGGTTCACACAGACGACTCCGGTTCAGGAACAGGCCTTCCCCGGCGCGCTCCAGGGCCGGGACATATTGGGCACGGCCCAGACCGGCACGGGCAAGACGGTTGCGTTCTTGCTCCCTTCCCTGCACCAACTCTTGAAAGGCGAGCCTCAGAAGCGCCCGCGCATGCTCATCCTGGCGCCTACACGCGAGCTGGCACTCCAGATCGCTGAGGAGGCACGGGCTTTGGCCTGTTTCACCTCCCTGCGCGTCGTAGCGCTCTTCGGCGGCGCGGCCATCAACCCTCAGACCAAGCAACTGCGCCGCGGTGTGGACCTGGTCGTCGCCACGCCTGGCCGTTTGAAGGACCACCTGCAGCGCAGGAACCTGCGGCTGGATGGCATTCAAATCCTGGTCCTGGATGAAGCCGACCGCATGTTGGACATGGGCTTCTACCCCGACATCGAGGCAATCGTACGGCGACTTCCCGACCAGCGGCAGACCATGCTCTTTTCGGCCACAATGCCCCAGGCCATTCTGGGATTGGCCGGGCGCTTTATGCAGAGCCCGCTGCGGATCGAAATCCAAACCGCCAAACCCCCGGAGGCGATCGAGCAAAGGCTCTACCCTGTGCCGAAGCACCTGAAGGCGCCGCTGCTCGCGGCCCTGCTCCAGCGTGAAGGGGTCGAGAGCGCTCTGGTGTTCACGCGCACCAAGCAGCAGGCGGATATCCTTGCCCGGAAGCTGCGCGAGGAGGGGTTCTCGCTGGCAATCATCCACGGCGACTTCAACCAGCAGAAGCGGCTTCGGGCTCTGGAACGCTTCCGTGCCGGATCGGTGAAAATTCTGGTGGCGACCAACGTCGCCGCGCGCGGCCTGGACATCGAGGGCATCTCACATGTGATTAACTTCGATGTTCCCGAGGAGGCCGAGAATTACGTCCACCGCATCGGGCGAACTGCAAGGGTACAGGCCGAAGGCGTCGCCTGGACGCTGGTCACGCCCGACGACGAGGGGGAGATCGCGGCGATCGAGTACCTGCTGGGGGAGAAGGTCCCGCGCCTTACGCTGCCCGGGTTCGATTACGACGTACCCGCCCCGGACTGGGCCAAGCCATCCGCCGCGGCGCTGCTGCGAAAAGCGCGCCGCAAGCAGGGCAACTACGGTCGCTGGAAATCGCTGGCGCGGTAGGCCGGAGCCGGCTCAACGGCGTGCCTTCCTGGGTACGCATGCGGCATCTTGAGCCTGCAGAGCAAACCGGGAGCGCAAGAATGCGCTCCCGCCTTGCTTCGGTGAGTGGTGTTTGAGCGGAAGATCCGGTTTCAGCTTTGAGCCACAAACCACCCCGAACGCATGTCCCCAAAGGCCGGGCGGATCTCCGCCTTGGTGTTCATCACGAAGGGCCCGCAGGTCACGATCGGCTCGCCGAAGGGCCTCACGGCGATCAGCATGAACCGCGCTGGGGAATCCGAAGGCGCCCGCAGCGAAACCTCATCCCCCGTCTGAAGACCAGCATGCGCACCGCCTCGAGCGGGGCGCCCCCCGTTATTGCTTATTCGTCGATAAAGAGCAGGCCTTCGAACAGGTAGGCGGTGGTCGCGTGGCCTACGGGAATGGGCATCGCAAACCGGCCGCCAGGTTCGAGTCGCACGTCCATATAGAGCGGTTGCGCGACGATCTCGCGCACCGGCCCCTGCAGACCGAGATGCTCGCCGGCGATGACCCGCACTTGCCCGCCATCGATTGGGCCAAGCCCTCGGCGCAGGCGTTGCTGCGTCGCATGCCAGAACCAATACAATAATTGACTCGGTGGGTGCGATTCGCTATGATAGTTTTATGATCGATATGGGAAACATGGGGCCGGCCGCAAGGCGGAGACGATAATCACAAGATTTCCCCTTGGTGGGAATCGTTTTTTTCTATCCGAGCTGAGCCGCATCCAACGACATCGACCTTCAATCTGTGGCCAATCGCGAAAGGGGTGACCCATGAATTTCGGAGGCTATCGCAACCGGATCGCCTGGGTGGATCTCTCCTCAGGAGAGATTGAGTACAGGCCCATCGATGAGGAGGATGCTCGCAAATACATTGGAGGCCGGGGATTGGGGGCCAAGTACGTCTTCGACAATGGGGTCGATGTTGATCCGCTCGGCCCAGGAAATATCCTATGCTTCATGACCGGCCCTCTCACCGGCACCGACGTCAATCTGAGCGGTCGCATTGCGGTCTGCACGAAATCTCCGCTGACCGGGACGATCGTCGATTCTCACCATGGGGGCTGGTCGGGCGCCCGCCTAAAATGGGCCGGCCTGGATGGGATCGTGTTCAAAGGGAAGAGCGAATCACCTGTTCTTGCTTACGTGGAGGCCGGAGAGATCCGCTTGGAGGATGCATCGGAACTTTGGGGAAAGAATGTCCATGATACGGTGGGAACCCTGCAGGAGAAATATGGAGACAAGGACGTCTCCATAATGACCATCGGAACCGCGGGTGAAAACCTGGTCAGCTTTGCTTGCATCATGAATGAGCACGACCGGGCCTCAGGCCGCGGCGGCACCGGGGCGGTCATGGGCTCGAAGCATCTCAAAGCCATTGTCATAAGAGGGGTTCACGCCGATCGCCCTCGCCCCTTTGACCCAGAGGCTTTCAAGGAGACGCTTGCCAGAGCTCGGGAGCAGCTCATGGACGAGCGCGTCGTGACAGCGCCCAAGCAGGGTGGGCTTTCGGTTTACGGCACTAATGTGTTGATGAATATGATCAACGCCATCGGTGCCATGCCCACTCGCAATGCACAGTCCACTTATTTCGAGCCCCACGAGAAAATTAGTGGCGAGCGCATCAAGGAGACGATCCTCGTCGGCGATCCCACTTGCCATGCCTGTTTCGTTGCCTGCAAGAAGGAGGTGGAGGTCAAAGAGGGGCCCCATGCTGGTCTCCACATGGAGAGCGTAGAGTACGAATCGGCTTGGGCTTTTGGGGCGATGTGCGACATGGCGGATGCCAACGCGCTGGTCGCTTTGATCGACCGCTGCAACGACTACGGACTGGACACCATCGAGGCCGGCAACGCCCTCGCCGTCGCCATGGAGGCAACCGAGCTAGGCCTGTTGGACGGCGGCGGGCTTTCCTGGGGCGATTCGGATGCCATGCTCGATCTCCTGGGGAAGATTGCGACGAGAGAACCCGGGTTAGGGGATGACCTGGCCGCATCCCCCGCAAGAGCGGCCGGGAAGTGGGGCGCTCCACAGATCTCCATGTCCGTGAAGGGCATGTCCATTCCGGCATATGACCCGCGAGGCATTAAGGGTATGGGCATTGCCTACGCCACCTCAAACCGCGGCGCCTGCCACCTCCGGGGCTACACACCGGCGGCCGAAGTCGTCGGCAATGTGCTGGGTCCGGCGGACGTAACCGACCCCTTGGAGTGGGAGGGCAAAGGCAAGCTAACTGTGGTTTTCCAGAATGTCCATGCTGTCACGGACTGCCTGGACGTCTGCAAATTCGCCACCTTTGCAGAGAACCTTGACGCCTTCGCAGAACAGTACTCCACGATCACAGGAAACCCGATGGATGCCGACGGTCTGCTGAAGGTGGGAGAGCGGGTTTTCAACTTGGAGCGCTACTACAACAATCTGGCAGGCTTCGGTGAGGGCTCGGACTATCTCCCTGAAAGGTTCCTGAAGGAGCCCGCGGACGGGCCAGGTGCCAAAGGCCAAGTCTGTGAACTAGCCCAAATGCTAGAGGAGTACTATGCAGAACGGGGCTGGGAAAACGGCGTGGTCCCGGAGAGCAAACTCAAGGAGCTTGAGATTATCTAGACCTAAGTCAAACCCAACCCCTTGGGCTTGAGAATGAGGGGGCTAGGCCCAGAGCGAGCGGGCCGGGCTTGCATGGCCAACCGATAAAGCAGCGGTATGGGAGCCGCGCCGCCGGGAGTTAGCCAGGCGACTCTCTACCAGATCCCCACTCATCGAATAGCGGGTGGATGCGGATCACGCTTGACCACAAACGACGGGCCGTCTGGCCCGTCGTCTCTTGATCAGGCCATCTGGCTTGCCCGATCCGGCGGTCGATCCTGAGAGCCCCTTCTGGCACGAAGCTCGCGAAGTGTGGTGCCCTTGGGCAAGGAGATGGGGAGCAGCCCGCCCCGGAAGGCGAAGAAGCTAACCGTGGCCCCATCCCGGATCGCGGCGTCCAGTCCGCCAACCGTGTAGGAGAAGCGGCCATCGATGACGATCTGCACGTAAGGCCTGATTCCTCCTTCGTTCATGAGCAGGTCTTCAAGATCAAAGCGCTCGACCACGGCCGGGATCAGGTCGCGCAGCGTATCCCCCTCAAAGTCCAGCTCGTGATGGAAAGTTCCCACCCGCGAGAGAAGATCGCCCGCAAAGCGCACGATCACTTTCTTTGGAGGCACGGTTCTTTTCGAGGTCTGCATGCGCTGTTAGAAAGCAAGAACGTAGGACTGAAGCAGGACAATGGTTGACCCCTCTGCTATCTTCGCCTCCCATCCGCCGAGGACGTCGGAGAAGCGGCCGTTGATCACAATCCGAGCATGGGGTTTGAGTTCCTCCCCCTGCAACAGCAGGTCCGAGATCTCATACTCACGCAACAGCGCCTCCACAAAATCCCGGAGAGTGGTACCCGGAAAGGAGAACATCACTTCACTTTTTCCTATGCGCGCCCGGAAGTGATTGGCGAATTTCAGACGAACTTGGGTGATCTCATCATCCACTGAGCCGCCCCCGACCGGAGGGAAGACAGACAACGTTTGCCCATCACGGATTGGAGTGTCCTCGCCTTTGAGGTGACGGACGTCGCGACCATCGAGCAGAACGGCCACATGGCCGGCGAGGGATCCATCGGCCGCCCAGATCGCATCGTCTAGCTTGGGATACCTTTCTACAAGCCGTTGCAGAACCTCCCCGACCGAATCACCTGCTGCCGCAGGGATTTCGACTTCACGCGCGCCGGCGAGCTGTCGTATGCGCGCATAAAGCTTGACTTTCATCGGCCACCTACCTTCACGATGGGCGTCGTGCCTGTCTCAGTGGTCAGCATCCTCCGTTCTTCCCTTGCAGAAGCCCCCATTTCGCACCAACTGCGCTGAATCGTACACCGTTCGAACGATGCGCGGATCTCCGAAGGCACCGCTCCCCTGCATCTTATCACACCCAAAGACGCAGATATCTCGGCGAGAGAGGCATCCTATTCCCGAATTGGCCCAGCCCTGTAGAAGCGGTCGAGGGCGCGACTCCTGGGTTGAGGGGCATAGCCTACGGCCGCGCCACACACAAAAGTCCCCACCCGCAGGTCGGCCAGCGCCTAGCCGAGCTCCGCCCTGGCGTCGAAATCCTCGCTCCACCACCAGAACTTCTCACCCCAGGCAAGCTGAGCCCAAATGCAATCCTGCTGCAGGGTGGTCCACAATCCCGGGTCTCCGTACCAGAAGCTCGTCTTGCCTGGAGGATTCTCCGCCCACCCCACCGGAGGCGCGAAGGGCGACTGCGGCCACCGGGTCACGGGACAGGCGGAATCGGCGTGCATCGCCGTGGCGCTGCAAGCGCTCATCATCAGGCAAAGCGGGGCAGCCAGCAGAAAACCTGCACGCGAGCCCATGTCGCACTTAGCCTGCTGCCCATTTCAGGGAAGGATGAAGAGTCCATGCTCTGCATCTCCAGCCCAGCCCATTCTCTTGGCGATGGCCAGCTCTCTTACGAAGCCCAATAGGCTGCCGTTACGCCAATGGCAATATCCTACCACAGGGGTCCGATTTCCAGGCTTAAGATCCGATCCCCGGCGTCGAACGGCCGCATGGAAACAGGTTCCTCCACGATCAGATCGGGAGCGATAAGCTCGATGGAAAGACGCCCCATGATCCGGCAGCCCGGAGATGGGCTAAAAACCATGGGCGCTGTGGCATCCGAAGGAATTTATTGCTCAGGTCGAACCGTAATTAGCAGCGCGGGATCCCCCAAGTGGCGAATCTTTCGGGCTCGGACCTCCGCCGGCACCGGACGCCCGGTGCGATGCGCGAGCTTGAGGCTCATGGCGCCATCTCTCTCTTCTCCGCGCGCCCAGATTTCGAGCAGCTCTGCCGCTCTTCTTTGATGCTCGCCATAGAAGAGCTCACAAAAGGAGCCATCTCGCAGCAAGGCCGTCGCCGATTGGCCGAGCATTTCCGACAGCCTATCATTGGTGTAGAGCATCTTGCCCTTATGCAACACGATGATCCCGGTCCCCGTGAGATCGGCCAGGGCCTGATAGATTTCCTCCGCTTCCACCTGAGCTTGGCGAAGCGCCATCTGCTCGCTGGCGTCACCCGAGATTCCGTGCAGCAAGACGCCTCCCGAGGTGGGCTTCGCGGTGATTTGCATGCGCAACCAAACCCATGCCTTTTTCCGATGGAGGAATCTCAGGCTCTGATCGACCCGTCCGCCATCCTCCAGAATGGCGCGCAGATGGGCGACAATCTCGGCCAAATCATCAGGGTGGATGAGATCCTTCCAGCTCCTCATTTGGCCCAGCAATCCGTCAAGATCCCATCCCAGCATCTCTTTCAAGGGACCTTCCACTCGCAGCGTCTCTGTAAGCGGGATTCTCACATCCTCCAAACACTGCACGTGCATTTCCCAAACCAAGATGCGGCCGAATTCCAGGCAGGCCTGGAATCGTTTCTGGAGCGTTACTGACTGCCGACCCTGATGGAGCAGTGAGGCCTGGACGGCCGACTTTGACACCGCGCCCAGCACGTTCTCCTCATCACCCACGAGGGCGAATTCGCCCTCATCCGACACCAGGTGATCGAAGGCCTCGCTCACGCTCATATTGGGCGACAGAACCAGCGCCTTCTTGAGCGGCAAATCGATCACCCGGCGCGTCGGCTTGTGACCAGCCGCCTCCCAGGGGCTCAAGATGTGCCATTCGCCATGCATCCGCAATGCCAATGGCCGACCTTGATTGAGCTCCTCAATCACGTCGCCCAGCACGCTCTCGGCATAGCCGGTGGCGAACGGGAGCAGCAGATCTCTCAGATAAACCGGATGGCTCATCATCGCCGGTTCAAATCTCCACTTGGATATCCTCGACGATTACCTCGATTTGAAGCATGACATGCAGAGAATCTTCCTCGCTCATAAAAGTCTCCGCGTGCTCCAAGATCTTCGACACCAATTTATCTTCGGGGATCTTACGCAAATCCGATTCGCGAACCAGGATGGCTTCGATCGTGGGGTGATCTACATGCAACATGCGAAACATTCCCGGTGTGAGCTCCCTGAAGGCCCGCTCAACGCCCTTGGGTCCCACGGGCGCGCGTTTCCCTATGATGAGGGCGTCCCGAATAGGGGGCAACTCAAAATGGCGAAAAGTCATAGAGAGACGAACCTTCCGCAGAGGGCCCTCACTTTTCTTGGCACGCTCGGCATTGTCAGTCATCGATTCCTCCTCGGGCCCCATTTCATTTCACTTCCCCTCCAAGATCCGGCCTTGAAAGAACCCGGGCGTCCAGGGATTGAAAATCTAGCCTCCCTTTTGGGTTCCGCACCTGAGCCCCCACTTATGCCGAGGCGGAAGCAGGAGGTGACGGGAGGCCCGGCACCAGCTCCATGAAAATCCGAACCGCCTGTGGGTCGAAATGCTTTCCTGATTCACTTTGGATATATTGTAGGGATTTCTCAGGCGACCACGCGGCTCGATACGGCCGATCTGAGCAGAGCGCATCCCAGACGTCGGCAACGGCAAATATGCGAGCTGCGATTGGGATCTGTTCCTGCTTCAGGCCACGAGGATATCCGCTTCCATCCCATTTCTCATGATGGCAATAGGGGATGTCCAGCGCCCGGCGCAAGTATTCGATCGGGGCAAGCATCTCATAGGCCATCGTCGGGTGCTTGCGCATGATCTCCCATTCCTCTTCGCTCAGCGCGCCTGGCTTGAGCAGAATGGCATCCGGTATCCCCATTTTCCCGATATCGTGCAAAAGCGCCCCCCGCCGCAAATGCACGATGTCTTCGCTGGGCAGGCCCATGGCTCGCGCGATACGCACCGTGATATCGGTTACCCGCTGTGTGTGGCCTTCGGTCTCCTTATCCCGCAAATCGAGTGCGCGCGACCAGCCCTCGAGGGTTGAATCATAGGCAACCGACAACTTGTCATGCGCCGTTCGCAGATCTTCCATCATCGTGGCGTTATCCATCGCGATCGAGGCCTGCGCAGCAAGCGCCTCCAGGAAGTCCATCCATTCGCTTTCGGGCTCGAACGGACGGCGGAAGAAGAGTTCAAGCACGCCCCGCACCTGTGCCTTGGCGATCAATGGGACGGCGATATAGGACGAAAAACCCTCCTCCTCAAGGCGGCTTGATCGCTTCAGATCGCCGATCTCCTCCTGAAGGTTGGAGATTATGATTGTCTTTCGCTCGAGAGCGGCGCGGCCGGCATGCCCTCCGCCGATGGGCAGCTGCGTGTACTGCAGTGCATTTGTCTGGAAACCGCGACCCGCCGCGAACCGGAGCTGATGAGTGTGTGGATCCATGAGCAGCACGTCGGCTGCATCCGCCTCCAAGATTGAGACCACTTGGTCAAGGAAGACATGCAGCGTGACGCGCAAATCCAGGCTTGATGTGATCGCCATATCGATGGCCCGCAAGGCGTCCAGGCGCTGGACTTGCTGCTGCACCTTATCTTGAGCGGCTTTCTGCTTGCTGATGTCCCTCAGGATGGCTGTGAGAGCGATCTCGCCGTCCAGCTCCAGCCTCGATAGGCTCACCTCGGCCGGGAATAAGGAACCGTCCTTCCGGCGAGCGAAGATCTGCCGGTCCTCCGCCATCCGGCGCCAAGCCTCCTCGCCGGCCTGGAATCTCCGCACGTGATCCGCATGTCTCCCTCGCGCCGCTTCTGGCAAGAGCATGTCGAGCGGCTTACCGAGAACCTCCTCCGCATCATATCCAAACAGAGCGGCGGCCCCCTGGTTGAAGGCGATAATCCTTTGATCCCGATCGATGGTGATGATCGCGTCGGGTGCGGCTTGGAGGATCGCCGCAAAGCGCGCCTCAGCCTTTCGCCGAGCTTCATCCGCCAATGCCTTCTCGCTGACGTCCAAGGCCACGCCGACGATGCCGAGCGGTTCGCCCTCCGGCCCGAAACGCGGAGCATAGCACGCCTCGAAGATCCGGCCGCCGAATCGAATTTCCGAGAAAGAAAGCTCCCCTTTCAAGGCTTGCTCGAACCGCTCCCCACGGTCCCCGTCTTGACCGAGGAGCTCGCGGAAATCACGCCCCACGAGGTCCTCAGGATCCAACCCCGCAGCCGATAGCCTCTTGCCTTCGATGTATGCAATCCTGCCGTTTTGATCTACTGAATAAATGATGACCGGAGCCCCATGAAGTACGGCTTGCAGCCGCTCACGGTGCAACTTCTCATTCTTCAGCGATTCGGCGAGAGTGGTGTGATGATCCTCCAGTGAGGCCGCCATTTCGTCGATGGCCTGGCCCAGAGCGCCGATCTCGGCCGGAGCGGCGACTAGCGCGGCACGCGCACCGTAATCGCCGGCCCGTATCCTCTCCGCGACCTCCCGGATCCCTGCCAGCGGCTGGATAACCATACGGAGGAGGCCCAGAGCGCCCAGGCCGAAGGCCGCCACAGACGCCAGGCCCAACAAGATGGCATCCCTGCGTAGATCCCTAGCGATCCCCTGATAGGCCACATCTAAGGGGGTGGCGATGCTGACAAATAGATCCCCGCCGTCAATATTCGCCAGGCCCCTGCTGGCGATGAGTTTTTGCTTGCCATCCAAATCAACCGTCTCAAAGAGGCTCTCTTCATCGCTTGTGGAGGGCAACGGAAGAATGTCCAGAGCGCCCTCCCATCGGTAGCCCTGCCAGTCTCCTTCGATGGGAATGCGCGTGACGACGGTGCCATTTGAGTCGAAGACCGTGAGCGTCCACTCTTCGTAGAGATGCACCTCCTGCATTGCTTCTTCAATCCAAGGAACGTCGATTAAGGCCACGGCCACACGTTCCACCTCTCCATCCACATCCAGCGAGGGGAATGCAAAGGGTATCACGGGCGATTCGGACCCATAACCCTCTTGATAGCCTCCCACTTGGGGTTCGCCGGTCGTAACGGCCTCTTGAAACCATGGCGCTTCCCCCACACTTACCTTTTCCCCCAGAGGCAAGGCGCTGCAAAGAGGCTGACCCGTTTTGGCGAGGACAACAATATTGGCAATTTCCGGAAACCCCGCCTGCACTTCTGCCAACGCCATTTGACAACTGGCCACATCGCCCTCGCGGACCACCTGGCTCGACAAGGCTGATTTGAGGATCACGCGCGCCTCTTTCACCAGGCCCGCCAATTCAGCTGAGGCGTGTCGGGCTACCTGCAGGGCATCCTCGCGTGCATCACCTATGGTATCGAAGTAGATGCGCCGCATATGGACGGCCGAGATCGCCGCCATCGCCAGGATCATGATGAGAAGCAATGGGCTTAGATAGAGGAAGAGCCTGCGCCCGGGCCGCCGGGCATCCATTCTCTGAGCCTCCACAAGTGACTTCGCAGGGCATTATCGCGCAGCGCGGGCCCGGCGCAACCTTAACGCCGCGTAAACATGCTGTGGACTTTGCTAGCTGCCCTTCACCATCGCTTGAATTTGCTCGACGATGTCCGGGTTCGCTAAGGTCGTGATGTCGCCCAGATCGCGCCCGTTCGATATCGCCGCCAGCACGCGTCGCATGATCTTGCCTGAGCGGGTCTTGGGCATATCCGGGACAATGTGGACGCGCTTCGGCCGGGCGATCTTGCCGATGTTCAATTCGATGACTTTGACGACCGCCTTTTGCAGCGCATCACTGGGCTCAACCCCCAGCAGCAGGGAAACATAAACCTCCGGGACCCGGCCCTTGATTTCATCGACGAGCGGCACCACCGCCGCTTCAGCCACCTCCGGCACATCCAGGCAGGCCGATTCCAGCTCCTTGGTGCCCAGTCGATGCCCGGCGACGTTGATGACGTCATCCACCCGGCCGAAGAATCGGTAATATCCATCCTCCGCCTGGACGGCGGCGTCGCCCGTGAAGTAAGGCCAATTGCGCCAATCTTTGCTCTTCGGATCCTCGTTGTACTTGGCGTAATGGGTTTCCACAAAGCGCTCCGGATCGCCCCAGATGGTTTGGAAGGCCCCCGGCCCGGGATTGCGGATGCAGATATTGCCCGCCTCGCCCGCCCCTTTCTCGATCTCGTTGCCCTCTTCATCGAAGATCACGGGGTGGATTCCCGGCGGCGCCGGGCCGGTGCTGCCCGGCTTCATCGGGTGCACGGCAGGCATGGTGCTGCACAGGAAGCCACCCGTCTCGGTCTGCCACCACGTATCCACGATGACAGCCTGGCCCTTGCCTACCTGGTGGTAATGCCAGCGCCACACCTCGGGCTCGATCGGCTCGCCCACCGTGGTCATATGCTTGAAGCCAAAATCGTACTTCTTGGGCTCCTCGGGCCCAGCCTTTCGGAGCATCCGGATGGTTGTGGGCGCGGTATGGAAGATGTTGAGCCCCAGCCTTTCGGCTATCCGCCAAGGTCGACCTGCGTCTGGACAGGTGGGCACGCCCTCATAGAGCACGGAGGTCGCAGCCAACGCCAGGGGTCCATAGACAATATAGGAATGCCCCGTGTTCCAGCCGATATCGGCCATGCACCAGTAGACCTCCTCCGGTTGGATGTCCTGGATGCAATGCGAGGTCCCGGCGGCATAGGCAAGGTATCCACCGGTGCTATGCTGGCAGCCCTTCGGGCGGCCGGTCGTCCCGCTGGCGTACATGAGAAAGAGCGGCGCCTCGG
Organism: uncultured Anaerolineaceae bacterium; assembly: GCA_964492745.1. Taxonomy (GTDB): domain Bacteria; phylum Chloroflexota; class Anaerolineae; order Anaerolineales; family E44-bin32; genus E44-bin32. The sequence continues at coordinate 13,734 of CAZBLT010000040.1, forward strand.
CAGGCATGGATACAGGCGGCACGCGCTGGCCAACATAATCAGCCAAGACCTCCTCCACGAAGTAATCGCGGCCCTCCTGCATGGGCTCTTTGGAGTAGTACTGCCCCGGATAGCGACGCCAGACAAGGGCTTTCTCAACTTCCTGGCCTTCCTCTCGGGCCGTGTCGAGCGCCTCGTCGCTCTTCTGCTTATGGTCCAGCAGGTTGCCGGACCGATAGTATGCGTCCATCGTGATCAGCACGCGGCTTCCGGAATCGGCCAACCGCTCCCCGCAGGCCTTTCCGGAGAAGCCGCCGAAGACGACGGACTGGATCAGACCCAGCCGGGCACAGGCCAGCATGGTGATGGGAAGTTCAGGCACCATGGGCATGTGGATCGTGACGCGATCGCCTGTTTTCAAACCCACGAAATCCCGCAGCAGCGCCGCCACTTAGCTCACACGCCAATAGAGCTCCTGGTAGGTGATCGTCTGATGGGGCTCATTCTCAGGCTCGGGAACATAGATCAGAGCGGCTTTATTGCGGTAATTTGGGAGATGACGGTCGATGCAGTTGAAGCTCGCGTTCAGGCGGCCTCCGAGAAACCACTTCCAGAAAGGAGGGTCGCTCGAATCCAGCATAGTATGCCATCTCTCATCCCAATCGAGCAGCTCGGCGTACTCCTCGAATCAATCGGGAAAGTTCGCCAGGCTAAAGCGTTCCAAGATGGCATCATCGGCAACATTTGCCTGTGCGACGAATCCTTCCGGCGGGTGGAAATACTCTTCCTCCTGCTAGTGGACGGCGATTTGGGCCTCACTGACATCATCGGAATCCGAATTCTCATGCTCACTCATCGCATCCTCCTGGTGAGGCAGGGGTCTCGTCCGGCACGGCTGAGTACGTTGGGACCCGGCGGTTCCATTGGCGAAGCAGCTTCATTATATATGCGGTCGCAAGTGTAGATAATAGGGCGGAATTCTCCTGTTTCGCTCCTCCTCATGAAGCCGCTCAGGCCTGCCTTTTAAGGCCGCAAAATGGGACTCTCATTGGTTAAGGCTTTGATATAATTAAGCGCACTTAACCAAGAGGTATGCCCTCATGACACCCAAACGCGACGAATTCTTGAACGCACTTCGCGCCTGGATGCGTTTATTCATGCGGCGGTCGATGCATGAATTCACGATGTGGATGAAGCGCACCGGGCTCTCGATGTCGCAGATCGGGGCTCTGATGCGCCTTCACCATCACGGGGCCTGCCCTATCTCCTGCATCGGCGATGACCTGGCTATCACGCCCGCCGCCGCGAGCCAGATGGTCGATCGTCTTGTGGGGCTCGGTTTGCTTCGCCGAGATGAGGATCCCCAGGATCGCCGCGTGAAGATTGTGGCCCTCACGCCACAGGGACGGGCGCTGATCCGCGAAGGCATCGAGACCCGCACGCAGTGGCTGGAGAATCTGGAAGCCGCCATTCCCGTGTCCCGCCGCTCGGCGATCGCCGAAGCACTGAGGGATCTCACCCGGGCAGCCCAGCATCTCGAAGACGGTGCCAAGACGTACATTGAAAAGCATAGCTGAGGCTGCGCATCTGAAAACGAAGTTCAGGCCTATAGGCCGAAGCCAACCAGAGCTGGCAAGAATCATCCGTTGCCTGGGACATGACAGAAAGGAAGCCACGCCGGCCCGCGGCACCATGAGCAATCCCAGGCTGGTGGTTTGGATCGCAAGGGAGCAAAGGAAAGCCGTGGCCGGGTCGGAGATCATGTAAGAGTCCTTTTCTCTAGAGGATCGGTTATGAAACGTATCCTGAAATACTTCAAACCCTTTGTTGTGTCGCTGATGATCGCCGTGGCTCTGCTGTTCCTCCAGGCCAACGCGGACTTGGCGTTGCCGGATTACATGTCCCGCATCGTGAATATCGGCATCCAGCAGGGCGGTGTGGAGAGCGCCTTGCCTGAAGCGGTGCGCGCCCTAACCTGGGACCGCCTCTCACTCTTCCTCACGGAAGGGGAGCTGGCCGACGCGCGAGCGCACTACACGCTGCTGGAACCGGGCTCGCCCGAAGCCGCGGTCTTTCTTGATCGCTACCCGGCGCTAGCGGAGGAACCCATCTATGTGCTGGCAGAGGTGGACGGGGCCACTCGCGATCGCCTCGAGGCGTTACTCAGCCGTCCGTTGCTGCTGGTGGGAGGCCTCGAAATGCTCGCCGAGAACCCGGAGCAGGCGGCGGCCATGTTCCCCAGCATGGATGCCTTCGACCTGGGTAGGCTGCCACCGGGCACCGACGTGTTCACGCTGCTGAAGCGCCTGCCCGCCGATCAGCGGCTGGCTCTCAAGCAGGTGGTTGACGATCGCTTCGCAACCATCGGTGGTGAAGACGCCATCATCCAGGCAGCGGCGCGCACGCTACGCACCGAGTACGAGGCCCTGGGCATGGACACCGACCGCATCCAGTACAACTACATCCTGCGCATCGGCGGCCTCATGCTCCTCATCGCACTTGCCTCGGCCGCCGCGACCATCCTGGTGGGGTTGCTGGCGTCACGGGTTGCGGCCGGCCTGGCTAGAAACTTGAGGCGATGCCTGTTCGACCGCGTGATGCGGTTCTCGGCTTCAGAACTCAGCCGCTTCTCCACCGCCTCGCTGATCACCCGCTCCACCAACGACATCACCCAGGTGCAAACCGCCTCCGCCATTCTGATCCGCATGGTCTTCTATGCCCCGATCATCGGCGTGGGCGGTGTGATCCGCGCCCTGGACAAGAGCCCCTCCATGTGGTGGACGATCGCGCTGGCCGTGCTCGTGCTGCTCGGCCTGATCATCACAGTGTTCACCATTGCCGTCCCCAAGTTCAAGATCATCCAGCAATTGATCGACCGGCTCAACCTGGTGGCACGCGAGAACTTGGCCGGCATGATGGTGGTGCGCGCCTTCAACCGGGAAGCCACTGAGGAGCAACGCTTCGACCGCGCCAACCTGGAGCTGACCGACGTCAGCCTGTTCGGCAACCGCGTCTTCGTGATCGTGATGCCGGTCATGATGCTGATCATGAATGGATCGATGATGCTGATCACCTGGGTGGGAGCCCACCAGGTGGCGCAGTCCAGCATGCAGGTGGGCGACATGATGGCCTTCATGCAATACGCCATGCAGATCTTCTTTGTCTTCATGATGCTATCGATGATGTTCATCCTCTTCCCGCGGGCGGATGTCTCGGCCCATCGCGTGGCCGACGTCCTGGAAACACCGGTCACCATTCTGGATCCGCCGGAGCCGAAACACTTCCCCGAGCCGTTCGTGCCAAGCATTGAGTTCGATCATGTGTCCTTCCGCTATCCCGATGCGGAGCAGGACGTGCTGCACAAATTAACATTCCGCATCGAACCCGGGCAGACGGTGGGCATCCTGGGCACCACCGGATCGGGAAAGTCCACCGTGGTGAACCTGATCCCGCGTTTCTACGATGTGAGTGACGGCGCCATCCGCATCAGCGGCGTCGACATCCGAGAGGTTTCCCTGCGCGAGTTGCGCGAAAAGATCGGCTTCGTTCCACAGCAGAGCAATCTCTTCACCGGCACAGTTGCGGACAATCTGCGCTTCGCCAACGACGCTGCGAACGAGGAAGAGATGCGCGATGCGCTGGCCATCGCCCAAGCGGATTTTGTGCTCAAGGGCGGCAATGGTTTGGGGTCCGAAGTCTCCCAAGGCGGGATCAACTTCTCGGGCGGTCAGCGTCAGCGGCTGACGATTGCGCGCGCCTTGGTCAAGCATGCCCCCGTCTACATTTTCGATGACAGCTTCTCAGCCCTCGATTACAAGACGGATGCTCGCTTGCGGCGGGCGCTACTGCGTTCCTTGGGGGACAGCACGGTCTTGATCGTTTCACAGCGTGTTGCGACCATCAAGAACGCCGATCAGATCCTGGTATTCGATCAAGGCCATCTCATTGGGCAAGGGCCCCATACGGAACTGATGCGGACTTGTGAGGTATATCGTGAGATTGCACTTTCCCAACTGAAGCAGGAGGCGCTGGCATGACAACCCCCCAACGAGCCGACAGGCGCCCCCCAACGCTCGGGAGGCCTGGCATGGACCGGCGCGGCCCAGGAGCCCACATGGGCATGGGCCCGGTCGAGAAGCCGCGTGATTTCAAGGGAACCCTGCGTAAGCTTGCAGCCTATCTCGGCCCTCACAGGATCAAGATCATTGTGGTCTTCGTGCTGGCCATCGGCTCCACTGCCTTCGCCATCGTCGGGCCCAAGATCCTGGGCAATGCGACAACCGAGCTGTTCAATGGCGTACTGGCGCAACTGGCCGGCACGGGCAGCGTGCCCTTCGACACGATCGGCCGCATCCTGCTCACCGCATTTGGGTTGTACCTGCTCTCGGCGGCTCTCAGCTATATCCAGGGCTGGCTGATGACAGATGTCGCCATCCAGGTCACCTATCAACTGCGGCGGCAGATCATGGAGAAGATCAACCGCATGCCGTTCCGCTATTTCGACGGAACGCCACATGGAGAGGTTCTCTCTCTGCTTACCAACGACGTTGATACTGTCAGTCGCACCCTGAATCAGAGCCTGACACAGATCGTCTCCTCGCTGGTGACCGTGGTCGGCGTGCTTGTCATGATGATCTCCATTTCATGGCAAATGACCCTGGTCGCGCTGCTCATCGTCCCCCTGGCGATGACCATTGTGATGATCATCATCCGTCAATCGCAGAAATTCTTCCGCCAGCAACAGGATTATCTGGGCCACGTGAACAGCCATGTGGAGGAGACCTTCGGCGGGCATGTGATCGTCAAGGCCTTCAACGGCGAGGAGAAGAGCATCCGCCGGTTCGACCGCTACAACGACACACTGTATGGCGCGGCCTGGAAGGCGCAATTCTTCTCCAGCATCATGATGCCGGTGATGGGCCTGATCGGCAACCTGGGATACGTGGCGGTCGTCATCCTGGGCGGCTGGTTGGCGATCCGGCGAATGATCACGGTGGGGGATATCCAAGCCTTCATCCAGTACGTCCGCTCTTTCACGCGGCCGATCACGCAATTGGCGAGCGCTTCCAACGTGCTGCAGAGCACCGTCGCCGCCGCCGAGCGCGTTTTCGAAATGTTGGCATCGGAGGAGGAGCCGCCAGACATCGCCAGTCCTGTCAAGGTGGAGAAGATCGAAGGGCGAGTTGAATTTCGCGACGTCATCTTCAGCTACGAGCCGGGCAAGCCGGTGATCAAGGGGTTCTCGGCGCGGATCGAGCCCGGGCAAAGAGTGGCCATCGTCGGACCCACTGGCGCCGGCAAGACCACCATGGTGAAGCTACTGATGCGCTTCTACGATGTGGATCAGGGTCAGATCCTTATCGACGGGCACGACATCCGAGAATTCACTCGCGGTGATCTGCGCCGGCTCTTTGGCATGGTACTGCAGGATACATGGCTGTTCAATGGCACCGTCATGGAGAACATCCGCTACGGCCGCCCCAGCGCGACCGACGAAGAGGTGATTGCTGCGGCCAAGGCCGCACATGTGGATTACTTCATTCGCACACTGCCTGAAGGCTATCGTTTTGAGCTGAATGAGGAAGTGACGAACATATCTCAGGGACAGAAGCAGTTGCTGACCATCGCGCGTGCCATCCTGTCCGATCCGCCCATGCTAATCCTGGACGAGGCGACAAGTTCCGTGGATACCCACACGGAGCTGCTGATCCAGGAGGCCATGGGCAAACTGATGGAGGGGCGCACAAGCTTCGTGATAGCGCACCGCCTCTCCACCATCCGCGATGCCGACCTGATCCTGGTGATTCGGGATGGCAATATTGTGGAACAGGGGACGCACGACAAGTTGCTGGCGCGAAGCGGCTTCTACGCCGAGCTCTACAACAGCCAGTTCGAAGTGGTTGAAGCGCTCGAAGTGGCCTAGCCGCGAAATGGCCTATCTGTCGATCGGGATATCAGATCGAGGATCGTCATTCATGGCAAACCTGCAACCCGGAGGTTGAGCACCTTGATCAAAAGTTGGCGGTATCGTCGTTCAGAGCGGGCGTGGCAAAGAAAGTGGGACGCACTTGCGCCCAAGCAAGGCGAGCCCGCCCCAGACTTCGATCTCTTGGATGTCGAGGGCAAGGTCTCTGTGCGGCTTTCCGACTTCCAGGGCAAGAAGCCCGTGGCCCTGATCTTCGGAAGCGTCACCTGACCGCCCTTCGTATCGGGGACCGTGAGCCTCCGGGATCTCTTCCAGCGCTATCATGACGAAGTTCAATTCCTCATCATCTATATTCGAGAAGCCCACCCACGCGATGGATGGTGGCTTGGCAGCGGCCTTCCTGGCCTCGTCTTGCGCCTGCTTCGCTCCAAGGCTTTGACGGATATAGAAGATCCGAAGTCCTTGCCGGAACGGAGGGCGGTCGCATCGCAATGCGAGGCCACTCTGCAATACGGCGTTCGCACCTATGTAGACGAGATGGATGACCGCGTGAGCCGCGCCTACGCTGCCAAGCCCACGCGTCTTTACTTGATCGGACTGGATGGCCGTGTGGTTTACGCCGGCGGGCGAGGCCCCTTTGGTTTCAAGCCCGCCGAGCTCGGTCAGGCGATTGAGCAATACCTTGCGACTCTCGAGCAAGAGGAATCTCCGTAGCCTGCACAGAGGGGAGCCCACGCAGCCCTCACCGAACCCCCCGGCGGGCGCACTCCCGGCTTCATCTCTTCAGTGAGAGCGATCCAGAGATGTCCTGTCAGCACGCGACGGCTCCAGGCTAGCCCTCCTTCGCATACGCCAGGAAGAACCGCACCAGCGCCTCCAGGCCGCGCCGCAGCGTCGGAAGGTGGACATGTTCATCCGGCCCGTGAATGTTGTCCTCCGGCAGGCTGAAGCCGGTAAGCACTGAGTCCACACCCAGGGCTTCCTGCAGCATTCCCACAACTGGAATGCCGCCTCCGATGCGGTCGAAGATCGGCTCCCGGTCCCAGACAGCGCGCAGCGCCTCCGCCAGCGCACGCACGGCGGCCGAGTCTCGGCGCACGAGGGAGCCGCGCGAACCGATGAACTTCTCGGTAGTCCAGGTGACGGTCGGGGGCATCACCTCTCGCAAGTGCTCGAGGAAGAGCTCATGAATCTCGGTGGGGTCTTGATCGGGGACCAGGCGGAAGCTGATGCGCGCCGCCGCCTGGGAGGGGATGGCGTTCTTCTTGGCGCCGCCCTCGAACCAGCGCACATTCATCGAGGGCCGGGCTCCGACGCGTTCCACGGGCAATAACCCCTCCTCGGCCCTGAGGGCCGGCGCCCCGCTTGCCGCCAGGAAGAAAGCCTCGCCGTGGGGGTGCCGCGAGAAGGCCTGATGCTCATCTCCCTCGATGGGTCTCACCCGCCCATAGAAGCCTGGAATGGCAATGCGGCCCCGGCTATCCTGCAGGCCGGCAATCACCCGCGCCAGCACGTGGATGGGGTTTTCCACAACGCCGCCATACATGCCGTCATGGAGGTCGTGTGAGGGGCCAAAGACGCGCACGGTGCAGTTCGAGGAGCCCCGCAGGCCATAGACGATCGTCGGCAGGTCCGGGCCTAGCATGCCGGCATCCACGTTCAGGCAGGCGTCACACTCAAGCAAGTCTCCGTGCTCCTCAAAGAATCCCCGCAGGGGCTCCGGATCCGATTCCTCATCTCCCTCCACCAGGTAGAGAATATTGATCGGGATCGGCCCGGACGCGGCGATGGCTTCCAAGGCCGCCACAGTCGCCAGGAAGGGACCCTTCATATCGGAGGTCCCGCGTCCAAAGAGCAGATCCCCCTCTCGCTGGGCTTCGAATGGCTTGTGAGCCCAGTCGCCCAGTGGTTCGGCGGTTTGCACATCGTAATGGGCATAGATGAGCAAGGTGGGCGCTTCCGCCTGCGCAGCGGGCATGCGGGCATAGACGATCGGGTTCTTGGTCGTCTGGAAGACCTGCACGGCGCCACCCGGCAACTCCGTGAGGCGCGCTTCGATCCAGGCCGCAGCCCGGCGGCAGTCGTCGGCGTGCGCAGCTTCGCCTGATACCGAGGGGATGGCGACCAGCTCGGCAAGGTCCCCAATCAGGCGCTCAAAGGCGGCCGGGACCTGGCTCAGAGCGGATTCAATCAGCGTCTTCATGGGGAGCTCCTTGGAAATCCGCCTCTGCGAGGCCGCAGATCCCGGATTTCATCCCGTGGGATCGACCCCCAAGGGATAGCGCAAAGTGCGATTTACGGCAAGCGCTCGCCAGGTTCAGGATATTCTCGATGACCTGGAACGTCACTTCTAGCGGGACACCCTTATCTGGCGCGTGGCCGTCTTGCGCCGGGCGGGATCGCGCGAGAGCGCAGACATATCGCGCCTCCGAGATCAGGAAGACGCAAGATGGTTCGACAGTTCCTGGAGTGCTTGCTTTGGGGACCTGGTATCCACAAGCGCCTTCAGCAAGGAAGGATTTTGAAGAACGCTCACCAATTCACGAAGCAGCGTTACCTGTTTCTCGGCTTCATGTATGGCCAATAGAAACACAAGCCGGACCGCAAGCTGCTTGGATGCATCGGCGCCCATTTGATGGAAAGTAACCGGTCGGGCGAGAACGCCGATCGCCAGCCCGGATTGCCTTACATAGTCGGGATCTGCATGCGGGATAGCCACCGGAAAGGGCTCTGTGGGCAATCCTGTCGGAAAAACCCTCTCCCGCTTGCAGACCTCGTCGGCAAAGGCAGGCTCAACTTGCCTAGTCTCTTCAAGAAGTCGGCTGAGTCTGCGGATGGCTTCCTCCGCGTTTTCGACTTGAAGATCCGTGGCGATGTGCTCCTCTCGAAGAAGGTCATTAAGAAGAAGTTGCATCTAGCGACCTACCCGGCAGCGGCTATGAGCGCGGCCATATTCTCATGCAGCAAGCCTCCCCGGAATACGGCCCGTCCCACCACCACGATGTCCGCGCCGGCGGCCACGACCTCACCAATATTGTCCTTGTCGATGCCGCCGTCCACAATCCACTCGAGTGAGGACGACTTGTACTTGGCCTTCCCGGCTTCGAGCTTCGATAGCACGCTGGGCAAGAAAGGAGGATTCGCCTCCTCGGGTTCGGTTGACAGGAGAGTCACGAACCGAAGATAGGGCTGCAGAAGCTCGAGATCGGGCAAGGGGGTCTTCGGATTGAGCGCCAGGCCTTGAATCTAGCGCAATTGGCTCGTAGCCGGTGAGATCACGCTCTCACCTATCGGCGCGATAGGCGTCCCAGACCGCCAGCGCCGGCTTGGGCGTGCCATCGGACTCGCGCAGGCCCACCGGGGCGAACATACCCAGCGTCTCGATATATTGCGCGGGCCGGCCCTGCTCGCGCATCATCTGCCCGATGGCCTCCATATTAAGACCATCCAGGATGATATAGACCCAGAAAGTCAGGCGGTCCCCTAGCTGGTCATGGATGGCCTGGAGATAGGCCGCCTGGTCATCCGAATCGACTTGGATCGGACCCAAAGGCCGCGAGGCGAAGCCGCCTTCGTCTACCGCGAGGGGCTTACCGGTTCGCGCCGCCAAGGGAGTGTAGTAATCCGACGGGATCGCCTCCTCGTCATTGAACACAAAGTAGGGATAGGAGGAGATGGCCCACAAGTCCAGACGGGGCTCGAAGGCCTCGATCTAATCCCAATTGGTATCGTACCTGGTACGCCCCTCCGCCGCCGGCGGAAACATGCTTTTCAAGTCATCCCACTGGAAGGTCACGAAGATCTGGGTCTCAGGGAATTCAGCCTTCACCCGATCGTAGGTTTCCTCGTAGAGCGACAGGTAATCCTGTCCATCTTCCGGATGCGCGTCGATGTAGGTGTTGATTTCGGAGGCAAGGCCCAAATAGCGCGGCTCGAATTCCCGCATGATCCAGAGCGTGAAATTCCCAAAGGCAGCCCGGACATCCGGGTTGGCAAAGGATGGCTCCCAGCCCTCGGGAAGGCCGAAGAATTCGCGCCGATTGAGGCCGTTGAGCGCATTGACCATGAAGACCCACTACAGCCCGTTCATGCGGGCCAACACGACCTGATCGCGCAGGTTCTCGCGGCTCTTGGAATCGCTTTCAGGGGAATGGAGAAAATCCTCCCAGGGGATATTTGGCTGCAGCAGCACGAAATCGGTGTGCTCGCTCTCAGGGCCGTGAAATGGTCGAGTACGCCTTCGAGCGTCGGCTCCGGTGGGCTGGGGAAGAAGCCGTAGGCCGTCCTTTCGGCTCCCAGGGCCGATGCCGTGATTGCGGGAGGGGGTGGTGTTGGGGTTGGGCTGGAAGGGGCTGGTTGACCGCATGCCAGCAGCGCGGCAATCATCGCGCCGGTGACCAATCCATAGATAAGCCTGCGAGCCATCCCCTTTCCCCTTTCTGAGCAAATGCCTCTCGGCCCCTTGCCGTACAAGGGCAAGCATGCCCCTACCCTTCTTACAGATCCCGGCCTCCAAAGGTTGCCCCAAATCCTCCCTGCGCTTCCCGGCGGCGCTGCAACCATGCGCCGGGGAGGGAGGCGTCATACGATCGGGAAGGTTGCCGACAGCGCCCAGGCAATGAACAGGGATCCGGC
>CAZBLT010000041.1:0-24142 GCA_964492745.1 uncultured Anaerolineaceae bacterium
CTCTATCCTGGCGGGATGGATGCACGGTGTGTTCAACAGCCAGGGTTACGGCATCTGGCGTTTGCTGTTCCCCGAGGCGAGTCCCTTATGGGGCGGGATGACCGGTCTTCTCGCCATGCTGGTCTGGCTCGGGCTGGGAATCTACGAAATGCGGAAGGGTAAGGAGCGACCGGGATGACCAAGGCATGGTACCAGGAACTATACGAAGGCTTCGAGGGCTACGGCCAGGAACCCTATGCCCAGAACACACGCGCCGAGGTGGATTTCATCGAGCATGTGATTGGCTGCGGCCATGGGAAGCGGATCCTCGATGTGGGGTGTGGGATCGGCCGCCACAGTCTGGAGCTGGCGAGCCACGGATACGAGGCCGTGGGCGTAGATCTATCCGAATCGATGCTGATGCAGGGGCGGCAGGTGGCAGCTTCCGAGAATCTCGCTGTGCGTTTCGCGCATGGTGATGCCCGCTGGCTGCCCTTTGAGGACGAGTTCGATGTGGCCATCATGCTATGCGAAGGGGCCTTCTCGCTGATGGAAACGGACGCTATGGATGTCCAGATCTTGGAGAGTGTCGCCCGCTCGCTGAAGCCGCGTGGCACGCTGATCATGACCGCGCCCAACGCAGCCTTCATGCTGGCACAGTCGCAGGTCAAGGGTTTCGATCTCACTACCCTGCGCGAGTCATTCGTCCTGGACAAGATATCCCTTGATGGCCCGAGCCGGACCCTCCAGTGCACCCAGCGCTACTACACCTGCCCGGAGCTACGCTGCTTATTGAGAGAAGCTGGTTTCAAGGAGGTGGAGTTCTTCGCCTGTACTGAGAAGGGTTATGATCTGGCCTGCAAACCCTCGTCCGCCCACTTTGAATTCGGGGCCGTCGCCAGGAAGACATGATGGACGGGCAAAATCCTTCATTCCTGATTGGAGTCCTGACCACGGCTGGGAAAGGATCGCGGATGGCTTCATCAGCAAGAGCGACGCACCCGGGCAATTGCTGGCCGTCTTGAGCCCCCTTTCTAGAGCGTAGCAAACCCGATGACGCCAACTCCTGGGCCTGGAGGGCGCTAGGTCCGGTGCAGGTTGGTCGCTAAGGCGCGCGCGGCGACGCTTTCGCAGAGGATCCCATGATGACATCGCGGATACCTTCAGCGTACTCGATGGACTGATGACGGAAGTAGGTACCGTAGAGCTCAGCGTAGTGACCGCCGCGCGCCATTAGTGCCTTATGATCGCCCTGCTCGATGATCTTGCCCCTCTCTAGAACGATAATGCGGTCTGAGGCGCGCACGGTCGAGAGCCGGTGGGCAATGAGAATGGAGGTGCTGCCTGCCAGGATGAGCTTCAGCGCCTCTTGGATCTGCCACTCTGTGAAAGGGTCGATGCTGGCGGTGGCCTCGTCGAGGATGAAGATCGCCGGCCGCTGGACCAGCACGCGCATCAGGGACACCATTTGGCGAAGACCCATCGAGAGGCGGCTGCCGCGTTCGCCAACCTGGGTCTGCAGGCCATCGGGGAGGGTCTCAAACCATTCCCCCTCCCCTATGCGGCGGGCCATGCGCTCGATCTCCGCATCGCTCAGGTCTGGCTTGGCATAGCGGATATTATCCGCCACGGACCCTGAGAACAGGAAAGGCGTCTGCGAGACGATCCCCAGTTGCTGGCGGTATTGCACCAGGTCGAAGGTGCGGATATCCATTCCGTCGATCAGCAAGCGCCCGGCCTGGAATTCGTAGAAGCGTGAGATAAGCTTCACGATGGAACTCTTGCCGGCGCCGGTATGGCCGACTAGGGCCAGATTCTCACCGGCCTCGATATGCAGGTTGAAATCTTCGAGCACAGGCTCGTTCTCCTTATATCGAAAGTGGACGTGCTCGAATTCGATCTCGCCTCGCAGTTTGGGGACCGGACGCCGGTCGACCTGCGTCACCTTCGGTTCGGCGTCGATCAGGGCGAAGACACGCTCGGCGGCGGAAAGCCCGTTTTGCACCTGGGTCCAGAAGGATGATAGGTTCAGTACCGGGAACCAGAACCGGTCCAGGCTGTTGATGAACAGGTACCATGCGCCTGCCGTCACGGCGCCCTCGGCCGCGCTCAGGCCCCCAAAGTAGACGAGGATGGCGGTGCCGATCCCGCCCAAGGCATTTAGCGTGGGGAACACGAGCGCCAGGACGAAACCCCGCCGGACATTGGCGCGGTAAGAAGTCATGTTGACCCGCTCGAACTCGGCATAGATGGCCTGCTCCTGGCGGAAATTCTTGGCCACCGCGATGCCCGTGACCGCCTCCTTGATGGCGGCGTTCACGTTGGCCATCGCCCGGAATCCCCGCCGCGTGACCCGCCGCGCCAGGCGGCGGAACCCCAGTGCCACGGCGAAAATCGCGGGCAACATCGCCAGGAGCATCAAGGTCAACCGCAAATCGATGCCGACGAGCACAACAAGCAGAATGATCGCCCGAAAGAGCTGTGTGAATAGGTCGGTGATGAGCACGATGACCTGGGCAAAATCCTGCGTGTCGGAGGTGATGCGGCTCACCACCCGGCCGGAGGCGAACTCGTCGTAGAAGGAGAGGTCATGCCCGGCGGAGGCCCGGAAGGCATCCCGCCGCAGCTCGAGCATCACATCCGCGACGGAGCGGGCAATCAGCCGCCGGCGGACCCAGTTTGCAAGCCAGGTCAGGACGCCCAGGCCCAAGAGCGCCCCAGCGATGAGCAGGATCGCTCTGCGTGATCCCGCCTGCGCCATTAGGTCCACGCTGCGCGAGATCAGAATAGGGGAAAGGGCGCCGCTGCCGGCAATGACCAGGATGGCCACGATCGAGATTACAAGCCGGCGAATATGAGGCCGGAAGTAGGCTGCTATGCGCGCCACGAGCTCGCGATCGCTATAGCTGCGATCGTAGGCCTCGGCGTTCAGCCCCGAGAAGAATCCCATCGCTCAGCGCTCCTCATAACGGGTGAAGATGCGTCGGTAGGCCTCGGAGGTTTGCATCAAGTCCGTGTGCGTGCCGCAGGCGGCGATGCGTCCCTTGCGCAGGACCACGATCATATCTGCCCAACGGATCTGGGAAAGCCGGTGGGTGATGATAAACGTGGTGCGCCCCTCGGCGGCGCGGAAGATGGCGCGTTGGATCTTGTCTTCCGTGGCGCTGTCAATAGATGAGGTCGAATCGTCCAGGATCAGAATGCGCGGGTCGGTGAGGAAGGCTCGCGCCAGGGCCAACCGCTGGCGCTGGCCTCCGGAAAGGGTGACGCCGCGCTCGCCCACTACTGTGTCATAGCCGTCCTCGAAGCTCAGGATAAAGTCATGGGCCTGCGCCGCGCGCGCCGCGGCTTCGATCTCCGCCTGGGTAGCATCCGGCCGGCCGAAGGCGATGTTCTCGCGAAGGGTCCGCGAGAAGAGGAAGATATCCTGCTCGATGATCGAGATCTGCTGTCGCAGAGCCGACAGGTCCCAGTCGCGAACGTCCACGCCATCCACAAGCACACACCCCTTGGAGACATCGTATGTGCGGTTGACGAGCTTGGCCAACGTGGTCTTGCCGGACCCCGTCTGGCCCACCAGCGCCACCGTCTGGCCGGGTTCGATCTGCAGGTTGATATCCTCCAGGCAATAGGCCGCCTCCGGGTAGGCGAAGAAGACCGACTCGAAGGTGATCTGCCCCCGCATCTTGCCCCGATAGCCGCGCGGGTTCTGGCCCAGCTCTGTCTCGCGGGTGATGAGCTCGAGGATGCGGCGAGCGCCCGCCAGGCCCAATGAAACCTGCGAGTACGCGAAGAGCGAGACGAAAGTGGGAAAGCCGAAGAGCTGGATCAGGCCCACATAGGCCACCACCTGGCCTACATCCAGCAGGCCTCGCTGGAACAGCAACACGGCGTGCAGGAAGGAGCCCGCCTCGGCCAAGCCCATGAAAAGCAGCGGCAGGAAGCGGGCCTCCACATCGCCTTGGTGCACAAAGGCATCCCGGAAGGCACGGGCGTTGGCCGTGAAGCGCGCAACTTCGGCCTGCTCCTGCGCGGCCCCCTTAATAACCTCGATCCCGTCGATGGCTTCGGCCAGATGAGCATTGAGCCTGCCGAAGGCGCGGCGGACCGAATCGGCGATGGGCCGTAGCTCGCGCAGGTAGCCGCCCAACGCCAGAATGTAGCTGAGGATGAAGAGCGCCGGCACCAGCACAAGCGAGGGATGATAGCGGGGAGCGAGCAGCAACGGCATGATCAGGAAATTGCCCGAGCCGAGCACTAGATTAAGGCCGGGGCTGAACATGAGATTGATCTCACGAACATCGTTTGTGGCGCGCGCCATGGTGTCACCCACTGGCTGCAGGCTGTGGAAGGTCATGCTTTTCCCGAGCAGGCTGATGTAGAGCTCCTCGCGGATTTCCCGCTCTAGCCGCTGGCCGATGAGCTCGGCCCCAAAGTTGCGCCCCAACTGGAGTACTCCGCGGACGATCTGGGAGATGACGATCCACCACGCCAATTGGCCCAGGCGGGCCAAATCTGGGGGATCGGCGAGGATGGCGTTGAATGCCAGGCCGGTGAGCACCGGAACCGCCGCGGCCAGCGCAGCGTTCCCCACCGCGCCTATGAACGTGACAGCGACCAGCCAGGCATGGCGGCTCACGTGGGACAGGATCCAGAGACCCGGCGAGCGGCGATTGGGTGCTTTGAAGCGGGCGGGGACGAATTCGGCCGTCGTCATGGTTCTATCGCTGGATTCTCGGGGTGGCACGCAGGTCTCGGGTGAATGCTGGAAGGATACCACACCCCCAGGCCCGCCTGCAGCCGTGTGGGATCGTGCTATAGTTACCCCCTACTGGTGTCCTCGATGTCACAGCGCTGGCCGCTCCCTCGTTGCAAAGGTAACGGCGTGTGATGGCCGAAACTCGTGTGCCCAAGGAAGAATTGGTTCCCACCGTCCGGCGTGCCCAGGAGGGAGATGCCGCTGCATTTGCCGAGCTATTCAAAAAGCTACATCGTCCAGTCCTGAACTATGTCTATCGGACGGTGGGCGACCGGCAGTTGGCGGAAGATATCACTCAGGATGCCTTTCTCCGTGCCCACCAGCGCCTGGCGCAGTTGGGTCCGCCCTGGGATTTCAAATCGTGGATCTTCCGCATCGCCGGTAATCTGGCCATCGACACGCTGCGGCGCAACCGGCGCTTTGTGGATCAAGAGGAGCCCCAGGAGATGGGCAGCCCCCCATCGACCCAACGGCCCGCAGAGAAACAGGTGGAGCGCCGCGAGGCCCGGCGGCAGGTCGAGCGCACCTTGGCGCTGCTTCCCACCACCTACCGGCAGGCGCTAATCCTGCGCGAGCTCAACGCCCTCTCTTACGCCGAGGTTTCAAGGGCGCTGGAGTGCTCCTACGATAATGCCCGCCAGCTTGTGCATCGCGCCAGGCTGGCATTCCGCGAATTGCATGGCATCCGCCTGCTGGCCGAGAGCGGCGCGGCGCGCTGCGAGGCGCTGGGAGACCTGCTCTCCGCCTATCAGGATGATGAAATCCAACTCGATGAACAGAAGGCAATCCGCCAGCACCTGGCGACATGCGAGCATTGTCAGGAAACCGAGCGGGACCTGCGGCGGGTGGCCGGCTTGATTGCCGCCCTCCCCCCGCTTGCCCCCAGTCCGGGCTGGGTCGAGAAGATGCTGGAGCAGTTGAAGGGCAACCCGCCTGGAGAGCCGGGCCTGCACACATCCTCTGGCATAGGGGCCCCCAAGGGTGGGATCATCAAGCTCCTCCTGGGGGGATTAGGAGGCGCCTTGGCTGGCGCGGCTGTTCTGGCAGCAGGAGCCTTCGCCCTGGGTCTTTGGCCACCGGAGCCCCAGCCCGCGCTGGAGAGGGCCGTGAAGGCAACCGTGGCGGCCGCCGTCCAGACAACACACGAAGTGCCATCACCCGAGCCGCCGCTGGCGCCGCCTGCCCCCACGGCGACCGCCACACCCAGCCCCGCGCCCACGGTTACGCCCAGTCCAACCCTGGGCCCTCCCTATGCCATCGCCCTTCAGAACAGCAACTGCCGCGCCGGGCCAGGGTCGATCTATGACGTCCTGGGCTATTTGCTCGAAGGTCAGGAGAGCCCCATCCACGGGCGCGATGCCGGGACGACGTGGTGGGTCGTAGCGCGCCCAGTTGGCGGGGGCGATTGCTGGATCGCCAATTATCTTACGGATGAACGCGGCGACCTCTCGGGCGTTCCCGTGGTGCCCGCGCCGCCGACGCCCACGCCGGCCGATACCACGCCGCCGACGGCTACAATTTCCCACTTCCCATCGGAGCCGCGCCGGCCGGATGACATGGACGTGGTGCAGTTTTCGGCCAGCGCCAAGGATGACCGCGGGGTGGTCCGCATCGAAATCTACATCCGCCCGCCTGGTGCCGCGACCACCAGCCTGGTCAAGACCTGCGAGTCGGCCGCGACCTGCGTTTATGAGGGCGGGCCTTACCCCTCGGGGACGCTCGAGTATCAAGCCAAGGCATACGATGCCGCCGGCAACATAGGTGCCAGCCCGCTCACCAGCATCACGATCTACTATCGGATACGATGAGACGGGCCGGCTGACCGCGGACACCGGCGGATACCAGCCCACTCCCTGAGTGATCTATTCAAAGACCTGGTGCCCACCGGGCGGGTCCCATCTACCGGCCCGCTTGGTCTCCCCACTCATGGAGATTTGCGTGGGGCCGGTGGTTGCCTGTATCCTGTCACAATTCGAAGGATGCTCTCGTTATAGATGCTAGAAAGTCAAACAACTGCTCAAAGGAAGAGAAGATCATGAAAAGAAGGCCCCTATTCATCCCCTTGATCGCACTCATGCTGGCAGCCCTGGCCTGCAATATGCCTAGCGCCGCGCCCGCTGCCGCCCCTCCCGAAACTCAGGAGATCAGCGGGCAGATCGCAGAGCCGGGCGTGGAGCAGACCGAGCCGGTCGAGCCTTCGCCAACCGAGGAAATCCCACCCACCGACACCCCAGAACCGCCTACGGTAGAACCTTCACCCACCGCTACGGCAACGCCCACCCATACCCCCGAACCGGAAGGTTGCACCAATCGGATCGGCTTCGTGGCGGATGTAACCGTGCCCGATGGCGCAGATTTCGATCCCGGCGAGGCCTTCACCAAGACCTGGCGCCTGCGCAACGATGGCACCTGCACTTGGACTTCTTCGTATAGCCTAGTCTTCAGCCATGGCGATGCCATGGGAGGCCCAGCCGAGCTGCCGTTGCCCGCCGTTGTGAACCCGGGCCAGACCGTGGATCTCTCCGTAGATCTAGTGGCCCCCGATGACCCGGGTGGCTACAAAGGATTCTGGATGCTGCGCGATCCGTCTGGAGTCCTGTTTGGCCTGGGCGAGGGTGGAGACGTAGCCTTCTGGGTCGAGATCGAAGTGCTCGAGCCGGATGCGGGCGGGGATGGCGATGGCGGCGGGATTTTCATCATCACCCCGATCATCCCCGTCTTTCCACTGTATAAATCCTCGGGGACCGGCCAGAACCTGTTGGCGGATAACTGTTTCGACCTGGACAACGGCGCCTGGATCGGGTGCGGAGATGGCACCGCAGATTTCCGCTACGACCCCGAGATGACCATGAGCGGATTCCCGCCCACGATCAAGCTCGAAAAGCGGCTCGTGCCGCTGCATGGGGCCGCGTTTGCTGGATTCGGCAGCGGGACGCCCAGCAGCAGCGATTGCCAGGCCCTGGGCCTGAGCACGAGCTCATTCAAGATCCAATCGCAGACCTACTGCTATCGCACCAGCGAGGGTCATTACGGATACTGGCGGCAGGAGAGTGGCGACCTCTTCTCGGTGACATTTGCCTGGGGGACATATAGCCTGCCCTAGGCGGGGTGACAGATATGCAAGGGCGCCAGCCGTTGCAGGCTGGCGCCTTCGCGTCGACTAATCTAGGGAAGCGGCTCGAATTGGGCAGTGAAATGGCGCAGCAATTCGGGGGCATAGGTGATACGAAATCCGCGCAGCTTGTCCCTTTGCTCGGCGATGCGAGCCAAGGTTTCCACCACGAAATCCATGTGGCTCTGGGTGTACATCCGGCGTGGGATGGCAAGGCGCACAAGCTCCATGAGAGGGTGGTGCTCTTCTCCCGTTTCCGCGTCGGTATAGCCGAAGGCCACCGAGCCCAATTCGACGCCGCGTATCCCGCCTTCCAGGTAGAGCGCCACGGCCAGCGCCTGCCCCGGAAAGGCCTCGCGAGGTATATGGGGCAGCAGCTGGCCGGCATCGATATAGACCGCATGGCCCCCAGGTGGTTCGACCACTGGAATGCCTGCTTCCAGCAAGCCCTCTGCCAGGTAGGCGGTCTGCCCCAGGCGGTAATCCAGGTAAGCCTCATCCAGGCCTTCCCACAGCCCGACAGCGATGGCTTCTAGGTCGCGCCCCGCCAGGCCGCCATAGGTGGGAAAGCCTTCGCGCAGGATGAGCTCGTTGCGGGCCCGCTGCGCCAGATCATCATCGTTCATCACTAGCAGGCCGCCGATATTGACGAGGGCGTCCTTTTTGGCGCTCATTGTGGCTCCATCGGCGAGCGCGAAGATCTCCCGGGCTATTTCGAGAGTGGACTTCTCGGCGTAGCCCGGTTCTCGAAGCTTGATGAAGTAGGCGTTCTCCGCATAGCGGCAGGCGTCGATAAAGAAGGGGATGCCGTACTTGCGGTAGACCTCGCTGGTTTGCCGAATATTCTCCAGCGAGACGGGCTGCCCGCCGGTGGCGTTGTTGGTGATAGTGGTCATGCCAAAGGGGATGTTCTCCGGTCCCGTCTCGCGAATGAAGGCCTCCAATTTGGCAATATCCATGTTGCCCTTAAAGGGATGGCGGTTGGCCGGATCCGCCGCCTCCGGGATCACCAGATTGACCGGCTTGCCCCCGCGGGCGCGGATATTTGCCTCCGTCGTGTCGAAGTGGGTATTGGAGGGGACAAACGATCCCGGCCGGACCAGCAAGGTGCTGAGAATGTGCTCGGCGGCACGACCCTGGTGGGTGGGAACGAAGTGCCGGAATCCGAAGATCGATTCAACCGTCTCCTTAAGATGGAAATAGGACCTGGCTCCGGCGTAGGACTCATCGCCCTGCATCATAGCGCCCCACTGGCGGTCGCTCATGGCACCGGTGCCCGAGTCCGTGAGCAAGTCAATGAAGATATCCTCCGATCGCAGGCCGAAGATGTTGTAGCCTGCGGCCTGAAGGGCGCGTTCGCGTGCAGGCCGGGGAACGAGGCGTATGGGTTCTATAGTCTTGATGCGGAAGGGTTCGATGGGATGGGTGCGCATGCATGCCTCCACGTACAAGGGGATCGGCCAGGTGCCCGCAGCCTTCATTCTTGGCGGGCGGAAGCCAACCGACTATACTCCATTCTCTGCGACTCGTAAAACGGGCGTGGGAGGATAGGACGTGCCGCAAAGCCTGAAACTCGGCGACCTAGAAGTCATCCGTTTTGAGCTGGGATGGGCCGCAACCAATACCTACCTCGTGGGTCACTCTGAGACCGGCGCAGCGGTAGTGATCGATCCGGCCTGGGAGGGGGAGATGCTCGCCGCTGCCGCGGAGGAGCGCGGTTGGCGAGTGGAGGCCATCTGGATCACCCACGGCCATTTCGACCACTTCGGCGGGGTCGCCGGGCTGGCACGCAGCCTGGATGGCCCTGTGCCTGTCGCGATGCATCCCGCAGACCTCCCGCTATGGAAGGCGCAGGGGGGCGCCTCCTTCTTCGGGATTCCAGACTTCGATCCCGGCCCGGAGCCCTCGCTGCAACTGCAGCACGGGATGCAGCTATTCCTGGCCGATTATGCCTTCGAGGTCCGGCATACACCCGGACACGCGCCTGGACATGTTATCTTCTGGTGTCCCAAGGGAGAAGCTGCCTTCTGCGGCGATCTCATCTTCCGCGCTGGCGTGGGGCGCACGGATTTGCCTGGGGGAGATTGGGATCAGCTTCTGCACAGCATTCGCGAGCATGTCTTCACGCTTCCAGGCACAACGCGACTGCTTCCCGGACATGGCCCGCTCACAACCGTCGAGATGGAGCAGCGCACGAACCCCTTTGTGGCTACGGTTGAGGGCTAGATCTGAGACCTGCCGCCGCCCCCTTCATCCGCTCCGGAGGCGGCATCTGCGTCCTTCGCCGAGGGGTTGAAGAAGCGCTGCAGTTCGTCTTGCCGGCACTTCCCCAACAAGATCATCACCTGGTCCCCTGCGATCAAGTCAGTATCGCCATGCGGCACGATTAGCTCGCCATTGCGAACAATCCCCACGACTGCGCATTCCCGCGGAAGACGGATCTCGGCCAGGCGCTTGCCGTGGATGGGTGACTGCTCGAGGACAAAGAACTCGGCCACCTCAGAGCCCGGAAGCTTGGGCATTCCTCGGAAAGTCCTCTGCGCCCGGCCGGCGCTGGCCCGCTCATAAGCCCGGATGATATCGTTGCGCCGAATGACTCCCACCAAACGACGGGCGTCGTCACGGTTGACGACTGGCATGCGGGAGAGGTCGCGAGGCGCCATGCGGCGCAGCACACTCCGCAGATTTTCGTCGGGGTAGGCGACGGAGGGCTCCCTCGTGCCGATATCGATCACCCGCAAATCATCAAGAGATGGGTACGACTGAGCCGCCCGGCGGTAATCGCTCAGCGAAACCATACCCAGCAGATGATGCTCAGCGTCGGTGATGGGGAAAGCATGGCTGTTATAGCGCAGAAAGAGCTCGGGCAATGCTTTGGCGGGGAACTCGGGTGGAAGCGGGTGTGCATCGCGGCTCATGACCTCTTCAACCAAGACCGACTCCATGATGTCTATGTCGCGGCCAAAGCGCAGCCGGATCCCGCGCCGGGTTAGCTTCAGAGTGTAGATGGATTCCCCTTCCAGCCAATGGTGAGACAGCACAGTGGCGACACCTGCGGCCAGGATCAGTGGCAGGATGATGCGGTAATCATCCGTAAGCTCGAAGAGGATGAGCACGGCCGTAATAGGTGCATGGGCAGCGGCGGCAAATACGGCACCCATGCCAACCAGCGCGTAGGCCCCTGCGGGCGCGGTCACGCCGGGGATAATCATCTCTAACCATCGGCCGAAGCCTGCGCCCAGGGTGGCACCGATGAAGAGCGAGGGGGCAAAGATGCCTCCCGACCCGCCTGACCCCAATGTGAGCGAGGTTCCGGCGATCTTGAGCAGCATCAGGATCGTCGCTAGGCCGAGGGAGAGCCCGCCGAGCAACGCCAGCGAGATGGTCTCGTATCCAACCCCATAGATATGTGGGATCGGGTCGCCAGAGAATGCCGGGAGCCGTGTGTAGACCCACGCCAGTAACCCCAGCAGCAATCCCCCCAATGCAGGCTGCAGGGTTGCCGGGATTCGCCGTGAACGCTCGAAAATGGCTTCAGTCTGATACACGGCCCGAACGTAGAAAACGGCGATGCCTGCGGCGAGAACCCCCAGACCCACGTATAGTGGATATTCCCAGAGGCTGTGAAGCTGATATTCCGGAACCTGAAACGCGGGTATGTTTCCGAAGGCGATGCGCCCGATCACATCCGCTGTCACCGCGGCGATGGCGACGCTGGTAAAGTTGCGCACCCCAAAATCGCCCAGAATGACTTCCATGGCGAAGATGAGGCCTGCGATCGGGGCGTTGAAGGTGGCCGAGATGCCTGCCGCTGCGCCGCATGCCACAAGGTTGCGGATGCGGTCCTCGGATAGATTGAGCTTCTGGCCGAGCGTTGACCCCAGCGCGGATCCGATCTGTACGATAGGGCCCTCCCGGCCCACAGACCCCCCACTTCCGATGCAGATCGCGGAGGCGAGCGATTTGATGAGCGCTACGATGGGCCGGATGCGTCCGCCTCGCAAGGCCACCGCTTCCATGACCTCCGGTACGCCGTGCCCCTTGGCCTCGGGGGCATAATGTGTCACAAGGTAGCCGACAAGCAGACCGCCTAGCGTGGGGGCCAGGATGAGGTGGATATCAGACCCCAGGGCTTGCGTGAATCGCGGTAGCCATTCAAAGGAGACCCGGGTGACAGAGGTAATCAGCCAGCGGAAGGCTATCGCGCCCAGGCCGCCTCCCACCCCCACAAGAAAGGCCGGTCCGATGAAGACGAGCGCCACGGGCATGCGCTGATTCGTACGCAACGCTTGCATAATGCGGCGGAATGTTGAGGATGATCCCTTCTCAAGGCGTTCTTCTTGCATTTTGTATCCCCGGCTCTACCAAGGCTATGAGCAAGAACGAGCCGAAAAGCGGATGTGGTAGGCCCTCTCCCCTGCCCCTCGCTCGTCCATGCAGGCATGGACTACGTTATCTCAGGAAAGACGAGACCTCAGACCGCCCGGCGATTATACACCCGCGACCGAGCGCGGCCTTGCCGAGGATGACCCCAAGCGCTTCCGCCTTAGTCGCTTTGCGTTGCCTGGATCCAAGCCAGCCAGTCATACAGCAGTCCGGAGGGAGGCGATGGGCCGATGGCCAGAAGCGTGAGCCGCAGGGGATAGCTTGGATCCTCCGGCCCAATCGGCGCTGAACCAGGCACGCGCAACCTGGCGACTGCTGCGCTCGGCGGAACCTGACTATAGGGCACCAAGCCGATGGCCCCATGCGTCTCACCCAGCAGTTCTAGCGCTGCCTCGGGTGTGGGTGCAAGAAGCGAGTGGGAGGAGAACACAAGCCCTTTCATCACCTCGCTCGCAAAGGCCTCGCGGATCTCGTCTCCACGCAGCGGGATGACCGGCTGGATCACCAGATCCTGACCGCCCAAGGTGGACCAATTCTGAGCTGCTCCTGAAAAGATTTCTCGCAACGTATCAAGATCGAAATCTCGTCTTGTGGTTCCCGGCCCGAGCACGACCGCGAGGGGTTCCTCTGCCAGTACTGCCGCGAACATTTCTTCAGTCGGCGTCCTCGCCGTGATGAGCAATTCCAGGCTTCCGTCCTCGAGAGCCTTCAACCCGGCTTCCACCGGCAGCTCCTCGATCCAGATGCTTACCTCGGCGCGCTCTGCCTGGAAATCCCCCGCCCAAGCCTCTACCCGGTTGGCAAACGCGGGCGTGACGCCGGCCCGGTAGATCTCGAGCTCCGGGCTAGCGGTTGGCGCCGGTTGCGCCTGGCAGCCCGCCAGCCCCAGAATCACAGCCATGAGCAGCCACTTAGGGGCGCAAGACATACAGGAGCAATCCTCCCCCACCGACGATGGCGCAATACAGACTGAAGAGATAGAGGCGCCGCCGGCGCAGGTATCCCAGCAGCCAATGGATCGAGGCCCACCCCACCAACGCCGCAGCCAGGAACCCGGCCAGCAGGGGAAGCGCCTGCTGCGGAGCACTATCCAATGCCGCCAGATCGAGCAGGGCAATCAGACCGGCTCCTATCATGGCAGGGATGGCCAGCAGGAATGAGAAGCGGGCGGCTTCCGCGCGGGTCAGCGAGCGGAAGAGCCCTCCGGCGATCGTGGCACCTGAACGCGAGATCCCGGGAAAGAGCGCCAGGGTTTGGGCCAAGCCGATCCAGATGGCATCGGTAGCGGTAAGCTCGAGGCTGGTCTTGCCCGGCCGGTTCAAACGTTCGCTCAGAAACAAGAGCGCCGCCGTGCCTAGCAGAAAGCCCATCACGGCTGGCGGACTGTCGAAGGCCCGCTCCACGGCGGACTTCAGCCACAGCCCGAGCACGGCTGCCGGCAGGCTTGCCAGGAGCACGAGCCAGCCCTCCCGCGCCCGCGGGTCCTCCAACGGCTTTCCGCGCAGGATGCCACGCACCACAGCGCGGAAGATCGCCACCAGGTCGCGGAAGAAGTAAGCGATCACTGCCAGGATTGTTCCCCATTGCACCAGCACGTTGAAGATAAATGCCTCCCGGGGGTCGAACTGCCAGCCCAGCAACCATGGAACGAGCACCAGATGCCCGGAGGATGAGATAGGCAAGAACTCCGTGGCACCCTGGACCAGGCCCAGGACGATGGCTTGAAAGACGCTCATGGGCTAAGTCCCCTCCTCACGGTGCTTTTGGAAGCTGACCCGAAACGCATTTGCGAACTCGGTCACCAGACCCTCGAGTATTGCTTGGCGCAGATCGGCGGCCAGTGCGGTGAGCGTGTGAATGTTATGGATCGAGAGCAGTGTCGCGGCGAGCATCTCGCCCGCGACGCAGAGATGCCGCAGGTAGGCACGGCTGAAGGTCTCGCAGGTGTAGCAGCCGCAGGCGGGATCGAGCGGACGCTCATCCCTGGCATACTGTGCCTTGCGCATGTTCAACCGGCCCTGGCGCGTAAGCGCGGCGTGGTTGCGGGCCATGCGGGTAGGAAGTACACAATCGAAAATGTCGACCCCACGCAGCACGCCTTCCACCAAATCCTGGGGAGATCCGACCCCCATGAGGTAGCGAGGCTTGTCCTGCGGCAGCACTTCATCCACGACCTCCAGGATGGCATGCATCTCAGCCTTCGTCTCGCCTACGGATAACCCGCCGATGGCGATGCCGGGGAAGTCGAGCCCGGCGATGAAGCGGGCGGATTGCTGCCGCAGATCAGGGAACACACCACCCTGGAGGATTCCAAACAGGGCCTGGTCTTTCCGGCGATGGGCCTTCAGGCAGCGTTCGGCCCAGCGGTGAGTGCGCTCCAGCGCCGCCTCGTTATAGGCACGGTCGTAGGGCGCCGGGCATTCATCGAAGGCCATGATGATATCCGCTCCGAGGCTTTCCTGAATCGCGATGACGCTCTCAGGCGTGAAGCGGTGTTCAGAGCCATCCAAATGAGAGCGGAAGGTCACCCCGTCGGCATCCACCTCGCGACGGTCCGCCAGTGAGAAGACCTGGAACCCGCCGGAATCGGTGAGGATAGGTCCTGGCCAGGCCATAAAGCGGTGCAGGCCGCCATGCTTGGCAATAAGCTCGGCGCCTGGGCGGAGATAGAGATGGTAGGTATTAGCCAGGATGAGAGATGCGCCGGCCGCGCGCACTTGCTCAGGGGTGAGCGCCTTGACCGTCGCTTGCGTCCCCACGGGTGCAAAGACCGGAGTCTGGAAGCTGCCATGCGGCGTGTGGAACACTCCTGCACGGGCGCGCCCGTCGCGCTGGATCAAATCGAAGTTGAACGCTTCTTCCCTCATAGCTTCCCGCCTTTGCCTGTGCCGAGACCAGAAGATGGCCCCGGCTGGGATGCATGTGCCCTTGAGGCGGCGCTCGATTATACCCGTGGGCGCGCGCGGTTGTCATCCTCGGATGCCGGTCTTATACTAGCGGCTATGCAGCCGCAGATGCACTACGCCACCTGGGCCGAGGTTGATCTGGGGGCCATCGCCGGCAACGTTCGCCACTTCCGCGAGACGACCCAAAGGGCCGTGATGGCGGTGGTGAAGGCCAACGCCTATGGACATGGCGCGGTGCCCGTAGCAAGGGCGGCGCTGGAGGCCGGTGCATCCTGGTTGGCGGTGGCGCGGGCTGGCGAGGCGCTCGAGCTGCGAGAATCCGGGCTGGCGGCTCCCGTTCTCATTCTGGGGTACACCCCTCCCGCCCGCTGGACGGAACTGATCCGGGCCGGCGTTTCGCTAACGGTCTGGAGCGAAGCCCAAATCGCAGAGTTGGCCGCGGCGGGGCGCCAGGCCGGCGAGCCGGCGCACCTTCACCTCAAGGTTGACACCGGCATGAGCCGACTGGGCACCAGCCCGGAGCAGGCCCCCTCTTTGGCTGAGAAGATCCGCAAGTCGGAGGGAACTCTCTTCGAGGGCATCTTCACACACTTCGCCCGCGCCGACGAGGCCGATCCAGCCCCCACCGATGCCCAGAGCACCCGCTTTCGCAAGGTGGTGGAAGCGCTGGAGCAGGCCGGGATGCGTCCCCCATGGGTGCACGCCTCCAATTCTGCCGGCGCGCTGCGCCGACCCGAAGCGTGGTATGACCTGGTACGAGTGGGCATCGCCATGTATGGGCTGGCGCCCTCTCGGGCATGCCCGCTGCCAGAGACGATTCGTCCGGCCCTGGCCTGGAAATCATCCCTGGCCATGGTCAAGACGCTCCCACCAGGCCGCGGGATCAGCTATGGCCACGTTTACACCACACGCAGCGAAGAACGCATCGGGACCATCCCGGCGGGCTATGCCGATGGTTTCCGGCGCATCGAGGGCAATGTGGTGCTTGTGCGCGGGAGGCGGGCCCCAGTCATCGGGCGGGTGACGATGGACCAGATCATGGTGCAACTGGACGGGGTCCCGGAGGCACAGGTGGGGGATGTAGTCGTGCTGATCGGCCGGCAGCAAGAGGAGTGCATCTCCGCCGAAGAGGTGGCCGAACGTTGGGGGACAATCAATTACGAGGTGACCAGCGGTTTGGCGGCGCGCGTTCCAAGGCTCTATATAGGCCCCTAGCCCCTCCACAGGGAGGGGAGCAATCCTCCAGAAATCGGGCGGCCCGCCCCATCAGGAGCGGGCCACGCTTTGATCTCCCGGCTCGATGGTAGGGGTCGCCACTCAGCCGCCCAGGTAGGCTTTCTTCACCTCGGGGTTCTCGAGCAGCTCCTGCGACTTGCCTTCCAGCACAAGATTGCCATTCTCGAGCACGTAGCCGCGCTGGGCGAACTGCAGTGCCATGCGGGCGTTCTGCTCCACAAGCAGGATAGTGGTGCCCTCCTGGTTGACCTCCTTCAAGGCATCGAAGACGTCCAGCATCAGCAAGGGTGCCAGGCCCATGGAGGGCTCATCCAGAAGCATCATCTTGTGGGCGCTCATCATGGCCCGGCCGACGGCCAGCATCTGCTGTTCGCCTCCGCTCAGCGTTCCGGCCTTTTGATTCAACCGCTCCTTCAGGCGCGGGAAGAGACCGAAGACACGCTCCATATCACGCTCGATGCCATCCGCATCCGTGCGGGCGAAGGTCGCCAGCGTCAGATTCTCCATCACCGTCAGGTTCTCAAAGAGCCGCCGGCCCTCCGGAACATGGGAAATGCCCAATTCGGTTACAACCTTATCGGCCGGATATGCAAGCATATCCTTGCCCATGAAGGTCATTTTCGATCCGGGCTCAGCGGGGATCAAGCGGGAGATGGCCCTAAGGGTAGTGCTCTTGCCGGCCCCATTCGCCCCTATGATGCACACGATCTCGCCCTCATCGACCTGGAAGCTGATGCCATGCAGCGCCTTGATATTCCCATAGGACACGGCCAGGTTCTCGACTTGGAGCAACATCAGAGCACCACCTCCTTCCCAAGGTAGGCGTCGATGACCTTGGGATCGTTGCGGATCTCCTCCGGCGTGCCTTCAGCGATGACTTCGCCGAAGTTCAGCGTCTGGATGATCTCGCAGAGATCCATGACCACCTTCATCCGGTGTTCGATGAGGAAGATGGCCAGACCCAGCTCCCGGTGAACCTGGCGGATGATGTCCATCATCTGAAGCAGCTCTTCGGGGTTCATGCCCGCGGTGGGCTCATCCAGGAATAGGATCTTCGGCTCGGTGGCCAAGGCGCGTGCAAGCTCCACCCGCCTCTGGGCGCCGTAGGGTAGATTGGTGACGATCTGGCCTGCATGGTCGGCGACGCCAACCATTTCGAGCAGGTCGATTGCGATTCGACGGGTCTCGGCCTCCTCGCGGTTGCGCCTGGCCGTGCCGAAGAAGGCTCCCATCAACCCATAGTCCAGCTTGGAATAGCGCGCCAGCATGACATGCTCGAGCACCGTCATATGCCGCCAGAGCCGCAGGTTCTGGAAGGTGCGGCCCAACCCCCGCGAGGCGATCTGATCCGGCCGCATCCCCTTGATGGATTGACCTTCGAGCAGAATGTCGCCCTCAGTGGGGGTGTAGATACCGGTAATCAGATTGAAGATGGTGGTCTTCCCGGCCCCATTAGGGCCGATCAGGCCGCGGATCTGGCCGGGTTCGATAGCCAGGTTGTAGGCATGGACCGCGCGCAGCCCGCCGAAGAAGTGGGTCATGTTCTGGACCTCAAGCAGCGGCATGATCCACCTCCTCCAAGGGTTCATCCTTGGGTTGAAGCATCTTCCCCACGTCGAAATCCCTGAAGGCCACCAGGCCTGAGGGGCGGAAGATCATGATCAGGATCAGCATGATGGGAATGATGATCCACTTGTAGATCTCCAGCGGGCGCAAGGCCTCGCTGATCAGGCTCAGGCCGACGGCACCGACGATCGAGCCTGTGACCGAGTTTAAGCCACCAAGGTAGACCATCGCCAGCACTTCGGCAAGCTTGCGGATGCCGAAGGTGTCGGGATTGATGTAGCGGATGACGTGCGCGAAGAGGCCGCCGGAAACGCCTGCCCAGAAAGCGGCAAAGAGAAAGGCGGTCATTTTGGTCTTGCGTGTATCGACCGTCATGGCGCTGGCCGCCAACTCACCATCCCGTACGGCGTTCAAGGCCTTGCCGATAGTCGAGCGGACGAAGTTGTTGATGATCCAGATCGAGATCACGGTCCAGATGAAGACGATCGGCAAGGTGGAGTAGTTGGGTTGGTTGCTGATGCCTCGCGCCCCGCCCACGACCTCCATGTTCTCAAACAAGCTCTTTACGATGAACATGAAAGCCAGCGAGATGATGGCCAGGTAGTCGCCGCGGGTTCGGAAGGAGGGGATGGCCACCAGCAGCGCGCCGACGGCCGCCACCAGCCCGCCCAGGATGAGCGAGATGGGGAACAGGAAGGGCCCCAGGGCGGGCGGGAGCAGCGCCTCCCCGAAGCGGTTGTCGGAGACGAAGAGCACGATGGTGAACACCGAAGCCGTGTAGGCCCCCAATGCCATGAAACCCGGGTGCGAACAGGAAAACTCGCCCATGTATCCGTTCACCACGTTCAGGCTCAGGGTGGCCATGATGGCGATCATCGTGAAGCGAGCCACCAGCAGGCGGTAATCGGTGATGCTCGTCCAGATCTCCAGCACGCCGTAGAGGATCAGCAGATGCAGGAT
The DNA here is from genome assembly GCA_964492745.1 of uncultured Anaerolineaceae bacterium. Lineage (GTDB taxonomy): Bacteria > Chloroflexota > Anaerolineae > Anaerolineales > E44-bin32 > E44-bin32. The sequence continues at coordinate 18,905 of CAZBLT010000041.1, forward strand.
GGCCGAGACCACCGTGGGATAGGAAGCCAGCCAGCGAGCGGCCCGGTTGGCGAGCGGCGCGGTGAAGCGCGCCACCAGGCCGATGGGTATGAAGTAGATCAGCAGCATGTAGGCCAAGGCGATCGGGAAGAGGATTGGGGCATCCAGGATGAACACGATCCCAAAGAGCGCCGGGATCTTGGCCATCCCCAGGAGGCGTGCCAGCGGCAAGCCCAAGAAGCGCTCCATGAGCACTGCCACCAAGGCCGCCACGAGCCAGCCCAGCATGGGCACCGAACGGTATGGGGCCCAGAAGCGCCCGAGCGCCTGGCGGATGCGATGCCGCCTGCCAGGTAACGAACCAGAAGTCACATCCATTGCGGTTCCCTTTCTTGACCGTCGATATGTCACAGCCGCAATTGGGCGCTGTACGGTTCACCGAAGAATCCGTGCGGGCGGAAGGTCAGGATGATCAAGATGATTCCAAAGGCGATCAGGTTTCTCATCGTAGAGGGAAAGATGGTGGTGACGAAGATCTCGATGAACCCCAGCAGGAAACCTGCCAAGCCTGCGCCCAGGATCGACCCGCGCCCGCCCAGGATGGCCGCCACGAAGGCCTTCCAGCCGAACAAGATCCCCATATTGGGGTCCAATACCGGATAGGCCACGCCGTAGAGGATCCCGGCCGCCGCTGCCAGCGCCGAGCCCAAGGCAAAGGTCATCAGCGCGATGGTGTTGGCCGAGATCCCCATCAAGGGGACGACGACGTAGTCGTAGGCCATAGCGCGCATTGCCATGCCCCACTTGCTGCGGCGGACGAACTGGTGCAGCGCCAGCGTGAGTACCAGGGAAACCACCACGATGAGAATCTTCTTGTTGGTGACGCTCACGCCCATGAACTGGAAAGTTGCCGTCTTGATCAATTCGGGGAAGGATCTCCTCTGGGGGCCGAGCAGCGCAAGGTTCCCGGTCTCCAGGATGATGCCGATCATCAGCCCCGTGATGGCGGCTGAGGCGCGTGGCGCATCACGCAACGGCCGGTAGCCGATGCGCTCCACGGCCATGCCCACGAAGGAGTTGAGCACCATGGCCAGGATCAGAGTGAGCACCAGCACCAGGCCCAACTCCACGCCCGCTGACAGGCCGATCAGTCCGCCGATGTCGAGCGCCAGCAGGCCGGTGGAGATGAAGAAGCCGATGTAGGCGCCGACCATGAAGACATCGCCATGTGCAAAGTTGAACAGCATCAGCACGCCGTATACCATCGAGTAGCCGATGGCAATCAGGGAGTAGATGCTGCCCCACTGCAGGGCGTTGATGACATTTTGAAGGAAGAACTGCATAGTGGACCGTCCCTCTGCTCCCGAGGGGGCGGGGAAGGGATCCCCCGCCCCCTGGATCCAATGACCTTTACAAGGGAGATGGACTTCAGGCTCTGGCCTGAAGTCCATCCGCAAGCGCCGGTGTTACGGGCAGATCTGCTTGTAGAAGGTGAACTTGCCTTCTTCGCTGATGCGCACGATCACCGCGCACTTGATGGGATCGCCTTCCTCGGTGAAGGTCATATTGCCGGTGATGCCGGGGAACTCCTTGATGTTCGCCATAGCATCACGCACGCACTTGCGGTCGGCCTTGATATCGCCGGTGATCTCGCCGCAGTCCTCGATGGCCTTCTTGACGATGTTGAGCGAATCCCAGGTCAGGGCGCCGACGTCATCCGGGACGTAGCCGTACTTGGCGTTGTACTTGTCGATGAACTCTTTCGTGGCACCCGTGGCGCCCTCGGCGGCGTAGTGGGTGCTGAAGAAGGCGCCGTAGCAGTCCTCGCCGCAGAGGTTGACCGTCTCGGCCGAGCCCCAGCTGTCGGAGCCGACGATGGGGCCGGTGAAGCCGAGCTCATGTGCCTGCTGCACGATCAGCGCCACCTCGTTGTAGTACTGTGGCGTGAAGATGAACTCCGCGCCGGAATCGATGATCTTGGTCAGCTGGGCGCTGAAATCCGTATCGCCGGTGGTGAAGCTCTCGAAGGCCACCACGGAGCCCTCGCCGTGCAGCTCCTCCCAGGCCGACTTGAAGAACTCAGCCAGACCCTTGGGGTAGTCGCTGGCGATGTCATAGAGCACGCCCGCCTTGGTGAAGCCAAACTCCTCGGTGACGAAGTTCGCCACCACCGGCCCCTGGAAGGGATCCAGGAAGGGAGTGCGGAAGACCCAGGGCCGGTTCAGGGTCGTGTTGGGGTTCGTCGACCACGGGCTGATCATGGGGGTCTCAAGGTCATTCGCCACGCCGCCAGCCGGGACGGCCTGCTTGGAGGCCTGCGGGCCGACGATCACCAGCACCTCGTCCTGGGTTATGAGCTTGGTGTTGACGGCTGCGGCCGACTCGCCCTTGGACTCGTTGTCCTCGATGACCAGTTCGACCTTGTATTCCTTGCCGCCCACGGTGATGGTGCCGCCAATCTCCTCCAACCACAGCTCGGCTGCGAACTTGGTGCCCTCGCCGACCTTGGGGATGTCGCCCGTCAGGGGCGCGTTGATGCCGATCTTGATCGTCGGCTGGGCAGCCTGGCCGCACGCCGCCAGCAGCAACGCCGCAAAGACCGTGAAAACCAGCAATCGCTTGGACATGTTCACTTCTCTCCTCTCTCCATCGGGAATGACGCAGGGGTGTCTCGTCAATGATTTGACCCTTGGGCATCACCTCCTTCCGCTGAAACCTTGGCTTGAATGAGTTCATACCGCTGCCGTGAATCCGCCTGCCCCAGAAGAGCGCCTGCCCTTATGGGCATCAGCCAACGAGCGGTGCGGCCATTGCGCCTCAGAAAATCAGGATGAAACCAGGGATCACTCGGGGTATTCCGTCTCATGCTCTGCAGAGTAGGGCCGGCACCCATGGGAAAGCGGGGGAGGATGGAGGGAAGATGGGTGCTAGATCGGACGTTTGCAAGTCAGGATAGGCCACAGGATGACCTCGGGCAAGTGTCGAATGTCACTGCAAAAAAAAACCGTCACTCCTTGTCATCGTCTGGCAATCTGTGACTACGGAACCCTTATCTCCAATGTTTAATCTAGCACCAGCGAGCGCCCGGAGCAAGCACACCGGGAGGATGTGACGCCCTTCGCTTGACACTCTTATGCCGCTACCGTAGAATGAGGCCGCAAGTTTGCACAAATCGGGGAGAGTCCCGGATGGGCCGGGCACCGAAGGGGCAAACCGCAGGGAATGGTGCATGCATGCGGTGAAACTCTCAGGTACAAGGACCCGATTTGGCCGATCCTCTGGAAAGTCATTCGACACCGAAGGTGCAAATCCCTTGACAGGGATGAATCTCTCAGGTTGATGACAGAGGGCGCACACTGTGAGCGTGTGCGCCCGTTGTACATACCCGGAACCAACACTTGAAAAGACGGCGAGGAGGCCAATATGAACATCCCTGAAGACCTGAAATACACGGAGAGCGATGAGTGGGTGCGGGTCGAAGGCGATACCGCCACGACCGGCGTTACCGACTACGCGCAAGACCAGCTTTCCGACATCGTGTACGTGGAGTACGTGGCGGATGTGGGCGACACGCTCGCCAAGGGCGAGGCACATTCCGCAGTCGAATCGGTCAAGGCCGCCGCGGATGTCTATATGCCGGTCGGCGGCACAATCGAGGCCGTCAACGAGGCCCTCACCGACAGCCCAGAACTCATCAACAGCGATCCTTACGGCCAGGCCTGGCTGGTGAAGTTTAAAATCAGCGATCCCTCCGAACTGGATGGGCTGATGGACGCCGCTGCGTACAAGAAGTACTGCGAGGAGCGTGAACACTAATGGCCTACATACCCCATACCGAGGAAGAGCGGCGGCAAATGCTCGCCGCGATCGGCGTGGAGAAGATCGAGGACCTCTATCAGGATATCCCCGAAAGCGTGCGCTTCCCAGATCTGCAGCTTCCGGGCCCCATCTCAGAGATGGAAGCGATGGGGGAGCTTCAAGCGCTCTCCGAAGGGAACCTGGAAGTCAGCCACGCTTCCTGCTTCCTGGGGGCCGGCGCCTATCATCATTTCATCCCCTCGGTCGTCGATCACATCCTTCGCCGTAATGAGTTCTACACCGCCTATACACCCTACCAGCCCGAGATCTCGCAAGGCACGCTGCAAGCGATCTTCGAGTATCAGAGCGTGATGTGCGAGCTGACCGGGATGGAGGTCTCCAATGCCTCCCACTATGATGGTGCTACGGCGCTGGCCGAGGCGGTGATCATGGCACTCAATCACCACCGGTGCAAACGCCATAAGGTGGTGCTCTCGCCCGCCATCCACCCCCATTACCGCCAGGTGGTCCACACCTATACCCAGGGCATGGGGTTGGCCATCGTTGGCGAGGAATCCTGCGAGAATGAACCTGAGAAGCTGGCGGCAATGCTGGATGAGGACACCACCATGGTGGCGGTCCAGTACCCGGATTTCTTCGGCAACATACACGATTATGCGGCGCTTGCGGCAGCGGCAGCCGAGGCGGGAGCCCTCTTGACAGTCGTGGTGAACCCGCTTGCGCTGGGTATGCTCAAGCCGCCGGGCGAGTTTGGTGCCGATATCGTCGTGGGCGATGGCCAGCCTCTGGGCATCCCTCTCTCCTATGGCGGGCCCTACCTGGGGATCTTCACCTCCCGGCAGAAGTACGTGCGAAAGGTGGCGGGACGCATCGCGGGAGAGACGGTCGACAGCCGCGGGCAGCGAGGTTTCGTGCTCACGCTCACACCCCGCGAACAACACATCCGCCGGGCCAAAGCCACCTCTAACATTTGCACCAATCAGGGCCTGATGGCATTGGCATCTCTGGTCTACTTGAGCGTGATGGGCAAGCAAGGCTTGCGCAAGGTCGCCGAGCTCTGCTACCACAAGGCGCACTATGCCGCCTCCAAGATCGACGCCCTGCCGGGTTTCCAACTCTGGAACAAGCATCCCTTCTTCCATGAGTTTGTCATCGCCTGCCCAGGCCCAGTGGGCGAGATCAATGCTCACTTGCTCGACTACGACATCCTCGGCGGCTATGATCTGGGCCAGGATTTCCCCGAGTTGAAGGATCACATGCTCCTCGCCGTCACGGAAACGATCTCGATCGAAGAGATCGAAGACCTGGTGGAGGCGCTGGAGCAGGTTTCCCATGCCTGAGCCCCCGATTTACGAAATCTCCACTCCCGGCCGTGTGGGTATCGCGCTGCCAGAGCCGGATGTGCGCCTGGCGGAATTGCGCGAGGGACTGACGCGCGAG
>CAZBLT010000042.1:0-22801 GCA_964492745.1 uncultured Anaerolineaceae bacterium
AAGGAGGGCTATGGCGGCCCCATCTACGCCACAGCCGCCACGGCACATCTGGCCGACATCATGCTCCGGGATTCGGGCCACATTCAGGAATACGATGCCGAGTTTGTCAACAAGAAGCGCGCCCGGCGCGGCGAGCCGCCGATCGAGCCGCTCTACACCATTGCGGATGCCGCCCGCGCCGCCCGCCAACTGGTGAGCCAACCCTACGGCTCGCCCTTCGAACCCATCCCCGGGGTGCGGGCAACGCTTGTGGAGGCCGGCCACATCCTGGGCTCTGCCGCTATAGTGCTGGACCTGGAGGAGAACGGTCGCCAACTGAGGCTGATGTTCTCAGGGGACATCGGCCGGCTGGAATTGCCCATCGTCCCCGATCCTGTGCTCCCGCAGGACATCGATGTGCTCCTGATGGAGTGCACCTACGGCGACCGGCTCCATGACCACCCCGTGCGCGCTTATGAGGCCCTGCGACAAGTGATCCAGGAAACCTCCGCCCGCAAGGGCAAGATCATCATCCCCGCCTTTGCCGTGGGCCGCACTCAGGTGCTGGTTTACTACCTGCACCAGATGATCGAGAAGGGCGAGATCCCCAGGTTGCCCGTATTCGTCGACAGCCCTCTCGCCATCAATGTGACCCAGATCTTTCGCGAGCACCCTGAATTCTTCGATGAGGAAGCCCAGGCCTTCATGCGCCATGACCCCCACGGCACGGCCTTGGGCTTCGAATTGCTCACGCTCACCCGTTCGGTCGAGGAAAGCAAGGCCATCAATGACCTGAAGGGGCCCGCCGTGATCATCTCCGCCTCGGGCATGGCCGAGACCGGCCGCATCCTGCATCACCTGCGCAACAACATCGAGGATGCCCGCAACACCATCCTGATTACCTCCTGGATGGCGCCGCATACGCTCGGCCGCCGACTCGCTGAGGGGCAGAAGAAGGTGCGTATCTTCGGTGAGATGCACGATGTGAAGGCCCAGGTGGTGAGCATCAACGGCCTCTCGGCCCATGCCGACCAGACCTTCCTGCGCCAATACGCCCTGGCCTCGCGCGAGACCCTGCAGCGGCTATACCTGGTCCACGGCGAGCCTCAGGCCGCGGCGGCCCTCACCGATCTGTTGCGCCAGGATGGCCTGCAGGAAATCCACTTCCCCCAGCGAGGTGAAACCATCGAGCTCTAGCGCGTCGAGGCGCCTCGCCGCTGACAGCCGACCGCCGGCGCGCTATAATGGGGCTGCCCCGCGGAGAGGTGCCGGAGTGGACGAACGGGGCGGTCTCGAAAACCGTTGTGGTCCTTGGGGCCACCGTGGGTTCGAATCCCACCCTCTCCGCCTGATTTTTCATGCAAAAGTCGCCCTGCTCATGAGGGCGACTTCGTGTTCAAGCTGCGGACTGCTTCGTGTGCCTGTCTCTCTTCCCCGGTCAGGCATATCCGCTTAGCCGTCCGCCTCCGGGGTGAAGGCCTCAAGCTTGGCTAACTGCCCCTCCAGCACGCCGAAACCGCCGCGCCAGAAGTCGGCCTGCTCCATCCGGATGCCAGCCTTCTCGAGGATCGCTTTCGGCGAGGCAGACCCGCCCGCGGCCAGAATCTCCAGGTAGCGGGGTATAAAAGCCTCCCCTTGCTCGCGGTACTGCTGATACAGCGAGAGCACCAGCAACTGGCCGAAGGCATAGGCATAGACGTAGAAGGGCGCGAAGTAGAAATGCGGAATGGCCAGCCATTCAAAGCGGTGATCATCGCTTAGATCAAGCGAATCTCCAAATTGCTCGCGTAGGTTTTCCAGGAACAGCGTGTGCAGATCATCCACCGCGGCTCCCGCGCGGATGCGGTCATGGGCCTCAATCTCGAACAGTGCGAAGTACGCCTGGCGCATGATGGTGCCATAGGCGTCATCCATCTGATGGAAGAGCAAGTCGCGCCGTACCTGCTCATCCGTCTCATGCTCGAGCATGTAGTCTACCAGCAACATCTGTCCAAAGGTCGAGGCCGTCTCCGCCAGTGGGAGCGAGGCGTCTTGGGTAAGCGCAGTATGGCGGTCCGCCAGCAGAGAATGAACCGCATGCCCCAGCTCGTGCGCCATCGTGACCACGTTCCTTGGCGTGCCGCTGTAGCTCTGCAGCACCCAGGGCGTCAGGTCGGGGGTGACGGTGGCGCAGAAGGCGCCGCTGCGCTTGCCGGGACGCACCTCGCTGTCTATATGCCGCTCGTCGAACACGCGCTGAGCGAGCGCTCCCACACCATCATCGAAACGGCGGTAGCTTTCGAGCACCATCGCCACCGCCTCGCCATAGGGATAGCTCTTCTCGGCCTGAGCTACCGGAGCGTAGATGTCGTACCGCCGCAAGCGGTCCACACCCAGCCAGCGGGCCTTCAGCTGGAAATAGCGCTGGAAAAGAGCTGCGTTCTCGCGGCAGACCCGCAGCAACGTATCAACCACAGGGTCAGGGATGTCGTTGGCCAGATTGCGGGCCGAGATGGGCTTTGGGAACCCTCGCATCTCGACCTTCTCGCTCCACTCATCGCGCACGATCGATTGGTAGATCAGCCCCAGCACCGGGGCATCAGCCTCGTAGACGCGGTAGAGCTCGCGGTAGGCCGCCTCGCGTGCATCGGGGTCGGGATGCCGATAGAGCTCAGAGAGCTGCTCGCGGTTCAACTCCCGTGTCTCCCCCTCCAACTCCACCTTGAAGACGTAGCGGTTGGTGATCGTTGTATAGAGATTGACGAGCGCCTGGGCCCCGTTCACATCCTTCAGGTTGATGATCTTCTCCTCCGGCTCGCTCAGAGTGTAGGGTCGCTCCCGGCGGAGTGACACCAGCCAATATCGGAAGTCGCCAGCCGCGTCCAGCAGCGGCCGTGCAGCCTCTTCATCCAGAGATTTCCACCAGTGCTTGAAGAATAGGGTGCGGTTCTCGATCTGCGCCGCTTGCTGCTGCATCTCGGCGCGAAACGCCGCCGCACGCTGGTCCTGCGTGTCTTCGGCGAAGCGCAGCGAGGCAAAGCCCATGAGGCGGCTCAGCAAACGGATGATGCCTTCATAGGCGGCCAGGATTTCTTGGAAGCCGGCTGCATCCAGGCCCTCCACGAGCTTCAGTCGAAGGCCCTCGAACTCTTCAACCCGTCTGGAGAGTTCTCCCTTGGCTGCCTCGACTTCAGGGGCGTCGATGGATGGAAAGAGGTCGTCCAGACTCCAACGTTCCGATGGGTATGGTCCTGCGCTCATGCTCATGGCCTCCAGGCAGGTATGTTCAGGGTCGACCCAATCGTCTTTCGCCCCGAGCAAGGATACTGGCAAGAAAAACCGCCCTTGCTTGCAGGCTGGGCGGGCGCTCATCTTGACCCTGTTTGCGCGTTTGGCTATACTTTCCGTGCGCCGAAGTGGCGGAACTGGCAGACGCGCGCGACTCAAAATCGCGTTCCTTCGGGAGTGTGGGTTCGACTCCCACCTTCGGCATCAAGCGATTATAGCATAGGCAACCCTGGCACCTCCGGAGGCCGGGGTTGTTTCCCTGGCAGGACCTATCCCTTCGGAACTTGGGCCTTGCGGGCCACCTCCATCACTCAAGGAGCTTCACCATGAAAGATGCACTGACCTTCGATGAAGCCATCGAGAGGGTTGGCTTTGGCCGCTTCCAACGCAAGCTGCTCTGGATCTGCGGAGCCGGATGGGCAGCGGATGCCATGGAGGTGATCATCATCTCCTTCGTCATTCCGGCGGTCATCCGCGAGTGGGGCCTCAGTGCCGCCCAGGCGGGCCTGATCGGCACCGGGATCTTCGTGGGTATGCTGGCCGGCGCCTGGTTCTGGGGCACTATTACCGATTACATCGGCCGCAAGGCCGGCTTCCAGTTGACTGTGCTGATCGACTCGGTCTTCGGATTGCTCTCGGCCTTCGCTCCTAGCTACGGCTGGCTGCTTGCGCTGCGGGCGCTCACCGGCTTCGGCGTCGGCGGAACACTGCCCGTGGATTACGCCATCTTCACCGAATATCTGCCTCGTCGCAACCGCGGGCGCTACTTGGTCCTGCTGGAGAGTTTCTGGGCCCTGGGGACCATCCTGGCAGCCGGATTGGCCTGGCTGATCGTGCCGCGCTTCGGATGGCGGCCGCTCCTGGCAATCTCAGCCATCCCAGGAGTGATCATCTACTTCATCCGGCGCTATGTGCCCGAATCCCCCCGCTACCTGCTAGTGGATGGACGGCCGGAGGAGGCCCGCAGCATCCTGGAGCAGGTGGCACGCGAGAACGGGGTCTCCGCGGAATTCGGCGAACTGCAGGTTCCCTCCCGCAGCGGACAGGCGACCTTGCGGTCCCTCTGGAGCCGCCCCTTCGCACGCATCACCCTCATGCTTTGGGTGGCCTGGTTCTGCATTTCGCTGGGGTACTATGGGACCTTCATCTGGCTGCCCAACATTTTTGTCGAGCGCGGCTTCAGCTTCCTGAAGTCCTACCAGAATGTCTTTCTGATGGCTCTTGCACAACTGCCGGGCTACTTCTCGGCCGCCTATCTGGTGGAGCGATGGGGCCGCAAGATCACACTTGGCGCCTACCTGGCGCTGAGCGGTCTCTTCACCTACCTCTTCGCCATCGCCGCGGGACTGCCCCTCATCCTCACTGCCGCCATCCTGATGTCCTTCTTCACGCTCGGCGCCTGGGGGGTGCTATACGCGTACACGCCTGAACTCTATCCAACCGAGATCCGCGCCACCGGTATGGGCTCGGCCAGCGGCATGACCCGCATCGCCGGCGCCTTGGCGCCCAGCCTGGGGGGCCTTCTCCTGGGCTTCTCTCTCGTTGCTGCACTCACGCTCTACGCCGCCGCCTTCCTGCTCGGTGGCCTGGCCGTTCTGGCGCTGGGCCGCGAAACTAAAGACCAGCCCCTCATGGAGACCCTCGCCGGTTGATCCCCGGCGCGCTATTGCTGCCCTCCGCCCTCTATGGCACAATGCCCCCTCGGGAGGGTCTCGAAGCCGATGTCCATTCGTCTGCGCTTTATCGCGGGTCTCGCACTGGGCCTGGCCGTGGGGCTCTTGTATGGTTGGGTCCTAAGCCCGGTGCAATACGTCGACACATCCCCGGACGTCCTGCGAGAAGATTTCCGCAGCGATTATGTGTTGATGACGGCTGAGGCCTATAGCGCTGAAGGGGACCTCGCCCGAGCGCGCATGCGGCTCGCTGCCTTAGGCTCCGAGCCGCCCTTGAACTACGTCGTGGCTGCCATCGACTACGGCCTTGAAAACGGCTACAGCCCAAGCGATTTGCAGACGCTCAACCGCCTGGCGGTGGACCTGCGCGCTTCGCCCGCCAACCCTGAGATTCGTGCCCCATGAGACGCGCATCCACCCTGCCACTGCTCTTCGGGCTCGCCCTTGGCCTCGCCGCCGGCTTGTATTACAGCTGGCAGGTTGATCCGGTGACCTATATTGACACCGACCCCTCCTCCTTGCGCGCCGATTACAAGGCCGAGTATCTATCCCTGGTGGCCAGCGCCTATGCCGCCACCGGCGATCTCGAGCGCGCCCGCCTGCGGCTGGCCTGGCTGGCACTTCCCAAGCCGGGCGAAACCCTGAGCCGCCTGGCGCAGAGCCGCCTGGCCGCCGGCGGCCTGGAGACCGAGGCACGCGCCCTCGCCGCCCTCGCCGCCGCCCTGGGCGAAAGACCACTACCAGTTCTCAAGACCCCTGCGCCCGGCGAGATCCCCACCACTCCCACGTCTTCACCCACCGTCGCGCCCACACCCACGCGCGCCGCTTCACCCACGCCCAGCCCGACCCCGGGGGCAGCCTTCGAACTCGTCGACCGTGAGGCCGTCTGCGACCCAGCCCTGGGAGAATCCTTGCTGCAAATCGAGGTCCTGGATGCGGCCGGACAGGGCGTGCCCGGCATCCAAATCCTCGTCATTTGGGATGAAGGCCAGGATCGCTTCTACACCGGCTTGAAGCCCGAGTTGGGGCTCGGCTACGCCGATTTCAGCATGCAGCCCGGGACCGTCTATAGCCTGCAATTGAGCCAGGCAACCATACCCATCACCGGCCTGGCAGCCGAGGATTGCGTGGGACCGGAGGGGGAGCCCTACCCGGGCTCAATCCAACTGACCTTCCAGCAGCCGCCCGCCTCCCCCTGACGACGCCGGGCTCATGTCCATCCGCTTCCCAGCAAGAGCAGGCTAACTCAGCACTAAGGGCTGCCTATCCGGGCAGCCCCATCATCCGCGCCTGCTTGTCTCTCCAAGCGGGTGGCCTCAATCCACTTCAGGTTCCGATTCCTCATCCCCCGCGGCCGGCTCAGCGCCAAAATCGAGGTCGAGTTGCTCCTCCATGGTGATCTTGCCCCGCAGGAAGGCTCCCTCTTGAGTCGAGAACGACTCCGCCACCACATCACCCCATACCCTTCCTGTAGGGGCGATTTCGACCCGCTTGGCCACGATATCGCCCTTCAACGTGCCGGCCACTATCAAAGTATGCGCCCGTAGGTGCTCGCAGGTCACCCGGCCGCTTTCTCCCACCACGACTAGACCACGCAGGGCAATCTCACCCTCGAAAGCCCCCTCGATGCGAACGCCACCCGTCCCGCTGAGGGAACCATGCCAATTCAGGCCCGGTCCCAGGACACTATCGACGCGCTCAGGAACCTCTTCTTCCGGCCGGGAGTCATCGCTCAACCTACGAAACATATCCACCTCCGGGATTGTCCTCGCTCAACAGGTCCTTGGCCGCCGGCAGCCCGGCGGCAGCGCGTGCCTTCCGCACGGCGCGCAGGATTGCCTCGCTCACCGCCTCGGCTGCATAGGCCCCCACGATATTCACATCCACCTTCTTGGCGCCCGTGCTGAGCGCGAAGATCGTGTCCCCATCGAGCATGGTCTGCGCTGGGCGGATCACGCGAGCCAGCCCGGCCTGCGCCATCTGCGCCACCTTGTTGGCCCCCTGCTTGTCCAGGCGAGCATTCGTGGCCACCACGCCAATGACCGTGTTTCCCCGGCTGGCAAAACGCAGCGCCCGCTTGCCTGCCATCCCCAGCATAACGGCCATCGTGTCGGCAAAGGGTCCCGGCCCACCCACGCGAATCGGACCCAGCTTGGCGGGTCGCGCCCCCGCCAGTATCTTACCGCTCTCGAGATCGATCACATCTCCCAGCGCGTTCACAGCCACGATGGCGCCGACCACAGCGCCTCCGCCGAGGTCACGGCTGGCGGTCCCGATCCCAGCTTTCATAGCACCTGCCATACCCAGGATCTTACCCACCGTCGCGCCCATACCGGCACCGGCGTTGCCCTCGGCCGGGGGATCGCTGGAGGCGTTCAAACAGGCCTGATAGCCCATCTCCGCGTCCGGCCGGACATCCGCCTTGCCGATGGCGAGATCGAAGAGGATCGCCGCCGGCACGATGGGGACGCGGGCCGCCCGGGCATCGAACCCCACGCCCCGCTCCTCCAGGTAGCGCATCACTCCGCCGGCAGCCTCGAGCCCGAAGGCCGAGCCACCCGCCAGCAAGACGGCGTGCACTTTCTCGACTAAGTGCATGGGGCGCAGCAGGTCCGTTTCCCGGGTTCCCGGCGCACCCCCGCGTTGGTCTACCCCCGCGACGGCCCCCTCCGGATAAAGCACCACCGTGCAGCCGGTGAGCGCCTCTTCGTCATGTGCATGGCCCACCAGAATTCCAGGGACATCCGTGATCGCAGTCATTCCCCCCTCCCTCCTCGACGGTTTCCTATGCCCTTCACGAGCCCAGCTTATAGCCGAACTTGCGCAGCAACTCCAGCCGCTCCTGAATCGCCTCCGGGCCTTCAACCCCTTTGGGTTTCTCCCCATCAACGACGCCGAGAACAGCGCGCCCCTGCTCGGTCTCCGCCAGGATGACCTCCACCGGATTGGCGGTAGCGCAGAAGATGCCGCACACCTCGGGTACGGCCTTCACGGCGTTGAGCACGTTAATGGGGTAAGCGTTCCCGAGGAAAATCAGGAAGCTATGGCCTGCACCAACGGCCAGGGCATTCGCTTTCGCCAGTTCCACCAACTCAGGCGAGGTGCCAGTGAGCCGCACAAGCGCAGGCCCCGAGGCTTCGCAGAACGCCAGGCCGAATTCGATACCCGGCACAGCGCCGACCAAGGCCTCATGCAAATCTTCTACGGTCTTGATGAAATGGGATTGGCCGAAGATGACGTTAACGGCCTCGGGTTTTTCGATCTTCACCGTGAGGAGTTCCATGGCGCTCACCTCCTGATGCGAGTTATCCTCCATGATCTGCGGCTGGCGTCTTGCGGTGCCCTATTGAACGCGTCGCCAGCCGCGCCTGGCTCTATCCCAACATCTCCAGCAACGCTGCCCGGTCATTCTCCGGAAGCTTGCGAGCGGCACTGCGCAGGGTGCTGCGGGCCACCCTCCCGGGCGCCCCGCACGCCCGGGCCATCATCCACTCGTAGGCCATCTTGGGATGACGCTTGATCACCTCCCGCAGCGCCCAATCCACCGCCTTACGGATGATATGTTCTTCGTCATCCAGCAAGATTTCGCAGAGCGCAAGCGCGCGTGCGTCCAAATTGCGCGACAGGCCCGGTTCGTACCGTGCCCGCCTGAGCAACACCGTGCTCACCAATGCGGCGCGCCGCACCCATGGATTCTCATTTCGCGCCAGGCGCTCGACTTCATCCATAATGGCCGGGTCCTCGGCCAGCGCCTGGCCCAGCAGCGCGTGACAGAGCTGGTCGCAGGTCTCCCAATCCGCGACCTCCGGCAGGAAGGTCACGCCGATCTCCCAACGCCTCTCCGGCGCCATCCCCTTCACGCCGCCCAGCAGGAACAGGGCGATCAGGCGATGCTCCCGGCTCCCCGCCTGCCAACAGAGCCGGGCCAGCTCCTGCGCCTCGGAAGGTCCAGGCCGGAAGGCCTTCGAGATTTGCTTTGCCATCGCTCGAAGTTCGGGGACCCTCCCGCCATAGAGCCTCATCACCCCCGGCACCGCCATGCGCATCCCCTCCAGGTAGGCCGGATCCGGCTCGAGCGACTCCAAGGCCTTCGTGATGCCCGCCAGGATCCGTTCCGGGTCCCAGCGGTCGGGCAAGAGCAGTACCGGCGGGGGGCTCTTAGTCCTCATCGAAGAGTGTCCCTCCCGTCGCTGCCGGGCCCTCCGGCGGAGCTTCGCCCAGCAGGGCGGCGAAGGTCCGCACGCGGGCCGGGCTGTGCCCAGCGTAATGGTTGTTGAAAAAGCCGTACACGTCCAATCGTGCCGCATACTCGGGGGTGAAATCATAAGCGAAGCCCTGCGTGCCCAGGTATAGCTCGCCTTTCTGCTTTAACCCTGCCACCTCGCGTTCATCCCGATCCTAAGCCGTGTCGGGTCCGAGCAACGCAGCCACGCGTTCCAGGAGCCGCTCCGCGACCTGCTGCTTGGTCATGAGCGGCCAGTCTTCGACTTCCCCCTGCCGGTCCAGCAAGGTTACCTTATTGGTGTCCACAGAGAATCCGGCATCCGCCCGCGTGATATCGTTCGCCAGAATGATGTCCAAGCCGCGCGCCTCCAGCTTTTCCTGCGCATTGGCAATCAGATCCTTGCTCTCGGCGGCAAAGCCAACCACCACCTTTGGCGACCCCGCCGCGGCTCTCTGCTTCATAACCGCCGCCAGGATATCCTCCGTGGGTTCGAGCTTCAGCTTCGGCACCCCCTCCCGCCGTTTGATCTTTTGCGCGGCGGCTTTCGCAGGCCGGTAGTCCGCGACCGCCGCAGCCATGAGCAGTACATGCGCGTTCCGGCAGGCCGAAAGCGTGGCCTGCAGCATCTCAGAGGCCGTCTGCACGTCTATCCGCTCAACTCCCACAGGGCTTTCCAGGGCGGTGGGAGCGCTGATGAGCGTCACATCGGCTCCGAAATCGATGGTGGCCTGTGCCAGCGCGAACCCCTGCTTGCCGGAAGAGCGATTGGCAATCACCCGGACCGGATCGATCGGTTCCTGGGTTCCGCCAGCCGTCACCACCACCCGCTTGCCTGCCAACGGGCCTTCACGGCCCAGCACCTGCCGGATGACACCCATCAGCCGGCCCGGCTCTTCCATCCGGCCCCTGCCGATCAGCCCGGAGGCCATGCGCCCTTCCACCGGACCCGCGATCACGGCACCCCTGTCCCGCAAGGTCTTGAGATTTGCTTGCGTGGCTGGATGCTCAAACATCCCAGCGTCCATCGCCGGAGCCACCACCAGGGGGCAGCGTGCAGCCAGCGCCACCAACGTGAGAAACGTGTCGGCCTGGCCGGTGGCCAGTTTCGCAAGCGTGTTGGCCGTGGCCGGGGCGATGACCAGGACATCGGCCGCCTCGGCCAGGCCTACATGCAACACGTGCCCTTCCTCGCCCCACAGATCGCGCTCGCCATAGGCCTTGCGGCCGGTCAGCGACTGGAAGGTCAGCGGCGAGATGAACGCCACGGCCGCCGGACTCAGCACCACATCCACCAGCGCTCCGGCCTGAGTGAGCTTGGAGGCCAGGTCCGCCGCCTTGAAGGCGGCGATCGAACCAGTTACGCCCAGCAAGATGCGGCGATCCTTCAAGACCGATACGGTTGTGCTCGCAAGCTCATCCATGATCTCCATCCCTTTGCATCCCATGCTCTAGCTCTTGGCCGGCGGGCCGCCCTCGCGCAACTCGATCCTGCCCTCGGGATGTACGACGGCCCAATCCCCGTTCTCAAGCTGGGCAAAATCCCCCGCGTTCAGGGCCAGGATGGGCACGGCGCGAGCGTAGAGTTCCTCGGCCACCAGCGAGGCCAGCGCAAAAAAGGAATCCACGCCAGTGGTCAGGATAGCGGCCGGGGCCTTACCTTGCCGCACGGCTTCCAGCAACACCGCCGTTGTGGTGCTTGATCCCCGACTGAAGGGTATCGCCAGCACCTTGCCCGCTGCCATCTTGCCCGAGAGCGGGTGGCGACGATCGATGATTTCCCCCGTCGCGGCGTCATACCCTCCCCAGAAACTGAGGGGCTCTGCAGAAACCAGCACCTCCCCCGCAGCCTGCCCCCCGATGACCGCCCGGGCTTGAATTATCCTGCCCATAGGGAGACGTCCCTCACGACCCGGCCTTCCACCGCGGATCGCACGCAATCTTCCAGCGAGCCAAAGACCACTTCGGTGCGCAGCATCCCCGGCGCGTAGTAGGCGTACTTGGCGGAGTTGGTCATCAGCACCCGCACCTCGGCGGGTAGCATCGGCGTGGTCAGAATGCAGGTGTCCAGGGTCACCTCGCCGCCGAAAGCTCTCAAGGGCTCCATGAAGCCGGCCCGCTCCGCCAGCCCCGCCATGGCCCGGCTCGAGGTCACCAGGAACCTCACCCCGGGGTGACGGTGCCTGCCCTCCAGCATCGGTGCCAATCGCCGGAACTCATCCAGCGAGAAGTGGGGGCTGCCTAGCACGACCATGTCCAAGGCCGCGCCATCTGCAGTCGAGAGCTCCCGCCAGGATGCCCGCAGATCGTCCATGTCCACCTCGACCGTGTGCGCCGGCGCATTTCCATGGAAGGCTTCTGCCAACGTGGGCGCCTCGGGTGTGATGCCGACCAGATGGTAGAGGCCCACGGTCCCCGAGGAGGCCGCAGCCGCCCCAAGCGCCTTGAGTTGATCCTCGTTGGGCGCCACCTCCAGCCCCTCCACCACGGGAACCGATTCGGCCGCGAGTTTGCCCATCAGGTGCCCTAACACCGGATAGAAAGTGTCGTGTTCCTGTACCCTCCGGGGGACCTGCCGCAGGCGCAGCAGGATCTCGCCGGCGCGGTTCTCGTCCATATGGAGGCCCACGGCCGGCACGCGCCCGGTTATGGCAGCGCATATATCCAAGAGGTCTGGGTACCGCTCCGTACGGGCGCCGATCACCGAGTTGGCAAAGACGATGGCATTGGACTCGCCCCAGGCAATTTGCTGTCCGAAACGCGGACGGTATTCCGTCTGGTAAGGTGCACAGGTCCAGGTCGGTATGCAGCCCATAGCCTGATAGGCCAGCATCTGCCGGCGAGCCTTTTCGGCCCAATCGGGGGGGACGGCCCAGCGGCGCCATCCAGCCTCGTCCACGCCGCTCACGTTCAGCGTGCTGGGCACGGTCACTTTCGCTCCCATCCCCGCCAGGCGCTCGGCGAATTCCAGCGTGGCATCCCCCATATATAATCCGCTGTCGATGTGGGCGGCTTCGATATCCAGCAAGCGTCTGGCGCCCTGAATCTCGGCCATGCGATGCACGATGCGCATCGCCAGTTGGGGCCCAGGGCCTAGCTCGCCCACCAGCATGGCCTCATCGCGGGCTTCAAGCTCAAGCGCTCGTTCCAAGGCAAACCCTCACTCGTCTGCCACCATTCTACATCGGATGGTTCTTCAGCCCCTGCGGCCGGACTTTCCCTCTACTTTCGCGCGATATACACTTCCCCATCTTTCCTATCCGCGATCGCCTCGAGGGACGAGGGAGGAACCGACGATGGCAACCCTGACCAGCGCTGCGCTCGGCCAACTCAGCGAACAGGAATACAAGCGTCGCATCCGGGCCTGGACGATGTACGATTGGGCCAATTCTGCCTTCGCCACCACCATCCTGGCAGCCGTGCTGCCCATTTACTATAGCCAGGTGGCGGGCGCCACACTCCCCAGCCCGTCAATCGCCACCGCATACTGGGCGCGCGGGCTGAGCATCTCGCTCTTCATCACCGCGCTCCTCTCGCCCATCCTGGGGACCATCTCCGACGTGATGCGCGGCAAGAAACGCTTCCTTTCCATCTTCGTCGGCATGGGCACCCTGGCCACCGGCTTGCTGGTGCTCGTCGAGCGCGGCGATTGGCTGCTGGCCTCGATCCTCTTCATCTTTGGGCGTGTGGGCTTCACCGCCGCCAACGTCTTCTACGACGCCCTGCTGCCGCATGTCGCCCGCGAATCGGACCGCGATCGCGTCTCCACCCGCGGCTATGCCATGGGCTACCTTGGGGGCGGCCTGCTGCTGGCCATCAACGTGGTCATGATCCAGATGCTGCCCGGCACCTGGGGCCCGCGGCTCTCCTTCCTGAGCGTCGCCATCTGGTGGACAGTCTTCTCGATCCCGCTCTTCCGCCATGTCCCGGAGCCTCCGGCTGCCACGGCCAAACTCTCCCCTGGAGAGAATGTCGTCTCGGTCAGCTTCAAACGTCTGTGGGAGACGCTGCGCGATATCCGGCAATATCGCGAGCTCTTCAAGTACTTGTTGGCCTTCCTGATTTACAACGACGGCATCGGCACCATCATCGGTGTGGCCGCCATCTATGGTGCCGAGTTGGGCTTCGGCAGCACGGAGCTGGTGCTTGCCCTGCTGCTGGTGCAATTCGTCGGAATCCCTTTCAGCCTGATATTCGGCCGCCTGCCGAGCAAGGATGAGCGGCGCCGACCCTTCCACCTGGCCTTCATCCTGTACAACTTGGTCGCGCTTCCCTTGGTCGGTGTGCTGGGGGCGCACCTGCTGCCGGCTTCGCTCACCTCCAACCTGGGCGCGATCATCGGCATGATTGTGGCCGTCGAAGCCCTGGGCCTCGGATTGGCCTGGCTGGTGGGTGAGAGCCTCTTCAGCGGCCTGGCCAACACGATGGACACCAAGCGCAGCATCCTGCTGGCGCTGCTTGTTTACGCCGTGATCGCGGTTTGGGGCTACTTCCTGAACACAGTGATCGAATTCTGGTTCCTGGCCTGGATGGTGGCCGTGGTCCAGGGGGGCAGCCAGGCGCTCAGCCGCAGCCTCTACGCCTCGATGTCCCCGGCGGCGAAAAGCGGCGAATTCTTCGGACTCTTCGGCATCATGGAGAAGTTTTCGGCTATCTTTGGTCCCTTGATCTTCTCCGCCGCGGTCGCAGCCTTCGGTTCCAGCCGCCCGGCGGTTCTGAGCATCATTGCCTTCTTCGTCGCCGGGGGATTGCTGCTCATCACGGTGAACGTTGAAGAAGGCCGTCGCGTCGCACACGCCGAGGACCAGGCTTTCCTGCAGGCAAACGCCCAGGCCAGCCCCTAGAGACGCATCAGGCCCAAGCATCACTCGCCCCATCCCATATTCGCCTCATGCAAGGCCAGGCTTTCGCAGCCTGGCCCTGCGGCTTCTGAGGTGAAACACCCCCGCGACGCTGGCCAGCACCAGTGCTGCGCCCAGCAGCGTGCTGGTCGATAGTGATTCGTTCAGCAGTAGCGCCCCCAAGATCACGGCGATGGCCGGATTCACGTAGGCGTAGGTCATGGCTATGCTTATCGGCAACGACTTCAACACATAGACATACGCGCTGAAGCCCAGCAGCGAGCCAAAGAGCACAAGATACCCCCAGGCGAGCCAGGCTTCCAGCGCAGGCGTGGGTGCCGGTTCCCCCACTAGGATCACCACGACCGCAAAGCCCAGCCCTCCCGCCAATTGCTGATAGCCCGCGCTTGCCAGCGTCGGCATCCTTACCGGCACGCGGCTTTGCAGGATCGAACCCAATGACCAGCTCACCGGCGCCAGCACAAGCGCAACCATCGAGAGCAGATCGGCCCGTCCCCCTGACCGCCAGGATGGGACCGAGAGCATCGCCGCGCCCGTAAAACCCAAGAGAAGGAAGAGAACGAGCCTTCCGCTGGGCCGCCGGCGATCGAGCAACGATTCGAAAACCACCGTCCAAAGAGGAATGGTGGCGATCATCAGCGCTGCCAGCGAGGAATCCACCCTCTGCTCCGCCCAGGCCACCATGCCGTTCGCCACCGTCCAGAGCAGAAGACCGGAGGCGACCAAGACGCCCAGTTCGCGCAGGCTGGGCCGGCGCAGATCTGACTTCAGGGCCGCCAGCGCAAGCAGCAGCACCCCCGCGAGCGTCATGCGCCCGAACCCTAATGTGAAAGGTGGGATTCCCGCGCCAGGACGCACCGCCACCCGGATCGCCAGGTAGGTGCTGCCCCAGACCAGATAGACAATGAAGAGGTTTGCAAGCCCCAGGGGTGTGACCTGGCGGCCCTCGCTGGATGCGCCCGCCGTAGATCGTTCTTCTATGCGCTCTGCCATGCACGCTCCTTAGCGTTTAGGGTTTCCCGACATTTGCCGGTTACAGTATCAAACCCCATCAAGTGCGCTGCTGATGCGGCCAAACACCGCATCGAGCATCCCGAGGGTCAGCCGGCCCGTCTGCGTATTTTGCTGACTGGGATGGTAACAGGCTACCAAGATCAGGCCTGACCCTTCCAGCGGATACCATCCCCCGTGCCTGAATTGGAGGCGCGGCACGGAGTGGCCTCGCTCTCGCAAAGCCCGCTCGCAGGCCTGGAACGCCACCCTTCCCAGCGCCAGGATAATCCGCATTTGAGCCAGCAGGGCCATCTCTCGGATTAGAAAGGGCCTGCAATGGTCAAGCTCCTGGGCCGTGAGGCGATTCTTAGGAGGCGCGCAGCGCGCCGCGGCTGTCACGAAGGCGTCGCTTAGCACAAGACCATCCTCACGCTGCCTGGAATCAGGCTGGTTGGCGAAACCGGCGCGATAGAGCGCCCCAAAGAGCGTCTCGCCCGAGCGATCGCCCGTGAACATCCGGCCGGTGCGGTTGGCGCCATGCGCACCGGGAGCCAGGCCCACGATCAGCAACCTGGCTGCCCGGTCTCCAAACCCGGGAACAGGCCGGCCCCAGTAGTCCCAGTCGCGGTAGGCCCGGCGCTTGACGGACGCCACCTGCTCCCGCCAGGCAACCAACCGCGGGCATCGCCGGCAGGCGATGATCTGGTGTTCCAGGTCCTGCCATGGATCGGTGCTCATCCCGCGCTGCCTTTCGGGAAGGGCAGTGGCGCACCCTCCATCTGCAACAAGCGCAGCTTCGTGGCCGGGCCCTGCCCACCGGAGTAGCCACCCAGGGAACCATCCGAGGCCAGCACCCGGTGGCAGGGAACGATAAGCGGCACGGGGTTGCGGGCCAGCGCCTGGCCCACTGCCCGCGCTGCGCCCGGCTTGCCCAGCCAGGCCGCCACCTGCCCATAGGTGGCCACTTCGCCTGCGGCCAGCGCCGAGATGCACTCGAGCACCCGCCGCTGAAAGGGCGTCAGTAGTCTCAGATCTACAGGCAGATCGAAGGATTTGCGCCGGCCTTGAAGATATTCCCCGACTTGCCGCCCCGCCCGGGCCACACGTCCCGGATCCCGCCGCGGAGTGAGGCCGGTCCAGCGTTTCAGATGCGTCAGGAATTCCTCGAGCGGGCAGCCCAGGCTCAGAGCTAGGACACCGCGGTCGCTCACGGCGATGTGGAGTTCGCCGAAAGGCGTGCCTTCGAAGGTGTCGTAATAGACAACATTGGGACGGGCCTGATCGATCTCCTGGCGCACCCTTGCCAACACCTCCCCAGCCTCCTCAGGTTTGGGCGATTCCCCCAAAATCCGATCCAGCGCCTCCAGCAAAGCGCTGCGGACCGGCCGTCCCGGCGAATCGCCCAGCCAGCGCTGGAGGTCTCGCTCGCCAAGCCTCTGCTCCCGTTTCATGAGGATACCTCCTCGGCGAAATGCACCCGAAGCTTCTTGAGCGCCTGGTACGCGCTGGCGCGGGCTGCTTCGGGCGAGCAGCCCAGGACCTCTCCGATGACCTCATATCCCAGGCCCTGATAGCGGCGCATGACCAGTGCGGCGCGTTGCTTGTGCGGCAGACGGCGCACAAATGCCCGCACAGCCTGCAGAAGCTCGGCTTGCTCGGCCTGCGATTCCGCCGATTGCGCTCTCTGCGAGGTCAGAGGCGCGGCCCCAGCCAACGCATGGCGGCGCCGTGCGGCCCGGCGTCCATGCGAATAGGCCACTCGACTCGCGATCGTATAGAGCCAGGCGCGGGGATTGCTGTCAGGCCGCAGCGACGGAAAGGCGCGATAGGCCCGCAGGAAGGCCTCCTGGAGACAATCTTCCGCGTCCTCGCGGGAACCAGTGAGCCGCCGAAGATAACCAAGGAGCTCCCCGGCGTACATCTCGATGAGCCTTTCGAAGGGAACCTCGCTCATGGGATATCGTCTCAATGGACCGCTCATGCATATAACGCATAAGGTTTCAAAACGTGAGATATGGCTTGCAGGCGCTATTGGTTGAGCGACCACACAATCCGCAGCCCATCCAGAGTCAGCCAGGGGGCTTGAATCTCGATCACCTCGGTTTCCTCGGCGATGAGAGGCGCAAGCCCGCCCGTTCCGATGACCTTCATCGATTTCCCCAATTCGCGCCGGAACCGGGCCACCATCCCTTCCACCAGTCCCACATAACCGTAGAGCAGGCCCGACTGGATGGCATGCACAGTGTTGCGTCCGATGGGGCTTGGGGGTCTGGCCAACTCGACGCGCGGCAGTTTGGCTGTGCGCAGGAAGAGGGCATCCGCCGCAATGCCGATGCCAGGCGCGATGGCGCCCCCCAGATACTCGCCCTCGCCCGAGATGGCGTCGAACGTGGTGGCCGTCCCAAAGTCAACCACACAGGCCGGTCCGCCGTAGAGTTGGAGCACGGCCACTGCGTCGACCACACGGTCGGCCCCCAGCGCGTGCTTGGGGTCTTCGTAGCGGATCTTGAGGCCCGTCCTCACGCCGGCATCGACCACGAAGGGCTCCTTCGACAGATAGTGCCGGCAGGCCTCGATGAAGGTCCGTGTGAGCGGCGGTACGACCGACGCCATTGCCACCGCTTCGATATGTTCCACGGAGCAGCCAGCGTGGTCCAGAAGTCCGAGGATCTGCAGGCCGTATTCATCCGGCATCCGCTCATGCACAGTGGCCAGCCGCCAGGCATCCTCCAGCGCCTCGCCCTCGTAGATGCCCAGCGTGATGTTGGTGTTGCCGATATCGATTGCCAGGAGCATGATTGTCCTCCCCGCGTGCGCGGGCCACGCCGGTTCCCCGGGGCCCGCGCCTATGCTCGTCCCGGAAAGTCAGCCGCCGATGAGTATGTTGTCGATCAGCCGCGTCCGCCCTATGAACACCGCCATGGACAGCAGGGCCCGCTCAACGGAGCCCTGGAGTTCGTCCAGGGTTTCGGGGTTGGCCACAGAAATATATTGCACCTTCGCCCGCGGCTCGCTCGCGAGCACCCGGGTCATCGTCTGCCGCAAGGATTCAGCCTCCCGCTCTCCCTGCTCAAACGCTTCCTGGGCAGCGCGCAGCGCCCGATAGAGCACCGTGGCGGCCTTCCGTTCCTCAGGATCCAGATAGGCATTGCGGCTGGACATCGCCAAACCGTCCGCCTCGCGAACAGTAGGGCAGACAATCACCTCCAGCGGGAAGAGCAGGTCTAGGGTCATACGCCGGATCACAAGCGCCTGCTGGGCGTCCTTCTGACCGAAATAGGCCCGATCGGGTCGAAAAGCGTTGAAGAGCTTCGCCACCACAGTCGTCACCCCGCGAAAATGGCCGGGGCGATGGGCGCCCTCTAGCGGCTGGGTCAGCCCATCGACTTCTACCCAGGTCTGCGACCCTGGCGGGTAGACCTCCTCCACCGGCGGTAACCAGACCAGATCCACGCCTTCAGCTTCCAGCAAGCGCAGGTCCCGGGCCTCATCCCGGGGGTAGGCCTCCAGATCCTCGTGCGGGCCGAACTGGGTCGGATTCACAAAGATGCTCACCCCCACGCTTTGACACTCCTGCCTGGCTCGACGCACGAGCGAGAGATGACCTTCATGCAGATATCCCATTGTGGGAATCAGGCCAAAGGGCGAGGACAGCTCCGCGCGCCCTGCCCGAAGATCCTTGAGGCTACGAGCAACCCTCATGAATGAGCTCCTTTGCTTCCTTGCGCCTTGGCCTGAACCAGATGCCAGAGCGTCCAATTGACGGGCGTTTCCACGCCATGGCGCCGCCCCTCGCGGACAACTGCTCCGCAGATCGCTTCGATTTCGGTCGGCGCGCCGCGGCGGATATCTTGCAGCATCGAGGAGTGATTGGCGGCAGTCCTTTCGGCGACCTCCAGGGCGCGGGCCGCGGCCTCGGCGAAGGGTAGCCCGACGCCTCGGGCCTCGGCCACCGCCTGGGCCTCGCGGGCCGCCTCGGTCATGATGGCCAGAGTCCCCTCACGTTGCAAGAGTTCGCCGTTGGGCACCTCCAGCATGGCGGTTAGGGGGTTGATGGCGGCGTTGATGGCCAGCTTCCCCCACACCAGCGACACCATCTGGGCCTCGAAATGAACTTCAAACCCGGCCTGCTCCAGCAGCGAGGCCACCGGGCCCAGGCGCGGGTGGCTGGCAACATGGGTCGGCCCCACACCCCCCACGCGCACTATGCCCGGCTCAACCAGCGTGGCCCCCATGGTCGTGATCCCAAGCGCAGCCCGCTCGGGGTTAAGGTGGTCAACGAGAATCTCCAGATTGCCCAGACCATTCTGAAGCGTGAGGGCCACGCCCTCAGGGTCGAGGCATTCGGCCAACTGGCGGGCGGCCCGTTCGGTCTGCCAGGACTTGACCAGCACCAGCGCCTGGCGAGCGCCCCGGCAGGCCGATGGCTCCCGCGCCACGCGGACGCGCTGGCGCTGTTCCTGGCCATCGGGCCCGAGCACGCGGATGCCCTGGCGCTCGATCGCTGCCAGGCCAGCCTCCCATGTGCCCAGTAGAGTCACGTCGGCGAGAGGAGCCAGACGCGCCCCGAACAAGCAGGCCATGGCACCGCTCCCCATAATAAGCAGATCCGGTTTCTTAGCCATGACCTAGCTCCTTCTGCAAGGCCTCCCAGGCGTCCGCGTCCATCTCCAGGCTGTGCTCCGGCCCGGGGAATCGCCCGGCGGCGATGTCCTCCCGGTAGGCCGCGATGGCTTCGGCCATCGTTGCATGCAGTTGGGCATATTGCTTGACGAAGCGCGGGGTGAAGCGATCGAAGAGCCCCAGCAAATCGTGCGTCACGAGCACCTGCCCGTCACATCCTGCGCCGGCACCGATGCCAATCGTGGGAATCTCCAGGCGTTTCGAAACTAACTGGGCGAGCTGGCTGGGGATCGATTCCAGCACGAGCGCGAAACAGCCTGCCTCCTGAAGCAGATCGGCATCCTCGATCAACCGCCTGGCCTCCCCGGCGCCCTTGGCTTGCGCCCGGAAGCCGCCCAATTGATGCACGGACTGGGGCGTGAGCCCCAGATGGCCCATCACCGGAATGCCGGCACCCACGATGGCCCGCACAGCTTGCAACCGCTCTCGGCCGCCCTCCAGCTTCACCGCATCCATGCCTGCCTCTTGCAGGAATCGTCCTGCGTTGCGCACCGCCTCCTCAACCGAAACTTGATAGGAAAGGAAGGGCATATCTCCGATGAGCAGAGCGTAGCGGGCCCCACGCGCCACCGCCCGGCAGTGGTGGATCATGTCATCCATCGTGACTGGCAGGGTGTTCTCGTATCCGAGCACCACCATCCCGAGCGAATCACCCACCAGAATCGAGTCGATGCCGGCGCGGTCTACGGCGAGCGCGGTGCCGTAGTCATACGCAGTAAGCATGGTGATGGGTTCGCCTTTGGCCTTCTTCTGTTGGAAAGTGCGCGTGGTGACCTTGGAACGATCAAGCGGGGATTCTTGCTTGGACATGGCTATCTCCTCCTTCGAGTGAGACGCCCGTCGGCCCGAGGAAAGAAGACCCGCCCGGGCCATGGGGCGGGATAGTGGTTGCTGGCACCCTGCCGTCTAGGTCTTGGCCCGATCCAAGCGGCAGAAAGATTATAGCAAAGGTTGGCCTGCGCCAAGCCGGCGAAAATGAGGAGGGAGCGCCCGCGGAGGCTCGTCCTCCCAAGGCCTTCATCTTTATGCCACCACTGCTGGAGTACAATCATGGACCATGGAGACCGAGACGCCCGTCACGAAAACGCTCGATGTCCTGGGGATCCCCTACCGCCTGCACCTGCACCCGCAGCCCCTGCGCTCGCTGGCGCAGGCGGCCCGCGAGCGCGGCTTGCGGCCAGAGCAAATCGTGCGCTCGCTGCTCTTCCGGCTCGAAGGCGAGCGCTACATCCTGGTGATGATGCCCGGCGATCGACAGGTCGATTGGAAGAAGCTGCGGCGCTTCCTGGGCGTCTCGCGCATCACCACCGCCGACCGCGAAGAGGTGCAGCGCGTCACCGGCTACCCGCCGGGAGCTGTCTCCCCCATCGGCCTGCCATCCTCGATCCGCATCCTGGCCGACCGCCGTATTCAAGATGAGGATACGCTCTCCATGGGCGCCGGGATCCCCAATGCCGGCTTGATTCTCTCCCGCGCGGATCTGCTCAAGGCCGTGAAGCCTGAGTTCGGAGATTTCTGCTGAAGCGCTCTGGCTAGGGGATCCAGGCGGGCAGGAACCCATCCTGCGCTAGCCGCTGGCGATCACCGCCCTCCACTTGCAGCCAGCCGATCTCTGGTTGTGCGCCCGCTGTCGCCATATTTCTGCGCATGAAGGCCAGGCGCTTGCCATCCGGGCTCCATACCAGGGCCGAGTAGAGCGCATCGGGATCCTCCGTCAGCGCCCGTGCTTCGCTGCCATCGGCTCTCATGATCCAAATTTGGCGCCCTGGCGTCCAGCGGCCGGGGTCAAGATACTTGCGGGTGAAGGCAATCCAAGATCCATCCGGGCTGAAGACCGGCGAGGCGTCCTCCACCAGCCTTTCCTCTCCGGGGGAGATGTCCGAGGTGCGGCCATCCGCGATCTCGACCCGGTAGAGATGACTATAGAAGGTCTCGCTGGGTGTCCCATCCTCCGCAGAGGCGGCCTGTGCGAACACGATCTCCGGGAAGATGAACGCAAGCCCGTTGGGCGACCATGTTCCAAGCAGCCCCAGGCTGCTTGGGATGAAGCGCAGAGGGCTCGTCTGACCTTCGAGATCGACCTCGGCCACGATAATGGCTTGAATATGGTCGTCGTAGTAGCTCAACCAGCCGGTGGGCGACCACAGCGGGCTAGCGCGCGAGCCTTCCCCGCCGCCAACCTCTACCGGCGGTCCCGCCTCCCGAAGGGGCAACAGCCAAAGGCTCCTCCTCTGCGTAGTCAGCCGGCCCGCCTCGCCTAACGCCAGTTCCTGGCGCTCAAAGGCCATCCAGCGCCCATCCGGGGATAGGGAGGGCGAACGGCAGGGACGGTCGGCCTGGCAAGCGAGCACCTGCTGATCCTCCAGGGAAACCAGATTCAGGATCCGCAGCTCAGTCGCGCCCCCCGGGCGCATGACGCTATAGGCCACCCGTACTCCGTCCCCCGCGATCGCGTAGTCGATCACGCCCAAGGGAGCCTCTGTCAGGGCCTCGGTCTCCTGGGGATCTCCTAGTGTACGTGCGTAGAGCTGGGCAGGTCCTTCTGCCGGCCATAAATAAGCGATGCGCGGATCCCCTACCTCGAAGGTCCAGGATTTGCTGCGCAGCATGGGCAGGCCCAGCCTCGATCGCACCCCGGCGGTGAGCGTCACCTTAACCTCGCCCCCTGAAGGCCAGAAGTGCTCTGGCTCGAAAATCAGTTCGCGCGCCTCCCACAGGTAGCGGCCCGGCAACGGTGGGTCGATCGACAGGTGGGCGCGCACGGAGGCGACGTTCATGGGTTGGCTGAAGCCCAGCCTCAACCGCGTGGACGCCGGGACGTTCACGGCACCCCCGGCCGGCTCCACCAGCACAACCCGTGGCGCGGCGAAAAGCGCCGCCAGCACCAGGCCCAAGGCCGCGCTGACGCCCACAAGCGCCGGCATCGGGATTAAGCGCTTTGATGGCTTCATATCGAACGCATTATACAGGCATGAATGATTGAGTTGCCGGCTTGCACTTGGATATTCTCTGACCTAGGTGCCCGATCATCGCTTGCGCCAGCGGCCAGGCCCCACGTGCTCAATCAGTTCCAAATCGCGAAGCAACTGGAGCTGCTGCCGGATCTTAGCTCTAATGTTTTG